>BTVE01000101.1:0-13205 GCA_045862915.1 Acidimicrobiia bacterium
CGTGCTACCTAGATGTTTCCCTTTCTGACCGAGGTCGACCCTCAAGCCGCCGTCAAAGGCTCCCGTGATCCGCTCGGGATCCAGCCGCTCTGGTCTCGACTCGGCCGTCACGTTGTTGGGAACGTGACAACGGTTTCGACTTCTGTCCGCGACTTCAGCAGCACGATTCTTGGCTATCACTTCACGGAGCGGGTGCGCGAGGCGAACGGAGCAGAGTCGGATCTTGCGGTTTTCCTGAAGTGGGAACAGATGGCTGGGCATGCGCGCTACCGTGCCGACCGCGCAGTGAGCCTGCGTGGCATCGAGCGCGTGGCAAAGGCGTTCGCCGACGGTGGTCGAATCCGAATTGCGGCGGACGCCACTGGGCAGATCCTGAGCAATCAGCGCACCTACGGACTCTGGGGCCTGTACTCAGGTCCGGCGAGGGCAGCGGGTTTGCTCGAAGGCGAACCGACGCGGGTGTCGCCGGCCGGTCGGCGGTTAATCGAACGCGTGTACATGCCCGCCTTTGCGGCAGGTGGCCTGAAGAACGCGGACGCGGTCGTGGCCAAACTCCTCAAGCCCAGGGTAGACCTCGACGCCGACGGGGCTGACAAGGCGATTTTGAAGGCGATCGGGCGGGTGCTGAGCCCGACGTTGGACGTCGTCGAACGGGATGCCTTCCGCGAACATCTCTTGCTCGGACGAGGACCGGATGCGACGCACGGCCGTCAGTCGGCCCTTGCGACGGCGATGGTCGCGGATCTCGAACGCGGCAGGCCCGACGACGAGTGGACTCTGTCAGGGCCGGCGATAAGACACTTGGCGAAGCGATGCCGGCAACAGGGCGGCGCAGGTGTTGCCGCGGCGGACCGACTGGAACGTATCTGCATCGCGGAGAGTCTGCTCGCGCCCGCAAGCGCCTTGTTTGGTGTCCTCATGGGTGGCGATGGCCAGACAAAGGCAGAGATCGCGGAACACGTTCGGAAGCAGTGGGGCGATGGCCTAGTGGGCCTGGACCCGAAAGCTCTCGAAGCACTGGAAGCGGAACTACGCTCGGTCACCGGGGACGCCACCCACGACGCGGCGGCTGGCGTGCGGTGGGGGCACATGGGACACGCGCTGGCCTCAGGTGACTACTCCCGCGCTCTCGACCTGTTGATGGAACAGAACGCGTTCGTGATGAAGGCCCGGGCGGGCGCGGGCCCCTGGGTGGACGAGTCCGCCGGCCGACTTCGCGTCCGGTACCGTGACGACAATCTGGGCGGTCTTCCAAGTCGTAAGGAACTGCCGTCCTTCTGGCGCCACTCGTACTTCATTGACGCCCTCCACAAAATCGCCGTGCAGCTGCACAAATGACCATGGCTGCCATGCCCCCCCGCGCCGTCCTATCCGAACACATCGAGCAGGTCCTGGCTGGGCGGCGAGTGCTCGCGGCAGCGTTCCTGACGTTTCAGTTTGATCCGGGCTTCTTCGAACAAGACATCCTGCCCCTGTTCTTCCAGGTGCCCCTGAGTCATGCGCCGACACTCAAGCTCGCGCAGCTCGAAGACGCCATCAAGGATGTGCCCTCCGGGATCGCCGTTTACTACGACCGCAACGGTATCGTTCCCGAGGCCGGTGGAGCCAAGCTCGACGTGCAGCGCATCCCGATGCACCAGGCGACCGGCATCTTCCATCCGAAGAACATCTTCGCTCTGGTAGAAGCCACGGAAGCCGACGACTGTGGGCACACGGCCAAGGCGTTGCTGGTCTCGAGTCTCTCCGCAAACCTCACGCGTACTGGTTGGTGGGAGAACGTCGAGGTGTGCCACACGGAGGTCATCGAAGAGGGGGACTTCACGAAACTGAAGGGAGACCTGATTTCCTTTATCAAGAAGCGGCTCGTCAGCGCAGGACCGAAGAGCGGGGATGACCATAGAGCCCTGAAGGCGATTCTCGCGTTCCTGCAGCGAACCGACCAGCGCCAGACTCGCAGCGCGGGCGGGCAGTTGCACACGCAGTTCTACGACGGTTCGCAGCCGGTGGTCGACTTCCTGAAGGCGGCTGCCGGACGGTCCCTCTCCGGCATGAATCTGGAAGTGATCTCCCCATATTTTGACGAAGGGTTCGACAGTTCACCGTTGCACACCTTGATCAGCACCTTCGTGCCGAAAGAGACACGAGTGTTCCTGCCACGAGGGAACAAGCAGGAGGTGTTGTGTTCCAAGGCCTTTTATCAAGGCGTGCGACAGAGAGATGACGTCCTGTGGGGGCGCCTGCCCGCCGACCTGTTGAGCTTCGGGAAACAGGCCGACGGTGCCAGAACGCGAAGTGTCCACGCCAAGGTGTATCGGTTTTTCCAGACCTCGCCGAAACGTGAGGTGCTGTTCATCGGATCGGCCAACCTGACCCGGGCTGCTCACAACAGGGGTGGGAACCTGGAGACCGGCTTCCTGGTTGAAGTTGAACCACGACAGAAGCCGGACTGGTGGTTGATGCCAGACACGGCGAAGGCAAGCGATTACATCCCCAGGTCGGAAGACGAGGGTAGTGCCACGGGCGGAGGTTCTCCGCTGGTCGTACGGTATTCATGGAACACGTCCGAAGGCGCGCTGTATTGGGACGCGCCTGGCGCATCACCCGCGATCACACTCCTGTGGAGTGGTGTCGACGTCCTGAGTCGATCGAGCCTGCCAGCTCGGGACTGGGTGACGATGGATGCGGTCGAGGCCAAGGCGCTTGAAACGGTTTTGAAGTCGACGTCCCTCCTTGAGGTGCGCGCGGGGAATGGGCCTGAAGCTTTTGTGCTGGTCCAGGAAGAGGGTATGCACGCGCGTCCGTCGGTGTTGTTCGATCTGACACCGGCAGAGATCCTGAAGTATTGGTCGCTGCTGACCGCGTCCCAGCGGGCGGAGTTTCTCCAGAATCGGGCGCCGGAGATCGCACAGTCAGATGAGGGCGCAGAACTGCTTGCTAAGTTCGAGCGGCTGGTCGCCGACGAGACGTTCTTTGATCGATTTGCGGGAATTTTCCTCGCTTTCGGCAACTTGGAACGCGCCGTGTCTAAGGCTCTTCCCGCCAATGAGAAGGAGGCCGCCTACCGGCTATTCGGGCAGAAGCATGACTCGCTGCCAAACCTGGTGCGCAAGGTGACGGCCGAAGCGACGGCCGGTAAGGGCGACCCCGTCGACCAGTACGTGACCCTGATGTGTGCACGGCAGGCATGTCAGGAACTGAAGAAACGGTTTCCGGAGTTCTTCAAGAACCATCGGAAGGATGCGGCCGCGCTGGATGCCGAGCTTGGAGACGCCCAGGTCGCGCGAGACCGCCTGATTGCCGGCGATCCAGAGAAGATGCCGGCCTTCCTCGAGTGGTTTGACGGATGGTTCCTGCGTCGCGCGACGCCGAAAGCCGAGAGCGCCAATGATTGACGTCGCATCGGCGGGGGAACTGCTCGATTTCGGTGCTCGGATGGGACCGGGCCCGCGAGCCAATGAACAGCTTGAAGGTGCCGTCGCGGTCCACAACATCCTCAAGCGGCACAGCGTCGCATACCTGGCCGATGAAGTCGGTATGGGCAAGACTTACGTGGCGCTTGGTGCCGTGGCCCTGTTTCGCCACTTCCAGCCGGACTTCCGTGTGCTGGTCATCGCGCCGCGCGAAAACATCCAGCGCAAGTGGATGAAGGAACTGCGGAACTTCTCGAAGTACAACGTGAGGTTCCCGGACTTCAGGAATCGCACGATCGACGACCAACCCGGACGTCCGCTGGTGGCGTGCGACAACCTTGTGCATCTGGTGCACGAAGCCGTGGTGGAGCCGGCGCGGGACTTCTTCTGTCGATTGAGCTCATTCAGTCTTGGGCTCAGCGATAACGACGACGGCACGGGAAGGCGAAAACTGCGTGACGCCCTCAGGGCTGCCGCGCCCTGGCTCGACCCTGCCGGCGAGCTGTTGCGCCTGAACAAGGCGGACTTCAAGGACAACGTCGCCCGGCTGGTCTGCTGTGCCCTTCCAACCTTCGACCTCGTCATCGTCGACGAGGGTCACAACCTGAAGCATGGCTTCGGGAAAAACGTCGCTGCACGCAATCGTGTACTGGCTTTGGCATTCGGGCACCCGTCAGAGGCCGGACGCCACAGGGACTTCCCGATGTACGGCCCCAGAGCGAAGAGGGTGTTGTTCCTGTCGGCGACACCGCTCGAAGAGGACTATAGGCACATCTGGAACCAGCTGGATATCTTCGGCCTCGGCGGCGAGTTCCCGCAGCTGAAGGACAGCCAGTTGGATGACGAGGCGAAGCAGCGGTCCGCGGCGAAATTCCTAGTCCGGCGCGTCACCAGCATGGACATCAACGGTGAGGCGCGCACAAAGAATCAGTACCGACGCGAATGGCGCGCCGGCGGAGTGCATGCGCACGACCATCCGATCACGGTGACCGACCCTCGCCAAAGGCTGGTCGTTGCCCTGGTTCAGAAGAAGGTGGCTGAGCTGCTGTCGTCAGAGAAGTTCAACATGTCGTTCCAGGTCGGCATGCTGGCGTCCTTCGAGAGCTTCCTTGAGACATCTCTGAAGCGTAGGGTCGGCGAAGAGGAAAGCACATTCGATGACGCGGAGCAGACGGACAAGGTCGAAGAACGAGAGGGCATTGACGTCAGGAACGTGAATAAACTCGCCAGGTCGTACCGGGACACCTTCCAGGCCGAGTTGCCGCATCCGAAGATGGACGCGATTGTTGAGGCGCTTTCTGGGGCCTGGAAGGAAGGGCGCAAGTCGCTGGTGTTCGTTCGGCGCGTGGCGTCGGTAACGGAGCTGAAACGGAAGCTCGATCACAGTTACGACGACTGGCTCATCCCCAGGTTGCGGGCGGCTCTCCCGGACGCCGTACAGGGGCGGTTCGACCGGGTGGTGGAGCAGTACCACGCAGCAAAGTCGGAGGTCGAGGCGTCGCGGAAGCGGGCCGAGCTTGGGGTGGTGTCACACGACGAGGATGGTTTAGGCCGAGGGCAACTGGACGACTACGGCGGGACGGACACGTTCTTCGCGTGGTTCTTCCGCGGTGAAGGGCCCGAACGAGTCATCAGCGGCGCGAACATCGCACGCAGGTTCATCCAGGCCGGAGCGGCGTATTCGACGTTCTTCGAGCACAACCACGTCGCTGACTTGCTCGGCGTCGACCCTGCGGACGCGGTGTCTACGCTGGCCACACGGCTCGGTGTTTCGGACCATCAACTTCGCACGCTGTTGAAGAGCCGTGCCGTTAACTACCTCGGCAAAGCCAAGCGCCATCAGCGTGCGGATCGGGTTGAAGCGTTTCAGGCGGCCGCCGTGGAACTCCTTCGGGACGTGGGTGGCGACCTTGGTGAAAAGGCCACCATGGTCTGGCGTGAGCGGTTCGAGAGCGCCTTGAAACGCGTTCCCGCGTCACACGTTCCGGATGTTGGCAACGAGCTGGGAGTTCGGACGTTTTTTACTGAGCTAAGAAAGGCGGAGTGGGCCGAGCTTCGGCAGGCTCTCTGGCCTGTCGTTGACGCCGCCCGTGTTCAGAGACCTGTCGATCGTTTTCGTGAAGAGCAGTTGCGTGGACAGCTGTTGGCGACGGTCGCCAGACTCGGGCACGCCTTCATCGACCTGTATGTCATGACGATTCGGCGTCTGGGGAGCCTTGACCTTCGAGCGCGGCGGGGTGCCGAAGAGGAGGAGGCCGACGATGCGGCCGTTCAGGCGTATCTTGAGGTGCTGGAGCGCCAGCGCCAGACATCAAGATCGGAGCGCGATTGGGGCGCCTTTGATGAACTGGCGGATGTCGCGGCGAACTTCGAGCTGATTCTCGACGTGAACGCGCCGGACGCTCGGACCACGCCCTTGGTGGAAACGGCGAGATTATTCGGCACCCAGCTTGGCCGGCAGCAGCCCGTTGCGGGAATGCACGGCGCCATCAACCGGACGGTCATTCAGCAATTCCGGATGCCGGGTTACCCGTTCGTGCTCATCACCACGGACCTTCTGCAGGAAGGCGAGGACTTACACACGTTCTGTTCGCAGGTCTTCCATTACGGCATCTCGTGGACGCCGTCCGCAATGGAGCAGAGGATTGGCCGCATTGATCGTGTCCGGTCGCAGTCGGACCGCCGGCTCAACGGGAAAGGTGAGCCGGCAGGAAGCGAGTTGTTGCAGGTCTTTTACCCCTGCCTTGCTGACACTGTTGAGGTGCTCCAGGTCAACCGGGTCCTCAACCGGATGAACACCTTCCTCCGGCTCATGCACCAGGGGCTGTCGGTCAAGAAGAGTGAATCACCCACTGTCGACGTCTCCAAAGAGGTGCTGTTGACTCGCCGCGCGGTGGCCGCGATCACCACGAAGCTTGAGACTGCATTTCCGATTCCTGAATGGGCGCGCCAAGGCAGGTCACGGAAGCCTGCAGTGCGGCCAACCCACGCATCGGAGGCGCTTGCTCGATTCGCCGAGTTGACGGCCGGAGACGAGCTTGGGTATCCGATTGTCTGGGCGGCCGATGGTGGACCAGGCAAGCTGATGGGGACAGCACGCTTGCCCAACGGTCGTGAACAGCCGTTCACGCTGTTGCTGCGGTCTGACGGCGAGCGTTTGATGGTGCGTTGCATCAGCCCGGTTGGGCTCGTGGAGACACAGGACAACCTCGCAGACGTTGTGGAGCTTGGCTATCAGCAGCGCGGGTGGTTCGGCGTCGTCCTGACGACCCAGGATTCGACCTATGACCTTACCGTTGAGACTGAGGTAACGCTGGCATCCAAGCAGCACGACCGTACCCGCGTGGCACAAGCCTTGGTCCGCCTGCTGGGCGAGGCCGACAGCGTTGAGCAGTGGCGATTCGACGAGCGCGATCACGGCCTTGACGCGTTCGCTGCCGACCTGCGTAAGGAGGGCAGCCATGGTCACGACTGATTGGCGTTCTTGGTGCCGTGAGGCGGATGACCTGAGGATCGACGCCACCGACGTTGTTGTCACCCTGGATGACGGTCGTCGCCAGACGGTCCGCGTTTCAGAAGGCGACGGGTGTCTTGAGCTGACAAGCACCGTTCTCCGACCGAGCGCCGTAGAGGCCATCGAAGACGCCGCTCTTCGAGCCTGGCGCCGCAACCGGTCGACCCGACTTGTCGGTTTCAAGGTCGACGCGCGTGGTCGACTCGTGGCGACTGCATGGGTTCCACTGGCCGGGCTTGCCGGCGACGAGTTCCTGGCGATGGTGCGGCGGCTGGCTCGAGAAGCCGATCTGTTCGAGTATCAGCTGACCGGGGCGGATAGGGAGTAGGTGATGGCTCCATCCGCCACGGTAACGAGACGAGAACGTGCTTTCGACGATCTGCTCCACTGGCTGCACGTGAATAAACTGACCGTTGAGGCAGGTGTACTGGACGAAGCGCAGCCAGCCGACGGGTTGCTGCATGCAGTGCCCGAGTTGGTCGGCGTCTCGACGACTGCCACGCGCATTGAGGTGCGCCCGCCGGAGAGGATCAAGGCGCTGCGACAGGAATGGGCCAATCGAACGAGTCCGGCTACTGACCCCAAGCAGCGTGCGGCAATCTGGCAGGAGCTGAGGAACCTCAATCAGACCATTCGCCGAATAGACCCAGCGCGGGTGCCGTCGGATGCGATTGCCTTCTACCGCGGATTCCATATTGCTCCTTCCAACCAGTGGGGCATCTACATCGTTGTCCCCCGTTTGCTGGAGTACCTGAAGCAGCTCGGTGTGGCCTATCGTCCCCTGGCCTCCCTCGATCACTCTCTGCTCGCGTCGCTTGTCTTGTTCGACGTGTTCCATCACGAGTTCTTCCACCATCTCGTGGAGTGCACCGCCACGTCCCTGGAGGTGTTGTGGCCCCGTACGGACGGAAGGCCAGTCCCTGTGTACTTCTGCTATCGCACCGGAGCGCTCCGGAAGGCTTTCAGTGAACACCCACACGATCCGTTGGAGGAGGCGCTCGCAAACGCGTATTCGTACAACTCGTTTTCCTTTGCTGCCCGCGTGCAGTCCGGCTATGTCGGAGCGTGGGCTGGGCTCTATCAGCGGGCTTTGGAGAAGAGCTGGCCCAAGGAGCCGCCTGGCTATTGCGAGGCCGGCGCGTACATTAAGGGGCAGCAGCTGGATGGCGCAGAGTTGCTACTCGAGCGCATGGTCAGGAGTGTAGGGGCGGTGGTGGATGGTCCGCTGGCGATGGTGGCGCAGGCAGTGTTTCCAAGAGGTCATTCGGCATACTGGCCGAAGCCGGAGATTCCAACGTATCTGATCGGATCTCCAGAAGAGGTGAAGGAATTCAACGCGCTGATTCCGGCGCCGAACGAAGCGTACTGCGGTCTGTTCTGGCCAGGATCGACGAAGGAGATCGACACTTACCTCAAGGAGCAGCGCGAGAAGGAGCGGGAGGCGAAAAGGGCGGCAAAGCAACGCAAGGCGGAACTTGACGCGAAGCGCAAGCAGGGTGACCTGTTCACGTGATGACGGGAGGTTGCTGTGGTTGACCCCGAGAGCTGTTCCGGGCATCCTGCGGTGTCGAGATGACCGGCTACATCGCCAACACCGACCAGAAGTGGTTCGACTTCCTGCGGTCCCTTGGGCCGCAGGAGGAAGTGAATTTCTGGAACCCATCGGACCACTACCTGTTCCGAGGGCCGGTTGGGAGTCCGTTTCTGTTCAGGTTGAAGTCGCCGGTCAACATGATCGGCGGCTTCGGCTTGGTCGCATGGGCAGACCGGATGCCGGAGTGGTTAGCCTGGGAGTGCTTCGGGCAGGGTAACGGCGCGCCGACCCTGGCCGCCATGAACGCACAGATCACGAGGCTCAGAGAACGCAGCGATATCCAGCAGCGAGACCGTCTGGATCAAATCGGCTGCATCATTCTGTCGCGCCCGATCTTCTTCCCGCCAGAGTTGTGGATTCCGCAACCAACCGACTGGCAGAAAGCAAACCTGCGATACGCCAGATACGACCTGACAGTGGGCGAAGGGAAACGAGTCTGGGACGCGTGCCTGGAGCGTGCACGCGGCTTGACGATGCCGATAGCTCCAGCGCCAGAGACTCCAAGTGTCGCCGCCCGATTCGGCACGCCGACCCTTGTGGCGCCAAGACTGGGGCAGGGTGTATTCAGGTTGGCTGTGACGAAGGCCTACGGCTCGTCATGTGCGGTCACGCATGAACACTCCTTGCCCGCACTCGAGGCCGCTCACATCCAGCCGTACGCCGAGGGTGGCCTGCACGATGTGCGCAACGGTCTGCTCCTGCGCTCAGACCTGCACCGCTTGTTCGACCGCGGGTACGTGACCGTGACGCCAGGCCTCCACGTGGAGGTCAGCAGCAGACTGCGGGAGCACTTCAGTAACGGCCGCTCGTACTACCCGCTGCATGGCCAATCCATCTCGGTGCCCGGCCGCGCCGACATGCGTCCAGACCCGGCACTGCTGCAGTGGCACAACGAACACAGGTTTCAGGGGTAGCGCATCGAGGGTCAGGTGGTGACGGTCCTGCGGTCGCCCTCCGCCAACTCCTTCCCCTTCATCATCAGATACCGGTCCATCTTGTCGAACGACGGAGCGGTTTCGCGCGTGACCGACTTCCAGTGCCGCCGGACGGTCGAGATACACGTCCGCACGGCCTCAAGGTCGCTGAGTGACCGAGGCGCCTTATTGACGCGGGTATCGTTGCCCACCTGGTCGAGCAGGTGCGCGACGGCCTTCAGGTTGAACCTGTCCAGAATCGGCGTCCGCGCAGGTTCGACCAGGTGCTGGAGGAAGCACACCGTCACAAACGCGGTCGGAAATGCCCGCTGCCAGGCGCCGAAGACCTCGGCTTGCTTCGGCCCACGAACGAGCGGGGCCTTCTGCCATTGCCGCCAAAGGCGATCGGCCAGCTGTTTGTGTGACGCGGGGTAGTTCGGCTTGCCGAGATGGCCATACTTCCACATGACGGCCAGCTCCATCGCGGCAGCCTCCGCGCGGCCGGTCGACATCCGGTCCCGCAGAAGACGCAGGACGCCGGGTGGGTATTTGCGAGTGTCGTACTTCTCCGACACTTTGTCGAAGTCTCTCTGGATGAGCTCGACCAGCTTACGGGCTTGGGCAGGTGTAATTTCGGCCATAGCGGATGGTAGTCCTTCTGGGCGTCAGCCCTTCTTGGGCGCACGAAGCCCGGCATGCACCTGTGGACCGGTCATGCCAAGAGCCTTCCGCAGGACCCGTGCCGACTGAGAAGCCTTCTTCGTGCCAGGGCTCGTGACTCCTGGGATTTCCCATTTCGGCTCCGGAAGACCCTTGATGTTGCAGAGGCCAGGGTTTCGCTGCCACGCCACCCGAATGAGGAAGTTCTCGATGTCCCGAATGAACTTGACGTCCGGCTTCTTGCTCTTTGGCTGAACGATCAGGAACAGCGAGGCCTTCCAGCGCTTCGTGTTGCCAAGGGCAGTGTGATAGTGGGCGACCTTGTGCGGTTCGAAGACTTCATCTTTGAACGGACGACTCGTTTCGCCGACGTAAAAGGGCAGCAGAGCCCGTCCGCGTTTCACCGCAAAGATATACACGCCTCGGCACGTCGTGAACTCCTTCGATTCCGAAAGGGCCGCCGATGGCCTGAATGTCGTACGCTTGCCGTCCCCTTCGTAACTCACTTCGAAGGGGCCGTGTGCCTCGAATTGGACTGGTTTCATGGGTGCCTATGCTAACGCCAAGTCGCGGTGAAGGTGAGGCTCTGGAGAGCCTGCAGGCGCTCGCTAGCGGCGTGGGCGAGGGCAGCAGGTCTTCCGGGGACGGGCGCCCGAATGAAGCATTTCCGCGTGCACTGCTCGGTTCTGCCACAATATCGCCATGGTCCGCATCGACGTTCGCCCGGAGTTGCTCACGTGGGCCATCGTGCGTTCCGGCCTGTCCGAGGCGAAGCTAGCCATCAAATTTCCGAAGCTTGAGGAGTGGATCGGGGGGACGGTCAAGCCGACACTCCGGCAACTCGAGGCTTTCGCGACCGCAACCTTCACCTCGATTGGGTATCTGCTGTTGGACGCGCCTCCCGCAGAGGCGCTCCCAATTCCGGACTTCCGGACTGTGGCCGACCGGCAGATTTCCAGGCCCAGTCCGCACCTGCTTGACACGGTGTACCTGTGTCAGCAGCGGCAGGACTGGTTTCGTGACTTCGTCCGGACGCAGGGCGAGGCTCCGTTGGAGTTCGTGGGGGGCGCGCGAGTCGGTGACGACGTCGTTGACACGGCTGCCCGGATTCGCGAGACCGTCGGATTTGACGTCGAGGAACGTAGAGCCATGGGTTCGTGGGACGAGGCGCTCCGTACGTTCATTCAGCGCGTTGACGAACGCGGCATCCTTGTCATGGTCAGCGGCGTGGTGGGCAGCAACACGCGGCGCCGTCTCAATCCGCAGGAGTTCCGGGGTTTTGCCCTGGCAGACGACCGAGCGCCTCTCATCTTTCTGAACGGCGCGGACTCCAAGGCAGCGCAGATGTTTACGCTCGCGCATGAACTGGCCCATATCTGGCTCGGCCAGTCCGGCGTCTCTGACGCGACGGCTTTGGTCGCCTCCGACCACGCGACGGAGAACTGGTGCAATCGTGTCGCCGCCGAACTGCTGGTGCCAATGGCTGACCTGGTCCGCGTGTTGGACAACTCGGCAGTGGCTCCAGACGTGCAGGCCCTCGCCAGACGCTTCAAGGTCAGCACCTTGGTGGTGTTGCGCCGACTCCATGACGCCGGCCGAATTGGACGCGCTCAGTATTGGCAGATGTACGAGGCGGAGGTGGCGCGCGTCCGCTCGCTTCCAAAGGGCAGTGGCGGCGATTTCTACCTCACGCTTGGCGCGAGAGCCAGCAAGACATTTTCGCGAGCGATTGTCAGCAACACGCTTGAAGGTGCGACGTCGTTCACCGAGGCATTCCGCCTGCTTGGCTTTCGCAAGACCGAGACGTTTTACGAAGCCGCTCGGCATCTGGGTCTCAGCGCCTGATGGCTTACCTGCTGGATGCCAACGTGTTGATTTCGGCGAAGAACCAGCACTACGGCTTCGACTTCTGCCCCGGCTTCTGGGAGTGGCTCGAGCTCAGCAACGCGACTGGAACGACGTTCAGCATCGAAAAGGTCGGCGACGAGATCAAAGCCGGCGATGATTCCCTGGCTGAGTGGGCGCGTGCACGAGGGACGGACTTCTTCTTGCTCCCCACACCACGTCTTGGCGATGCCCTGAGGACCGTCGGTACGTGGGCGACCGGTGGCCGCTACGAGCCTGCGGCCGTCACGACCTTTCTACGAGTGGCCGACTACTATCTGGTCGCCCAGGCGCTTGCCGATGGACATGTTGTCGTTACCCGCGAGGTCCCCTCGACATCGACGAAACGGATCAAAATTCCCGATGCGTGCCTGGGTGTCGGCGTGAAAACGATGCAACTCCATGAGGTCCTGCGGGCCGAGCGCGTCAGGTTCGTGCTGGGGCCGACCTCAGGCTGATGGCGACGTCCTGTCACTGATCGTCGAACCTCCAGAGCCTTGCGCGACCCAGCCGTCGGTCATTTGGGGCGCGGGTGGGGTAGGGGGCAGGTGAGCAGGCGCCTCACTGCCGTCGCCGCATGATCGTGACGAGCTCCTTGCCGCCAAGCGCAGTCTTGCCGACGGTCAGGCCAAGCACCTCGAAGCCCTGCTCGCCGGCTGCCTGCAGCTCCTTCTGCATCGTGGACGTGCGCGCGGTCGCCAGCAGCTTGAACTCCACACGCCCCCGCGGCTCGGCACCAGCCACCTTCTCGAGAATGCACGTGACCTCGTCGCCGCCAAACATGGAGCTGAACACGGTCTGCCCGCGATAGTCGTAGCCGGCGTCAGCCGCCTCCTGCAGCTCCTTCTGCATCGTCGACGTCCGATTGGTGGCCAGCAGCCGGTATTCATACGTCGCGCCGCTCTCGCCACGCTCCATGACCACCACCCCTTCCTTGCCGCCAAAGGCCGTCTCGCCACCCATCACCGCTGTGAAGCGATAGCCGGCAGCCCCAGCCTCATTGAGCTCCTTCTGCATGGTGGACGTGCGCTCGGTGGCCAGCACGCGATACTCGTGCCGCTGCGGCGCCTGCCACGCCACCAGCCCCGACTGCGACGCGGCACACAAACACGCGACGACAAACAGACACCGACTGACCTCGGTGGACAGGGCAAATCCGGCCATTAATCGACACCGCAAAACCGGCCATTTCGTGGCGGTGATCGAGACCGGTGAGTTTTACTGCGAAG
>BTVE01000102.1:0-13080 GCA_045862915.1 Acidimicrobiia bacterium
GTTCGTCCAGCAGGCCCACGCGTTCGGCGGCGTCACGGCGCACGAGCAGACAGGCGCCGGTGACCCAGTCCACGAGGCGTTCTCGAGACGTCAGGCGGGTGATCCAGCCGCGTGCCCACCGGCGCTGCGAGGCCGACGCTCGAACACGAAGGGCCTGGATGGCTTCCGTCAGTGGACTCAACATCGAGCCCCACGACATTTCCGGCCGGCCCTCCCGGTCGACCAGCCGTGGTCCGGCGGCCGTGGCGCCGCGCGCGTCCATACGGGCCATCAGCGTGTCCAGTGCGTGTGGCGGGACCTCGGTGTCCGAGTTCAGCAGGAGGATCAGTGGAGCGTTCAGCGATCGGATGCCGGCGTTGTTGGCCGCGGCAAAACCTGCGTTTCGACCCATCTGGACGACAGTCACGCGCGGGAACTCCTGCTGCACCATTGCCACGCTGCCGTCCGTGGAGGCGTTGTCGACCACACAGATCTGATGGGGGCACGCCGGTGGTGACGCGTGCAGCGACGCGAGGCACGCCCGCAGGTCGTCGCGTGTATTAAACGAGACGATCACGATGTCGAGCGCGTCGGGATGGCTCATGAGGCCGCCTGCTCCAGGGCCGCGCGCACGATCTCGGCGGTTCGCGCCCACGGGAATGCCGCGAGACGCTCGCGTGCCAGGGCACACGTGTCGGCATGCACCTGGTCGTCGGTCAGCAGCGTGCACAGGGCGTCGGCAATGGCCGGCACGGCCAGTGGCACCCGGAGCGCTCCTGCGCCGTACACCTCGCGGGCGACCTCCGTGTCGAGCACGACGGACGGCACACCGCGAGCCGCAGCCTCCATCGGCGTCATGCCGAAGCCTTCGTAGTCGGAGAGGAAGGCAAAGGCCCGAGCTGAACGATACAGGTCGTCAAGTTCGGCCGTGCTCACGTAGGGCCGCCAGCGGACGCAATTGCCAATCCCGAGTGCCGCCGCAAGGGCCAGTGGGTCAATGGGCGGCTGGGTCTGGTTCTGCCCGACGATGGTCAGTGTGGCGTCCGGCACGCGCGCGACGACGGAGGCAAAGGCCTCGAGGAGTTCAGGGACGTGTCGGCGGTTGAACAGCGTGCCGACGGAGAGGACATGGGGAGACGTGGCGTGGGCATCACCTGTCCACGCCGGTGCGCCCTGGGCCGCGACCGTGACCCGCTCCGGGGCCACGCCAAGGTAGCGGACGATTTCTCGCGCCGAAAACGCCGAGTCGGTCAACACACGCCGGGCGCGCCGGGCACTCGCGCGAGTGATGACCCGGCGTCGCAGGCCCTCGCGCCACCGGTATCCCGAGGGCTGCGCAAAAAACGAGACATCGTGCACGATGAGCACCGTCGGCGTGCCAAGGCGCAACGGGGCCGTGTAGGCCGGTGCCAGCAGGACATCCGCTCCGGACTCGCGGACCAGCCTCGGCAGGACGGTCTGCTCCCACCACGTGCCGCCAACGGCTGCGGGTTCCACACGCACGTCGGCACCTAACGCAGGCGGGACGGTGTCGTCAGCCATCGGCGCGTGGCTCAGCAGCTGCAGGCGATGGGGAAACGTGCTCTCTGCCCACACGCGCAAGACACCGGCGACATACGTCCCGACACCGGTCGGACGCCCTGCCAGCTCGCGCGCATCGATCGCAATCGTCAGCGGACGACTCACCGGCGACGCTCCCGGTGCGAGATGGCCGCTCGCCAGGCATCCAGTGTGCGGTCGGCAGTATGGCTCCAACTGTAGTGCGCTGCGCGTTGCCAGCCTGCCTGGCGCATCGCGTCGCGACGCTGCGGGTCGTCGAGCAATGCAGCCATCGCCTGGCTGACCGCCGTCGTCTCGCCCGGCGCACACAGCAGCCCGGCGTCTCCGAGGACCTCCGGCAAGGCTCCCACCGCCGACGCAACAACCGGCACGCCGACCGTCATCGCCTCCAGGGCCGGCAGGCCAAATCCTTCATGGAACGAGGGCATGACCAGCATCAGGGCGCGGGCATACAGTGCCGGGCGTGTCTCGGGCGCGACGTAGCCGGCAAACTCGACATGGCCGGCCAGATCGGCCTGCGCCGATCGCGCGCGTGCCTTGTCCGCATCTGCGCCAGGACCACCCGCAATGACCAGCGTGGGGGTCGTCAGGCCGGCGGACGCGCGCCGTGCGCGCAGTGCCGCGTACGCCTCGAGCAATCCAGGTACGTTTTTGCGAGGTTCCAGCGTGCCGAAGAACAGAATCACACCGTCGGCGGGTTCGTCCGTGCGGCGTGGCCAGTCCGGACGGCCCAGCGGGGCGACCACGATCGTGTCGCGCGGCCGGCCGATCCGCGTTTCGATGTCCGCCGCCGTGGCGTGCGACACAGTGACGACGGCGTCGGCCGCGCGCACGTGCGCCGGCGCGAGCTGCGGATAGTCGCGACGGATCTCGCCGTGCGTGCGTTCGGGGTGTGCGAGGAAGTCCAGGTCGTGCACCGTGACCACCTGAGCGGCACGACGGGTCGGGATCCGAATCGGGTGGCTTGCATGCACCACGTCGGTGGTGCGGCCGGTCAGCCATTCCACCGGCGGCCATTGCCACTGGTGCCACGCCTGATTCAGCCACCGGACGGGGATGCGGCGGTCCACGACGGACGCGCCCGGGGCGATGGCCGGATTGAGGCGATCACGCCACGACGCCGAGAACAATGTCAGCGTCAGGGCGGGGCTGTCAGGATGGGCCAGCAGGGCGCGCACCAGTTCGTGCACGTATTCGCCGACACCGGTGCGCTGACGCAATGCCGGTCGATAATCGAGCAGGATACGCACAGAGCCGTGTCGCGGATGATCGACCATAACTCCTTGTCTGTCAATTGATTGACTGGGGTGGGGCCGCGTGGTACGTTGTGGCGTTTGGCAGTGGGCTCGAGGAGTGAGCAATGCGGATTGCGGTAATCGGCACTGGATACGTCGGGTTGGTCGTCGGCGCGTGTTTCGCGGAAACAGGCAATCAGGTCATCTGCGTCGACAGAGACGATGCGAAGGTGCGGGCGCTGCGACGCGGCAAGATCCCGATTTACGAGCCCGGCCTCGAGGAACTGGTCAAGCGCAACGCGAGCGAGAAGCGCCTGGTGTTCACGAAGGATCTGGCCGGCGCCGTGAAGAAGTCCGACATCATCTTCATCGCGGTCGGTACGCCGATGGGCGAGGACGGGTCAGCCGACCTCCAGCACGTGCTGGGCGCCGCGCGTGAAGTCGCGCGCGCGATGAACGGCTACAAGGTCATCGTCGACAAAAGCACTGTGCCGGTCGGCACCTCGGAAAAGGTGCGTGAGGTGGTTCGGCGTGAGACGACCCATCCGTTTTCGGTGGTGTCCAACCCCGAGTTCCTCAAGCAGGGCGCGGCCGTGGACGACTTCCTCAAGCCGGACCGGGTGGTCATTGGCGCGAGCGACGAACGCGCGGCCGACCTGATGGTTGAGTTGTATCGCCCGTTCACTCGCACCGGAGCGCCCATCATGGTGATGGACTGCGCCAGCGCGGAGCTCTGCAAGTACGCCGCAAACGCGATGCTCGCCACGCGTATCTCGTTCATGAATGAGATTGCGAACGTGTGTGAGTTGTTTGGCGCCGATGTGGATCAGGTGCGGCAGGCAGTGGCGACGGACAAGCGGATTGGCCCGGCGTTTTTGTTCCCCGGCGTTGGGTACGGCGGCAGCTGCTTCCCGAAGGACGTGCAGGCCATCGTCAAGTTCTCGTCGGACAAAAAATACAAGTTCCGCGTGCTCGAGGCGGTGGAACAGGTCAACAAGTCGCAGAAGCAGCGCCTGCTGACCAAGCTGGACGCACGGTTTGGCAAGGCGCCACGGTCGCTGGCCGGCAAGACCATCGCGGTGTGGGGGCTGGCGTTCAAGCCGCGCACCGACGACATGCGCGAGGCACCCGCGATTCCGATCATCGAAGGCTTGCTGGCGCGCGGCGCCAAGGTGCAGGCGTACGACCCGGAGGCCATGGACGTCGCAAAGAAACTGTTCGGCACCAAGATCACGTACGCAAAAAACGCCTATCGGGCGCTCGTCGGCGCCGACGCGTTGTTGATCGTGACCGAGTGGAATGAGTTCCGTGAGCCGGACTTCGTCAAGATGAAGAAGGCGATGAAGCAGCCGGTGATCTTTGACGGCCGCAATCTCTATCAGCCGGCGCAGGTGCGCGGGCTCGGGTTCACCTACAGCTCCATTGGCCGCGTCTGAGTCCACGCGGGCCGGCGCTGTCCTGCTGACCGGCGGGGCGGGCTACATCGGCAGTCACGTCGCCAAGGCGCTCGCGCAGGCGGGGCGCGACGTGTGTGTGTTTGACAACCTGTCGGCCGGGCACGCCGAGGCGGTGCAACGGATCGCCGCCGGGTGTCCGCAGGCGCGTGTGACCCTGGTTGAAGGTGACATCACTGACCAGGCTGCCGTTGTTCGCGCCCTCCGCGCGTCGGGCGCGACGGCCGTCATGCATTTTGCGGCGCGGCTGTCGGTGGGCGAGTCCATGCGTGAGCCGGCCGCCTACTACGAGACCAACGTCGTCGGCGGGCTCCGTGTGTTGGCGGCCATGGCCGAATGCGGCGTGTCGCGGTTCGTGTTTTCGTCGACAGCCGCGACGTTTGGCGAACCCGCTGCGATTCCGATCGACGAACACCATCCGCAGGCGCCGATCAATCCGTACGGAGAGACCAAACTCGTCATCGAGCGCGCGCTGGGCCACCTTGAACGGTCCGGCGTCGTGCAGTCGGTCATCTTTCGCTACTTCAATGCGGCCGGAGCCGACCCGGACGGGTGGCTTGGCGAGGATCATCAGCCGGAGGATCACCTGGTGCCCCGGACGATTCGCGCGGCGCTTGGCGGCGAACCGCTGCAGGTGTTTGGTGACGACTACCCGACACCAGACGGCACCTGCATCCGCGATTTTGTGCACGTCACGGACCTTGCCGCCGCGCACGTCGCGGGGTTGCAACGTCTGGAGGACGGCGGCGGGTCTGGCGCCTACAATCTCGGCATGGGGGATGGCGTCTCCGTGCGCCAGGTCATTGATGCCGTCGCGTCCGTCGCGGGACGGTCCGTGCCGCACACGGTCGGACCGCGTCGCGCGGGCGATCCCTCGCGGCTGGTCGCCTCCAGTGCGCGCGCACGGGCGGAGCTGGGCTGGACGCCGCGGTACGGCGCACTCGAGACCATCGTGCGCACGGCGTGGCAGTGGCACACGTCGCATCCACAGGGTTACAGGACCGCCCGGTGAACGAACTCCGCCGGCTGATCGAGTACGCAAGGCCCTATCGCGGGCGGATGCTGCTCGGCGTGCTGGCGATGGCGGTGTATGCGGCCGGCAATCTGGGGCTGGCCAGGGTGGTCAAGCCCATTTTTGACGGCGTGCTCTCGACAGAGCCGGAGGATGTTGAACGCGTCATTCTCCTCCTGCTGCTGACCTACTTCGTCAAGGGATTGGGCGCCTATGGGTCCACGCTGTTGATGACCGACGTCGGTATGCGGGTCGTCCGTGATCTGCGGACACGTTTGTATCGACACATTCTTCAGCAGTCGGCCTCGTTCTTCTCCCGACGTTCGTCTGGACAGCTGATGTCGAGGATCACCAACGACGTCGCTCAGGTTCAAGGGGCCGCCTCGGAAACGATCGCCGATCTGCTTCGTGAGTCACTGACCGTCATCGGTCTGGGGGCCTACCTGTTCTGGCTGGACTCGCAGTTGGCCGTGATTACCGTGGCGGTTGTACCGCTCGTGGTCTACCCGTTGGTGCGTCTTGGGCAGCGGATTCGCTCGACTACGCGGCGCGGCCAGGAACACCTGGAACACCTCACACATCTGGCGAGCCAGGGCCTGACCGGCCATCGTGTGGTCAAGGCATTTCGGGCCGAAGAACGCGAGGTCTCGCGCTTTGATCAGGCGGGGCATGCGTTGTATCGCGTGAACATGCGCATCACCAGCGCCATGGCCGCATTGCCGCCCCTGATGGAATTGATCGGTGGGTTTGCCGCGGCCGGCGCGTTGTACTACGCGGCGCAGAAGATCAGAGCGGCGGATCCCGCCGCTGGAGTTGTCTACAGCCGGGGTGACTTTGCATCGTTCCTGACCGCGGCGTTCATGATGTACACGCCGATCAAGAAACTGAGCCGCGTGAACGCGTCGCTGCAGCAGGCCATTGCCGCCGCGCATCGCATTTTCGAGATGCTCGATACACACACCGAGGTCGCCGAGAAGCCCGGCGCCGCGCCGTTGCCGCGTGTGCAGCGTGGTGTGGAGTTCCGCGATGTCGGCTTTGCCTATGAGGACCGGCCGGACGCGTTTGTGCTCCGCCACGTCTCGTTCTCCGTGCAGGCGGGGCAGGTCGTCGCCATTGTTGGCTTGAGCGGTGCGGGCAAGACGTCGCTGGTCAATCTTATTCCGCGGTTCTTCGACGTCACCGAGGGCGCGCTGCTGATTGACGGGCACGACGTGCGCGACGTGACACTCGCCTCACTGCGCGATCAGATCGCGCTGGTCACGCAGGAAACGGTGCTGTTTGACGACACCATCGCCGCCAACATCGCGTACGGCCGCCCCAGCGCGTCACGCGCTGAGATCGAAGAGGCGGCCCGGGCCGCCCATGCGCACGAGTTCATCGTGAACCTGGCCGGTGGCTACGACGCCCACATCGGGGAGCGTGGCCAGCGGCTGTCAGGCGGCCAACGGCAGCGCCTCGCCATCGCACGCGCCATCCTGACCAACTCACCGCTGCTGATTCTCGACGAGGCCACCTCCGCGCTGGACTCGGAATCCGAACAACTCGTACAGGCCGCGCTGGTCAACCTGATGCGGAACAGGACGACGTTCGTGATTGCGCATCGGTTGTCCACCGTGCGCAATGCGGACCTCATCGTGGCGCTCGAGCACGGACGGGTGGCGGAGGTCGGCACACACGAGGCGCTGGTCAATCGGCCTGATGGCGTGTACGCGCGCCTGCATGCGCTGCAGATGCTTGACGACAAAACAGGAGTGACAGAGTCGTGATTCGGTCGATGACAGGGTTTGCTTCGGTGGCACACGACGCCGACGGTGTGCAGGTCGGCGTGACCATCAAGTCGGTGAATCACCGATTCCTGGATGTCCAGGTGAAGTCGCCATCCGCGCTGGCTGGCCTCGACGCGCGGATCAAGGCGGCGGTGCAGCAGCGTCTCGCGCGAGGACGTGTCGAAATCGCGATCAGCTGCGACACGACGGTTGAGCCGCAGCGCGAGGTGGTGCTCAACGAAGCGCTGGTGCGGCAGGTGCGGGAAGTGCTGGAAGGTGCGCGAGCGACCGGACTGGTGTCGGGTGACCTCACCACGGCCGACCTGCTGCGAATCCCGCATGCCCTGGAGATCCGGCTGGCACCGCCGCCGGACGTCTCGGAGACATCAGCTGCCGTCGTCGAGGCCGCAGTGGCGTCCGCGTTGGATTCCCTGGTGGCGATGCGGACGACCGAAGGCGGGTACCTGGCCGCCGACCTCAACAGCCGGGTCGCGACCCTTGCGGCGTTTGTCGATACCGTGGAGCGGGAAGCGGCGGCAGGGCAGTCAGCACTCGAGGCACGCCTGCGCGAGCGCCTCGCAGCGTTGCCGTCCGATGTGCAGACCGATCCGGTGGCCGTTTCGCAGGAGGTCGTGCGATGGGTGGCGCGTTCCGACATCCACGAAGAGGTCGCGCGCATGCGTGGACATGTGGAACACTGGCGGGCACTGGCCGACGGGCCTGAGCCTTGCGGCCGCAAGCTCGACTTCCTGGTGCAGGAGATGAACCGCGAAATCAACACGATCGGGTCCAAGGCCGAAGGGCTGACCGTCACCGAACTGGTGGTGTCGGCGAAGGCTGAACTGGAACGGGTCCGGGAGCAGGTCCAGAATGTCGAATAGCGGGGCCGGGCTGCTGTTTGTCGTGTCGGCCCCCAGCGCGACGGGCAAGACCACCGTGATTGAACAACTCGTGCGCCTGGTGCCCGGTCTGGGGATGTCCCGGTCCTACACGTCCAGAGCCTGTCGCCCGGGCGAGGCTGACGGGGTCGACTATAATTTTGTGAGCCGCGAGCAGTTCGAGGCCCAGATGCAGGCCGACGGGTTCCTCGAATGGGCGGACGTGTTCGGCAACTACTACGGCACCGGACGGGCAGAAACCGAAGCCCGGCTGGCCTCGGGTGAGGATCTGGTGCTGGTGATCGACGTGCAGGGGGCCCGGCAGGTGCGGACGCGGCGACCGGAAACGGTGGCCATCTTCATGTTGCCGCCGTCGTTTGCGGTGCTGGAGGAGCGGCTCCGGAAGCGGAGCGCCGATCCCGAACCCGCGATGCGTCGCCGGCTCGAGACCGCCCGGCAGGAAGTGAACGCCGTTGACGCGTACGACTACGTGGTCATCAACGATCAGTTGGAGCGGTGTGTGGGAGAACTGGCGGCCATCGTGATGGCCGAGCGCGCGCGGCTGGCGCGGCGCAAGGACGCAATCGCGCCCATCATCGAATCCTTTTCGTAGGCAGGAGAATCAGAGAGTCATGGCAGAGACACCCAAGATCAACAACCCCGAGAGCCGCTTCGAATTTGTGGCGGTTGCCTCCGCGCGTGCGCATCAGCTGCTGCGCGGATGCCTTCCAAAGATTGACGGATCGGCGCAGCTGGCGCGCCGCGCGCAGCAGGAAGTGGCTGCGGGCATCGTGAACCGGGTGGATCCGGCAGACGTGGTCGAGCCGGCGAGCGAGACGACCGAAAGTTAGGACCGGGCACCCATGTCGTCGGTTTCACAGCGACCGCCGCTTGTCGGCCTGGGCGTGACCGGCGGCATTGGCGCGTACAAGGCCGTTGAACTCGCGCGGCAGTTGCAGCAGCGCGGGTTCGACGTGCAGGCGGTCATGACCCGCCATGCGCGCAAGTTCGTAGGGCCCCTGACATTCGAGGCCATCACACGGCGTCCGGTCATCACGTCCCAATGGACCGCCGGCGCCAACGCCGAGATTGAACACATCGCGCTGGCCACCGACATGCGCGCCCTCGTGGTTGCGCCGGCCACGGCCAACATCCTGGGCAAGTTCGCCAACGGCATTGCCGACGACTTTCTGTCGGCGCTGTATCTGGCCACACGGGCACCGCTGATCGTCGCTCCCGCGATGAACACGGTGATGTGGGAGCATCCGGCCGTCCAGAAGAATCTCCAGACCCTTCGGCAGCGCGGCGCCACCATCATCGAGCCGGGCGGCGGCTACCTGGCCTGTGGTTGGGTGGGTAAGGGGCGTCTTGCCGAGCCGGCGGACATTGCCGAGGTGGTCGCGGCCATCGCCGGCAAGTCGGACGTCCCGGCCACGCTGGCGGGCATGCGTGTAGTGGTGACCGCGGGGCCGACGTACGAAGACCTCGACCCCGTTCGGTACCTCGGCAACCGTTCGAGCGGCCGCATGGGTTTTGCCCTTGCTGAACAGGCAACCCGCCGTGGAGCGCAGGTGCATCTGATTGCCGGTCCGACGTCGGTGACGACGCCGTCGGTCGGACGCGTGACGCACGTGCGAAGCGCAGCCGACATGCATGCAGCCGTGATGGCCGCAGCGCCCGAGGCTGACCTTGTGGTGATGGCGGCGGCCGTGGCCGATTATTCGCCGGCCGGCGGGGCGTCGGCCGCCAAGATCGAAAAGGGCGGTGCGCTGACGTTGACGCTGGCCCGCACGCCGGACATCCTGCGTGACCTTGGTGAGTGGCGCGGGGAACGTGCATCGCCGGTCCTGATTGGTTTTGCGGCTGAAACGGGTGACCCGGTCCCGCGCGCGAAGGGCAAGCTGGACGCCAAACGCGCCGACCTGATCGTCGCCAACGACGTGACGGCTCCTGGCGCCGGATTTGATGTCGAGACGAATCAGGTGACGCTCGTGTCGCGCGATGACGTCACCCCGCTGCCGCTGATGTCGAAACACGACGCCGCGGACGCGATTCTCGACCGCGCCCAGCGCCTGCTCGCCAGACACACGCCGGTGCCGGCATGAACGACGCGCTGCGTGACCACCTGACGTTTTATCGGGAACTGGGTGTGCAGGGACTGACCACCGATCCCGCATGGCGCGCGCGCGCCGGCTCCGCGGCGCCGGTGGCCGCTCCGGCGGCACCCGCCACCGAAAGTGATGTGATGACCACCCAGACCACCGGCAGCCTCGAGGATGTGCGTGCTGATATTGGAGACTGCACGCGCTGCAAGTTGTGCTCATTGGGCCGGCAGCAGATTGTGTTTGGCGTCGGCAATTCGTCGGCGGACCTCATGTTTGTCGGTGAAGCGCCGGGTGCGGACGAAGACCAGCAGGGCGTCCCGTTTGTCGGCCGCGCAGGCCGGCTGCTCACCAAGATCATCGAGGCCATCGATCTGCGGCGCGAGGACGTGTACATCGCCAACGTCATCAAGTGCCGTCCGCCCAACAACCGCAATCCCGAGCCGGACGAAGTTGACGCGTGTGTTCCGTTCCTGTTCAAGCAGATCGACCTGATCCAGCCGAAGGTCATCGTAGCGCTCGGCACGTTTGCCGCACATGCGCTGCTGCAGACCGACGTGCCCATCTCACGCATCCGCGGCAAGGTGCACGAATACCGCGGCGGCGCGAAGCTCATCCCGACGTTTCATCCCGCCTACCTGTTGCGCAGCCCCGAACGGAAGCGTGATGTGTGGGAAGACATGAAACTCGTGCGGCAGCTCCTGACCGAAGGCGCGTGACACCCCGGTGCGTCTCGGTGGGCGTGCCGGTGCCCGGCCTTGGACGCCTGACGTATGGTGTGCCCGGCGACGCGCCCCTGCCAAAAGCCGGCGCGCGCGTGACCGTGCCTCTCGGGAATCGTGTCGTGACCGGCGTGGTCATTGAAGCACCGGTCGCTGCGCCGGACACCGGCACCCTCCGCGATATCGTCGAGGTGCTCGACGAGCAACCGTTCCTGCCTCCGTCGGTGGTGGCGTTATGCCTGTGGGTGGCTGACTACTACGCCGCCGGCCCTGGCGATGTGCTGGCCAATGCGCTGCCGCCCAAGGCACGACGCGGAGAGACCGAAGCCTTCCGCCGAATCACCGTGGCCGAATGGTGCGGGCCCGCTGAGATCCCGCCCACGCTCCGGGGCGAACGGCAACAACAGGCGGCGATACTCCTGCGCGAGAGTGCCGTGCCGATGGGCACGCGGCAGCTGCGGACCAACGGCGTCTCCCTCGCCACGTTGCGCAGTCTTGAAAAGGCGGGGCTCATCACCCTGCGTGATGAGGTGGTCGAGCGTGATCCGTTTCAGGCCGCGCCCGACGGCGGACAACTCTGGACGCTCACTGGAGCGAGCGGCGTGGCCGACCGGCCACTGACGCCGGAGCAGGCGCATGCCTTTCGTCATCTCGAAGAGGTGGTCGTCGCGGGGCGGTTCAAGACCGCGCTCCTGCAGGGGGTGACCGGCAGCGGCAAGACGGAGATCTACGTGCGGCTCGCCGATCTCGTGTTGGCGCGCGGACGACGGGTGCTGGTGATGGTGCCCGAGATTGCGTTGACGCCGGCGCTGGCAGGCGTGTTTCGCGCGAGGTTCGGCCGTCGGGTCACGATTCAGCACAGCGGGCTGTCCGACGGTGAGCGCCACGACCAGTGGCACCGTATCCGGCGCGGCGACGTGGACGTGGTGGTCGGCACACGGTCGGCGGTCTTTGCGCCGCTCGACAACATCGGCCTCATCATCGTGGATGAGGAACACGACCACGCGTACAAACAGGAAGAGGCGCCGCGTTACCAGGGGCGCGATGTCGCGGTCGTGCGCGGCCGAATGGACGAGGCCGTGGTCGTGCTCGGCTCGGCGACGCCGTCACTGGAATCGGCATACAACGCGGCGCAACAGCGGTACGACCATCTTGTGCTGCGGCAGCGCGTCTGGAACCGGCCGCTCGCGGCCGTCCAACTGGTCGACATGCGCGAGGAGTACGCGCGTGAAGGTCCGGACGTCATCCTCAGCCGCGCGTTGTGGGAGGGGCTTGAGCACCGGCTCTCGTGCGGTGAGCAGTCAATGGTGCTGCTCAATCGACGGGGATTTGCGACGGTGGTGTTCTGCCGCGAGTGCGGCGCGTCCCTCGAATGCCCGCACTGCTCGGTGACGCTCACGTACCATCGCGCGCAGCGCCGGGTCCGGTGCCACTACTGTGATTACGCGACGGGCATCCCGCGCGAGTGTGGCACGTGCAGTGGCCAGTTTCTCGAGCAGTCGGGATTTGGCACAGAGCGGATTGAAGCGGACCTCCGAGCCCGGTTCCCAGGCGCTCGTATCTCCCGCGTCGACCGCGACACGATTCGCAGGCGGGGCGCCATCGCGCGCGTGCTCTCGTCAGTGGCGCGCGGCGACGTGGACATCCTCGTCGGGACGCAGATGATTGCGAAGGGCCACGACTTTCCGTCCGTCACATTGGTCGGCGTCGTCTCGGCCGACGTGGGGCTGGGACTCTCGGACTTCCGCGCCAGCGAACGCACATTCCAATTGCTGACGCAGGTTGTGGGCCGTGCCGGCCGTGGCGAAACACCGGGGCAGGCGATTGTGCAAACCCTGTATCCGTCGCACTACAGCGTCCAGGCCGCCGCGTCCCAGGACTACGACGCCTTCTACCAACAGGAAATCGACTTCCGTCTGCGCATGCACTACCCGCCGTCACTGGCCATGATCAACATCGTGGTACGAGGCTCCTCACTCGGAGCCGCGATGGATGATGCGCAGGCGCTGGCGAACCTGACGCGCCACCAGGGACCGCGCGCCACCATCCTGGGCCCGGCGCCGGCGCCGTTGTCGAAGATCAAAGACGAATACCGCGCGCAGTTCTTCCTTAAAGGCACCCACCGCCGCGCCATGCGCGAGGCGCTGCAGCGAGCACTCGACCTGCGCAGTGACCTCAAGCGCAAGACGACGGTCGACGTCGATCCGTACAGCACCGCGTAGACCGGGGTTCCGAGGTGCCGAAGTTCCGAAGTGCCGAAGTGCCGAAGTGCCGAAGTGCCGAAGTGCCGAAGTGCCGAAGTGCCGAAGTGCCGAAGTGCCGAAGTGCCGAAGTGCCGAAGTGCCGAAGTGCCGAAGTGCCGAAGTGCCGAA
>BTVE01000103.1:0-12607 GCA_045862915.1 Acidimicrobiia bacterium
CTCCGGTGCGAGTTCAACGCCGAGGTAGCGGGTCTGATACTCGCCGGCCTGAGGATCGCTGTCTGGGCCGCTCACCCCGGTGTGCGACGCGTTGAGCTCGCCGATCATCTCGTTCGCAAGGTCGTAGACGTCTTCGTTGGCGCCCACGTATTTGAGCAGCGGGGTGTACTTGGCCTTGATGGCGTTCCAGTCCTTGCCGTGCATGTTTTCGTCGTAGAAGCGGTACTTCATGACTCGCCACGACTCGTCAAGGATCTGAGCCCACTCTTCGCGCTGGTCCACGCGCACCTGCACGGTGAACGGCACACGAGTGCGTCGGCGCTGCCCGGTCATCTCCATCGACCACAACTCGTTGTTCTCCGTGAAGAACACACGGCGGCGATCGGCTGTGGGCGTCAGCCCGGCAAACGCGCCCGCCACCAGCCGCTGTCGGTCACGCCCATCAATGCCGACTGAAAACAGAGCCGGTCCCTGGTCGTCTCGCGAACGGAAATACACCGTGCGGCCGTCGGTCGAAAGGAAGAATCCCTGCACCGCGTTTTCGCCGGACGTAATTGCCACCGCGCGCCGATCGATACGCGTCAGGTCCGGCGTGGTCAGTGCTGCGACGCCGCCACCACCCGCGCCACCGGTCCCGGCTCCGCCACTTCTCGCCCCGCTGGCGCGGCGGAGGCGTTCCTTCACGAGCGGGTCGTTCGGATCTTCCGTCAGTCGCGCGAGCGGCACGACGTAGATCTGTGTGGTGCTGCCGTCCCGGTTGCTGGTGAAGACGACCTTGGTGCCGTCAGGCGTGATGACGCCGCCGGTATCGGTCCACGGGTTCTCGGTGATGTTGAGCTCGCGGCGGGACGCCACTTCCATCAGGAACACATCGGCGTTCTGGTCTCGATCGCGCTTCGTATACACGAGCCACTGGCCGTCCGGGGACCAGCCCGTCACCTGGTAGCCGCCGGCAATGTTGTAGCCCAGTTCCGTCGTCGCACCGGTGTCCACCCGCGTGATGAACAGCCGGTTGTTGGCCACCCAGGCCAGCTGTGTGGAATCCGGTGAGAAGTCGGCAATGGTCTTGAACGACGGATGCGTGGTCAACTTGCGTGTCGTGCGCGCCTCGCGGTCGAACAGCCAGATTTCTTCTTCCTGCGATTCATCCGACGTGTAGGCCAGCAGCCGTCCATTGGGCGCAAACACCTGGTTGCGCTGCCGCCACGAGTTGGACGTGACCTGCTGCTTCTCTCCGTACTCGGGATCGGTGGGCACGATGAAGATTTCGCCACGGCCATCAACCGCCGCGTAGTCACCGTCCGGAGCAATCGCAAATCCATCGGGGCGGTTCTGCACCTGAACTGTGCGCGTCAGGTTGCGCTGGCGGTCAAACGCCATGTCGATGACGACACGAGTCGGAGTGCGCTGGCCGACCTTGAGCGTCCAGATCTCGAAGTCGTTTTCGTACGCGATCGTCGTGCCGTCCGGGCTCATTGATGGAAACTGCACCCCATCGTCCGTATGAGACGTCACCTGGGTGGGGGTGCCGCCGGTCGGGGCAATGCGCCAGATGTTGAAGTGGCCGCTGCGCTCGGAGGCAAAGTAGATCTGGCCGTCGTTGCCCCACATCGGATACACGTCCTGCGTGAAGTTCTTGTACTCGCGCAGGTTGGTATCGGTCAGGCGGGTGATGACCTTGGTGCGTTGGTCCTGCACCCAGATGTCGTCCGAGCGGTTCCCGCGATATCCCTTGCGCCAGTAGCTGCCGCCCATCCGGTTGAAGGCGAGCACCGTGCCGTCCTTGTTCAGCATGCCCTGCACGCCGCCGTCAATCGGCAGCGGTGTGGGTACACCACCGTTGATGGGCACGACGTACAGCGGACTGCGCCACGGACTGACCGCCTGGTTGGTAGCGACGATGATGCCGGTGCCATCGGGCGTCCAGTTCAGGACCGTCTCGGGCGCTGTCGCAAATGTCAGCTGGCGAGGCTCACCGCCGGTGGCGGGCACGACGAACACATCGTTGTTGCCGAAACGGTCCGATGAAAACGCCACCCATCGTCCGTCTGGCGAGAGCCGGGGAAAGACGTCGCGAGCGACGTGCACTGTCAGTCGTTGCGGATTGGACCCGTTCTCGTTCGCAATCCAGATGTCGCCGTGGTAGCTGAAGACCAGCTTGCCCTGTGCGATGTGTGGATACCGTGCGAACTTGATCGGTTCGGCGGCGGCTGACGAGGCCACCAGGATGCAGGCAAGCCCTGCGATGACGAGACGGGACAGACGTGACATGACCATGCCTCCGGGTTATTGCAGCAGCAGGCCCGCGCCGGGGCCGAGCGGAAGACCAAAGGTGAACCAGACCGCCAGCAGGGCGCTCCAGATCAGCAGGAACACCAGTGAATACGGCAGCATCGTCGCGATGACGGTGCCGATGCCCGCCTTTTTGTCGTAGCGCTCGAAGAAGGCGACGATCAACGCGAAGTAGGACATCATCGGCGCGATGATGTTCGTCGTGCTGTCGCCGACTCTGAACGCGGCCTGGGTGAGTTCCGGCGTGTAGCCGAGCAGCATCAGCATCGGTACAAACACCGGCGCCATGATGGCCCACTTGGCCGACGCGCTGCCCATGAACAGGTTGATGAATGCCGTCAGCAGGATGAACGCCAGGAGCAGCGGCGCACCACCGAGCGCGGACTCGCGGAGGACGTCGGCCCCCTTCACGGCAAAGATGAGTCCGAGATTGCTCCAGTTGAACAGCGCCACGAACTGGGCGGCAAAAAACACCAGCACCAGGTAGCTGCCCAGGGTGCTGATGGACTTGCCCATGCCGTTCATGACGTCCGCGTCGTTCTTGAACGTGCCGGCACCAAAGCCGTAGGCCGCGCCTGCGAGCGCACCCCACAGGAAGATGAAGGCCACGATGCCCGACATGAATGGCGAACGGAGCAGGTCGCCCGTCTGCGGATCGCGAAGGAAGCCGTTGCCGGGCACCGTGCCCCACAGGATGATGGCCGCAAGCGCGGCGGTCGCGATACCTGCCCAACGCAGGCCCTTACGCTCCTCCTCACTCAGGCCGACAATTTCTTCGCGCGCCTGACCTCCGGCGTACGTGCCGAGCCTGGGCACCACGATGCGCTCGGTCACCCACGTGCCGGCCAGGGTAAGCAGCGGGGTGGACGCGACCATGAAGTAGTAGTTGGCAGCGGCGCTGACGGTGTAGTCGGGGCGGACGATGCGCGCGGCCTCTTCGGAGAGACCGGCGAGCAGCGGGTCGACAGTTCCCAGCAGAAGGTTGGCGCTGTACCCGCCGGACACGCCGGCAAATGCCGCGGCCATGCCCGCGATGGGGTGACGGCCGGCCCCGAGAAAGATTAGTCCGGCCAGCGGCACGAGCAGCACGTACCCGAGCTCGCTGGCCATGTTCGACATCACGCCCGCAAACACCAGCACCATGGTCAGCAGGCGGGGCGGCGCCGAGAGCACGAGTTTGCGGAGGCTGGCACTCATCAATCCTGAGGCTTCCATCGCGCCAACGCCCAGCATCGCCACCAGCACCGTGCCCAGCGGGGCGAAGCCGGTGAAGTTGGTGACGAGGTTCGTGAGGATGCGATGCAGGCCCGCGATGCTCAGCAGGTTGACTGGGGCAATCGACGCGCCCGTGCCGGGGTGGACGGCCGAGATACCGGACGCGGCCGCGATCCACGACACGACGATGATGAGGAACGCGAAGAGGGCGAACAGCGTTGCGGGGTGAGGGAGGGCGTTGCCGCCGCGTTCCACCACGTTGAGGAACACGGTCATCCAGTTTCGACGCTCGGACATGCCGGGACTGTAACCCAGATATCCGGATTCCGGCTAGGCGGCGGTTCGACCCTCGAGCGGGCCGATCGTCCACGCCGCTCGCGTGGTGCACGTATAATACGTGCAGGAGGGCGCCCGCGTGTCCACAACCGAGCCTACCCGTCAGAACATCACGATTCGACTCGACCAACGAACGGTGCGACGGGCGAAGGTGCTCGCTGCCAAACGAAACACGTCGATCAGCCGATTGATTGCTGAGCAGATCGAGACGCTCGTCGGTGACGATGACGCGTACGAGCAGGCGCATAGGCGCGCGCTGGCGCTCCTCGATCGCGGACTCCACTTGGGCGGACGTATCGAGGCAAGCCGTGACGAGTGGCATGAACGGTAAGACGTTCGTCGACACGAACGTCTTGATCTACGCGCACGATGTCGATGCGGGGCGCAAGCATCAGATTGCTCAGGCACTGCTGCGCGCGCTGTGGGCAGACCGTACAGGCGTGCTCAGCACGCAGGTGCTTCAGGAGTTCTACGTCAACGTCACCCGTAAGATCCGGAAGCCGCTGACGAAGCCAGAGGCGAGGGGCGTCGTCGATACATACGCGCCCTGGTGCACCGACGGCATCTCGTCCAGCGACATCGCAGCCGCGTTCCAGATCGAAGACCAGGCGCGCCTTGGATTCTGGGACGCTCTGATCCTGGCGGTTGCGGCACGCTCCGGGGCAAGTCGCCTTGTCTCAGAAGATCTGAACGCCGGCCAGTCGGTCGCAGGCGTCACGATTGAAAACCCCTTCAGGGACGCCTCACCACGGAAGCCGCGTCGCTGAACCAGCGCCGCGCACCTCCGTCAGCCTGTCTTGAGCAGTGACCACAGGTTGAGGTGACGCAGCCGGAGCATGTGTGGGACAGTCGCGAGCGCTGCGACGACCAGGGCCGCCGCGCCGCTTCCGACCAACAGGCCGGTAGTATCAGGCACGGTCGCGGTTGCTGCCGTCAACTGCGACCTCAGCCCGGTCACGATCACCATGCCGGAGAGCAGACCTCCACCAACGATGATCGCGGCCAGGCCGGACACGTACCTCGACAGATTCGTGCCCGTTGCACCAAGCGCGAGACGAATGGCGGACTCTCGCGCCCGCAGGGATAGCTGCAGTCCAACTGCGGAGTACGCAGCCGCGGTTGCTGCGAGTAGACACAGACTCATCACCAGGGAAAACAGCCACAACACTGCCGAGTCAGCCCGCCGGTCAGCTTGCCGGAGGCCCTCAAGCGTGTCCACTCCCGCCAGCGCACCGTAGCCTTCGTGCCGGGAAGCTGCATCAACCAGGGCTGAGGGAACGGCGGCTCGTTGTGTCCCTGTTGCCACCAGCCCAATGCGGTCCACTGGACTCCAGCCGAACGGCACGTAGACGGCCTCAAGGGTCTCGGTGTCCACGCCGAAATGGTGTGCGTCGCGCACCACGCCCACGACCTGGAACGAAGCGTACGGCTGATACTGAAGCGCGAGGTACTGGCCGACCGCTTCGCCGGATGGCCACGCAGCCCGGGCGAGGCTCTCGCTCACGAGGATCGGAGGAGGCTGCCGCGGCGTCTCAAAGTCATCCAGCAAAGCCACCGGCTGGAGCCTGTCGTCGTTTGTGAGCAGGCGACCCTTCAGGAGTTCGATGCCGAGCACATCCAGCGCGCGGCCCCCGACGATGAACTGAAGCGCAGCCCTGGATTGTTCGGTCTCGACAAAGGTGGCATCGTTTTTTGATGCGACTCTGGGTCCCGGCAATGGCGTGTACCGCCGGGGACCCTGTGGCTCCCCGTACGGGATGGGAAAGATCGCGCCGCTTCGATCGAGTTGTGGGTGTGCGGCCAGGTCGCTCACGAGGTCGAGGCCCACGCGATGGAACCGGACTGTCGGATAGTGGGTGACCTCGGTCAGGTCTTTGCCGAGAGGTTGTCGCCAGATCCCTACGAACACGCCTTCGGTCGCCAGGTCGTCGTCGTGTCGTGTGACTTCCGCCATCGATGACGCCAGAAACGCGCTGCCGTACACGGCCGCGACGGCCAGTGCGACCTCCAGCGCTGCGACGCCCACAGCGATCCGACGATGGCGCACGCTGCCGGCGAGACCTTCCCGACTACGGTTGCTGACGGCGTGGCGCCACGCTCGTGGAACGCCCAGTGAAGTCAGGATGCCGCACAGCGCGAGCGCCGAGCCCACTGCGACCAGCGCCGTCGACGGCCACGTGAGCTGAGCCAGCACGACATCCGCAGGTTGGGTACCTGATGTGTCGACCAGTTTCAGAGCCCACGCCGCCGCCGGCAGAACGAACAGCAGGCCCAGCGCCACCGTGGTTGCCGATCGCGAGAAGACGTGTCCGGCGATTCGCCCGCGTGTGGCTCCCAGAGCAGATCGCGTGGCCCACTCCCGGGAACCTGCAAAGTCACGTGCGGCCTGCATCTGCAGAAGTCCGAGGAGTCCGACCACAAAGCCCATGACGCCGCCTGCTGTCACAAGGCGGAGCATCGAGTCCAGACGTCCCAGCAGGAAGGAGCGGAGCGACACGACCTCGACCGCTGACGCCGGACCGTCCACTGACATCTCCGCTCGGATCAGCCGCGAGAGTGCTTCACCGGTGAGCGTCCGGCTTGTGACGATGGCCACGACACTGTAGCGGGAGCGGCGCAGGCGTTGCTCCTCGCGCGCGGGCACGATCCGGAGCGCCGGGTACGAGAGTTGGAGGCAGCAGCCGGGCGGAAGGACCCCGACGAAATTTCCGGAATCGTCTGCGTCGAACCCCTCGACGCGGCCCGGAGTGCCAAGCGCCAGTGCGCCGCCGAACCGTCCTTGCCAGGTACTGTGTGACAGCACGTAGCCTGGTTCGGTACGACCGATGCGGAGGGTGACGCCAAGCGCCTCGAACAGGTCAGGACTCGCCAGTGCGACTGGGCCGACCACGGCACGGCCGCCGAAGTCGTGGTACTCCTCGCGACTTGATGGCGCGAGCCACGCGACCGAGACATCAGCCTGGTGCCGGTCCTCAAAGTCCTGCACTCGGCCGACCGTCAGTGGCGCAGCGCCCGGTGCCGCGCGGATAACGTACGTGTTCTCAGCGTCGTACGCTGCCACTGCGCGTGCAGTGGCGACGTTCACTGACCCTGCGACGGTCAAGCAGGCCAGCGCGATGGCGGCCACAGCAGCTTCGCCAAGCGATCGTCGATGGAGTGCACGCATGGTTCACCACTGAGACGCCGCCGGCGGACGCCCGGCTTGCGATTGCCGGGCGTCTCCGGCAAACGGGGGACTAATCCCGATAGCGCCTGAAGAACGCCTCTTCGCCCTTGTGATCGCCGATGAGCACGAGGTCGGCGCCGGCGTCCAGGGGCGTCTGAGCGGAGGCGGCCGGCACGGTGGCTCCGTCCTTGACCACTGCCAGGACGTTGCAGCCTGACGACTCGCGGATACCGGCGTCGCCGAGTGTGCGACCAACCAGCGAAGGAGGCACGGGTACTTGGAAGACGTCGAGCCCCTCGCCGATGAGCAGCAGCTCGCGTCGTCGCAACTGGCTGATGATCGCGTTGGCACCCATCGAGGCGTAAGACAACACGGTGTCCGCGCCCGCGCGGTAGAGCGTGGACACGTTCCGGTCGAGCGTCGCACGGCTGAGAATCTGCAAGTTCGGCTGCAGCCGGCGGCAGTACAACGTCAGATACACGTTCATGTCATCGTCATGCGTCGTGACAGCCACAGTCGTGGCGCGATTGATGCCGGCGGCTTTGAGCACTTCGAGATCTGCCGCGTCGCCAACCACCACGTGTGTGGACGACTTCGCGCGGTCGGCAAGTTTTTCGACGATGCAGTGATCGATGTCGGCGGCGGCGAGTGCCTCGGCGCAGGCGCGGCCCACGCGGCCTCCGCCCAGAATCACCACAAACGCCTCGGGAGCGTTTGGTACACCGAACTCGGTGTCGTAGGCAGCCAGTTGCTCGCGCGTGCCCGCGAGGAAGAGCACGCTCGTGTCGGTGAGCACCGTGTCCGGCAGGCCGACCTTGAAGTTGCCGCGTTCCCAGACGCCGGCGACGTTGATGCCGAAGCGGTCGCGCAGTCTCGCATCGCGGATGGTCTTCCCGACGAGACCCGTGCCGGCAACCGTCGCTTCGGCGACACACAACGTGTCCAGCGTGCCGATGATGTGCGCGCGCCGGTCACGGCCGGAGACACGACGCGCCAGGAACTGCCCGAGCAGTTGACCCAGTTGCAGCACCTGCCGCGAGCCTGCCAGTTCAAGGATGTCCACCGACGCCGGCGATGCCGCCGTGGTGACGATGGGCACCTGCGGCGCAACCTCGCGCACGGTAAACGCCACGTTGGTGTTGGACGTGTCGCTGCGTGTGGCAACAACCAGCGCCGCGCTCCTGGCATGAGCGGCGTGATACGTGTCGGGATCGTCGAGGTCACCCACCATCACGTTGATGCCTTGATCGTGCAGGGCCAGCGCGTCGGTCACTTCGGGCACCACGACGTAGTACGGTGTGCGCAACGAGTCGAGGCGGCGGACCAGCGCGGCGTCCACGGGGCCGTAGTGGGTGAGCAACACGTGTCCACGTGTGCCATCGGGCAGGCGCCTCGGTGCGCGCGCGGAATTGCGGGCCTCCAGCCACGGCGCATAAAAGAACTGGATGAACGTGAAGGGCAGCAGGATCAGCATGAACACGGTGCCCGACATCACCACGACGACGGAGAACAGGCGGCCGAGATCCGAGTGGAAGGTGACGTCGCCGAACCCCAGCGTCGACATCGTCACCATCGTCCAGTAGAAGCCGGAGATCCAGCTGAAGTCGCGTCCCTCGCGCGCCATCAACACGTGGAACAGCACGGAATAGGCCGTGACGATGACCGCCAGCAGCAGAAGGAGATTGACCAGCACGCGCAGGTTCGTGCGTTGCTGACGTCCCGAGAACGAGGTCGTCAGCAGCGCGCCGAGTGTCTTCATGTCACGACATACTACTCGCCCTTGAGCGTCGACTGCGGCGAGACGCGGGCGGCCCGGGCCGCCGGTGTCCAGCTGGCGAGCAGTGCCATCAGCACCTGAGCGACGAGCGCCGCCAGATACAGGCGCGGATCAAGCGGGGATGTGCCGACGAGCATCGCGCGCGAGAACATGGCCGCGCCGGCCGCGACCACCAAACCGACGAGCAGTGCCGGCGTGATGAGCTTCATCGATTCACCGAGCACCAGGCGACGGAGGTCGTCAGCGGTGGCGCCGAGTGCGAGTCGGATGCCGAACTCCCGCGTGCGCTGGCTCACGACCTGCCAGGTCACACCGAACAGGCCCACAGTTACCAGCACGACCGCAATCGTTCCGCACGTGGCGAAAAACGCGGCCGCCACGCGGCTGGGCCACAGCGGTAGCGCCATCCGTGTCTCCATCGTCTGCACGTCGGCCGGTGGGAGTGTGCGGTCGGCGTCCTGCCACACCTCGCGCAGGGTGCGGGCGGCGACCTCGGCGCCGGCGGGTGAGCGTGCCACGAGTGTGAGCGCCTGCTGCAGATGTGCGGGCTCGAGCGGGAAGTACACGTAGGGCCGTGGGCGTTCGTTCATCGAGCCCGTGATGACCGTGTCGACCACACCGATGACCTGATGCGGCCGTGAGGTCTGCGCGTCGTACACCCAATGACCGACGGCGTTTTCTCCGGGCCACAGTGCGTCGGCGGCCGCGGCGTTGATGACGACGGAGCCCGTGTCGCGTGACGCCGGCGTCTCAAACGTCCGTCCGGCGCGCAGGCCGATGGCAAGCGTATCGAAGAAGCGCTCAGAGACCGCGGCGCTCGATGCGGTGACGCAATCACCCGTCTCGCAGTCACGCGCGGATGCGGCAATCCGGCGAATGCCGGGATCGCCGACGTGGAAGGAGATCCGTTGGGCCAGGGCGGCGCCGGCAATCTCAGGCCGTGCGTTGAGACGCTGCATGAAGTTCTCGAGATGTGCTGCGCGCCGCTCCTCCGGCATCGTGCTCATCGCGTTCGCGAATTGGAGGACGGCGGTGTTGGCCGTGTCGAATCCGGGGTTGGTCTGCTGACCGCTGATGTAGCTGGCGACGAACATCATCGCGAGCGTCAGGAAGGTGGTTGATCCGACGACCTGCAGGCGCACAAACCAGCGTCGCGCCGTGACCGGCCCGCCCGCGCCCGTGGAGCCACTGGCGGCGGACTTCAGCCAGCGGATGGGATCGATGCGACCGATGCGCCAGGCCGGCGTGATCGTGGGCACCGTTGCGGCGACCAGCACCCAGGCACACGTGAAGACCACCAGGCGCCAGTCGACGGCAAAATGCAGCCGCTGGGGGATCGGCGCGGGCAGACTGAGGCTACCCAGCAGCGCCTCACTCCAGGAGGCGACGAGGAGCGCGGCGACACCGGCCATGGCGGCCAGCAGGAGGCCTTCGGCGAGCAGCAGCCGTGTGAGGCGCAGACGTGATGCGCCAAGTGCGGCCCGCACGGCGAGTTCCTGCTGGCGTTCCGAGGACCGCGCGAGGATCAGGCCGGCGACGTTGAAACACGCGATGACCACGACCAATCCGACGGCAGCGAGGCCAAGCACTGCGCCTTGACCAATCATGCGCGCTTCGGGATGGCCTTCGGTGACAGGCACATAACTCGCCTGTACACGCGCGCGGTCGGCGTCGGTGGCCTGCGCCGTGGCGATGGCGCGCAGTTCTGCGTCAATCTGCGCGCGAGACGCGCCAGCAGCCGGTCGCGCGATCATCGTCAGCCAGTCGCGGTTCTGCTCTTCGTCGCCGGACAACTCGAGCGATGGCATCGAGTCGAAGGTGAACCATACCTGCGGTTCGTAAAGGCCTCCCGGGCCTTGATGGTCATCGCGAACCACGCCGACAACCGAGACGCGTTGACCGTTCAGTGTGAGCGGGAACGTCGCGAGCCCTTCGGATGCGCCCCGGCGGTTCTTCCAGAAACGTTCGCTGATCATTACCGGGATGCCCGCGGTCGGGACATCCGCGGGTGTCAGCCGGCGTCCTTCACGCAACGGCGCCTGGACGAGTTCGAAGTAGTTTGGAGAGACCGCCAGTGCCCAGACCTGCTCCGGGCCGTTACCGGTCGAGCCCGTGAGCACCAGTCGGCCCTCTGCGGCCACCGCCTCAAGCGTGCTCGCGCGCGACACCGTGCGCCACGTCTCCGTGCTCACGTTGGCGAAGGGATCGCCGGAGGTGCTGATGAATGCCCAGCCGTAGGTCTCACTGCCGGTCACGGCGAACGGCCGGAACACCAGCGCGTTGACTGCCGAGAAGGCGACCGCGTTCACCCCCAGGCCGAGCGCGAGCGTGAACACCACCAGCGCCGCATGAGCCGGACGCCTGACAACACTGCGGAGGGCGTAGAAAAAGTCAGCGCGCATGAGGCTCTATACGGGGCGGGCAGGGCGGAGGGTTCCTGCGTACGGCCAGCAATCTAGCGGCTGGCCGCAGTGACGAGTAACACGAGCCCCCGATTGCTGTCGATGCGGGACGTCCCCACCGCAATGGTTTCGCCGACTTTCAGGCTGAATGTCGTGTCAATCAGCACGGGGGTACTCGAGTCCGCCGCGTCCTTGGCATCCCACAGCCTCAGCAAGGCAACCCGAATATCTACGGGAGTCGTCAGCTCAGACCGCATGACGAATTCGTGTTTCTTGCCGTCCTGCCCCTGCAGGAACTGGTGCGGGCCATTCAGGCCGAGCTGCCAAACGGTGTCAAGCACCTGATACGACTTGTAGGGGAGAAAGTCCTTCAACTCTGCCAGCGCCTTCGACGCAGCTGGAGTCAGTGACCCGCCGGACCGCCCGCCTTCGATTTCCCCAAGGGCCAGCGTCACCGTGAAGCCTCGGAGCATGGACTGTTGGGCGCTCGTGGAGTTCTGAGATGCTTGGCCGGTAGCTGCTGTGGGGAGGGCCAGAGCCAGAGCAAGTGACAGAATGGAAATGAAGACCTGAATACGACGCATCGGTTACCTCGATTCGAGTTGGGGATGGAACGTCCACAGCACCCGGGTTCCTCCGGAGGTCGTGAACTGAAGCTGGCGCACAGCGGGAGCGGTTGGTTCGTTGATGGCCGGCCGCGCCCTGTCGGTGCGCCCGGCCGACCCATCGATGCGATCGGTCAGCATGGCCGCGCCCGTGGTCAGGATGACCAGGGCTAACGCGAGTGCCGGGTAGCGTGAATGGTTGGTCTCGCGGCCGGAGCGGACCTCCGCGTGGATGCGTCGGCGAATCCTGTCGGACACTGCGTCCGACGGGCCTCCTTCGCGGCGTATCGGATCCTCTGCCTGCAACCTGAAGCGAACGTCGTTCATCAGATCCCCTCCGTGCCACGCGTGACGTTTTGAGCAAGTTCCCGTAAGCCGCGTGCGAGATGCCAGCGAACAGTCACCTGCGTCACGCCCAGGACCCTGGCGATTTCCGGAACACCATGTCCGTCGAGTTCATGCAGCACAATCACCGCGCGGCGTCGCGGTGCCAGTGTGTTGAGGGCATCCCAGACGGTGGACCGGGCAATGAGCGCGGCTTCGGCATTCCCGGGCGCCTGCGTCCATGTAGGCGTGTCGTATACCGTTTCGAGTCGACGACGGGTCGCCACCGTCCGCCATCGGTCGCGGCATACGTTGACGAGGATTCTGACGAGCCATGCCTCGGCATCACGATGGCTCGACGGTGGTACTGACGCAGTTCGAGCGACACGCAAGAACGTGTCCTGCACCACGTCTTCCGCTTCAGCCGGGCTTGCCGTCAAGCGGCGCGCGAGCACATACAGCCGGCGGTGGTGGGCCTCGAACATGTCAC
>BTVE01000104.1:0-12322 GCA_045862915.1 Acidimicrobiia bacterium
GGATGGAATGTTATTCGCCCAGCGACAACGTGTCTGAGCTGACCGCCCGTACCAATGATGAGGGTTGGGACACCGTATACTCAGCGTGGCTGGCCGGCAGTCGGCTGCGACAGGATGACCTCGTGTTTGTCTTCTCCGTCGGCGGCGGCGACGAACTGCGCGGTATCAGCGTCAATCTGGTTCGGGCGCTGGAATACTCGACGTCGATTGGCGCCAAGATTGTGGGTGTCGTTGGCCGTGATGGTGGGTATACCGCCAAGGTCGCAAACGCCTGCGTGATCGTACCCGTCGTCAACCCGGCAAACATTACCCCACATACAGAGTCGTTCCAGGCGCTGGTGTGGCATCTCCTCGTCGCGCATCCGCGCGTCCAGCAGATGTCCAATAAGTGGGAGAGAACCGCTGGCGCCTGAGCGGGGGTTGCCGCGGCTCCCGGACGACAATCGGCCGACGCTGGCAGAGCGGTGGCTGCTGCCGCTGCTCCTGCTCAATATTCCGGTCAGCGAGAATGGCTGGCGCCTCTTCGGTGTTGTTCTCGGCCAAGTGCTGTTCTGGGCGATCATCGTGGCGTCTGCCCGAATCGCTTCGCGATCGCCATATCGGACGGTCGCGATGCTGATTTTTTCGCTCGGGATCGTTCTGCGAGTCGGGGAAGCCGTCACGAGTTCCACCGCAGTTGGCCTTGCCAGACATGCGACCTTCGCCGTGCTGTTCGTGATCGCCGGCGCCACGGCGTTCGGGCGGTTCCCCCGCATGCTGCAGCGGCAACTGGTCATTTTCTTCGCGCTCTCGGTGCCCGTCATGGTCCTGCAGATCACTGGCGCACACCCGGTGTTTTTGACCTGGGATATCGATCCCGCCCATGACGAAGCGATCCTGAGCCTGGCCGAGATTGGCACGTTCAAGATGCTTGAGGTGTTCCCGACGCTATTCGTCGAATACGACGACCTGTATTTCACAATTGCGCAAGGACGTCCGTCGGGCCTGTTTCACGCGAACAACGTGCTGTCGGTTCTGGTGGTTCTGGGGCTTGGCGTGAATCTCGGGCTGGCCAAAACCTCTCGCCTTCGCTTCTCGGACCTTGCCATTTGCACATGCCTCGTTCTGACGATGAGCCTGACCGCGTCTGCGAGTCTCGCGTTGCTGCTCGCGGTCGCCTTCATGTTCGGTCCTGGATGGCGTCGCCTGCATGCCCTGAAGGTACTCGGCCTGGTCGCGGGACTTCTGTGGCTGTACTCCATCTTTTTTCCGGGCCTCTTCGTCGTCAATCTGTCGGAATCGAAGCTGCTGGGAAGTCTCTACACGCGGGGCCTGCAGATTCTGGATCGGTTTGGAATTTCGTTTCTCCGCGATGACTTCTACAGTCGAGGGGCGGACACCTGGGGCGTCGTCGAGGAGGATTCAATCTACTCAGGCATCGAGATCATTCTGGCGAGTCCCGCAGCGCTGTTGATCGGGATGGCGGCTCCGCTCGCGATGCTCTGGTACTACCGGAAATCCCGCCGACTGTCGGGCTCGCAACCGGACGTTGCTGTTGCAGCCGCGATGACCGCGTGTGCCGGAGTTCTGACCCAGTTCGGCGTTCCGTACTTCGGCGCACCATCGTTTCAGTGCCTGTTCGGTTTCGCGCTGTTCCCCATGTTCCCCGCGCTCTGGCGTCGACCTGCCGCCGTGGCGTCCACGCCAGAACGGCCACCAGAACCCTTGGCGCGATGACGGGTGTCACAGTTGTGATTCCGACGCTGGCCGGGCCGTCGTTGGCCGAGACGCTGACCCGCGTCAATGCGGGAACGGTGCGGCCCGATGAGATTCTCGTCTGCGTCCCGGAACGAGAGGCGCCACGGGCGCATCCGCTGGGCGGCGGCAATGTGCGTGTATTGGTGACGACGTGCCGAGGGCAGGTCGCGCAACGTGCCGAGGGATTCAAGGCTGCCCGCACACCGTTTGTGATGCAGCTGGATGACGACATCTGGCCAGACGCTGAGTGTTTGGCCAAGCTCATCGATTATGCCGAACGACATCCGGGCACAGCTGTGGGGCCGGCGTTGCATGATCGGGTGACGGGACAATACCGTTCCTACTTGGTGCCCAGCGACGGCTCGCTGCTGGAACGCATCCTCTTCCGCGTCATTAATGGCACCAAGGGCTTCCAGCCCGGGCAGATTTCGCTTGCCGGCGTGAACATGGGCCTGCCAGCTGGCCGCGACTTCCACGGTGTCGGATGGCTTCCCGGCGGGTGCGTCCTGCACCGGCGCGAGGCGTTGGACCTTTCCGCATTCTACCCGTTCCCTGGGAAAGCCTTTGCCGAAGATCTCTTTCATTCGCGCCTGTTGACCCGCGCAGGTGTGGTGCTGGCACGCTGCGGTGCCGCGACCTGCAGTGTCGACTTTTCGTCTTCCGGAGGCGGGGGCGTACGGCGCGCGCTCCGCGACTATCTCACCTACGGAAGACGGATGCGTGTTTTCACCGGCCTCGTGGGGGGCAGTCAGATCCGCCTGCATACGTTTCTGGGGCTGAACGTGCTGCGGCTGATCTCCCGGCGTGCGGCGTGACGCATGACAGTTGTACACGTGATCACGGGCCTGGGCGGCGGTGGCGCAGAAGCCGTTCTTCACCGCCTCATTCAGCAGCGGCAGGCGAACGACAGGCACGTGGTGATTTCCCTGACGACCGGCGGTGTGTATGGACCGAAACTCGAAGCCTTGGGCGCGCGGGTTGTGGCGCTGGGCGTCGCGCGGGGCCGAGTCTCGATCACGGCTCTTGGACGCCTCAAGACCTTGATCGCGGACGTGGCGCCCGACGTGGTCCAGACCTGGATGTATCACGCCGACCTGGCTGGGGGTATCGCGAGCCGCCTCGCCGGATGTCGCGCCGTCGTGTGGGGGGTCCACAGCTCGAATCTCGATCCTCCGGCGACACGTGGGATGACCAGGTGGGTGGCCGGAGTGTGCGCTCGCCTCTCCTCGATCGTTCCGGTGTCGATCGTCTGCTGCTCGGAGGCTGCGAGCCGTGTGCATGCGGCATTGGGGTACTGCAAGGACAAACTTGTTGTGATCTCCAACGGCGTGGACCTGACGGAGTTCCGGCCGAATCTTGAGGGGCGGTTGGCAATACGTGCCGAACTCGGAATGCCCAACGATGTGCCGCTGATCGGCATGGTGGGCCGCTGGGACCCCTTGAAGGACCACCTCGGTTTCATTCGCGCATTGAGCGGGCTCCAGGACCGGATGCCTGGTCCGTGGCGCGTCCTGCTGGTGGGGGCGGGCATCGACGCCGACAATGAGACGTTGGCGAACGCGATCACCACGGCAGGGCTGGCCGACCGCGTTCTCTGCCTTGGCCTGCGCACAGACGTGCCCGCCCTGATGAACGCGATTGACCTGCACGTCCTGCCGAGCATTGGAGAATCCTTCGGCAATGTGACGGTCGAAGCGATGGCCTGCGGAACGCCGGCCATCGTCACCGATGTTGGTGCTGGGGAGTTCATTGTCGGAGACACCGGATGGGTCGTGCCGGCGGCGGCGCCGTCGCTCCTGGCCGAGACCATGTTTGGCGCTCTCCTGGGTCTTACCGATGTTGGCGCGTGGCAGCAACGCCGCGCGGCGGCCCGCGCCCGAGCCCACGATCACTTTGGAGTTGCACAGATGCAGGCGGCGTACCGAGCTGTCTGGCAGCGCGCGGTGGTCGGGTAGCGCGGCAGTGAGTATCACTTCGACGGCGGTGGTGACAGGGGCCGGCGGATTCATCGGCCGCCGGGTGGTCGAGCGCCTCGTCAGGCAAGGGGTGGACGTCATCGCTATATCGAGACGTACCCGACAAATTGGGTCCGCTCGCGTGCTGGTTGCAGACCTCAGTACGGGGGCGGGCCTGGACTCCGCAGCGTTTGAGGGGGTCAGCTGGGTTTTTCATTGTGCAGGCGAAATGCGGGACCCTCGGTTGATGCGATCGCTGCACGTGGACGGCACCGCGCGGCTGCTGGACGCCCTGCCTCGACACGCCGGCCACGTCCGGTGGATTCAGCTCAGCAGCGTCGGCGCCTATGGCCCACCCGTCTCCCCGAGCATTCCTCGCGTGGTTGACGAAACCTCTCCCGAACATCCGCAAGGTGAATACGAAGCCACGAAAGTACAGGCGGATCGCCTCGTCCGGAGCGCGGCTGCCGAAGGGGCCATCCAGTGCGTCGTCCTGAGACCCAGCGCCGTTGCAGGGGCGGGCATGCCCAACTCGTCACTCCGCGCTCTGATGGCCCTTGTCAGGCGTGGTCGTTTCTTCTATCCGGGGCCGCCGACGTCGGTCGCCAACTATGTTCATGTCGACGACGTGGCCGATGCGCTCCTGGCGTGTGCCACCCACGTGTCTGCCCCGGGGGAGATCTTCAATCTTTCGTCGGACTGTCTCTGGGCCGACCTGATGAAGTTCGTCGCCAGCGTGGCGGGTGTGCCGGCACCCTGGTTCCGAGTCCCCGCCGGGCCGGTTCGCCTGGTCGCGACCGCCAGCCGCTTTCTGGGAGGCCCGCTGACACCGGCACGCGTCGATGCGCTCGTGAATCACACCAGTTATCCCTCGACAAAGATTCGTCGTCTACTGGGGTTCTCGGTGGCGCGCCCTATGCCCGAAGGGCTTAGAGAACTCGTCCTGGAGAGCCGGTGACATCACTGCCTGCCGTACGCCGGCGAGTCTGCATCGTGTCGACCGTGCCGTCGGCCCTGACCGCATTCATGGCGCCCCACGTGCGCGCGTTGTCGGCGATCGCCGACGTGACTCTCGTCACGACGGGAGGTCGCGCGGCGCTTGGCGCGTTGGCCGCCTCCGGGGTGCGCTGTCTCGATATCGAAATACGGCGCGACGTCGCGCCGTGGGCAGACCTGCAGTCCCTAGTCGCACTGTGGCGGCTGTTCAGGCGAGAGAAGTTCGACGTCGTGCATTCGATTACGCCCAAGGCGGGACTGCTGTCGATGGTGGCCGCCCTGCTCGCTGGCGTGCCGCATCGGCTGCACTGGTTTGTTGGTCAGGTCTGGGCAACCCGGACCGGTGTTGCCCGCTTTCTTCTGCGGTCCCTCGATATCGTCCTCGCCAGGGCGGCCACAGGCCTCCTCGCCGACAGCCGCTCCCAGCGCGCCTTTCTTGAACAGGAGGGCGTCGTCCGTCCAGGCGAGGTGGCCGTACTCGGCGACGGTTCGGTGTGCGGCGTGGATACAAGTCGCTTCAAACCCGATGCAGAGGTACGAGCTTCGACGCGGCGAGAATTGCACCTCCCCGACGACGCGCTGGTTGTGCTGTATCTGGGAAGGTTGAACCCCGACAAGGGCATTCCGGAACTGACTCGTGCCTTCGGCGCTGCAGCAGCCGAGCATCCGAAACTCTACCTGCTCGCGGTCGGACCAGACGAAACGTCCCTGCGGCCCTGGATGGTGCAGACGCTGGGAGCGGCCCAGACGCGCCTGAAGTTTGTGGATTACACATCTTCACCGGAACGTTACATGGCCGCGGCCGACATCTTCATGCTTCCCAGCCATCGCGAAGGCTTCGGCGCCACGGTCATTGAAGCTGCGGCGTGTGAAGTCCCGACGATCGGGACCAGCATTTATGGACTTACGGATGCGATTGTGGACGGAGAGACCGGCCTGTTGGTACCGGTCGGGGACGTGCGGCGATTGACAGCCGCTCTCAATACGTTGGTCGGCGACCGGGCGCTCCTCGGCCGCCTGGGCGCAACGGCCCGCCGTCGGGTGGTCGACAAGTTTTCAGAGCCTCGGCTGACCGAAGCGCTGTTAGCCTTGTATCGTGACCTTCGGCCCTGAATCGGCCTCTGTCCGGGAGACGCCGTGACCTTTCTTTTCGCCGCATGTGCAGCGTTTGTGCTGACGATGGTCGGTACGGCGCTGTATCGACCCCTCGCGGTTCGCTACCGGATCCTCGCTAACCCGAATTTTCGAAGTCTGCATCAGCGTCCGGTCCCCAGGGGCGGGGGAGTCGTGTTCGCTTTCGTCGCGGCGCTCATCATCGGCGTGGCGGGCGGTGCGATGCCAGGACAAGCAGGGCTGCTGCCGGCTCTGGTCGGCGGAGGCTTGGCCGCAACGATGTTTGGATTTCTCGACGACGTGACGTCGTTGTCACCGCCGATCAAGCTGGCCTGCCACGGACTACTGGCAGCCTGGAATCTCTGGTGCTTCAACGGGGCTTCGCTGGTGGACGTGTGGTGGCTCCCGGCCTGGATCGAAGTGGCCATGACCTGGGTCGCCCTTGTCTGGCTGATCAACCTCTACAACTTCGTTGATGGGATCGACGGCTTCGCGGCTGGTGCTGCCGTTGTTCTGTGTCTGGCGGCGCTCATCGTGCTCTCGGTCACGGGTGGCCACCAGGAACTGGTGATGGTGATTTCGGTCCTGTGTGCGGCATCCGCAGCATTTCTGGTATTCAACTGGCCGCCGGCTTCGATCTTCATGGGAGATGCCGGCAGTGTCTTTCTGGGGTACATACTGGGCGTGCTCGCGGTGACCTCGGTTGCGTCCGGGACATTCAGTGTGTGGACGTGGTGGGCGCTACTGGGCTACGTTGTTGCCGATACCACTACGACAACCACCCTCAGGATTTTTGTGTCCGACAGGTGGTACGGCGAACACCGGAGTCACGCTTACCAGAATCTCGCCCGCATCTGGCAAAGTCATCGGCGCGTAGTGGGTGGGATACTGGTATACCAGGCTTTGTGGGCTGCTCCACTGGCCGTTCTGGGCGCGGCCAGTCCCGAATTGGCACCGCTGTCTGCCGCCGCGGCTGTGTTGCCCGCAGTCGCCTGGACCGTCCGGTACGGTCCTCTGTTGTCGAGTTCCTGACATGGACGCCAAGGTCGCCGAACTCATGTCGCGAGGAGTGCGGTTTGCCGATCCCGAGCGCGTGTCGATTCGCGGAGTGCTGAAGTGCGGTCACGACGTGAGTATCGACCTTGACCTTATCGTTGAAGGTACCGTCGTCCTCGGCGACCGCGTCGCCGTCGAGTCCCATGTGATCTTGCGAGATGCGCAGGTCGGCGCCGACGCGCGCATCAAGGCGTTCACGATCGTAGAGGGGACCATTATTGGCGACGCCACGAATGTGGGGCCGTACGCGCGGCTCCGGCCCGGTGCCCGCGTCGGTCGTGCGTCCTCGATCGGTAACTTCGTCGAAATCAAGAACTCGACCATCGGCGCGCACGCACGAATCAATCACCACGCTTTCGTCGGCGACGCGGTCATTGGTGATGACGTGACGATAGGGGCCGGTACCATCACCTGCAATCATGACGGGGTGTGCAACGTCTCCACGACCATTGAAGACGGAGCGTACGTCGGTTCGGGGTGCATGCTCGTTGCCCCGGTCAGAATCGGCGCACGAGCGACCATCGGCGCGGGATCGACGGTGACCCACGACGTGCCTCCCGACACGTTAACGGTCGCCCGCGCACGGCAGGTGACTATCACTGGGTGGAAGGCATCCCGGCGACAGACATGAAGAATCGGCGAATCGCCGTCTGGGGCCTCGGCAGGCACGCCCGCCTCAAGATGCTGCCTGCGATCCTGGCGGAACCGGGTATGGACCTGGTGGGCGTGTGTTCGCGCAACGAAAGCGTAGTGGCCGAGACCGCAGCGGCGTATGGCTGCCAGGGCTGGTCGGCTCCTGGGGCGATGTTGGCAGATCCGCTGGTCGACATCGTCTATGTCTCCACGCCGATCGCCCTCCACCCGCGCCATGCGCGGCAGGTGCTGGAGGCGGGGAAGCACCTGTGGTGTGAAAAACCCCTGGCGTGGACCGCTGGCGACGCGCAGCGCCTCACGACACTCGCGCGCGAGCGCGGATTGACGGTGTTCGAGTGTTTCATGTACCTCCACCATCCGCAGTTCCATCGGATGGCGGAGCTTATACGGGCTGGCAGTATCGGGCGCGTGTCGTCGGTGACGTGTCGATTCGGCCTGCCTCCTCTTGACGTGCCCGGGTTTCGCGGCGATCCCGTGCTGGGCGGCGATGCCCTGCTCGATGTCGGCTGTTATCCCGTGTCGCTGCTGTTGGCTTTGGTGCCAGGCGCCGGCTGGCGGGTTGCGCACGCGTGGAGTGCACTCGAGGGCAACTGGGTCTGTGAGACAAGCGGCGGAGCGACTCTGCGAGGCGCCGGCGGAGAGTCGGCGAGTCTCGAATGGCGCATCAACGCCTCGTACCGCAACGACGTGGACGTCTGGGGGAGCGCTGGGTCGCTGTTCGCTGATCGGATATTCTCCAAACCGTCGCACTTGGCGCCTGCCCTCCAGCGACGCGACCTTCGGGGAGCTGAAACGTGGGAGACGATCGGCGCCGCTGACCACTTTGCCCTGATGCTGTCGGCGTTTCGGTCGATAATGGAGGACGATTCCGCTGTCGAGGCCGAGCGTTCGGCCGTGCGGGACCGCGCTGCGCTTCTGGAAGCGATACGACGCGCAGCTGATGGAGAGAGAGAAGATCATGGTGAATGAAGGATGGAAGTCCGTCGTCATTGACGACGAGTCACAATGGCCGGCCGGCGGAATTGTGCCGCTCGAACCCGCGCATGTCGATGGGCGGGGCGCTATTCAGTCGCTCGTGAACTTTCCGATGAAGAACCTCTCAATCATCACGTCGAAGAAGGGCACGGTGCGGTCGAATCACTACCACGTCACGGATTGGCACTACATGTACGTCATGAGTGGCGCGTTCGAGTACCACTACCGTCCCACCGGCAGTGAGCACGCACCTGCGATGATGGTCGTACGCCAGGGCCAGATGGTCTTTACACCGCCGATGGAAGACCACGCCACCGTGTTCCTTGAAGACTCGACACTGCTGGTGATGAGCCGGAACCCGCGCGACCAAGAATGCTACGAGGCCGATGTGCGTCGCGTGGTCCTGGTCGACCCTGCGTCGGTCGTGTGACCCATGATCGACTGCTATGAACGCACAACCTGCCGGATGTGCGAGGGGCCAAATCTCTCGACAGTTCTGTCGCTGACTCCAACGCCCCCCGGGAATCGGTTTCTTACGCGGGCTCAGTTGGGAGAGACCGAACCCAGGTATCCGCTTGACCTGGTGTTATGCCGACGATGTGGTCACGTGCAGCTCAAGCATGTGGTTGATCCGCGAATTCTCTACCAGAATTCCTACTCCTACGTCTCAGGCACATCACCGGTGTTTGTTCGGCACCTCGATGACTATGCCGCCCACGTAATTGAGCGATTTGGGCTCCCCCAGGGGGCACTCGTGGTTGATATTGGATCAAACGACGGGACCGCGCTGCGGGCGTTCCAGGCTCGCGGGATGCGTGTGCTCGGCGTGGATCCGGCTGCCAACATCGCGGAACGCGCCACCGCCACCGGGATTCCGACCGTCAGCGCGTTCTTCGGCAGCGAACTGGCGAAGGCGCTTCGGCAGGAGCATGGTCCGGCAGCCTTCGTGACGTCGCACAACGCATGCGCTCACATCGATCAGCTCGACGATGTCTTCCGCGGCGTCGCGACCTTGCTGGCGCCCGACGGCGTGTTCGGATGCGAAGTTGGGTACCTGCTTGATGTCGTGCAGAACCTCTGGTTCGACACCATCTACCACGAACATCTTGACTATCATACGGCTGGGCCCTTCGAGTTTCTTTACGACCGCTGTGGACTGATGCCCATTGGCGTGGACCGTGTGGCGCCGCAGGGCGGGTCGCTGCGCCTGTTTGCGCAGCCGAAGGGGGTGCCACGATCGCAGGACGGCTCGTTCGCCGCATTGAAAGCGATTGAGTCGGAAGCGGGCCTGGCCGAACCTGCGACATTCGAGGCGATGGGCGCGCGCATCCGAGCCACCGGCAACGAGTTGCGCCGGGTTATCGAGGAGTTCCGGGCGCAGGGCCGTGCCGTGGCCGCCTTTGGTGCCCCCACGAAGGCCACGACCCTGACAGCGCATTTCGGTCTCGACCGGCATCACCTCGACTTCATTGTCGATGACAACCCGCTCAAGTGCGGGTTGTACGCGCCACTGACGCATGTGCCGGTCCTGCCGGCGTCGGCCCTTTACGAGCGGCGGCCTGATGTTGTCCTGATCCTGGCCTGGAACTTCGCGGACTCCATCATGCGCGCTCATCAGGCGTTTCTGGATTCCGGCGGACGATTTGTGGTGCCGATGCCAGACGTCCGGGTGTTCGCATGACGCGCAACGTCCTGGTCGTCGCGCCGCATCCCGACGATGAATCGCTCGGCGTCGGCGGCACCATCGCCAAGTACGCAGATCAAGGCGATCACGTATTTGTACTCATGGTGTCAGGGCATTTGCCGCCGTTGTACCCCGCAGGGAGCTTCGAGACGACCGAGCGGGAGGCGCGGGAAGCATTTCGCTTGCTGGGTGTCTCGAACTCTGCGTTCCTCAAGATCCCGGCGACACTGGTGGGCACTGAGCCGGTGGCGCAGCTGAATCGGCGTATCAGCAGCGTGATCGAGGAACTGGAGCCCGAGGTGGTCTTCTGTCCGTTCCCTGACCGTCATGTCGATCACCGGGTGATCTTCGAGGCCACGATGGTGGCGACCCGCCCAGTTGGTGCCGGTCGCGGAATCCGCATGCTGGCGGCGTACGAGACATTGTCCGAGACGCATTGGAATGCGCCGCATATCGAGCCGGTGTTCGTTCCGACATGGGTGAACGACATCACCGCGACCGTCGACAAGAAGCTCGCCGCGCTGCGGTGTTACGCCTCCCAGATCCCGGCGTGTCCAGGAGCCAGATCTATCGAGGCCGTCGAAGCGCTCGCGCGGTTCCGCGGGACCCAGGCCGGATTTGCATACGGTGAGGCATTCTCGGTCATCCGGATGGTGTCATAAGGGCGATCATTACGCCAGAGTTGAGCGAAAGTAGGGGGCGACTGTGAGTGACAGTGAGTCGGAACGCAACGAGATACTGAACGGCCTGACCCTGCGCCGGGCATTCTTTGGACACTGGCGCTACGTCGTGTTCGCCGCGGCTCTGGTTGCCATCACTGTCGGCGGCTTGGGCTTGGTCTATCTGACGTGGGTGCAACCCGAACGGCGTGTGTCATTCCTGGAGTTCCGGCCCACCTTTGACGGGCTGAACGACGCCAAGTATCCCAATGGTCTGCCCTTTTCTTCAGACGACATCATTGCGCCGTCGGTGCTCGATGCCGCGTTCGATGTGAATAACGTCCAGGAGTTCTGCAGCCGCGACGTTTTCAGAGGCGGCTTCTACGTCGAACAGCGTTCTGATGCCATGACCGTTCTTGATGCTGAGTACTCGGCCCGCTTGGCCGAGTCGCGTCTGACCGCCGTCGACCGGGCTCGCCTGCAGGAAGAGTACGTGGCAAAGCGGCAGGCCCTTCCGGTCCAGTTTCGCCTGGCGTTCATACGGCCGCAGGCCTGCGCCGAAATGCCCCGCGCCGTTGTGGAGAAGATCTTGGCGGACATCTTGTCGACGTGGGCGAACGAAAGCGAGTTGCGGCGTGGTGTCCTCAATCAGCGTCTGCAGGTGCTGACACCGGCAATGTTGGACATGGGCCTTGAGGCCGAAAGTTCAAGACTTGTCCAGGCCGATCTGGTGCGGACCGCGCTGTGGAGAATCATCGACAACATTGCGCGGGTCGAAATCCTGCCGGGTGCCAGTCTCGTTCGGCTGGGCAAAGAGAGAACAACGTTCCAGGAGGTCCGGAGCAAGCTCATCGACCTTACCCGGTCCAGGCTGGAGCCCCTGGTCGCTCAGACGGGGCAGTCTTCTGCGCGCGAATCCGCATCGTGGGCGGCTGAGATGTTCGCGTCGGCCGAACGGGAGCGGCTGGCGGCTTCACAGCGCGCCGAGGCGTTCCGTCGCGCGCTGCAGGACTATTCTGGTCTTCCATCCGCGCCATCGCCGCGTTCGGCGCAGGGGACAACTGGAGGCGACGTCCAGACCTTGGCGCCGCAGATCGACCGCACTTTCATCGACCGCCTGATCGAGATGTCGGAGTCCAACACCATGTTTCGACGTACCCTGACAGATCAGTTGGTGACTGCATCTGTTGAAGAAGTGGCGGCCGCACAGCGCGCAGCCTACTATCAGCGCCTGCACCAGCTGCACCGGGAGCCGTCGCGCGTGAACATTACAGCCGCCCAGATCGACGAACGGCTCGGCGAAATCGTGCGGCAGGGGAAGGCATTGACGCAGCAGTTCAATGACGTGTACGACGAGTTCTCCAGGGTTTCCTTCAGGCCGGCCGGTGGCCTCTACCAGATTGAAAAGCCCGCGACCTCCGAACTCTCCCGCGAGTTCACCCTGTCACGACTGGTGGTAGTGACCCTGGGCGCTGCAGCGACGGCCTTATTGC
>BTVE01000105.1:0-12062 GCA_045862915.1 Acidimicrobiia bacterium
ATATGGTCACAATGTGACTAAAACACCGCCGACGCCGACACTGGCCGAATTCGAACTCCTCGTCATGGTCGCCGCCGTCCGGCTGGGCGGCGACGAAGCGCACGCGGTATCGATTGCCGCCGACATTACCGAGCGCACAGGCCGGCCGGTCAGACGCGCGAACGTGTACATGACCCTCCAACGTCTTGAGGAGAAGGGATTGCTCAGCACGGCGCTGGGTGACTCGCGACCTGAACGCGGCGGCAAGCCGCGCCGGCTGGTCCAGCCCACACGCGAAGGGCTGGCGGCCGTCCGCGCCACGATGTCCGCCATCAACGCGATGACGCGGGGAGTCAAGATATGAGCGCGCCACGATGGACGATTCGTCTCCTCCGACAGTTGGCTCCCTCAGAGGAAGCCGACGTCCTCGTCGGCGATCTTGAAGAAGCACATCGCGCGCGCCAGAGTCGACGCGGGTCGCTCCTGGCGCTCGTCCTGACGACGCTGGAGGCGCTCGACATCGCGTGGATGCTGGTGCGCCGGCGCCTTCGACTGCCCCGCTGGTCGATGTCGCTCCTCGACATCAAGCTCGGCCTGCGCATGCTCGTGCGGTATCCGGTCCTCACCGTGATCAGCACGGTGTCACTTTCTGCGGCCATCGCCCTTGGCGCCTCGGCATTTGCCTTCATCTCGCTCTTCCTCTGGCCTCGAATGCCGCTGCCCGACGGCGACAACATCGTCCAGGTCGCCCTGCGCAACGTGCCCGACAGCCGCGAAGAGTCCACCTTCACCACGGACTATCTCCACCTGCGCGCCGCCTCGACAACCCTCACCGACTTCGCCGCCGGTCGAGTCCTTGCCCGGAACCTGACGATGGGTGACGGCATCGTTGAACCGATCCTGGTCGCGGAGGCCACCGCGTCGATGTTTGACATGGCCAGGGTGGCACCCATTGCCGGCCGCGTGTTGACTGATGCCGATGCGAGCCCGGCTGCGCCTGCCGTGATGGTCCTCGGCGAACGCATCTGGCGCGAACGGTTTGGCGCCGATCCCGCCATCGTGGGCAAGCGCCTGCGTGTCAGTGAGGTACCAACCGCCGTTGTGGGCATCATGCCGGCCGGCTTCCGTTTCCCTTCCGTGCACGAAGTCTGGCAGCCACTGAAGCTCGACTCCTCCCTCTCGCCACGCACGGGCCCGACGCTGCTGATGTGGGCGAGACTCAAGGCAGACGTGGACTACGAGACGGCCAACGCCGAACTCGCGGCCATCACCACACCGGAGGCGCGGGCAACGGTTCGCTCGCCCATGGAAGCGGAGGTCAACGACCCGGAAGAACGTCTCCTCCTTGCGTCGATGAACGGATTCATCGCGCTGCTCGTGCTCCTGGTCAGCGGCAACGTGGCGCTTCTCATGTTTGCCCGCGCCGCGACCCGCGAATCCGAGATTGTCGTCCGCACTGCCCTCGGTGCAAGCCGCGGGCGACTCATCGCACAGTTCTGCGCGGAGGCGCTGGTGTTGTGCGCCATCGCCGGTACCGCGGGCCTTCTGCTCGCACAGCAGGTGATGGCGTGGGGCGTCGGCACCTTCTCGGTGGTCGCCAACGACGGGCGGCCGCTCGCGTTCTGGATTACATCGGCACTGCCTCCTCTGTCGATCGCCTACGGTGTGGGGTTGTCGGTGCTGGCTGCGGCCGTCACCGGCATCCTGCCTGCGCTGAAGATGACGCGGGCACTCTCGTCGAGGCTCCGCTCGGCCACCGCTGGCGGCGGCGGACTCTCGTTTGGCGGCGTCTGGACCGTCGCCATCGTCGGGCAGATCGCCGTGACGATGGTGCTGCCGGTGATCATGTACTTTCTCGCGGTTCAGGTGCAGCGGACGGAGAACCAGCAGATTGGTGTGCCCGCCGAGCGTTACCTGACGGCGACACTCAGCCGGGACAGCGCGATGCCGGAGGGGCGCTTTGATGCAGTCGTCCAGCGCGTGCGCGAGGAACTGGCTGGCACCCCGGACATCAGCGCCGTCACACTCGCGGACAAACTGCCGTTCACGTGGAATGGCCACTATCTGATCACTGTCGAGGGCGACGCAGCCACACCGGCTGACCGCGAATCCGGCAAGGGACATCAGGTCAGCACCGCATCCGTGACGGCCGACTACTTTGCGGCCTTCGAGGCGGCACCGATTGTGGGCCGTCTGTTCACCCCGGCGGACTACGCCGCCCCGTCGCGCGTCGTGATCGTCAATCAGTCGTTCGTGGACAAGGTGCTCGGCGGCCGTCACGCGATCGGCCGACGTTTCCACTACACGGCCGCATCCAACGGCGGTCAGATTCCACCCGTCGGCGCCACACCGACGTGGCTGGAAATCGTCGGTGTCGTTCGCAACCTTGGCATGTCCGTGGAGCCCGACCCCAAGACGGCGGGCGTGTACATGCCGCTGGCGATGAGTCGGCTCAACACGGTTGCGCTCGTCGCACGTGTTCATGGCGACATGACGGCCGCCAGCAACACCCTGCGCGTCATTGCGCGCAACGCGGACGCCGCGCTCAGACTCGCGGATGTACAGCCGCTCAGTCAGCTCCCGGTCAACGGTGTCAAGACGATGGGGTACGTCCTGAGAGCGCTCACCATTGCCGGCGCTGTGGGATTCATACTGGCGCTGTCTGGCCTGTATGCGGTGATGTCCTTCGCGGTATCCAGGCGCACCCGCGAGATCGGCATCCGCGTGGCGCTCGGGTCCAGCGCTCCGGGCGTGGTGTTCGCGATCTTGCGCAGGCCGCTGCTCCAGGCGGCGATCGGGAGCCTGCTCGGAGGCGTCATGGCCTTCCTGCTGCCCATCCCCTTCGTCGTCACGCCGGCACTCGTCGCGGCATTCGCGGCGTACGTGCTGGCAGTGTTTGTCGTCTGTCTGGGCGCGTCGGTTGCGCCAGCGCGTCGGGCGCTCCGCGTGGATCCGATCTCCGCGCTGCGAACGGACTGACGCACGCGATCTACTGCGGTCGTGCCGGCCCACCCGCCGGCTGTGCTTCGTCCCGATGCACCTGCTTCACTGCGGACTCTGGTGCCGGAGCATCGACCTCCTCGTGCGCTCTCGCGTCGTCGAGCGGCGTATGCGCCCGCGCGCGCCGCAGGCCATCACCATCGGTGAGATCGAGACGGAGCGGAGATAACGACACCCAGTTCCGCTCCACCGCCCATCGATCGGTGCCCGATTCTGTTTCCACCACGGGCTTGACCGCGTACCAGAAGACCTCACGATCGTAGGGATCCTTCATCGGTACGATGTGGCCGTCGTACAGGCGCACCGAAACATGGGTCCAGATCATGCCGCGGGGCTCGCGCGGAATGTTGACGTTCACCAGTCGCAACGACGTGTCCGCGAGGACACACCCGAGCACACGCCGCACCCACGGCTTGAGGGCCGCATAGTCCACGTCGTCGCCCGGACTGGAGAGCGCGATCCCCCGCACACCGAACAATGCGGCCTGTTTGGCGGCCGCGAGTGTGCCGGAGTGCCAGATGGCATTGCCGATGTTGAAGCCGAGGTTGATGCCCGACAGGACGACGTCCACCGGTGACCAACGATCGGTACCCAACGCCACACAATCGGCCGGCGTGCCGTTCACCCGATAGGCATCACTGGAGGCGATACGGGCGGGGCGGTACAACAGGGGGCGTGACGCGGTGATGGCATGGCTCATGGACGACTGTTCAGCGTCCGGCGCCACGACATGCACCTCGCCAAACTCAGCCGCGACCTCCGCAAGGGCCGCCAATCCCGGGCTGTGCACGCCATCATCATTTGTGATCAGCAGTCGCATACCTGGTGGCATGCAACACTGTTGCCGTGCGGTCCGGGCACTGAAGGAACATCGACGCCACAAACCGGCAGGTGATGTGGCATAGTGCCTCGCACATGGTCAGATTGGTCACGCTGGTTGGCGCTGCGCTGCTCTGCGGAGTGTCCACCACTGCCCTGACGCAGGAGGCCTGGCCGCCGCCCGGCGTGGTTCGCCTCGGCCCTGGCGTCACTCAGCCCAGACTCCTGTCGCGGGTCGACCCCAAGTACACCGAGCTCGGCATCCGTGGCCGCATTCAGGGAACCGTCACCATCGAATTCGTGATTGAACTGGATGGCTCAGTGGGACCGACCCGCATCACGCAGTCACTGGATGCGCCAAGCGGCCTCGATGAGGCGGCCGTGGCGGCGCTCAAACAATGGCGGTTCACGGTGGCGACACAAAACGGACTGCCGGTCCGTGCGCTGGCGTCGGCACTGCTCGAGTTCAGGCTCCGCACTGAACCCCCACGCCTCGCCTTGCCTTCCGGCTTTGTGGACGCAGGGACGCTCCCAGAGGACTGGACAACAACCGAAGTGTCACTCGCTAGCGTGATCATCACACTGCCGCATCCGCCGCAGTGGATGACCCTGCCGTCGCCGCCACCAACCGTACGGATCGTCGGCGCTCCGTCGGGCGAGCGCTCCTGTGGCGTCTTCCCGACCATGCCGGCGCCTCCCCAACTGTCACTGCCGCTGCCTCAGGAACGGGTCGAAGCGTTTTCGCAGTTCATGGCGCGTCAGTTCGGGACGAAGGCCAGCATCCGGTCCTCCGGGCAGGCACAGGTGGCGTCGCAACCGTGGCTCTGGCTCGAGCTCGATCTGAACGATGACGCTCGCGGCTGGTCGTTCGCCACCACTGCGCGCGGTCAGCTGGTTCAGCTGCTCTGCACGGTCATGACACCGCGGCTCCGGCAGACCGAACGCGAACGTGACCAGGCCGTAAACGGTGCGGCGGTCGAGTTCTCCGCGATCCTGGCGCACCTGCGCATTCGCTAGTCGCGTATAATCCTCACATTGTGGGGATTACACCGCCGCCGCTCGCGCTCCGCCTTCTCGCCTGGTGCCTCGACCGTGACGCTGCTGAAGCCATCACGGGGGACCTGACCGAAGCGTTCGTCCTCAAGGCCTCCCGCAGTCGCATCGCCGCACGGCTCTGGTTCTGGCGGCAGGTGTGCGCGTCGATCGTCACGCACCGTCGAGCCACCCGACAGTCGGGAGGCCTTCGCGCAATCCTCGCGGCCATTCGCGAACTGCCGCGCGATGTGGCACAGGCGGGCCGCCAGTTGCGGCGCTCCCCGCTCACCTGCGCCACCATTGTCGTGACCATCGGCACGTGTGTGGCGTTCAGCGCCGCGGCGTTCACCGTGATCACACATGTGTTGTGGGCGCCGCTGCCGTTCCAAGAGCCGGATCGCCTCGTTCGCCTCTACAACAGCTACCCCGGCATCGACATGGCACGCGCCGGCACCAGCGTGCCCGAACTCCTCGATCGGCGCGAACGCGCCACCACACTGAGCGATCTCGCGTTGTATCGGCAGGAGTCCAACACCGTCGGCACGCCGGCCGGCGGACGTCATGCCTTTGCATTGCGGGTGACGCCGTCGTTTTTCACCGTCCTCGGCGTGGCACCCGCGCACGGACGCGTCTTCACCGATGCCGACCGTGGCGCCCTCCCCGTCGTGATCGGCCACGGACTCTGGCAATCCGCGTTTGGCGGGCGCCTCGACCTCCTCAACACGTCCATTGAGCTCGACGGCGCCCGGTTCACAGTCGTGGGAGTGCTGCCGGCAACGTTCCGGTTCCCGACGTGGGACGCGCAGGTCTTCACGCCGCTGTTCTTCGACGGAAGCGCGGCTGAAGCACGCCGGCGCCACACCGACGAATACGAAATGCTGGGTCGCCTCGCGCCTGACGCCACGGTCGAGATGGCTACCGCGGACGTCAATCACATCAACGCTGCGATGCTCGACACATATCCCGCGGACCTGCACGCGATGATTGCGTCGACCGGCTACACCACCGTGGTGCGGCCGCTCCTGACCGATATCATCCGGGACGTCGAGGAGCCGCTGACGCTGCTCTGGGCCGGCGCCGTCGCCGTTGTCACCATCGGCATTGCCAACGTCGTCGGCCTCCTGCTGCTGCGCGCACGCACGCGTACAGCCGAGATTCGACTCCGGTTGACTCTCGGTGCCGGCCGCGCCCGCCTCACCAGGCAGTTCTTCGTCGAAAGCGGTGTGCTCGCGGTCGCTGGCGGACTGATGGGGGTGGTGGGCACCTACGCCGCGCTTCGCCTGCTCGACTCGTTCGAGGTGTATGACATCCCGCGCGTCGGCAGCGTCGTCGTCGACGCGCAGACATGGATGTGGAGTGCCGGGGTCGTCGGCACAGTCGCGATCGCGGGCGCAATGCTCCCTGCGCTGGTCACCCTCCGCAGCACAGCGCGCCTGAACGCGACAGGGTCACGCACGTCGACGACGGTCGTCTCGTGGCCTCAGCGACTGCTGGTGAGTGGACAGATCGCGTTCGCCCTGACGCTTGTGGTGGTGGCCACGCTGCTCGCCTCAAGCCTCCGACATCTCACGGCGGTGGATCCCGGCTTCACACCGGACAACGTGTCCATCGCTGCGCTGATCCTGCCGGGATCGCGGTACACATCGGCCGCCGCACGTGTGGATGCCGCCGCACGCATCGTCGACGCTGTCGAGGGACTGCCCTTCGTGCGACGCGCCGCGATTGCCAGCCAGTTGCCGTTCTCGGGCATCGAGGACCGTACCGCACTGGTTGCGGAATTCAGCGAGACGGCGCCCGCGACCCCAATGAGTGTGCCGTACAACTCGCTGGTCAGCCCTGGCTACTTCGACACCATGGGGATCCGCGTCGTGGAAGGCCGGGGATTGCTGCCCTCCGATACGTTGTCCTCACCGCGCGTTGCGGTGATCGATCAGGACCTCGCCCGGCGCTACTGGCCCGGTGGTGCGCTCAATCAGCGATTCTGGTTCGGCTCGAAACGTGGCGCCGATCGCGACGCCGTCACCGTCGTTGGTGTGGTCAACCCGATCCGCCAGAACAGCTTGCGCGACTCCGACGCGGTCGGCGCGATCTATCAGCCAGTCACCCAGAATCCGCCGGGCTTCTTCAGACTGGCGGTGGCGTTCAACGCCGAAGGACCTTGGACACACGTGAGGGATCGCATACGGGACATCGATCCGGGGCTGGTGCCGTTCTGGACAGACACGATGACCAACAGCGTCAACGCGTCTTTGCTCGTTCAGCGTGGTCCCATGCGCCTGCTCGGGGGTTTTGCTGCGGTCGGTGTCTTTCTCGGCGTGCTCGGCGTGTATGGCGTCATCGCGCACGAGTTTGGGCAACGGCGCCGGGAACTGGCGATTCGTGTGGCCATCGGCGGGCGGCGGCCCGATATCCTTCGACTGCTCGGCCGTCGCTGGTTGGCTGTGGTGGGCGCGGGCATCGTGGTTGGCCTTGCCGGAGCCACTGCCGCACAGCGCCTTGTGGGCAGCCTGCTCTACGGAACCGGACCATCAGACCCGCTCGTCCTCGCGTTTTCCGTCAGTGTGCTCGCTGTGGCGGCAGCACTCGCGTGCCTCGGACCGGTGCGCCGCGCACTCTCAGTGGATCCCATCATTGCGTTGCGAGAGGAATGACGATGCGACCGGAGACGTTCCATGTCTGACTGGCTCGGAGAATTCGAACAAACCGTGCTCTTTGCCGTTGCGCAGATCGACGACGCGTATGGGGCCTCGATTCGTGACGAAATCGTGCACAGGACCGGGCGGGAGGTCTCTGCCGGCGCGGTCTACACCACCCTGCAGCGCCTCGAGGCGAGGGGCATGGTGCGCTCACAATGGGGAGACGCCACGCCGGAACGTGGCGGCAAACGCAAGCGCCACTACTCGCTCGAACCGGCCGGCCGAGAGGCGCTGGCTCGCTCGTGGAGCGCCATGCGCGCGATGGCACGGGGCCTCACGCAGCGGCTGGAGTAGCCGGTGCAGTGGGCCTGCCGAGAGGTCTTCCCCACGCGATGTCAGGCGCGCATCGCCTGAATAGGTTCCAGGCGCAACGCGCGACGAATCGGTGCGACCATCGCCACGATTGCCGCCACGACAAGCAGGCATGCGGCCAGAAGTCCAAGTTCGACGCCTGGCCGTGCATCAGCGAACCAGTGCGGCACAAGCCGCGCGACCCCCCACACGCCAGCGCCGCCGAAGAGCAAGCCCACACCCAGGAGGCTGGCTCCCCGCCGCACCACCAGCCAGACGACGTCTCGGGCTCCGGCCCCAAGCGCCCGTCGCATGGCAATCTCGACGCGGTCGCCCGCGATTACGAAGGTCAAGATGCCGTACAGCCCCAAAGACGCCAGCAGGAGCCCGGCGATCCCGAACGCCCCGGAGATCCACGCGCCCGTCCGGTCCTGCCGCAACCCCTCGGCTGCGAGCGCGTCCATCGTGGTCATCTCAAACAGCGGCAGCGTCGGGTCGACTGCGGCAAGGGCCGCGCGCATGGTCGCACCCACGGTGACGCCGGAAACGGCGCGCACCATGAGGTGAATCCCGTCACCGGAAGGCCCGTCGGCACGCTGCGCGTGCGGCAGGTACCAACTGCCCTCGTAGTCTCCGCTCTCGGCGGCATCGTGCACGACGCCGACGATGGTCGCCCACGGCGCATCGCCGGATGCCGTCCACTGACGCACGCGTTTGCCCAGCGCCGACTGGCCCGGCCAATACCGTTCGGCCATGGCTCGATTCACGATGACAACCGGTTCACTGCCGGGGCCATCAGCGCCGGTGAAGAACCGCCCCTCAACCAGCCCGAAACGCAGCGCCTCGAAGTAACCGGCGCTGACGATGAAGTGCTGCACGATCGGCGCGTCGTTCTGCTGCACGATCAACACACCTTCCGGTACGACTCGGGCACCCCAGTCTCCGCAGCACAGGGGATTCACGGTTGTCGCCCCGACCGCTTCGACGCCGGCCGTTGACGCGAGCCTGGTCGTCAGCTCCGACACCAGCGTCCGGCGTGCATCAGCCGACCGGTAGCGCTCCGAGGTCAAGTCCACGCGTGCCGTCGTCACCTGCGCGGTCTGGAAGCCGAGATCGCGCCGGCTGAGCCGATGAAACATGTCGATCATGACTCCCGCGGTGAAGAGGAGCGTGACCGCCAGCGCCACCTCGGCCACCACAAGGGAACCGAGCAGACCGCGTGAGGCCGTCGAGGCGAGCGATCGCCCGCTGCTCTTCATGACGGCGTGAAGGTCTGCGCCGGTTGTGCGCAGGGACGCCAGGAGACCAAAGGCCACTCCGGTCACCAGCGCCACGGCGGTACTCACCGCCACGAGTCGCATGTCGATCGGGAGACCGTCGAAGCCCACCTCGGTCGCGAGGTTCTCCGGCAGCAGCACGACCAGCGCGTCGCGCAGGAGCATCGCGAGCAGGAATCCGAGACCGCCGCCGACCAGGAACAACGCCACCCCTTCGGTCACGAACTGGCGCACCTGGCGGGCGCGGCTGCACCCGAGCGCAGCACGCACGACGACCTCGCCGCGTCGTGAGGCAAACCGTGTCGTCAGCAGCAACGCGACGTTGCTGCAGGCGATCAGAAGCAAGACGCCGACGGCGCCCATCAGCACCACCGCCAAGCGGTCTTCGTTGTCGACGAAGAACTCGCGGGCAGAAACCGCGGTGATGCCCAGTCCGCGCATGACGTCGGGATAGCGCCGGTTGAGTTCCTCGCCGACGGGCTGCAGGGCCGCTCTTGCCTGCTCCACCGTGACGCCCTTGGCGAGGCGCGCGAGGATGAAGATGCTGCGTTCCTGTTCACCGAATCGGGAGGGCGCGTACAGGTCCGTGTCGTAGGGGATGCGGAGGTTCACAGGGAGCACGCCGACGACGCTCGCGCTCCGGCCATCGAGCTGGAACCGGTGATTGATGATGTCGTGACGCGCGCCAAACGCCGACTGCCACAACCGATGGCTGATGAGCACGGCGTCAGCGGCGTCACCGGCCTGCTCTTCCTCGTGAGTGAACGAGCGGCCGAGCATCGGCACGATCCCTGTCACGCGGGTGAATCCCGGCCCCACACGCATCGAGGCCACACGAATGGCTCCACCGGGATGTGTGATCGACCGGCCTGTGCCTGACAACGCGACCGAGTCGGAGAAAACGGACGGCATCGACGCAACGGCGTCAGCCGTCCTGCGACTGGCATCGACGTTGACCACGGCGCCGGAGCCTGGTGTGACGCGGGTTTCGCGCACCCGCACAAGCGTGTTATCCGGGTCGAACGGCAGGGGCGTGAACAGCGTCACGTTGACGACGCCAAAGATGGCCGCATTGGCCCCGAGGCTCAATGCGATGGTGAGCAGCACCAGTGCCGTGAAGCCCGGCGACCCGCGACTTGAGCGCCACGCCGCCGACAGGTCCTGGCGAAGTTCGTCCAGCCACTGGCGCCCGGCCTGCTGTCGATCACCGGTCGTCGCGATCCTCGCGACCCGTCGCGCCACCTCGTCGGCTCGGCCCACCTCGCGCTCCGCCTGCGCGCGGGCGCGCGCCTCGTCCACGCCGGCCCCGACGAGCTCACGCGTCCGCAATTCCACGTGCAGCGCCATTTCTTCACGCACGTCCGAGTCGGCGCGTCGCCACCACCGTCGTGTGAGCCGGCGGCCAAAAACCCACCGCGGGTCTCGCGCCGTCATGGTCGCCCCTTCCCGGCATCAAGCAGCAGGCGTGACACGCCCTCCGCAAACGCCGCCCACTGCTTCGTCTGGGTCACCAGTGCCTTGCGGCCGGCAGGTGTCACGCTGTAGAAGCGTGCGCGTCGCCCGGCGTCGCTGACACCCCAGGCGCCCTCGATCTGGCCTTTCTTCTCCAGTCGATACAAGGCGGGGTACAGCGAGCCGTCTTCAATGGTGACTGCGTCACCGGTCACCTGCGTGATGGCGCGCACGATGTCGTACCCGTGTTTGGGCGCGTCGGCCAACGCCTTGAGGATCAGGGCATCAAGGGTGCCGTGGAGCAACTCGGACTTGCGCGGAGGCATGCCCCACGATATTGACCAAGATAATCTAGGTCAAGGATTTTCACGCGGTCACCGGGCACACAGCACAAATCGGGTCGTGTTGTCGGCACGGTCCTGTACCGGCGCGAGCAGCACCGCTCCGGCATATCGTGTGGCCGCGGCACGGCTGCCGATGGCCGCCACATCCGGCCGGCCGGTCGCCAGCGCATCACGGACGGCCGCCGCGGTGTCGAACCAGGGCACGGCGGTCAGCCACGGCCGCTCGGCAAACAACCGCCGGCATTGTCCCAGGGCTGCCGGATGGGACCACACCTCACGCAGGGTGTCGACCGTCGCTCCCGCCCTCGCGATCAAACATTGATCAATGGGCACAACCCGCTCGACGAGGACGCGCGGACAATGCCGCGCCATGAGTTCGGCAGCGCCGGGCACGGCCCCAAAGAGCGAGTTCTCGACCGGCACCACGGCCCGGTCTATTGTCCCGGCCGACAACGCGTCAAACAGGTCGACAAGTGAGGCGTGCGCAACCGCACCCTCTCCCACCGCACCATACGACCGCGCGACACCTTCCGAGAACGCGCCCGGAATCCCCTGATACCCGATCCGATACGCGGGTTCGTCAGCAGCCATGGTCGGACTCGGCTCGAGCCTGCGCCGCAGCCGTCTCCTCGATGACGACCGCAAAGATCCGCGCCACGGATTCCGGCGTCAGCGGCCCGCCGGCAGCCTGGCGCACGCGCGCCAACACGTCGCGTTCCCGCGCTTCGACACGCAGCGGCACGGCATGCGCCCGCTTCCATTCACCGACCGCCAGCCCCAGTCTGATCCGCTCCCGCAGCAACGCGACGATGGTCTGGTCCACCCGGTCGATGTACATCCGCTGCTGCCGCACCAGCTCATCGTCGTCACTTCCCGTACTCATCACATACCTCCAGAAATGCGAAAAGCCCGCTCCCTGTTCGGGTAGCGGGCTTGGTTAAATCCTGAAATCGTCGTGCCGGATCAGACCACTACGCTACCCACCCCTCGGGAAGGGAAATCGGTAAGCGAAGTAGCTAAAGCGGCGGAACGTCACGAGGGTTATAGGGATATCACAGAAGTCCGGTGGCGGCCACACCACTCGGGAACACAGCGCGGCCCTCGTCCGTCTGCTCCTATGGCATTCCAATAGGACTGGAGATACCGGCATGGCCCCACTCGACAAAAAC
>BTVE01000106.1:0-11983 GCA_045862915.1 Acidimicrobiia bacterium
CGCGCTTGCGGTGGCGGTTTTTTTTTTTCTTGGCCGCGCGTCGGGGGGCCTGACGGCCCGCCCCAGGGGTACTGGTGGGGCTGGCCTTCAGGCCTGCCACGACCCGTAGGGCGGGGCTTCAGCCCTGCCAAGGAGACAGCAGATGTCCATCACCAGCATCCTCGTACCGGTTGATTTCAGCGAGGCGTCGTCGGTTGCGATTCGTGTGGCCGACCGGCTCGCGCGCGGGTGCGGCGCCCGCATCACGCTGTTGCACGCGGAGGCGTTTGAGGCGCCTGCCTATTTCACCAGCGATCAGGTGTCCGGCCTGGCAGCGGAGCGGCGGAGCCGACAGGAGCAGGCCGAGAAGTACCTTGCGGCGTTTGGTCGGCGATTCACCAACACCGAGTTCTCCGTGCGTGTCGTCATGCGGCCCGCCTTCGAGGCGATCGTGGACGCCGCCGTCGGCACCGACCTCGTGGTTCTCGGCACGCACGCGCGCAAGGGACCGCGGCGCTGGTGGCTCGGATCGGTGGCCGAGCGCGTGCTGCGGGAACTGACGTCGCCAGTGCTCGTGGTGCACGGCGCGGACGCCGAATCGACCGCGCTCGATCGGATTGCCGTTCACGCACCCCCGGGACTCCAGGGCACGAACGCGATGGCCCTGGCAGCGAAGCTCGGTGTGGCACTGACCGCGCCCGTCCATGACCGGCGAACCACGGCGACACCCGTGGGCCGCTGGTTTGACGATGTGTCGCTGGTGGTGGTGGCGGAGCCCGAACCGCACGACCGCTCGTGGCGAACGTCGGTGGGTGAACCGCTGATTCGTGTCGGCAAGGGACCTGTGTTGTTCGTGCCTGAGGAGGCGAAATGAAACTCGAAGCGATGTTGCGATTGATTGCCGGCACGTTTGTGATGGCCAGTGTCCTGCTGGGGATGTACGTCGACCAGCGGTTCTTGTGGTTCACGCTGTTTGTCGGCGCCAACCTGTTCCAGTCCGCGCTGACCGGTTGGTGCCCGATGATCACGTTCCTCCGCAAGGCGGGGGTCCCGGAAAGATGAGTAGACTGGAGGGATGACGCCCTCCGCCGAGCTCCGGTATGCCCGTCAGGTGCGCCTGCCGGAGTTTGGCGCCCAGGGACAGCAGAAACTTGCGGAGGCCCGGGTGCTGCTGGTGGGGCTCGGGGGGCTGGGGTCCCCGGCGGCGCTCTATCTGGCCGCGGCCGGCGTCGGCACGCTCGGGCTTGTCGACTACGACATCGTGGACGCCACGAACCTGCATCGGCAGGTCATCCACGGCACTCCTGACGTCGGCCGGTCAAAGCTGCAGTCCGCTGCCGAACGGCTGACTGCGATCAATCCGGACGTCCGACTTGAACTTCACGACGAAGCGTTCGACGCGTCAAACGCCAGACGCCTGGTCGAGGCCTACGACATCGTCCTCGACGGCACCGACAATTTTCCGACCCGGTACCTGGTGAACGACGTGTGTGTGATGACACGCACGCCGAACGTGTACGGGAGCATCTTCAGGTTTGAAGGACAGGCGTCGGTGTTCGCGGTTGGCGACGGACCCTGTTACCGCTGTCTGCACCCGGAGCCGCCGCCGCCCGGCCTGATTCCGAACTGCGCGGAAGCTGGTGTCCTTGGTGTGTTGCCGGGCATCATCGGGACGATTCAGGCGACCGAAGCCATCAAGCTGATCACCGGCATCGGAGAGACGCTGGTGGGCCGTCTGTTGTTGTACGACGCGCTGCGCATGAAGGTGCGCGACATTACGCTGCCGCGTGATCCGGACTGCCCGGTGTGCGGCGATACGCCCACAATTCGCGAACTGCTGGCGTACGATCAGGTGTGTGAGGACAGGGGAGTTTCGATGAAGGAAGAAATGACGGTTGATGAACTCAAACAGTGGCGTGACGCCGGCACGCCCCACATGCTGGTGGACGTGCGCGAGCCGTTTGAGCATGCGTCGGCAAACATCGAGGGCGCCGTCCTCATTCCGATGGGAGAGATTCTCGGCCGGCTCGATCAGCTCCCGAAGGACAGGCCCATCGTGGTGCAGTGTCAATCGGGCGGACGCAGCGCGCGTGTGACGGCGGCGCTTCGAGCCAAGGGATTTGACGCCAGCAACCTCGCCGGCGGCATCATTGCGTGGAAACGCGCTGGGTACTGACGTGGCTGAGTTTTCGCAGGACGAAGAGTTCGCGGCGCTGTTCGAAGCGTCCGTCAAGACGAAGAAATACGAACGCGGCCAGACGATCAGCGGGCTGATTGTGGCCATTGGTCCCGAGGTGGCGTTCATTGACGTCGGCGGCAAGGGCGAAGCCTCCATCAGCGTCGAGGAACTGAAGGACGAAGACGGCGACATCGAGGTCAACGTCGGCGATCGCATCAATGCGGTCGTGGTGTCCACGCAGGGCGGCCTGACGTTGTCACGCAGGATGGCATTGGGGGCCGCGTCGGTGGGCCAGCTCGAAGAGGCGTGGCGCGCCGGTCTGCCCGTTGATGGCAAGGTGACGGGTGTCATCAAGGGCGGGTACGAAGTCAGCATCGCCCGCCAGCGCGCCTTTTGTCCGTTCTCCCAGATCGACACCGTGCGCCATGCGGACGAGTCGGTGCATGTCGGCCGTGTGTACGCGTTCCGCATCATGGAGTTCAAGGAAGGCGGCCGCAACATTCTTGTGTCTCGACGCGCATTGCTGGAAGCCGATCAGGCCGTCAAGGCCGAAGAAGTGCGCAAGTCCGTTGTCGTTGACGCAGTGATGAAGGGGCGTGTTGTCTCGGTCCGCGACTTCGGGGCGTTTGTGGACCTTGGCGCGGGTGTGCAGGGGCTGCTCCACGTTTCTGAAATGGGCTGGACACGTGTGGCGAACGCCGCCGAGGTGGTAGTACCTGGCGATGAAGTCACGGTCAAGGTGCTCCGCGTGGATCAGGGCACCGGCCAGATCGCGCTGGGCATGAAACAGCTGCTGGCCGATCCCTGGTCGACCGTTCAGGCCACCTACACGATCGGGCAGGTGTATCAGGGACGTGTAACCCGCATTTCGGACTTTGGCGCGTTCGTGGAACTCGCGCCGGGGATCGAAGGCCTTGCCCATGCGTCGACGTTTGCGCCGACAGGACGACCCGGCGGCTGGAAGGCCACGGTGCCGGTGGGCACGACGGCCGCATTCGAGATCCTGAGCATCGAACTCGACAAAAAACGTATTGGCCTCGCGAAGCTCGAGGACGGCACGTCTCGAGCGACAGCCGCGGCCGAATCCGCGTCGCAACCTGCGGCTGCGGCGCCTGTCGCGGCGGCCCGAGGCGCGATCGTGCCTGGCGCGCGCCTCACCGGCAAGATCGATCGTCACGAGTCGTTTGGCGTCTTCGTGTTCCTCGCGCCAGGCATCGTCGGCCTGATGCCCGTCAGCGAGACGGGAACGGACCGTGGCGTGGACTTGAAGAAGGCGTTCCCGGTAGGGTCCGACCTTGAAATCATCGTGCTCGAAGCAGATCCAAAGGGACGACGCATTCGTGTCAGCCGCAAGGCGGTGTTCGCTGCGGATGAGGCCGCGGAAGTTCGGGCCTACGCCGAGCGCGAAGACGCCGCGCAGTCAGAGTCGTTCAGGGGTTCGCTGGCTGATCAGCTTCGGAACGCACTGAAACGATGACGGAACGCCACGTGCCAGGCACGGACCTGACGACGGCCGACGTTGCCTCGCTGGCGTCGGTGGGTATCGATGCCGGAGAGGCACAACGCCAGTTGCAGCACCTGCGACGCGCGCGGACGGCTGTTCGGCTCGTGCGGCCATGCACGGTTGGTGACGGCATTGTGCGCCTCTCCGCCGATCAGATCGAAACGTACATGGCCTCGGGTGATGCGGTGGCGCGTGAGGGGCGGGTCAGCAAGTTCGTGCCGGCCTCCGGGGCGGCCACGCGGATGTTCAAGGACCTCATCGCCGCCTTGCAGGGCACGGCGCGTCCGTCCACGTCAGCCGCCGTCCAGGAATTTTTCACGCGGCTGGACGAGTTCCCATTTGCCGTCCACGTGCGGGCGCATGCGGAGGTCGACGGGCTACCGGATTCGGAAGAGGCCGAACGGCGCGTGCTCGACACGGTGCTCACCGTGATGCGTTTTGCGGAGCTCCCCAAGGCCCTGATCCCGTTTCACCATGCCGAGCGGCCGCGCACCGCACTGGAAGAGCAGCTGCTCGAGGCCACGCGGTACACGCGTGATGCCGAGGGCTGTTGTCGCGTGCACTTCACGGTGCCGGCAGACAGTCGCACTCGTGTTGAAGAAGAGCTGGCGCTGCTCCTGCCGTCCATCGAGGCAGAACACGGCGTGACGTTCGATGTGTCGCTGTCGGTGCAGTCGCCTTCCACGGACACGCTGGCGATTGACGAACACGGCGCGCCCTTCCGCAATGACGATGGGACGTTGTTGTTGCGGCCGGCGGGACACGGCGCCCTGATTCGGAATCTCGAGCAGGCAGCCGGCGACATTGTTGTCGTCAAGAACATCGACAACGTCGTGCCGCATGAGGCGAGTGATGACGTCGTGCGGTGGAAGCAGACACTCATCGGGTGTCTGGCGCAGCTGCAGGCCGAGGTGTTCGCGCACGTGGAAGCCGTGTCGAATCCTGCGTGTGGAGCTGCAGCGATCGAGGCCGCCGCCGCGTGTGCGAACGTGTGGTTCGGCTGGGAAATCACGACGAGCGAGCCCGGCGCGCGACGAATGGCGGTGCTCAACGCGCTTGATCGGCCGCTGCGCGTCTGCGGTTTCGTTCGGAACGAACGCGAACCGGGTGGCGCGCCCTTCTGGGTGGCCGATCACGACGGCCGAGTGCGTGTGCAGATCGTCGAGTCGGCGCAGGTGGACATGGCGAACCGCGAGCAGGCCGCCATCTTCGACCAGTCGACGCACTTCAATCCCGTGGACCTCGTGTGCGGACTGCGTCGGCATGACGGAACGCCGTTCGAACTCGACCGGTTCGTGGATGCTGACGCCGCGTTCGTGACAGAGAAGTCGGCGTTCGGTCGGCGCCTCGTGGCGCTGGAGCGTCCGGGGTTGTGGAACGGGGGCATGGCCGGGTGGAATACCGTTGGCGTGGAGGTCCCCGCGGCGACCTTTGCCCCCGTCAAGACGGTGCTCGACCTGTTGAGACCCGCGCACCAGCCTTCTAAGTAAGACCATTCTCATCAAGCACTTAGCGCGGTCGGGGGTTGCCCGACCGCTCCTCGTACCTGTAAGCTGGACTTGTTCGGTCGGATTACTTCCGGACCCTCCGAGGCACCTGATGTTACGGCTCTCAAAAAAGACGGATTACGCCCTGCTGGCCATGCGACATCTGGCCGCCAATGCCGATCGTGGCGCAGTTTCTGCCCGCGAACTGGCCGAGACCTATGACATTCCGGCCGAGTTGCTGGCCAAGGTCTTGCAAAAGCTGGTGCGTGGCAAGTTGCTGGAATCCCACCAGGGCATTCGCGGCGGGTACGCGTTGGCGCGTCCGGCCGCGACGATGTCGGTGGCGGATGTGATCCAGGCGGTCGACGGCCCCCTGATGGTCACCGCGTGTTCCGAGGATGACCACACGTGTGAGCAGTTTGCGAAGTGCAACATCCGCGACCCACTCTGGCGCATCAAGGATCGGATTGTGGCCACCCTCGCGGCGACGACCGTTGCGGAGATGGCGATGGAAATGGCCGCTCCGGTGCCGCCACCTGCAGGCGCCGGTGACGTGCAGCCGCTGATTGTGAGGCGTTCATGATTGCCGTGACGACCACTGCCGCGACGCAGATGCAGAAGCTGCTGGCCGCGCGTGAAGGCGCGAAGGGACTCCGCGTGGGTGTCAAGGCCGGCGGGTGTTCCGGATTCGAATACGTGTTCGAGTGGGAACCGGCGCCGAAGGAGACCGACCTGGTGTTTGAGGGACCCGACGGTGTGAAAGTCTGGGTGGATCCGCGCAGCCATCGACTGCTCGACGGCACCACGCTCGACTACGACACCAATCTCGTGAGTCGCGGCTTTGTGTTCCAGAATCCGCACGCCAAACAGACGTGCGGCTGCGGCACGTCGTTTTCGGTGTGAACGGCAGGCCTGAAGGCCTGCCCCACGGGTGCAATGTAGGGCGGGCCTTCAGGCCCGCCATTAAGAAGGTTTATGGCAACGTCTGAAGAAACCATCGAACAACTCGCGACGCGCGAGTACAAGTACGGCTTCGAGACCATTCTCGAGACCGATACCTTCCCGCCCGGGCTCAACGAGGACGTCGTGCGCGCGCTCTCGGCCAAGAAGGAAGAACCCGAGTGGCTGCTCGAGTTCCGCCTGAAGTCGTACCGTGCGTGGACGCAGATGACCGAGCCCACGTGGCACAACCTGCAGATCCAGCCGGTCGATTACCAGGCGCTCAGCTACTACTCGGCGCCCAAGCCGAAGAAGCAGCTGGCGAGCCTCGACGAAGTCGATCCGGAGGTGCTGAAGACCTTCGAGAAGCTTGGCATTCCGCTCGAGGAGCAGAAGCTGCTGGCCAACGTGGCGGTCGACGCGGTGTTTGACTCGGTGTCGGTGGCGACCACGTTCCGCGAAAAACTCGCTGAACTCGGCATCATCTTCTGCTCGTTCTCGGAAGCGGTGAAGGACCATCCCGAGCTGGTGAAGCAGTACATCGGGTCGGTCGTGCCGTACACGGACAACTTCTACGCCACGCTCAACTCTGCGGTGTTCAGTGACGGGTCGTTCGTCTACATCCCGAAGGGTGTGCGTTGCCCGATGGAACTGTCCACCTACTTCCGCATCAATGCGAAGAACACGGGTCAGTTCGAGCGCACGCTGATCATTGCCGACGAGGGCTCCTACGTGAGTTACCTCGAAGGCTGCACGGCGCCGATGCGCGACGAACACCAGCTGCATGCGGCGGTGGTCGAACTGGTGGCGCTCGACAAGGCGACGATCAAGTACTCGACCATCCAGAATTGGTATCCCGGCGACAAGGACGGCAAGGGCGGCATCTACAACTTCGTCACCAAGCGCGGCAAGGCGCTGACCGACGCCAAGATCACCTGGACGCAGGTCGAAACCGGCTCTGCCATCACGTGGAAGTACCCCAGCTGCATCCTCCAGGGTGACAACTCGGTCGGCGAGTTCTACTCGGTCGCGACGACGAACAATCGTCAGCAGGCGGACACCGGCACGAAGATGATCCACCTCGGGAAGAACACCCGGAGCACGATTGTCTCCAAGGGCATCTCGGCCGGCTTCGGGCAGAACACGTATCGCGGCGCGGTGAAGATCGGCAAGAACGCCCACGGCGCCCGCAACTACTCGCAGTGTGACTCGTTGCTCATCGGCGACAAGTGCGGCGCGCACACATTCCCGTACCTGGAAATCAAGAACACAACGGCAATGGTCGAACACGAAGCGTCGACCTCGAAGATCGGTGAAGACCAGATCTTCTACTGCCGTCAGCGCGGCATTCCCACCGAGGACGCCGTGAACATGATCGTGAGCGGCTTCTGCAAGGATGTGTTCCGCGAACTGCCCATGGAGTTCGCCGTGGAAGCCCAGAAACTCCTGTCAATCAGCCTGGAAGGAAGCGTCGGTTAAGTCATGTTGCTCGAGATCAAGGATCTGAAGGTCAAGGCCGAAGAGAAGGATATTCTCAAGGGCCTCACGCTGTCGGTGAACCCCGGCGAAGTGCACGCCATCATGGGCCCCAACGGGTCCGGCAAGAGCACGCTCGCCCGCATCCTCTCCGGCCACCCGGGTTATGAGGCCACCGGCGGATCGGTCACGTACGACGGCAAGGATCTGCTCGACATGGATCCCGAGGAGCGCGCCTGTGAAGGTGTGTTCATGGCGTTCCAGTACCCGGTCGAAATCCCCGGCGTGAACAACCAGTATTTCCTCAAGGCGGCGCTCAACTCCGTGCGCAAGTACAAGGGCCAGCCGGAACTGGACGCCATCGAGTTCATCCAGCTGATCAAGGAAAAGGCCAAGCTCCTGGAGATGGATCAGTCGATGCTCAACCGCGCGGTGAACGAAGGGTTCTCGGGCGGTGAGAAGAAGCGCAACGAAATCTTCCAGATGGCCGTGCTTGAGCCGCGCCTGGCCATCCTCGACGAGACGGACTCAGGCCTCGACATCGATGCGCTGCGGATTGTCGCCAACGGCGTCAACGCGTTGCGCAGCCCCGACCGTGCGATGGTCGTGGTGACCCACTACCAGCGCCTGCTCGACTACATCGTGCCGGACTTCGTGCACGTGCTCAGCGGCGGCCGCATCGTGCGTTCGGGCGGCAAGGAGCTGGCGCTCGAACTGGAAGAAAAGGGTTACGGCTGGATCGACGCAGCCGTGGGAGCGCGGGCGTAGCCATGGCACAGGTGGCTGAGCGGCTCGGCACGTTTGCCGCTGACTTCGAGGCGTTCCGCACGTCACCCGCCTTCGGGCCGGAGTGGCTGCGTACCGCCAGGTCGTCAGCGTTTGCCCGCTTTCTGGAGCAGGGGTTCCCCACGACACGCGACGAGGAGTGGAAGTTCACGCCGGTGACGCCCATTGTCTCTACTGAGTGGCGCAGAGGTTCGGACCGCCTGTCGATGAGCGTCACCATTGGCGGCGCGCAAGTTGAGACACTACCTGCCGGTCTGACGATCGAGCGTCTGTCGGAGGCGTTCCAGACCCAGCCGGCGCTTGAAGGCCCAGCGCTGAAGAGCGCACATCCCTTCGTCGCGCTCAATACGGCATTCTTTGAAGACGGCCTGTTCATCCACGTCGAGCCGAAGACCGTCGTCGAGCAGCCCATCGAAGTGACGTTCACGGCCGCGGCGGGATCCGATCCCGTCATGGTGACGCCGCGCATCTTCGTGATCGTGGGCGAACAGGCACAGGTGTCCCTCATCGAGCGTTACCGGAGCGCCGATGTCAACGTGTTCACCAACGCGGTGACCGAAGTGCTGCTGGGGCCTGGCGCTGTGGTCGACCACGTCAAGGTGCAGCAGGAAGGTGCGACGGTCTTCCATCTGGCCAGCACGTTTGTGCATCTGCATCGCGCGAGCACATTCACGTCACAGGCGATCACGTTCGGCGGGCGCATCGCGCGTAACGACATTTCTGCCACGCTCGCCGGCGAAGGCGCCGAGGCCACGCTGAACGGTCTGTACGTGGCCGACGGCGACGCACTCGTTGATACGCACACGACCATCGACCACGCGCAGCCGCATTGCCCCAGCCACGAGGTCTACAAGGGCATTCTGGCCGGTGCCAGCAAAGCCGTCTTCAACGGCAAGATTATCGTCCGGCCCGACGCGCAGAAGACCGACGCCAAGCAGACGAACAAGGCGCTGCTGCTCTCGGGGGATGCGACGATCAATACGAAGCCGCAGCTCGAGATCTTCGCGGATGACGTGAAGTGCACGCACGGTGCGGCGATTGGGCAGCTCGATGAAGACCAGATGTTCTACCTGCGCGCGCGCGGCATCTCGGCGATTGATGCGCGGAACATCCTCATTCACGCGTTTGCCAGCGACGTCCTGAACCACATCCGGCACGACGCCCTTCGGGAAGAACTCGAAGTGGCGTTGGTCGAAAAACTGCATCTGCCTGCATGACCAATCACGCGCCTTCTGCCACGTTGACCCCGACGTCATTTGACGTGCAGGGGATTCGTGCGCAGTTTCCGGCGCTGCATCAGCAGGTCCACGGCAAGCCGCTCGTCTATCTGGACAATGCTGCGACGACACAGAAGCCGCAGGTGGTGATTGACGCGCTGCGTCACTACTACGAGCGCGACAATTCGAATGTCCATCGCGGCGTGCACACGCTCAGCGAACGGGCCACCGCGGCGTTTGAGGGCGCGCGCAAGGCCGTCCGGCAATTCCTGAATGCGCGGACGGAGCGCGAGATCATCTTCACCAGGAACGCGACCGAGAGCATCAACCTCGTGGCGCGCGCATGGGGGGAGTGGGCACTCACGGCCGGCGATGAGGTGCTCATCACCGCCATCGAGCATCACTCGAACATCGTGCCGTGGCAGATGGTGTGCGCGCGGACCGGCGCGGTGCTGAAGGTCGCGCCGATTGACGACAACGGCGATGTCCTGATGGACGAGTTCGCGAAACTCGTCACGTCCCGCACGAAGATGGTCGCGGTGACGCACCTGTCCAATGCATTGGGCACCATCAACCCGGTCGAACAGATGATCGCGCTGGCGCGGGAGGTGGGCGCCACGGTGCTGATCGACGGATCACAGGCGGCGTACCACATGGCCGTGGACGTTCAGACGCTGGACCCGGACTTCTACGTGTTCACGGGCCACAAGGTCTACGGGCCGACCGGTATCGGGGTGTTGTACGGCCGGGAGTCCATCCTGCAGGCCATGCCGCCGTTCCTGGGTGGCGGCGACATGATCAGCTCCGTCACGTTCGAGAAATCGGAGTGGAACGAGCTGCCGTACAAGTTCGAGGCCGGCACGCCCAACATCGCCGACGCCGTCGTGCTGGGTGTGGCAGTGCAGTTCATCCAGTCGGTTGGCTTCCAGGCCATTGGCGCGCACGAAGCCGCGCTTCTGGAGTACGGGACGGCGAAACTGCAGGAAGTGCCAGGCCTTCGTCTCATCGGCACCGCTCGTCGCAAGGCGAGTGTGTTGTCGTTTGTGCTTGGAGACATCCACCCGCACGACATCGGCACCATCGTCGATCGCGAAGGCGTGGCGATTCGTACCGGCCATCACTGCGCCCAGCCGGTGATGGAACGTTTCTGTATTCCCGCGACGGCGCGAGCATCGCTGGCGATGTACAACACGACCGACGAGATCGACGCGCTCGTGCGCGCGCTCCGCAAGGTCCAGCAGGTCATGGGGTAAGCCAATGGGAGTCTTTTCATTTCTGTCGGATCTCGTTACCGAGAAGAAGCCCGAAACGTCGTCGCCCGAGGTCGTGGCTCGTGCTGAAGGGGAGGGCCTGCCGCCCGTGACGTCGCCGCCGCGCGCTGATGCGGTGCCTCCGGCGGCGGCTGAGACGCCGTTTACGCCGCCGGCTGCGTGGCAGCCGGAGCCGATGGCTCAGGCCAAGCCTGAGACCGGGCCCGACACGCTGACGGTCGGTCCGCTCGACCCGGAGAAAACCGCAGCGCTGCAGGCGCCGATCATCGAGGCGATCAAGACGGTGTACGACCCGGAGATTCCGGTCGACATCTACGAGCTGGGGCTGATCTACGACATCAACGTGGACGCCGACCGCAACGTGCAGATCAACATGACGTTGACGAGCCCTGCGTGTCCGTCGGCCCAGCAGCTGCCGGCTGATGTGCGGCGCAAGGTTGGCGCCGTGCCGGACGTCAACAACGTCAAGGTCGACATCGTGTGGGAGCCGACGTGGGGCAAGGAGCGCATGTCGGAAGCCGCGAAGCTCGCCCTGGGGATGTTCTGATGTCGGACCTGAGCGAGCTCTATCAGGAAGTCATTCTCGACCACAACAAGCGGCCCCGAAACTATGGAGCCCTGCCCGACGCAACCCAGTCGGCCAAGGGGCACAATCCGCTGTGCGGCGACAAGCTGACGCTCGCGCTCAAGGTGGATGGTGACCGCATCGAGAAGGTGGCGTTTGAAGGATCCGGGTGCGCCATCTCCAAGGCGTCAGCGTCGCTGATGACCGACGCCGTCAAGGGACACACCATCGACGAGGCAACCGCGCTCTTCGACAAGTTCCACACGATGGTGACCACACCGATCGATCAGCCGGTAGACGAGGATGCGCTCGGCAAGCTGGCCGTGCTCTCGGGTGTGCGCGAATTCCCTGCGCGCGTGAAGTGCGCGTCGCTCGCCTGGCACACGCTCAAGGCGGCGCTCAGCAATACGCAGGAACCCGCGAAGACCGAGTAGCGGCCTAGGAGCTTGCTGAAAAACTCGGCCCCATCGTAGATCGACACGGGTGCGATCTCGTACTACCATCCGCGACATGCGTGGAGACGATCGCCAGCCGCAGTCGATGTTCAGCTACGTGTCGCCCGAGGCCCGCGTGCCCCAGG
>BTVE01000107.1:0-11821 GCA_045862915.1 Acidimicrobiia bacterium
ATCGAGTTCGAGACGCGGCAATTCGACGTCAGCTCCTGCCCCTGGCTCGACGGCTTTCGCGATCATCAAGCGGACGTGTTCGCCGTGCAGAGACCTCCCGAACTGACACCGCAGGACGCCGCGATCTACCAGACGATCGTCGCCCACACTATTCGCCCGGAGATGGAAAAGGTCTCCGCCGGCAGCCGCCTCCCAGCTCGACCGCCCCTCCTGATCTTCGACCACACACTTGCCACCTGTGATTCGACAATCGCGCAACAGCGGGAGGTCGGTTGTATCGATGATCTTGTGTTCGACGCCCTCGAAGGCGGGCCGCGCATCAGGGAACTTGTCTTCGCCGATCTACTTGGCGCCTCTGCGCGCACCGCGCTGGTCAAGGACCTGCGCCAGCGAAATCTTCAGCCGGCTTGGTTCCCACCTGCGAGTGTCTTCAACGCGATCACCTTCCGCGCCGAGGAATTGAGCGCGACCCTCGCACGGCACAAGGGACGGACGATTGGCTACGCGGCGTTCAGCGTTCCCGCCTATTCAGGCGACGGGCAGGCACTCGTCTACGCGACCTACTTCTGCGGCTCGCTGTGCGGCAAAGGATGGCTGTTGCTGCTTCACCAGGTGGATGGCGCGTGGACGGTGCAATCCGCCAGAATGTTGTGGATCAGCTGAGTGACCAGCCGCGCCGTTCCCACGCTCCACGTGCATGCGCGAGTCATCGTCCGCGACCCCAACCGCCTCTGGCTGACCTTCGGCTAGCCAATCCGGCCGGCGTGACATTGGATGTACAAGAATTCGCAATGCGACTCCGGCATGGGTTGAACGCCGCTGCCGACGATGGCATCGTCGTCACACGTGAAGACCACCGCTTACTTCGACGCCATGCGGGTCAGGCCCGACCGCGCTGCCATTGAAGACTCGTGGATCGTGCGCACGTGTCGGGCGCCGCTGAAGGAAGAGGTTCAGCACGACGGACGGATTCGGCGGTGGGGACGCGTTCCGGAAGCAGGAGGCCGTTACTTGCGGGTCATCCTGTTGCCAGACGGCGAAACGGTTCATAATGCCTTCTTTGACCGAGGTTTCACCGTATGAGGATTCGCTACTTCGCTGATACGGATACCCTGCACATCGAACTGAAAGATGTGCCCATCGTCGAGACCCGCGATCTGGACGAGAACACGCTGTTGGACTTTGACGCTCTCGGTCGCGTTGCCGCCATCACCGTTGAGCACGCCTCCGAGCGGGCAGGAATCCCCGAGTTCTCGTACGAAGAAGTCACGGCCTGATTCCGTCATGCTCACCGCTGCATTCGGCTACCAGGACGATGCGATGAATTTGCCCGTGCCGGACGTCGACGCGGCTCTGCCGTTCTACACCGGAGTGCTCGGGTTCTCGATCGAGTCGCGCACCACCGCCCCGGTGAAGAAGGCCGTGCTCTCGCGTGACGGTATCCAGATGGCGATCGCCGAAAACGGCGGCGATCCCTCACAGGACGGCTGCGCCTTTCATGTGACCGGACTCGACGGCTTACTCGAAGAGTTCCGCGCCAAGGGACTCAACAAGTCCGCGTCCGACATTGACACGGAATCAGGCCCACACGGCTCGTTTCGTGTGTTCTACGTTGTCGCACCAGACGGCCTCTGCTTCTGGTTCGGCGAACGCACGGCCTGACCGTCGATAATCACTCAATGCTTCGCATCGTTCAACTCGGCAGCCCGCGGCACAAGGATGAAGGCGTGCGATTGGGTACGGTCCGTCGACCGCCACGAGGTGTGCGGCGTGAAGACTACGCGCGCGAGAACTGGTACGACGTCTGGCTGCCGAACCTCGCCCCCAGCGCTGACCTCATGAAGCGCACAGCGATCCTGACCGACCGCTCCGCATGGTCGGCCTTTGCGCGTGGCTACCGCGCGGAACTGAAACAACCCGACGCGGCACACCTGCTTGATGCCCTGGCCGCGTTGTCACACACCTCCAACTTCTCCCTGGGCTGTTACTGCGAAGATGAGGCGGTGTGCCATCGATCGATCCTGCGCGAAGCGCTGATCGAGCGTGGTGCGAAGATAGGCTGAACATGCGACCCCTGCGATACGCCATCAACCTCACCCTGGACGGCTGCTACGACCATCGCGCCGGCATGCCCAACGAGGAGACTCATCGACATGCCGAACAGGGCATCGCCCAGTCGGACGCCTTGCTGCTGGGCCGCGTCACCTATCAACTGATGGAGGAAGGCTGGCGCAGCGTTGCCGAAACGGGCGTGGCCCCGGCCTGGATGGAGCCCTGGATGCTTCCATTCGCGCACACGATCCACGCGGCAAAGAAGTACGTGGTGTCGAGCACCCTTGATCAGGTGGACTGGAACGCCGAGCTCCTGCGCGGTGATCTGGAGGCCCAGGTGCGCGCCCTGAAGGCGCAGCCGGGCAAGGGACTCGCCACCGGCGGTGCGACGCTCCCGTTTGCGCTGGCGGAGCTGGGGCTCATCGACGAGTACGAGTTCGTGATCCACCCCAGGATTGCTGGGCACGGCCCGACGCTGTTTGACGGGTTGTCAACGTTGGTCGACCTGCGCCTGATCGACCGGAAAGAATTCAGTTCGGGCGCGGTGGCGCTGAAGTACGTCCCGGCTTCTGCCCGATGACCGATTCGGCAAACACACGATCAGCTGCGATCAGGGAGTCGGCCAGGCCGGCGCGACGCAGCAAATCGCGGAAGCGCGGGTCGTCGCGCAGCGTTGCGTAGAACGGATCAAACGGTACCCACGGCACGAAGGAACTTCGATCCTCCACGGCCTGATTGAGCCACCGCAGCGCCTCTTCGCGGTCACCGATCGCGAGGTACCCACTCGCCAGGATGATCGGTTCCACGTACTCGGACTGGCGCCGCGCGGCGACCGCTGCCATCTGTTGCACAGCTTCGTCCTTGCGGCCGTGATGAAATGCGTACAACGCGTTGGTCGCCGGGTGCAGCGGTAATGACTGCAGCGCCGGACTGAGCCTGCGGAACAACGCTTCGGCTTCGTCGAACCGCCCGAGGCAATAGAGCGCCCAGTGTTTGTAGAGGAGCGGAATGACGGCCGCGTCGCCAAGCCCGTCCGTCTGGCCCGCCAGCTGAATCACTTCATCAAACCGATGCGACCAGTAGCGCAGAATGACGCGCTGCACTGTCGGCGCAAAGTCACGCGGCGCCAGCAGGATCGCCTTCTCAATCGCGGCATCGGACTGAGCCGTACGCCCCGCCGCCGCATGAAACTCGGCGAGCCACTGATGCGCGGTGGCGTCATTGGGGGCCAGCGCTGCCGCGCGCGTGAATGAGGCCTCGGCCGCCGTGAAGTCCCAGTCGTACTCCCAGGCAATTTCTCCGAGGGCGGCGTGGGCATCGGCGAGTGTGCCGTCCAGCTCAAGTGCGCGCACGGCTGCGACCTTCGCCTTCGGGAACACGTCGCGCGGCCACCGGTATTGATAGTCACCCTGGATGATGTAGGCGTGGGCCAGCCCGGCATACGCCAGCGCAAATGACGGGTCCAGCGCGATGGCACGCTCAAAGGCGATGATGGCAGCCTCTACGTCTGCCGGCTGGCGCGTACTCCACAAGTAGCGGCCGCGCAGGTATTCGTCCACCGCCTGCGGATTGGTGGACCCCGCGCGCGCCCGAGCTTCACGATCCGCGGCGCTCAGGCGTGGCACCAGCAGGCCGAGCACCGCATCCGTCAGCGCATTCTCCATCGTCAGGACATCGGAGGCGCGTTCGTCAAAGCTGCCGGCAAACAACGCGAGGCCGGTGCGCACCTCGACCACACGCACGGTCAGGCGCAGGCGGTCGGCATCCCGCCGCAACGAACCATCGATGACGGCGTCAACACCAAGCTCCTGACCGGCGGCCACCGCATCCACGCCGGCAAACGCCTGCGTGCTGCTGACCGATCGCACGTTCAGCCCGGCCATTCCAGCGAGTCGGGTCGTGAGCAGGTCCGCAAGGCCGACCGTCAAGTACTGATCCGCGGCATCAGGAGACACCAGCCGGAACGGCAATACGGCCACCGAGTCGAGTCGCGGCGCAGCTGCGTTCCCGCCCCCTCTGGATGCCATCACTGCCATGACGGCGGCCACGAGAAGGAGCATCAGCGGAATCCCGATCCACATCCCGCGTGGGACGGACGGACGACGTGCCGCGGGGCCGGTGTCGGGCGTCAACAGCGCCTGGGGAGGGGTCGCCGGGGCCTGCTGAGGTGTCTGCACCGGGACGCGCTCGGTGACCACCGGAGCGACAAATCTGTACCCGCGCTTGGGGATGGTCTCGATGATGTCCGTGTTCCCCGCGGTCAGGGCTTTCCGCAACGCCGAGATGTTGCGCGTCAGGCCCGACTCTTCCACGAATGCGCCGCGCCAGACTTCCTCGATCAGCCGCTCACGTTCCACGACCTGGCCGTGTTCGCGAACGAGCACCATCAGCGTGTCGACCTGTTTGGGTGTCAACTCGACAGGGGTGTCGCCCCGAAAGACCACTCGCGCCTGCGTATCGATACGAAACGGGCCGAACAGCCACATTTCACGCGACTGAGGCGCGCCCGGCGGCGGAGAAGAGGAAGAAGTCACCTTTTTGTCCGGTTTTTGTCAGGACTTTGGGGGGCCGATGCTCGCACCATCCTACTCCGTGACGCTCTCGCTTTCCGTGCGCACTGCCGCCGCGGTTCTCGCGGCGGTGACAGTTCTGCTGACCGTCGGCCACACACCGCAGGCCCAGGTGGCACCGAGCGTCTGGGTGGCGGACGACGTGGCAGAGGTGGCCCTGGGACAGCCGAACTGCATTCGTTATCCAAGGGTGAACGGCTTTGGTTTTGGGCTGGATGGCACACCGATGGTGGGCTGGACCCAGGTCGAGGGATGCGGAGGCAGCAACCTGACCTACTGGAGCGAGAAACTCACGGACGGCTGGTTGGCGCGGCAGTGGGGCGACCAGGGATTCTGGAGCGGGGCCAACGGTTTTGCGCACGAGTTTGCCGTGGGCACCGATGGCCGGCCGTACCTGTTCATGGTGGGCGGCAACGGAACCAGCCTGACCTACGGCACCTATCGAGCCGACCTCCGCGCCCACGCCGACGGCCAGCCGTACCTGTTTGCCACAGGCGAGCACGTCGGGAGTCATCAGCAATGCGTCTACGTCACCTATCGGCCGGTGGCGGGACCCGGGCAGGACTGGCCCTACCGCACCACCTTCCGCGGCCAGTGTCTGGGCGACGGCCCCCTCCGGTTCGAGGGTGCGACGCTGATCGACAACGTGATCATCCGCGGGCACGACCTCGCAATGGGGCCCGACGGCCGAGCGCATGTGGCCTACACCGATGGGGTGCGGGCGTTCTACATCCGGCCGGGCATCGGGCCGGTGCTGGTCGCCGAGAACCTCAATCGCTTCAACGACGACGTCGCAATTCAGGCCGGCGCCGACGGCACGTTGCACCTCGTGGTCCGTGGCTTCAACTCCGCCGGTGACTCCGACCGCGGACTCGTCGGGTATCTCCGATCGGTGGACGATGGGGCCACCTGGCAACTGGTGGACTGGGTCGATCAGTCGCGTCAGACGTACGGCCTCAGCCTGCGTCTCGATGCGACCGGCGCCCCGGCGTTGGCGTACTGGCGGTACGGCGTCGGGCTGATGTACACGACCCGTGCCACAGGCGTCTGGGTTGACAGCCGCGTCGCCGCGCCGGGCTTCAGCGGCACCGAGTGGGTGAAGCCGCCGCACCTGCGGTTCAACGCGGCCGGTGTTCCCCACATTGCGTACTTCGACTGGACCGCCAATCGAATCCGGATCTCGTCGCCGTGGGTGGGGGCTCCGGATGCAGCGCCGCCAGTAGACCTGAGTGTGAGCGGCTACCCGTCGCCGAACCCAACCGTGGCGGGCACGCCGGTCAGCATCACGATTGACGTGTCGAACCGCGCGGTGCGCGAGGCCTCCGGCGTGCGCATCCGGGTGACGTTGCCGCCTGGCGCCTCCGCCGGCAGTGTAAACCCGGCACCCGTCAGTAACGCCGGCGGCGTCCTGACGTTCGATCAGTGGCGCGTGCGCGGCGGCGGCGTGGGGCGGGATCGCCTGCCGGCTGGGGCCACCGGCACACTCACGTTCACCCTGACCGGGCTTCCCACAGGCGTCGCCGAGTTTCCGGTCGTCGTGTCCAGTACGGAAGCCGACGCCATGCCTGAGGACAACAACATCGCGCTCACCGCGCGCGTCAACGAGGCGGCGTGCGCGGTGCCGGTGTCCGGGCGGACGGCGTGGTGGCCGGGTGACGGCACCGCGCTGAACTACGGCGGTGGAGCCCCCTATCACGGCACCGTCGTCGGGGGCGTTGGCTACGGCCCCGGCGCGGTGGGACAGGCGTTTGTGTTCGACGGCGTCACGGGTCACGTGCAGGTGCCCAACGGATACGACGAGTACTACTGGCCCCTGAGCGGGTCCCTCAGCGTGGCGGCGTGGGCCCGCACGACGAAGACTGATTCGTCCGTTCAGGTGATTGCGTCGATGGACGACATGGCCAACGCGCCCTGCTGCGGCAGTCCGCAAGGGGTGTCGGGCTGGTATCTCCTGGTCAAGGACGGCGTCTTTGGGGCCACGATGCGCAACAACCAGTACGGCGCGCCGGCCGTCAACCTGGTGGGCCAGACCATGGTGGCCGATGGCCTGTTCCATCACGCCGCGTTGGTCATCGATACCGCGGCCCTTCAGGCTCGGCTCTACGTGGACGGACAACTTGAGGCCTCTGCCGCCCTCACGCCTGGCTGGACCATGAACAACGGCGACTTCGAGGCTGAGCAGTTCGTCATCGGGGCCGCGCAGGTCATCTGGGGCTCCGGCTACCGCTACTTCTTTGATGGCGCCGTCGATGATGTGGCGCTCTACAAGCGCGTGCTGTCGCCAGCCGAGATTGCCAACGCCGCGACCGGCCCATCGCGCGAAGCCTGCGGCGCGCCGCCACCATTAGTGCTCAACTCTCCCGGCGACCAGAGCAGCACCGAGGGGGAAGCGGTCTCCGTGCCGCTGACGTGGACCGCTGGTGATGGCAAGACGCTCGCGTTCATGGCGACCGGCCTGCCGGCCGGCCTCTCCATTGGCCAGTACACCGGGATCATCAGCGGTGCAGCGGCGGACGGCAGTGCCGGCGTGTATCCCGTGACGGCCACGATGTCTGACGGCACGACCGATGTGGCCGTGTCGTTCGTGTGGACGGTGATCGCACCGACGCGGCACACGCTCAGCCTGACAGCGGGACCCGGTGTGGTGCTCACGGTCTCGCCGGGCGGCGCGGAGTGTGTGGGCCTGGTTGAGGGGCAACTGGTCGAGCGCACCTGTCAACTCCTGCTGCCCGAAGCGCAGTACGCGATCCAGGCCACATCAGTCACGGGCGTGCGACCGGCCTCGTCGTGGTGGCAGTGGGCCGGGGAATCCGGTTCATCGAGCAGTGATCGCGTGCATGTGGTGCTTGACGCGGACCGGCACGTGACGTCCGCGCTGCTCGTCGAGTTTGCCGTCACGCTCCAGCATGACGGAGGACCCGGCGATGGGGCGCTCGGAACCGTCACCGCCACGTTGCCGCCGTATGTCGCAGGCGAGATTGGATTCTCGTGCGACGAGAGTCACTGCCTGGGCATCGCGCCACTTGGTTCCGCCGTTGCGCTGACGGCTGCGGCGACCACAGCCGTGCCCGTCACCGTTGCCTGGGGCGGCGCGTGCAGCGGCGACGCCACCGGGTGCGGCGTCGAGCTCGATGCGTCCACCTACCTGTCCGGCGGCAGCGTCACTGCAAGCGTGCGGTTCTCACCTGTGCGCGTACCCGTCAACGTGACCGCCCGTGCAGGCGTGCTGATCTCCGCAGACCGCAGCAGCGACACCTGTCTGGGCTTCGATGCCGCGACGTTGCAGCCAGCCTCCCAGGTGTGCACGCTGCAGTTGCCTGTTGGTACGAACCGGCTGACGGCGTCGGCCGGGGCGCCGCTGCCAGGCGTGGATTTCCGCTGGACTGTGTCGGGCGTCGTCGTGGCGAACACGGCGGCCTTCGATCTTCCTGTGGACGCGACGACGCCGGTCACGGGAATCGCCGCCGAGATGCTTGCGACGTTCGGGGTCGAGGTGCAGAGCGGGCTCGCGCCGGCCAGCGTGACCGCGTCTGGCGCGGAGCAGTTTCTCTGTGCCGGCGTGACGTGTCAGGGGCGCGCGCCTTTCCTGTCGTCCGTGGCGCTGACGGCCGTGCCGGTCGTGGGGCAGTCGGTTTTCGAGCGATGGGAAGGGGCCTGCGTGTCATCCACGCCCGTCTGCTCCATGGGGGTCAACCCGCTCGCGACTCCGGACGGTCAGGTGGCTGTCGCGGTCTTCCGCGCCTTCGTGCCCTTGTCCGTTGTTGATCCGGGAGCGATGGCTGCGACCGAGGGCGATGTCATCAATGTCGCCCTCCGGCCTGAAGTGGATCCGTCACGTACGGATCACCTGAATGTCGTTGTGCTCGGTCTGCCGCCCGGCCTTACGTTCAACGCCGCCACCTCCACGATCGAGGGCACGTTGCCGGACGCGTCGGCTGGCGACTATTCCATCCAGATAGTCGTCTCGGACGGCCTGAGTGTGGTCAACCGCACCATTCCGCTGACGGTGGCCGTGGGCCCTCGACCTCCGGTGGCCGTGGATGATGTGGTCACGGTCACCTCGATGGTCGAGGCCGCGCGGGTACACGTGCTCGGCAACGATACCGATCCCAACGACGATGTGTTGGCCGTCGTCGGGGTGACGACGCCGCAGTTTGGCACGGCCATCATCGACGGTGACGACATCGTGTATCGCCCGACGGCGGCGTTTGTCGGCACCGACACCTTCTCGTACACCGTGCGCGACGTGTCGGGGCTGACGGCGACTGCCGTCGTGCGCGTCGAGACGCCTGCTGATTGGATGGCGGACGTGCGCGCGGCCGTCGGCGCTCCTGTCGCCTCCGCGACGACGGGCTATCCGGAGATACCGGTGTCAGTGCAAAATGCCGGGCCCGCCACTGCCACGCAGGTGCGCGCCACGCTCATTGGCGCCGCCGCACGATTGGCGACGGTGGTTCCGCTCAGAGCCGGCGACGTGTGCGCGTTGGCTGGCGCGGATTGGGTCTGCACGCTGCAGTCGCTCAACTCCGGCGCGTCTGCCTCACTGCGGGCGCGGCCAGGCGACGCGGGCGTTGCGCAACCCTGGACACTCATCGTCGAGGCGGCTGCGGCTGAAGTTGATCCCGCCCCGGCAAACAACCGGATGCAGATCCCGTTGTCCATTCCGCGTGCGACGGTGGATCTCGCGGTGTCGATGGACGGCCCGCAGGGCAGTGTCCTGGTGGATAGCGATCTGTCGTGGACAACGACCGTACGGAACCTGGGACCAGAGGCGTCTACGCAGGTGCCGGTGTCGCTGCAACTTGGTGGTGCGCCGTCCGGCGGCGCCCCGCCCGGTTGCAGTGCGGCGCCGACGGGTTATACGTGCACGGTGCCGCCCCTCGCTGCCGGCGCGCAGTGGACCGCGACCGTGACACATCGCGCCACAACGCCGGGCACGCTGACCGGCACAGTGGCGATCGCATTCGACGCTGCCGCGTCGCGCTTCATGACTGACCCGGTTGCGGCCAACAACTCCGCTTCGCAGTCGGTGACGGTTGTGGCGAGCACGGTGGTGCAACTGCGCGTGTCTGAGGTGGTCGGTGTGCGCGCTGCGCCGGGGCTGAGTGGGGGGCTCGAGGTCGTGCGTCTCGAAGTACGCGAGACGATTGGCGTCTCAGACCAGATGTCGTTCTCGGGCGGCGAGGCCATCGTTCGCATCGAGGTCAACGAATTCGTTGGCGTGACTGATGGCGTCAATGGGCAGTCGCCCAGTCAGACGACCGAGACGCCCGCCGGCTCACACGTCACGGTCGCTGTGTTTCCAATCTTCACCGCCGCGCCAATCGAGTTGACGTTCCAGTCCGTGTCGTCGCCTGGTATCAGCACGGCCGAGCCCACCACAACGGCACCGGCGCCACCCGCGGGGTTTGTGCTGGGCGAACCTGCCGCGGTGTACGAGATCTCGACCACTGCGACGTTTGCAGGCATGGTCGAGGTGTGTGTGCCGTACGACCGTGCGGCATTCCGCGCGTCGACCGGCCAACGGCTGATGCACTACGACAGAGGCCAGTGGATTGACATCACGACGGTCAACGATGTCGCCGAGTCCAGGGTGTGTGGGCTGACCGGCAGCTCTTCACCGTTTGCCGTCATGGAGGCAGACATCGACGTGTCGACGACCGGTCGCATCAGCGGCGCGGGTGGATCACGTGACGACCGCAGCTGGCACCGGTTTGTCGTCGATATCAGCGAAGGCTGGCGTTGGCGTGGCCGCGACCGGTTCAGGTACGAGCTGGAAGGGAAGCGCGACCGGTCGTCATTTGTCGCCACGTCGTTCGACGCCGTCGCGTTCATCAACGACCCCGCGTTTACGCCTGGGCGTACCGGCAGAACACCGGTGGACGCCGTGGTCGCGCGTGGTCGTGGGACGTGGAACGGACGCGCGGGATATCAGTTCGAGATTCGATTCGAAGACCACGGCGAACCCGGGCGTGGCCGTGACTGGTGGTCCCTGACCGTGCGGGACGAACGTGGTCGCGTCGTGGTGCAGGTGGACGCAACGGTGGATGCCGGAAACATACAGGCGCAGGGGAGAGTGAAGCGATGAACGTCAGACGAATGATTGGCGCAGCCCTCGCGGTTGCCGCAGTGACCGCCAGCATCGGCGTGGGAGCGCAGGCGCTGTCGAATGGAGTAGGTGTCTCGGGTCACTGGGTCATCCAGGTCATGAATCCTGATGGCACCGTGGCGAGTCGTACGGAGTTCCGGAATCACCTGACCGCCGACGGTGCGGCCCTGCTGGCTCGTACAGTGATGCGGTCTGCGTCGCTCGGCGACTGGAGCGTCGGGGTGGACGGCGTCCACGCAGACGGCCGACCAACTGGGTTCACGCTCAATGAAAACACACCGCAGCAGTTGCTCACGGTATCGCCGGGCTCGTCAGGCACCATGCGACTGACGGGCGAGGCCCGCATGGTGGCGTCGACCGACCTGTTGACCGTGGCAACCAGCGTCAAGGAATGTGCGGCAGGCCAGTCGCCTGCGGTATGCGCGCGACAGCAGACACCCGGCTTCCGGCGTTCCTTCACAGCGCTGACCCTGCCCAACCCGATCCGGGTCGCCGCCAATCAGAGCGTGCAGGTGCAGGTGGACATCGGATTCACCGCGGTGCAGTAACCCGTGCCCGCTTCTGCCCGATGAACCGATACACGGGCACACGTCCCAGCGGCAGGTAAGGCACCGGCGCACGGCCTTCGTCGATGCGCACCGGTGTGAACGTGTCGACCAGGTACGGCAGGTGCGCCGGGTTGAGCCGCACGTGGCGTTGACCGAACCAGCGCGGCCAGAACGCGCGCGTCAACACTCCGTGATGGGTGAGGGACGATGGGCGGGCGGTGGAGACGTAGAAGTCCGTGAGTCCGATGACGCCGCCGGGGCGCAACACTCGTGCGGCTTCAGCCAGCGCCGCCTCCCACTCCGGAATCATCGTGAGCGAATAGGAGAACGTGACGACATCGGCGCACCCGGCCGCGAGCGGCAGCGTTGTCGCGTCGCCCTGAATGAGCGTGACGTTCGTCCATGCCTCCTGCTGCCTGCGTGTCCGGGCCACCGCCAGCAGTGACGGTGTCAGGTCCACAACGATGGCGTGGGCGAGCATGGCCAGTCTGGCGCCGGCGTAGAGCAGGTTGCGGGCTGTGCCGCCGCCGATGTCCACCCAC
>BTVE01000108.1:0-11783 GCA_045862915.1 Acidimicrobiia bacterium
CGTACTGTGCCCGCAGTTCTCGCGTCGTTGTGTTGCTCGCTGAAGTCCTCCGTCATCGACCGTCCGAACTCATGGCGGAACGCCGATGGCAGCAAGCGGAGTAACGCGCGGTACGCCCGTTCGTGGAAAGGAGGTCGCGACATTTACGGCTCCGGGTCGAGGAGTTGTTTCGCCTGTGCCACGAGCACCATGTCGCGCAGCCGCTCTGCCTCGGCCAGCGCGACCGAGCGGCCAAACGGCGTGAGCTGGTAGCAAGTCCGGCGTTCGGTGCTGCCATCCGGAGACTCCCGAATCCAGTCGTCTGCGAGGAGCCGCTTCAGGATGCCGTACAGCGTGCCGGTGCTGAGTTCGACCCGGCCAGCAGTGCGCTGCGAGATTTCCTTGAGGATGGCGTACCCGTGTTTCTCGCCGTCGACCAGCGACAGCAGGACGTGGAAGAGGGCAGGCGTCAGCGGCAGGCTGCCGATGGGGTCGCGCGGTGTTGATGTCACCATGTCGCGTCACGATACGTCGCGAGGCGACATAATGCAAGCCGCCCCTTGCCGCCCCTTGACTCCGCACTTGCTTAGCCATATGGTTATGTAACCGATTGGTTGTGCTTATATGCAGACCCTGCCTCTTGACCCGTTGAGCGCCACGTTCCAGGCCTTGGCTGACCCGACCAGGCGCGCCATCCTCGCCAGACTCGCCACCGGTGCCTGTTCGGTGACCGAACTGGCCGAGCCGTTCGACATGTCCATGCCGGCCGTATCCAAACACCTGCGCGTGCTCGAGCGCGCCGGTCTGGTCTCGCGCTCGCGCGACGCCCAGCGGCGTCCGTGCCGGATCGAGCCGGAGGCCTTGAAGCGGGCGTGGGAATGGGCAGGCGGCTTTCAGGCGATCTGGCAACAGCGCCTCGACAGCCTCGAGGAGTACATGACGCAACTCCAATCAGCCCAACAACTCAGTGGCCCACCAGCCCACCAACCCAGTAGCCCAGCAACCCACCAAAAAAAGGAGCGCCCCCGTGCCCGTCGCAAACAGTGAAACGTTTTCCGTCCGTCCCGAAGGCCAGACCGACATCATCATCACGCGGTTGTTCAACGCACCGCCTGCGCTGGTGTTCGAGTGCATGACCACACCCGAACACATTCGGCGATGGTGGGGAAATCTCGGTGAAGGCTACAGCGTCAGCGTGTGCGAGATGGACGCGCGTGTGGGCGGCAAGTGGCGATTCGTCAACGTGCACCCGCAGGGGGAAGCGGAGTTCTACGGGGAAATCCGGGAGATGGACCCGCCACACCGGATGGTGCATACCGAAATTTTTGCGGCGTTTCCAGATGCGGAGTCGGTGATCACCACCACGTTGACGATCGAAAACGGGAAGACACGAATCAGGGCCGTGTGTCGCTACCCGTCTGTGGAAGTGCGCGACGCCGTGCTCGCTTCGGGCATGGAACACGGCGCCGCTATCAGTTACGACCGGCTCGAAGAGGTCGCACAGGAGCTTACGGCGTAAGGCCGCCGCGTCGTTGGACCGGCACCCGCACGTTGACCGCTTCCTTGAGGCGCAAACGGAGCAGGGTGCCGGGTTCCAACTCGACCTCCTGGCCGGGGGTCGTCAGCACAGCGGCCGTACCGGCACCGGCACCGATGATGCCGCCAATGACCGCGCCCTTCTTGCCGCCGAGAATGCCGCCCACCACGGCGCCTCCGACCGCGGGGGCGCCCACGGTCGCCACATCCTTGCCGCGTGTGGGGTCGGCGTTGATCACGATCGCTGCGTCGATCGGATAAGGCATCTCATGGCTGGGGATGGCGAGCGAGGAAAACTCCAGCGATACGGACGCACGTCCCTTGACTTTGCCCGACGGCGTCGCCGATGTGACCCGCCCCGTCAGCAGACTTTCGGCAGGCACAACGATGCGGTCATCCTGCGTGAACGACTCACTCACCCTGGCGGTGATTTCATCACCGACCGCCGTGCGGTGGGAGGTCACCAGCGTGTCGAGGGCCGCCATGAGCACGGTGCCTTCCGGAATGGTGTGCTCCAGATATCTCGTGTCGTTGAGCACCGGCGGCGCTTCGGCATCCTCGACGACTTTCACGGCCGTGATCGCGTCTCGTGGAACCGTGCGCGTGGTGGTGCCCACGTCGATGCGCACGGCGGCGTCGGTACGTTCCGCAAGCGTGCCGTTGAGCTGGCCTCCGTCGCGTTTGGTGACAGCGACTTCAGCGCCCACGGGCAGACCATCGATGTCCAGACCGTTGCCGCTGCAGGCCGCCACGGTGACGCCAAGGCTGACAATAAACGTGGTGAGGAGCAGTCGGTTCATGAGTACCTCCGCCGCTCATTTGTGCAGGGATCGTGCCACGTTGGAGTGCCACCCGCTGCCGTGGTCTGCCCGGGCGCACATGTAAGTTGTGCACACCCGAAGGTCGAAAGACAAAGGGCCACGGAGGTCCGTGGCCCTTCGGGGTGAGGTCGCGGCATCAGGCGCCGCGTCGCTGCATCAGGGTTGCTGCCGGGGTTTGTCCCGCAGCGTAATCAGTGTTTCACCAGGTTTCACCAGGCCCAGGTCTTCGCGCGCCACCGATTCGAGCATGGCCGGATCGTGACGCAGGCGACGCGCCTGTTCGAGCAGAGCGGCGTTTTCAGCTTTCAGACGCATCAGCTGCCCGTTTAACTCGGATTCCTCACGCGACGCGCGCAGCGACGCCAGGTACCCGTTTTCGCCGACCAGCGCATTGACCATGAGCACCGTCGAGACGGCAAACAACACGTAGCGGGCGATCCGCTTGCGGCGCTCGCGCACTTCGGACCCGAGCCGCACGCGACGCCGCGGACGCGGGCGCGCCGATGCAGGCTGCTCCTGTGTGTCCGGGGTGTCCTGAGTCTCGATATCCATGAAATTCGTCGCCGTGACGTGTTGTACCAAGTTTTCGGAACCAGTACAAGCGCAAAATAGGCCATGAGCGAGATTGTCCTGGTGTTGACGACCGTGCCGTCGGATTTTTCGGTGTCCCGACTTGCGCGCGCGCTGCTCGACGGGCGCCACGCCATGTGCGTCAGCGCCTTGCCCCCGATGGAGTCCGTGTATCGCTGGAAAGACAAGCTCGAACAGGCACGCGAACGTCAGCTGCTGATCAAGACAACGGCGGACAAGGTACCGGGGCTCGAGGTCGCACTGAAGGCGCAGCACCCGTACGAAGTACCGGAGTTCCTTGTCTTGCCGGTGGCCGGCGGCAGCGAGGCCTATCTCGCGTGGCTCAGAGGAGTTTGATCACCGCGAAACCCGCGATGAACAAGACGAGAAACGCCAGCGCGAATGCGTCGAAGTGTTTTTCGATGAGGGCACGCACCGGTGCGCCGTACACCCGCAGGATGATCGCCACGAGGAAAAATCGCATCGCTCGTCCTACCAGGCTGACTCCGAGGAATGGCCAGAACGCCATCCCGGTGGCACCGGCAGCGATGGTCGCAACCTTGAAGGGAATTGGCGTGAAGGCCGCCCCGAAGAGGAACAGCACTCCGATGTCGGAGTTGTAGGCGTCCACCACCTTCTGCCACGCGTCCTGCGCCTGATAGAAGTCGATGATCGGCTGGCCGATGGTCGGCATGGCCGCCATGCCGATGCCGTAGCCCACGGCGGCGCCGATCAGTGATCCAGCGCTGCACAGCACAGCCGCCTGCAGCCAGCGCTGCGTGTTGGCGGCGACAATCGCAATCAGCAGTACATCGGGCGGAATGGGGAAGACCGACGACTCCACGAGTGCGATGAGAAACAACGCCGTGAGCGCATGCGGCGACTCTGCCCACTTCATTGTCCAGTCGTAGAGCCCGCGGATCCAGGCGCGGATCTTGGCAATCATGCGAGGGCCTGTGCGAGGTCGTCGGTCAGGTCGGCAATGTCTTCAATGCCGGCCGAAATGCGGATGAGGCTGTCGCTGAGGCCAATCTGCGCGCGCCGCTCCGGCGGCACGGACGCATGAGTCATCGACGCCGGGTGACAGACCAGTGTCTCGACACCGCCGAGGCTTTCGGCCAGCGCCATCAGGCGGAACTTGTTCAACACCGTCCGCGCGGCCTCAAGGGAGCCCATTTCAAACGACAACATGCCGCCCCAGCCCTTCGGCATCTGGCGCCGGGCCAGCTCATGCTGCGGATGGCTGGGCAGTCCGGGATAGATGACCTTCGTCACCTTCGGGTGTTCCGAGAGGTACTGGGCCAGCGCGAGGCCGTTGGCCGAATGCCGTTCCATCCGCAGCGGCAGCGTTTTGGTGCCGCGCAGGATGAGTGAACAATCCTGAGGCCCAGGCACCGCGCCGGCGGAGTTCTGGATGAACTTCAGCCACTCGATGTGTTCGTCATGTTTGGCGACGACCACGCCGCCGATGGCATCGCTGTGCCCGTTGAGATACTTAGTCGTGCTGTGCATGACCAGGTCGGCGCCCAGTTCGAGCGGCCGCTGCAGGCACGGACTCGCGAAGGTGTTGTCCACCGCCAGGAACGCACCGTGACGGTGGGCAATCTCGGCCGCCGCCGCGATGTCGGTCAGGCGAAGCACCGGATTGGTGGGGGTCTCGATGAACACCATCTTCGTGTTCGGCGTCATCGCCCGTTCGATATTCGCCGGGTCGGAGGTGTCGACCCAGCTGAAGGTCATCCCCATGCGGGTCATCACCTTGTCGAACAACCGATACGTACCGCCGTAGGTGTTGTCGGTGACGACGGCGTGATCTCCGGCGGACAGCCGTGTGACGATCGCATGAATCGCCGAGAGTCCTGACGCAAACGCAAACGCCGCTTTGCCGCCCTCAATCGCCGCGAGGTTGCCTTCCAGCGCCGCGCGCGTCGGGTTCTGCGTGCGCGCGTACTCGAACCCCTTGTGTTTGCCGAGCGCCTCCTGCACGTAGGTGGAGGTCTGGTAGATGGGGGTGATGATCGCGCCGGTGGCGGGATCAGGGTGTTGACCGGCGTGCAGGCAGATGGTGGCGAACCGTGCGTTCGGCGGAAGCGTCATGGTCAAGCACGATAGTCTGTTATCATCCAACTTTCAATTTCGGATGGCTTCCGACCCGTCCCCGCGCCAAATCGCCGCCCCTGCTCCAGTCGAGTTCAATATCGCGCGCACCGTGCCCGGACGGCTGTTCATCCTCGCCGCCGGCGTGCTGCTCGTGCTCTGGGGAGTGCGTCAGTTTGTCGAACTGCCTGCCCCGATCGAACTCTTCCGTCAGGTCGCCTCGTTCGCGCTGCGGTTTTCGGCCCTCTGGCTCGTCGCCCTGCTGATTGTCCGGTATCGGCGCGGATTCCTCTGGCGTGTGCGGCGCAAGCTCATCCTGTCGTACATGTTCCTCGGCTTTGTGCCGGTGGCCCTCGGCGGTCTGTTTGCGCTCACCGCCGGATTCATGCTGCACGCAAACATCTCCGGCTACCTCTTCCGCCAGGGCCTCGACGACATCGTCGTGGACGTCCATCAGATCGCGGCCGGTGCGGCGAGCGAGATTGGCGAGACACTGGTCACGTCCGATGTCGTGCTGACGCGGACGCACCTGGCGATCCTCCCGCGATACCGCAATCTCTCGCTGGCCGTGGTGCCGGTGGCCGAGGCCGGTGGGGCCGGGCCTGTGGCCAAGGCGGGCGACTGGAAACACATGCCGATTCCCTCGGATGTGCCGGAGTGGGTGAGCCGCAAGGACTTTCAGGGGCTGCTGACGATGTTGCCCGAGGGCCTGGAGGCGGCTGATGGCGACGAAGAACGGCTGTTGATCCGCGCGTCGGTGCCACTACGTGACGGCCGGCACGTCGTGCTGGCCGACCTGCCGGTTGATACCGACATCTCCTCCAGGCTCGACGAGCAGACCGGCATCCGCATGACTGAGGTCGCCGTGCGCAGTCAGGAGGACGGGGCGGCACCCGTGGTCGGCCGCCCGCTGCCCTCCGGGGCCGACGATGACGCCGCAGAACCAGCGGGGGTCTTTGAAGGACTGTTTCGACGAACCGTCCTTTCCAACGACTTTGTGGACTGGCGTGATGGCCGAACCGGGCTGGTGTACATCGGTCTGGACGCACCGCTGGTGAAGATCTACCAGCGAGTGGTCTCCAACGAAGCGAGTCAGGTCTTCAACCGGGTGTTTCCCGTACTCGCCGGCCTGCTCCTCATCGTGCAGGTCGTCGCGCTGTTTTTTGGCGTGGGGCTTGGACGCCAGATCACATCCGCCGTGCACGAACTGTTTGAGGGCACCGAACGTGTGCAGCAGGGCGACTTCACCTATCGCGTGAAGGTCGACTCCAACGATCAGCTGGGCGCGCTCGGCGACTCCTTCAACCGGATGAGCGCGAGCATCGAGCACCTCCTGCACGTGCAGCGCGAAAAGCAGCGGCTCGACGATGAGCTGCGGATTGCGCATGAAATTCAGACCTCGCTGCTGCCGGAGCGCCCGCCCGCGTTTGACGGCCTGTCGATTGCCGACCTCTGTGTGCCGGCGCGCGAGGTGGGTGGCGACTACTACGACTTCTTCCAGCTCGGCCCGCGCCAACTCGGCGTGCTCGTGGCCGACGTCTCGGGCAAGGGCACATCCGCCGCGCTCTACATGGCTGAACTGAAGGGCCTGATGCTGGCGCTCAGCCATCAGGAGCGTTCCCCCAAACAGCTGCTCACGCGGGTGAACCATCTGTTGGCGGATCATCTCGACAATCGCAGCTTCATCACGATGACGTACGGCGTCATCGACCTGGACGCCGGCACGTTGACGCACGCGCGCGGCGGCCATACGCCGCTGATCGTGGCGTCGCGCGGACAGGCCGAAGTGATCGTGCCCAACGGCATGGTGCTGGGGTTGCGCCTGCCCGGCGCCGCTGATCGTTTTGAGGCGCTGCTCGAGGAACACACACTCCGCCTCTCGCGCGGAGACGTCATCGTCTTTTACACTGACGGAGTGACCGAAGCCATGAATCGCGACGGCGATCTGTTTGGTGATGCGGCGCTCGGACGTGTGGTCAGCAGCCACGGGCACCTCGACGCCGCGGGTATCCGCGAGCGCGTCCTGCGCGACGTGCGTGCCTTCGTGGGTGATGCCGAGCCCCACGACGACATGACGATGGTCATCGTGAAGGTGGTGTAGGTCGGTGTGGGTGGTGTCGGTGTGAGCGAGCCTGTTTTCCGGAGTCATCTGTCGATTGAGGCCGAGGTCGTGCGCGGGCTGTTGGTCGCGCACGGGTTGTCGGCACGTGTGTCATCGACGCTGGCCCCGGGATTGTTTCCGCTGCGGTTTGGCGGGCAGGCGGAGTTTGCCGTCACGGTGCCCGACGGGCAGGAAGGCAAGGCGCGCGCGCTGATTGCGAGCCACGTGGACGAGGCAGCCGCGGCCGAAGTGCGGCGGCTGAGCGACGACCTCGGCCCGCTGCAGGCGCGTATCGGCTACGAGTTCCGCGACCTTGGCTTGCTCGAACACGCGCTCACACATCGCTCCCGCGCGCATGAAGACGCGTCAGGCGGTGTGCTCGACAACGAATCGCTCGAATTTCTCGGGGATGCGGTGCTCGGTTTTGTCATCGCCGACATGTTGTTCCAGCGTTTCCCGACGCACAGCGAGGGATACAAGTCCAAGGTCAAGGCGTCGATCGTCTCGACGACGTCGCTGGCCAAGCTGGCGACATCGATCGACCTCGGTCGGTACCTGCTGCTGGGACGCGGGGAAGAAAAAACTGGCGGTCGGCACAAGTACGCCATCCTCGCGGACTGCTTTGAGGCACTCATTGCCGCTGTCTACCTCGACGGCGGCATCGACGCGGCGCGCGCATTCATCGTGTCGCTGTTTGGTCCGCTGCTGACGGCCGGCGGCACGCAGGTGGCCGAAGCCGAGTTCACCGACGACTGGAAGTCCGCACTGCAGGAGTGGCTCCAGGCCAATGACCGCGGCCTGCCCGTCTACAAACTTGCGTCTGCCGAAGGTCCCGATCACCGTAAACGTTTTGATGTCGAAGTGTTCGTCGGTGGCGAGGTCGTCGGCCGCGCCCAGGGCCGCGCAAAAAAAGAAGCCGAACAGCAGGCGGCCAAGCAGGCGCTGACGGGACTCAGGGCCGGGGCCGGCGGAGCCGACGTCCCTGAGACGGGTGGCGGCGTCGAGTAGAGCGCCGGAGTCGACGGGCCGACCCGTCAGTCGATTTCGATGATTCCCGAGCGGTCGCCGGCGGTGACCGCGGCGCCGGCCGGTGCCGGCTCCCCAGTGGCGACGCGCTCGGGGGTGGTCGGGACCGCGGGTGAGAGTTGCGTCACGTACTCACCAACCTCGCGGAGGATGTCGGCAGCCGTGGGCGGCAGTGGTTGTCCGTACAGACGGACGTAGAGTCGCAGGAGCGGATCGCTGAACGTGTACCGCTTGCGATGCACGTTGACCAGGTCCACGTCCTCGAGCCACGACAGGTAGTCCTTGGTCGAGCCCGGCGTGCGCTGCATGCGCTGACTGATTTCGGTGAGCGTGAGGGCTTCCTGCTCGGCGAGGATGCCGAGGATGGCCTTGAGCGCACCGTAGCCTCTGGCGCGCTGCAGACGGAACTCGTAGCTTTCCCGGCAACGCGCGGTCAGCGCACCGTCCGGCGAGAGCGCGGAGGCGAGCGCCACGTCGGGCGTACGTCGAGCACTGGGCAGCGCACGGAGCGTCTGGAGCAGGAGGCTGGCGTAGCCGGCTCGTCCTCCCGACAAGGCGGCCACTTCTGAGGCGACCGCCGTGGTCCAGCGCTCATCATCACCGGCCTGCCGGCCGAGCAACTGCACATCCTCCGCGTCGAGCGGCGGCAGGTGGACGACCTCAAACCGCGCCGGCGCATCACGCAGCAGCCGATGCGCGCGCGCGGTGAAGCGCGACGTCAACACAAACGCGTTCTGGCTCTGCGCGAGGCTGTGGATCAGTTCACGCTGCACGTGCCGGAGTCCGGGAAAACTCTCGAACGTCCTGATGTCCAGCACTTCATCAAGCAGAAAGGTGAGCGGCGCTGCTCCGGCGGCGGCCTTCGCGAAGTAGTCCGTGAGACCGTCAAATGCCTCGCGAGCCGAACCAAAGGCTGCCGGCGTGCCCGCAGGCACCACACCGTCAGGGGCTCCGGCCTGAATCGCCGCCGTGCAGCGTTCGGGTGTCGTCGCGGCGGCGGCCACATCGATGTACTGCGCACGGTCTTCGCCAAACCACGCGCGCAGGCGGAGCAGCAGTGACGTGCGGCCTGCCGCGCAGCCACCGAGGATGACCGGAATGCGGCCCGCATCCAGCGATCCGAGGACGCGGCGTTCGAGAGAGGGGCGCTCGACGATCACGGACGCTCCGCTCCTGCGCGCATCGGCACGTCGATGCCGCGCGCGGCGGCGGTCTCAATCGCCACGGGGTAGCCGGCGTCCACATGCCGCACCACACCCATGCCGGGATCACAGGTCAACACGCGTTGGAGTTTCTCGTCCGCCTCCGCGGATCCATCCGCGACGACCACCATGCCGGCGTGAATCGAATACCCGATGCCGACGCCCCCGCCATGATGCACCGACACCCAGGTGGCGCCCGACGAGGCGTTGAGCAACGCGTTGAGAATCGGCCAATCCGCAATGGCATCACTGCCATCCCGCATGGCTTCGGTTTCACGATTGGGCGACGCCACGGAGCCCGCATCGAGGTGGTCGCGGCCGATCACGATGGGCGCCGAGACAACACCTCGTCTGACGAGATCGTTGAGCGCCAGACCAAACCGCGCGCGGTCGCCGTAGCCGAGCCAGAAGATGCGCGCCGGCAGCCCCTGAAACGCCACGCGTTCGCGGGCCATGCGAATCCACCGGCAGAGCGGTTCGTCGTGCGCAAACATCTCCAGCGCGAGTTCGTCGGTCGCCGCGATGTCCTTCGGGTCGCCTGAGAGTGCCGCCCAGCGGAACGGACCCTTACCTTCACAGAACAACGGCCGGACGTACTCGGGCACAAACCCCGGAATACGGAATGCGTCATCGACACCGGCCTGCTGTGCCTGGGCGCGGATGTTGTTGCCGTAGTCAAACGTAATGGCGCCGCGGTCCTGCAGGGCGCGCATCGCGCGCACGTGGGTCGCCATCGACGCCATCGAGCGCCGCACGTACTCGTCAGGGTTGGACGCGCGCAGCGCCGAGGCGGCAGCCAGCGAGAGTCCCTCCGGGACGTACCCGACAAGGGCGTCGTGGGCAGATGTCTGGTCAGTCACGATATTCGGCGTGAGGCCACGAGCCACGAGCGCCGGAAGCACTTCGGCGGCGTTGCCTTCCAGGCCGATGGATCGCGCGACACCGTCGCGCTGATACTGCGCCGCCCGCGCCAGTGCGTCGTCGAGCGAGGTCGTCGCCTCATCGAGATATCGCGTCGCCAGCCGGCGTTCGATGCGGGACGGATCCACTTCGATGACCAGCGCCACGCCTTCGTTCATCGTGATCGCGAGCGGCTGCGCGCCGCCCATGCCGCCCAGACCGGCCGTGACCGTCAGCGTGCCCTTGAGTGTGCCGCCGAAGTGTGTGCGCGCCACGGCGGCGAGCGTCTCGTAGGTGCCCTGAAGGATGCCCTGCGTGCCGATGTAGATCCACGAGCCGGCCGTCATCTGGCCGTACATCGTGAGGCCTTTGTCTTCGAGGTCGCGGAACGTAGCCCAGTTGGCCCATGCGGGCACGAGCATCGCGTTTGCAATGATCACGCGGGGCGACCAGGGATGTGTCTTGAACACCGCGACCGGCTTGCCCGACTGCACGACGAGTGTTTCGTCGGCCTCGAGCCGGCGCAGTGTGTCCACGATCGCGTTGAAGCACTCCCATGAGCGCGCTGCACGACCGGTGCCGCCGTACACCACGAGATCCTCCGGGCGTTCCGCCACGTCGGGATCGAGGTTGTTCATCAGCATTCGGAGCGCCGCTTCCTGGGGCCATCCTTTGCAGGAGCGTTCGGTGCCGCGCGGTGCGCGAATGGTGGGTGTCGTCACGGGAGAGGTCACTCTAAAGAAGGTCGCCAGATGAGTCAACGCTTGACTTCACGGGCCGGTGAAGGCAAGCCGCGCCGACCGGGTCAGCGCAAGTGAACGGGACACGCGGCCTCCAGTGCGCCGCTGGTGATCGCCTCGGCGAGCGCCGCGATATCGGGCGCAGGCGGACGGTCCACCTCCAGATGGGCCACCAGTGCACGCACGGCTCCATGTACACGCGTGAGCGCCTCGCTCGTCGTCAGCGGCGCGAGAAGGTCGAGCCCCTGCGCCGCCGCCATGATCTCGATGGCGACCACATGTGTCGCCAGCGTGACGGCACGCGCGGCCTTGAGCGCGGCCGTCATGCTCATGCTGACGTGATCTTCGCGCCCGGCGGATGTCGGAATGGTGTCGGCCGCCGCGGGATGCGCCAGGATCTTGAGCTCGGAGGCCAGCGCCGCCGCGGTCACGTGCGCCATCATGAAACCCGAGTTGAGGCCCGAGTCGCGAATGAGAAATGCCGGCAGGCTGCTTTCATGCGGCGACATCAGCCGATCGGTCCGTCGCTCGGAGATGGTGGCCAGTTGCGTCAGGCCGATGGTCAAGGTGTCCGCCGCGAGTGCGACCGGCGCGCCGTGGAAGTTGCCGCCCGACACATGGTCCCCGGCGTCGGCGACGCCCTGCGGATTGTCGGTGGCCGCATTGGCTTCAATCTCCGTCAGCGGGTGCGCGCAGCCGATGGCTTCGCGCGCCGACCCGTGCACCTGCGGCGCACATCGCAGCGCGTAGGCGTCCTGCACCTTGCCGCACGCCACGTGTGATGCGTTGATCGCGCTGCCCGCGAGCAACG
>BTVE01000109.1:0-11772 GCA_045862915.1 Acidimicrobiia bacterium
ACGCCCGCGGGCATGCGCTCGAAGCGCCCGTCGTCGTACTGCCCATGGGCGGGCGTCGCCCAGGCGAATCAGACGCTCGGGCGCCGGATACTTCACTTGGCACTCCGTAGAGCCTCGCGGGCCGGGTTTTTCAGCAAACTCCTAGTGCCCCCACGGCGCCGGAGGAGCTTCCACCGGTCGCGTCAGGTCGAACTCCACACGAAACCGGCGTCCGGGCCGCGTCAGCTCGTATGCAAACATCCGCCCGGAATGTATCTCCATGGCCCACACGTTGGTGTTCGAGACGGAGCGATTCGTGCGCGTAAACAAGTCGATCGAAAACTCATCCGCGGGAAACTCCTGCCTGGCGTCGGTGCCCGCTGTTGTGGTGTCCCCACCGTACTGCGTCAATTCGTCCTCGGTGCCGTCCTGATGCCGATGGTCATGTTTGAGGCGCAGCCTGTCGCCATGCAGCGTCAGGACCCATGTGCGTGAGCGGTCGTCGCCGACATGGAAGGGGATGAGCACCCGTCCGGCCTCGCAGGTGCGCACGTGCATGACAAGCCGTTGTCCCTCGAAGGGATCGGCTGCCTGGGGCGGCGGTTCGTTGGCGACAATGCGCCCTTCGAACGCCTGTCCGCAGAGTGGAGCCACGTTCGCAAGGAACGATTGAGCCGGTGAGGGCTCAGGGGTGCACGCACCCAGCCCCGCGACACCCATGACGACCAACCACATCCGGTTCCTCACTGTTGCCGCCTCTCGTAGACAACCTGGCCGCCCACAACCGTCATCATCACTTTGGCCTTGAGCAGGTCGGCGGGGCTGGCCTTGCCGACGGCGATCAGGTCGGTGTCAAACACGGCGATGTCTGCGAGTTTGCCCGGCGTCAGCGTGCCCTTGATCGCCTCCTCGAACGAGGCCCAGGCCGGCGCTTTCGTGTACGCCTCGATCGCCTCTTCGATGGTCAGGCGCTGATCGGGAAACCAGCCCTCCTTCGGTTCACCGGTGAGCGTCTGTCTGGTGACCGCAGCATAGAGTCCGTACACCGGATTCAGGAAATACCTCGCGGCGTTTGTGCCCGGAGAGTCGCTGCCAAAGATCAGCACCGCGCCTGCGTCCTTGAGCTTTCGGAATGCGTACGCACCTTCCGAGCGCCGGCGGCCGATGCGTTCTTCCATCCAGCGCATGTCATCGGACACGTGGTACGGATTGATCTCGGCAACGAGCTTGAGGCGGCCAAAACGCGGGAAGTCGTTGGGATAGACGACCTGCGCGTGAATGACACGCCACCGGTGGTCCTTGTCGACCAGCTGGTGTTGTGTCAGGAGCTTTTCGTAGATGTCCAGGATGATGCGATTGCCCTTGTCGCCGATCGCATGGATGTGCGGCGTGAGGCCGGTGGGAATCGCCTGTTCGATCAGCTTCTCCATGTTGCCAGGAGGGAAGTCGGTATACCGCTGCGTGGGCGTCAACTCCATGGCGGCGCCGTCCGCGCCTTCGGGGCGCATGATCGGACGCAGCAGACCCTTGTTGGTCGGCTGATGGTCGTACGGTTCAAAGAACATCGCGCCGCTGCTGCCCATGATGCCGTCGACCCACGCCTTGTAGCCGACATACCGCAGCCAGTCGTCGCCAAAGCCCTGAGAAATTCCGAGCGCTGTTGTGGCAGTGACCTGATCGAGTGTCGGTCTGAGGTTGATGCGGGCGGTGAGTTCTCCGCGCCGCTTGAGCGCCTGATAGGCCTGCAGCTGGGGCGCGGTCGTCAAATCCTGGATGGTCGTGACGCCACCTTCCCGAGCCTCCTGCAGCACCATGCGCACCTGCGCGAGCCGCTGCTCAAACGGAATCGGAGGGATGACCTTCCGCACCATCGCCGCGGCGGTGCCGGTCAGGATGCCGGTGAGGCGGCCAGACGCATCCTTGCGAATTTCACCGCCGGTGGGCTGCGGTGTTTCTTCCGTGATCCCCGCCAGCCGGAGCGCGAGGGAGTTTGCCAGCGACTCGCTGCCATCAAACCGGTTCACCAGCACCGGATGTTCCGGCGTCACGGCGTCGATCAGATCCCGATGTGGGGTGAACCTCGACTGGCTGCCACCGGCGGCTCCTTGCGGCTTGTCGCCTGCACTGCCGGAGCCCCACTGCTCGTACGCGCCCCATTCGCCGCGCGTGATCCAGCTGCCGTTGGGCATGCGGGCGGCCGCGCCGGCAATACGCTCGGTGAACAGCGCCGGCACGTGCACGTCGAGCAGGTTCACGCCGAGCAGCAGGGCGCCCGTGCTCTCAATGTGGACGTGGGCATCGTTGAAGCCCGGCAGCGTGAAGCGTCCACCAAGGTCCACGACCCTTGCGCCCTGGCCCACAGCCGCGCGTGCCTCCTGTGCGGAACCCACGGCGACAATCCGCTCACCGCGGATGGCGATGGCCTCGGCCCACGGCCGTGCGGCGTCCAGCGTATACACGCGTCCATTGGTCAGCAGCAGTTCGGGCGTCGGCTGCGCGGCCAGTACTGTCACCAGGCCCAGCAGGGCCACACCAGTTGTCGTGAAATGTCTCATTGCTGCCTCGCTGGTCCGTACAACACGCGCCCGGGTCGCGCATCTGTCATCGCGTTGCCGTCAAACACGATCTGACCATTCACGATGACGAGCGCAAACCCTTCGGCGTATTGATGCGGATTCTGAAATGTCGCGGTGTCACGCACGGTTGCGGGATTAAACACCGTAATGTCGGCCTTCATCCCAGGGCGTAACAGTCCACGGTCCGGGAGTCCGAGCCGCGCGGCGGGAAATGCCGTCATCTTGAAGACAGCCTGTTCCAACGTCAGCACGCGCTGTTCCCGCACATAGCGGCCAAGCACCCGGGCAAACGTGCCGTAACTGCGCGGATGCGGATTCGCGCGGCCGAAGGTTGGCACCTCGCCATCCGACGCAATCATCGTTGCTGGATGCACGAGGATCCGCACGAGGTCGTCTTCGCTCATCGCATGGAAGATGCCCTGGCAGCCGCCCTGTTCCGCCACCCAGAGCACGGTCTCGGCCGCTTTCTCGAGTGTCAGCGCGACACCACGCTGGCGCATGAGGTCCGCGAGGGTCTTGCCGGCCAGCGAGGGATCAAATCCGCAGTTGGCAAACTGCACGTTGACGGGGTCGCCGCCGCCGCGTTCATCCCGGATCATGGCCAGGCTTGCAGCCAGAATGCGCTCGCGTTCGATGGGGTCCTTGAAGCGGGCCTCTCGCGCGGCGTTTGATCCTTCGAGCGCCCAGGCCGGTAGCAGCGCCGAGGTGACACTGGTGCTGGAGGCGGTATACGGATATTGATCGCTCGTGACGTCCACACCACGGGCCCTCGCCTCGTCGATCAGTTTCAGCGCGTCTGCACTGCGCCCGAAGTTCGGCTTGCCGATGACTTTGTGATGCGTGACCTGTGTCGGCAGTCCGCCGTCTTCGCCGATGCGAATTGTCTCCCGGATGCTGTCCAGCAGCTTTGCCGCGTCATCACGCTGGTGGGAAATGTGTGATCCACCCATGCGGCCGGCCACGCGCGCAAGCGCGACCACCTCTTCCGTCGGCGTGAACACGCCCGGCACGTAAAACAGCCCCGTGCTCAACCCAAACGCGCCGTCCCGCATCCCTTGTTCGACCAGGCCTTCCATCTCGCGGATTTCATCAGGCGTGGCGGCACGGTCCTCGGAACCGACAACCCCAGTGCGGATGGTTCCCTGCCCGATGAACGCGCCGATGTTTACCGACTTCTGAAGCGTGTCGAGCGAGTCGAGGAAGGGGCGCAGTGGCACCGGCGACGATCCATCCGGACCTTCAATGACGGTGGTCACGCCCTGGCGCACATAGTTCGGCGCCGTCGGGTTCGTGTTGAGCCCGCGCCTGGCGTGTGTGTGGATGTCGATGAAACCCGGCGTGACCATCTGGCCACGCACGTCGATTTCCGTTGTCGCCGTGCCGCTCACTCCTGGGGCGATTCGCGCAATGGTGTCGCCGGTGATCGCGACGTCGGCGCGAAACCACGGTGTGCCCGTGCCATCGATCACGCGGGCGTTTCGCAGAATGAGGTCGTACCGCGGCGCCTGCGCATGGGCGGCCACCAGGCCCACACACAGACAGGCGCCAATCAGCCAGAGCTGTCGCATGGGCGCCACTATACGCCCGAACACGGCCGATCAGAGCAGCTTCGCCGCCAGCTCCGCGATCTTCGACCGCACCACGTCACTCATCGTGAGGTGCGCGAAGGTGGGCTCACCCTTGAACCGCTCGACGACCTGCACGATGCCGTTCGACAGCGCGTCGACCTCCGGCCGGTCAATCTGATCGGGATCGCCGGTCAGGATGATCCGTGTGCCCTCACCGGCACGGGTCAACACCAGCTTCATGTCACCCTGCGTCAGGTTCTGACCGTCGTCCACGATGACGACGGCGTCGTGAATTGAACGACCGCGCAGGTAGTTGATGGGCGAGATCTCAAGGACGTTCCGCGCGAGCAGATCCTCGATGGTGGCCGATGGGGCGCCGTTGGGCCGTTCGTTCTGATTGTCCGCGGGCTGATTGGTGAAACGCGCCGAGCCAGACATCCTGCGGATGATGAAGTCCAGATTGTCGAGAATGGGCTTGGCCCAGGGCGCCATCTTGTCGCCCACCGTGCCCGGCAGGAAGCCGAGGTCGCGACCCGCCTCGGCATTCACGCGATACACCTCGATCTTCGACACCCTGCCGGAGCGGTACAGCTCGTACGCCGTCAGCAACGCCATCAGCGTCTTGCCCGTGCCGGCGATGCCCACCAGACTCGTAATCAGCGTGTCATCGTCCATGATCAGGTCACGCGCACACGCCTGTTCAGGATTGATGGGGCCGAAGCGGTCGGTCTGCTTGAAATGGACGCGACGCAAATAGGAGACGCCGTCGTGTTTCTTGTGGATGCCCCACGCCGCCTTGCCGTTGCCGTTGACGCGCAGTTCGCAGCACTGATTCGCCAGCAGGGTGGACGTATCCACGAATTCCGCCAGCTCGTTGATCGGCAGCCGCTGTTCCACGTGCAGCGCGTTCAGCAGCGGCGCCTTTTCGGTCGGCAGCTGGATGCGCACGCGCCCCGAATAGAACTTGTCGGGTGAGGACACAGGCCGATCGGAGTAGTAGTCCTCCGCGGCAAGACCGCGTGCGCGCGCCTTGCACCGCATCGCCGCGTCGCGCGTGATGAGCACGACCGGCACATCCGGATGTGTCTCCTGGTAGGCGTTCGCCAGCAGGATGATCGCATCGTCGGCATACCCGGGCGAGAAGCCCGGCCATGCGCGCGACACATCGAGCTCACCGCCGTGAAACTTCACGAGACCATCACGCAGCGGGATGCCGTCGCGCAGCTGGTCGGGAGTGGCGTTGTTCTGAAGGTGATCCAGGAACCGGATCGTCTGTCGCGCGGTATAACCGACACCGTTGGTATCGACGCGCCGACGGTCCAGTTCCTGGAGAACCGGGAAGGGAATGATGACGGAGTTGCCCGTCGTCAGGTGTTCAAGTGCATCCGGAGCCGAAACGAGAACGCTGGTATCAACGACATAGACCTTGCCACCAACCACCGGGGGTGGAACCATGCCTGCTCCTGAAGCCGCGCGAGGCGCTGGGACGCGTCAACGCAGCTTACTGAAGCGCATTCTATGGGTGTCGTCCTCGAAGTACCAGTAAAAAAACTGTTGCGACTCCGGATGCCCTCCTATTTGATGGCCGACGCGTCGAGCGCATACATGCCGCGCCCGTAGGTCGAAATCACAATCAGGTTGTCCTGCGGCACGTATTGCAGGTCCGACACCTGTGTTGACGGCAGGTTGCCGCCAAGCACACGCCACGTCGCGCCCGCATCGGTCGAAACATACACGCCGAAGTCCGTGCCCACAAACAGCACGTTCGCGTTGGAGGGATGTTCTCGAATCACGTTCACCGGTCCGGCAGGGATGTTGTTCGAAATGCTCGTGAACGACTTGCCGTAGTCGGTGGACTTGTAGATGTAGGCGGCAAAGTCATCGTCTTCACGGCCTCGCTGCGTGATGTAGACCGTGCCCTCTGCATGCTCGGATGGCAGCAGCCGCGAGATCCAGCGTCGTGTCGGAATGCGGCTGGTCAGTTCCGTCCACTCCTTGCCGTTGTCAATCGTCGAATGCACACGGCCATCATCCGAGCCGACGTACAGCAGCCCCGCCTTCTTCGGTGATTCGGCGAGCGCGACGATCGTCTGATACGGAATCGCGTTGGAATTCCGAATCAACATCTGGTCCTTGTTGTTGTCGGTCAGATCCGGGCTGATGACCTGGAAACCTTCACCGCGGTTGTCCGACTTGTAGACGTATTGATACCCCGCGTAAATCACGCGATTGTCGTGGGGCGACACGATGATCGGCGCCATCCACTGCGCGCGGAGCTCGGCGTCCGGCGGGTTTGGCGGCTGGATGTTGGTCGTGCGCTGCGGACCCTGAGGCGCTGCCGCGCCAGCGCCTCGTCCTCGGCCACGGGCAGGCGCCGCCACCGACAGATCCGTGCGGCTGAAGTTGCCGTAGAAGCCGTGTGAATACACGATGTTCGGATTGGTCGGATCAATCGCGTGGTTGGAGCCTTCACCGCCGGGCGCATTCTCCCAGGCGACAGCAGGGATGGCATCACGGCCTTTCGACAGGTCAATCCGTCCGCGGCGCGATCCGTGATCCTGAATCGAGCCGTAGGCCCACGAGGACGGTCGACTGTTGTCGACGGTGACGTTGTAGAACTGCGCGCCCGCAGCGCCCACGGCAAAGACCCATGTCTTGCCGCCGTCCAGCGAGTGATAGAACCCGCCGTCGTTGGCGTTGTACAACTTCTGCGGATCGGCGGGATCAATCCAGAGTCCGTGGTGGTCGCCGTGTACGCCGCCGGTATTGCTGCCGTCGACGTTGCTTGTGGATGTGCCCTGCACACGCTCAAACGTCACCGCGCCGTTGGTCGAACGATTGAGCGCCAGCCCCATCGTGTAGACGGTGTTTTCGTTCGTGGGATCCACGCGGATCTGACCAAACACCCAGCCGTAGGTGCCCGAGTGCTCAATCATGTAGTCGTTAGTCTCGGAGACCTTCTTCCAGGTGCGGCCTTTGTCGTCAGTGCGGTAGACCTCCGCTGCCTTGATGCGGCCATTGGTGATCGGCCGGCCATAGGCGTCGCGTTCGTTCTCCTGCGGTCCACGGCCCTCTTCGTAGTTGTCCACCAGCGCGTACAACACGTTCGGGTTGGTGCGCGACACGTCAATGCCGATACGGCCGCGGAACTGCGGCGCCGGCAGGCCCTGGCTGGCGTCACTCCACGTGGCGCCGCCATCGGTGCTCTTCATGATGCCGCCTTCGTTGTAGCCGGGTTCGACGCGCGGGTCGCTCCACTTGCGGCGGATGCGCTGCCACATCGCCGCGTAGAGCGTGTTGGGATCCTTTGGATCCATCACCAGGTCAATCGCGCCGGTGCGTGGGCTCTTGTAGAGGACCTTCGACCAGGTGCGCCCGCCATTGGTGCTCTTGAACACGCCGCGCATCTCGTTGTCGGTCCACTCATGCCCCGAGGCCGCGACGTAGACGATGTCAGGGTTGGTGGGATGGACAAGGATGCGGCCGATTGTCTGGCTGTCGGTCAAGCCCGTGTGAGTGAAGGTACGCCCACCGTCGGTGGATTTGTAGACGCCCACACCAGCCATCGACGCACGAAAGATGTTCGCCTCGCCGGTGCCGATGTAGACCACGTTCGGATTGGACGGCGCCACCGCAAGGTCGCCGATGCTGGTGGACGCCTGATGCTCAAACACGGCACGCCAGGTGCGTCCATGGTCTTCGCTCTTCCACACGCCGCTGGTGGCGTAGGCCGCGTAGATGTGCCGGGCGCCGTTGACGTCGACCACCGCGACGTCGGTGGCACGGCCGCTGACGTTGGTCGGGCCGAGATACTGCCAACGTGCCTCCTTGAACGGGGACCCGTCGCGCATCGACTGATACGTGCTCCAGGCCTTGAGCAGGCCCTCCGCGTTCATGGGTGAGGGCGCTTGTTGTGCCGCCACGGCGGCCGCCGTCACCGCACCAATCAGGACTGCTGCAACTCGAATTGAACCCCGCATACAACCTCCGAGTCTGGATAGTAGCTGATAGACGGTAAAATGGTTGGGCATGCCGACACGACAGGTGTATCTCGACTATCACGCGACGACTCCGGTCGATCCCCGAGTGCTCGAGGTCATGCTGCCGTATTTCACCCAGGAATTCGGGAATCCGGCATCAGCCAGTCACGCCTTCGGGTGGAAAGCCCAGGAGGCCGTGGAAACGGCACGACGCCGTGTGGCGGCGCTGATTGGCGCCTCGGCGCGTGAAATCGTCTTCACGAGTGGTGCCACCGAGTCCAATAACTGGGCCATCAAGGGTGTGGCGGCGGCCGCGCCGGCGTCGAGACGTCATGTCGTGTGTTCCGCGATCGAGCACAAGTCCGTGCTTGAAGCGTGCAAGTCGCTGGAGGCGTCCGGCTGGACGCTCACCATCGTGCCGGTCGATCGCGATGGTCGTGTGGACCTTGATGCGCTGACGGGTGTGGTCACCGAACAGACGGCGCTGGTCAGCGTGATGGCGGCCAACAACGAAATTGGTGTGGTGCAGCCGCTGGCGGAGATCGTGGCCATCGCCCACGCGAAAGGCGCGCTGGTGCATTCCGATGCTGCCCAGGCCGTCGGCAAGATCCCGCTGGACGTGCAGGCCCTTGGCATCGACCTGCTCTCGCTGACCGCGCACAAGATGTACGGTCCCAAGGGTTGCGGGGCGTTGTTCATCCGCAAGAAGACGAACCTGGCGCCGTTCATCATTGGCGGCGGACAGGAACGTGGATTCCGCTCGGGCACGCTCAACGTGCCGGGCATTGTCGGGCTCGGTCACGCGTGCCATCTGGATCGCCTCGAGATGGCCGAGGAATGTGCGCGCCTGCGGGCGCTGCGCGATCGTCTGCTCGACGGGCTCACGACGCAGGTCGGCGGCGTGCGCGTCAACGGCACGATGGCCGCGCGCCTGCCGCACAACCTGCACGTGGCGTTTGAGGACGTGGACGGCGAGTCCCTCATCATCGGCATTGGCGACATCGCCGTGTCATCAGGCTCGGCATGCAGCAGCGCGTCCGCGACGCCGTCACATGTGCTGCGTGCGTTGTATGGCGACGGTCCAGTGCCGGCCGCCACCGTGCGATTTGGTCTCGGCCGGTTCACCACCGACGCCGACATCGACTACGCCATCGAGAAGTTTGCTGCGGTCGTCAAGCGTCTCCGCGACACCGCACCCGTGCGCTAGGGCCGTCGGGCCCGGATGGTGCCGCCGGGCACCACGTCAGACAGGCTGAAAGGAGGCCGATCTCGTGACTGCGCCGCCCGTGTTACATGCGGGCCGTGAAACTCGTCTTCTGTTGCTGGTGATTCTCGTCGCCGTGGCGGTACTGCTCGTACTGGCGCGGTTTCGTTTTCCCACCCCCGAGCGCGTGGCGGCCACACCGCCGGCCGGGCCGATTGAACGACTGGCGGCCCGCGCCACCTTCGAAGAACTCGCGCTCATCATTGCGGATGTCTCCACGCGCGTCGATCCGGCACTGACCGTCGTCGACATCGTCTCCGAGCCGCCGGCTGCACCCGCGCCGCGCCGGGGCGCGCCTGCCGCCGCGCCGCCGCCAGTGCAGCAGCGGCGCATGGCGGCGTTGCGCATCGATGCCGACCTTGCGTTGGTCTACCTGCCTTCCGGCTTCACGGTCGTCGCGAGTGACGATGTGCGTGTTGTGGCGAGTGATGCCGAGCGCGAACTGGCGCTCGTTCGTGTGGTCGCGGAGCCCTTTGCCGGACCGGCGTCGTTGGCGCCGGCATTTGGCGGCCCCGGCTACGTGGCGGTGTTTGAGGGCGCCCGCGGCGGTTCGGCCGCGCGTCCCGAGTTCATCGGACGCGCGGACTCCTTCGACAGCGCCGCGTGGCCCGATCCGCTGTTGTCACCGGGCGGACACGCACAGCTGGGCGCCGGCGCCTGGCTCTTCACGCTGGACGGCAGACTACTGGGATTGACCGTGCCTGATGGCCCCGGCGTTGCCGTTGCGCGTGCCCGCACGCTGCTCGACATCGTCGAGAGGCTGCGCACGCAATGAAACAACGCCGACAGCGAGAGCTCGGCGGGGCCGACCCGCTCGATCGTCGCCTGGGGGCGCCGCCGCCGTCACCGTTCACCTGGCTCCTGTCACTGCTGCGGACGCGATCCGCTCTTGGGCTGGCGCCGTCGCTCACGCCGGCGGTGGTGTTCGTGCCGATTGGTATCGTCATCGGTCCACTCGGACTCGACCTGATTGGCGGCCGGATGCGGTCGTTGCTCGACCTGAGCGTGACACTCGCGCTGACTCTGCTCGGCGTGTTTGTGGGGATGGCGCTTGGACGCCAGCGTCGGTCGGCTGTGCGCCTGCTGGCTGCGGCCAGTCTTGAAAGCGCCGTCACCATCCTGGCGGTCGCCGGCGCAACGGTGTACCTGATCATCTCGACCGGTGTGCCGCTCGACGCCTCGGCGGTCATCGTGGCGCTGGCATTGGGACTGTGTGCGTCGGCGTCTTCGGCGACGTCGGCGGATCCCAACGCCGACCCGGCCGCTGCAGTCGCCACCGATGTGGCCGACCTCGACGACATCCTGCCGATTGTCGTGGCCGCGGGTGTCTTCACCGTCGCCACGGGCACGGGCGCCGAACGCTGGTGGATTGCGCTGATGCCCATCGGACTGGGGCTGGTGACGGGCCTGATCGGGTGGCTGCTGTTTGAGCGCGCCGAATCGGTCGCGGAGCGCGGCGTGTACGTGCTGGGCACGCTGGCGTTGGTCGGTGGTGCCGCCGCGTACATCGACGTTTCCCCCCTGTCGGTCGGGCTGATTGCCGGGCTCTTCTGGACACGGGCGCCCGGTCGCGCGGATCGCATCGTGCGCGACGACCTCGGCAAGCTGCAGCATTCACTTGTCGTGCTGCTGCTGTTGACGGCCGGCGCATTGTGGGTGCCGTCGTCGTCTGGCGCCTGGCTGCTCGTGCCGTATCTGTTGTTCAGGCTCGCGGGAAAGGTGGCGGGTGGCTGGCTCGCGGCGCGCATGGTAGGTGACGTGCGGCCGTCTGACATGGCGGCGTACCTGATGTCACCCGGTGTGGTCGGTATCGCGTTTGCCCTCAACTTCCGACAGATTCTGCCGGTCGCCACAGGCGACGCCTTGTTGTGGGCCGTGACGATTGGCACGGCGCTCTTCGAGGTGTTTGCCGTCGTGGCACTGCCGGTGTGGCGAGGAGGACGCAGGTAATGCGACGCCTTGCCGCTCTGACCATCACGATTGTCCTTGCCTGGCTGATGGTCTCCAGACTCGGAGACACGACCGCCACCACGACCGCGCTGGCGCTGGGTGTTGCGCTGATCGCCGCCACCATCGTCGGATGGCTGCTGGAGTTCGTCCGGCTGCCGAGGTTGACCGGGTATCTGGCGTTTGGCCTGGTGTGTGGGCCGTTTGTGGCCGACATCATCACGCGCCCCATGGCGCGCGACCTCCAGCTCGTCAACGGGCTGGCGATTGCGGTGATTGCGTTCACCGCGGGCCTCCAGCTCAACATCGCACGGTTGCGCGCGAGGCTCCGCACCATCTCCACGACGGCGCTTGTCACCATCGGGCTGACGTTTGTCGGCTTGTATGCCCTGCTGTTTGCGGCGTGGCCGTGGCTGCCGATCGCGCCCGACGTCACCATCGCACAACGCGCGGCGATT
>BTVE01000110.1:0-11688 GCA_045862915.1 Acidimicrobiia bacterium
CCAAGGACGGCGTGACCGTCGCCAAGGAAATCGACCTGAAGGACCCGCTCGAGAACATGGGCGCCCAGATGGTGCGTGAAGTGGCCAGCAAGACGTCGGACACGGCCGGCGACGGCACGACGACCGCCACGGTGCTCGCGCAGGCGATCTTCCGCGAAGGCATCAAGATGGTGGTGGCCGGCGCGAACCCGATGGAGCTCAAGCGCGGCATCGAAAAGGCCGTCGAGGGCATCGTCGGCGAACTGAAGAACCTGTCCAAGCCGGTGAGCGGCAACATGATCGGCCAGGTCGGCACGATCTCCGCGAACAGCGACGACACGATCGGCACGATCATCGCGGAAGCGATGGAGAAGGTCGGCAAGGACGGCGTGATCACGGTGGAAGAAGCGAAGTCGATGGAGACCTCGCTCGACGTCGTGGAAGGCATGCAGTTTGATCGCGGCTACCTGTCGCCCTACTTCGTGACCGACTCGGAGCGCATGGAAGCGGTGCTCGAGAACCCGGTCATCCTGATCCACGAGAAGAAGATCTCGTCGATGAAGGACCTGCTGCCCCTGCTCGAGCAGGTGGCGCGCAGCGGCCGTCCGCTGGTCATCATCGCGGAAGACGTGGATGGTGAAGCGCTCGCGACGCTGGTCGTCAACAAGCTGCGTGGTACGCTGCAGGTGGCCGCGGTCAAGGCGCCGGGCTTCGGTGATCGTCGCAAGGCGATGCTCGAAGACATCGCGATCCTCACCGGCGGCCGTGCGATCACGGAAGATCTCGGCATCAAGCTCGAGAACATCAAGCTGGAAGACCTCGGCAAGGCCAAGAAGGTCACCATCGACAAGGACAACACCACGATCGTCGAGGGCTCGGGTTCGCAGGGTGCGATCGAAGGCCGCGTGAAGCAGATCCGCACGCAGGTCGAAGAGACCACGTCGGACTACGACCGCGAGAAGCTCCAGGAGCGCCTGGCGAAGCTCGTGGGCGGCGTGGCCGTCATCAAGGTGGGCGCCGCGACCGAGACCGAGATGAAGGAAAAGAAGGCGCGCGTGGAAGACGCGATGCACGCGACCAAGGCGGCCGTGGAAGAGGGGATCGTCCCCGGCGGCGGCGTGGCGCTCCTGAAGTGCAGCAAGGTGCTCGACACGCTCAAGGTGGAAGGCGACCAGAAGGTCGGCGTCGACATCGTGCGTCGCGCGGTCGAGGCCCCGATGCGCTGGATCGCGACCAACGCGGGCGTGGAAGGCTCCATCGTTGTGCAGAAGGTGCGCGACAACAAGGACGCCAACTACGGCTACAACGCGGCGACCGACACCTATGAAGACATGGTGAAGGCCGGCGTCATCGACCCGACCAAGGTCGTGCGCAATGCGCTGCAGAACGCCGCGTCGATCTCGTCGCTGCTCCTGACGACCGAAGCGATGGTCGCCGACATCCCCGAGCCGAAGTCGGAAGCCCCCGCGGGCGGCGGCCCCGGCGGCGGGATGGGTGGGATGTACTGATCGGCGTCCCGGAGTTCCGGGGTTCCGAAGTTCCGAAGGCAACACACCCTGTCGTGAGCGAGCCTCACGGTCGGGGCGAGTCGAACGAGACGGGCCCGGTGGCGTCAGCTGCCGGGCCCGTTCTTCTTTGTGCAGCAGGAACGACCATCCACTGGCACCCATTCGCGCGGATTGAGCTCTCCAGCCGAAAAGCAACCACAGGAGTACGCTACGTCCCGGCCAGCGAGCGAAGTCTCTCGATGTCGCCCGGATCGGCTCCCTCTTCAGTCGCAAACGCTGTCAGCGTTTCGTAGTCCACACGATGATGCCCGGCGACAAGCACGGCCTGGTCCCACGACTGGCGATCCTGCCAATGCCAGAAGGCCGCCAGCCGATCCATGACGCACAACGTTGGAGTAATGACGCGGAGTGGCCCCCAGGTTGTCTCGAACCTTGGCAGGTCATCGTGCTGCAAGACACGATGGCCAAACTGCAGCGGAGCCGCCGGAAACTCCAGGAAGATGTCCGTGTCCGGATGGGAGAAATGACGGCGGTCACCGGCGAGCACGAAACCGAGAGGTGCCACCGCAGCCAGGAGCGTCTCGCGCCGCTCAGACGTCACGAAATCCAGATCCTTCGACTCGTACTCGTTGGCCGTATAGATACTCACGGCGGCGCCGCCGGAGAGCGTGGCTTTGATGTCGGCTGCCTCCAGTGCCTGACTGACCCGTGCAGCAATCTCTGCGGCCGGCGTGTCGCGTGTGATCCGCATCACCCTACAGCGGCTTCCCGGAGCGTCGAGGCCGCCGTCGCTGTCTGAAGTACTGTCGTGTGACTTCCTCCGGAAGCGCTGACAACGCGGTCTCGAGGAACGACCGCAAGGGCTTGACGAGCGCACCTCGGGGATTCCACTCGAAGACGCGCGCGTTGCCAACCATTCGGCTGACAAGGATGCCCGCATCTTCCAGACGTCTGAGTTGACGCTGGATGGCCATGTGTGACACCTCGAAGGTCGTGGCAATCCCACGGGCGTGCCCATCACCGTAGTTCTGCAAGAACAGAAGGCACTGGGCCGCAGACCGACTCCCGAACAAGGCGTCCAACGTCGGAACCATGTTTAAATCTTGCCACAATACGTGGCCGTTTGGCCACTTACTGTGGCCGTTATTCCGTGGAAGAGGGGATCGTCCCCGCCCCTCGACACGCTCGGGGCGACCTGAGCGTAGTCGAAGGCCGGCGGCGGCGTGGCGCTCCTGAAGTCCAGCAAGGTGCTCGACACGCTCAAGGTCGAAGGTGACCAGAAGGTCGGCGTCGACATCGTGCGTCGTGCGGTCGAGGCCCCGATGCGCTGGATCGCGACCAACGCAGGCGTGGAAGGCTCCATCGTCGTGCAGAAGGTGCGCGACAACAAGGACGCCAACTACGGCTACAACGCCCCCGCGGGCGGCGGCCCCGTCCCTCGACAAGCTCGGGACGGCCTGAGCCCGGTCGAAGGCCGGCGGCGGCATGGCCGGGACCAACTTCTGCCCATAACCCGACTCCGCCTGCCCAAATCGCTCGCCCAACAGCAGCCACCGCCGGCGCTACACTAGGACATGGCTCCGCGGACCGAGCACGACCTTCCACCTGATCCGGTGACCGAGTACTACAAGAAGGATGTGGACCGCACGCTGCTGCGAGAGAACCTGAAGTTGACGCCGCAGCAGCGTCTGGCGAAGCTGACCGCATTCATGCAATCGCTGGATCGACTGCGGGCCGCTCGCCGCCAGTCATGACACCAGACCTGCTGGCAGGCGGCCAGATCACACCTGAGCGTTCTCTGCGTCCGTTTCCAGAGGGCGGCGCCGAATTCATAAGTCTCAGACCACGCTCGGGAACGTGACAGGCCGCGTCTCGCTCGAGTAACCTGGCGGCGCGGGCCGGATGCCAGACCAGGACGATCTCCCCCTCGGGCTCTACGAGCGACTGATGACCGCGAGCCTCAAGGCGCGGCTCGCCCGGTTCGACCCGTCAACGACCCGAGTCTCGACCGAAGCCGTGGACCCGGCGGAGGCGGGGGCGACGCTCGCGCGCCATGTTGAGGATGCCGTAGCCAAAGCGCTGCGGGCCCTTCCCGGCGAGGACCGGCTGGCCACACAGGCCGAGATCACCAACGACATCCTCAGGCTCCTTGCCAACAGCGCATCGCGTACTCACGATGGGGAACTCGACTTCATCGAGACTCCGCCTGAACACCTGCGCGCCATTCAACCGGTTTCGGGGCCCACGTCGCCCAAAGACCTCGTCGCCCCGCTCGTCCCGCTGTCAGCCTCCGACCTGCTCGTGAACGCCCGGGGTGAGCCCTCGCTGGCTCACGCACTGGCGCACGAAATTCCCTCGGCCGACACCATCGATCTGCTGTGCGCCTTCGTCCGCTGGCACGGCATTCGTGTGCTCGAAGACCAACTGCGTGCGCACTGCCGCGCGGGCCGCAGCTTGCGTGTGATCACCACGGTGTACACGGGCTCTACCGAGCGCAAGGCTCTCGACTGGCTCGTTGGCATCGGCGCGCAGGTGAAGGTCTCTTACGACACGCAGTCAACCCGCCTGCACGCCAAGGCCTGGATGTTCCGACGCGCCACGGGTTACTCCACCGCCTACATCGGGTCGTCAAACCTGTCGAAGTCTGCCCTGCTCGATGGCGTGGAATGGAACGTGCGCCTGTCGGAAGTGACGTCTCCCGACATCCTCGAGAAGTTCGACGCCACGTTCGACAGCTATTGGCAAAGCGCCGAGTATGAGGACTACAACCCAGCGCGGGATGGCGACAAGCTGGCTCGCGCGCTTGCACCCACAGCCGGTTCGACCGAGGACCTGCCACAACTCTACCTGGAGGTCACACCCTGGCCCCACCAGACTGAGATCCTCGAGAAACTCACGGCCGAACGCGATCGCCACAACCGCCATCGAAACCTCGTGGTCGCCGCCACGGGCACCGGCAAGACCATCGTCGCCGCCCTGGACTACAAGCGCCTGCGCGCGCAGATGCCTGATGCCCGCCTGCTGTTTGTCGCCCATCGTCAGGAGATCCTGAAACAGAGCCTGAGCGCATTCCGGCAGGTGCTGCGCGATGGAAGCTTTGGCGAGCTCCATGTGGACGGACACCGGCCCGACGAATGGCGACACGTGTTTGCGTCGGTGCAATCACTTGCAGCATTGGAACTGGACGCGCTCCCGCCTGACGCGTTCGACATCGTCGTTGTTGATGAATTTCACCACGCAGCGGCGCCGACGTACAGAAAGCTGCTGGATCGCCTGCAGCCACGAGTGCTCCTTGGGCTGACCGCGACACCTGAGCGAACCGACGCCGGCGACATCCTGGGCTACTTCGGCGGGCATATCGCTGCAGAGCTGAGGCTGTGGGATGCCCTCGAACGTGGACTGCTCTGCCCCTTCCAGTATTTCGGACTGAGCGACAACACCGACCTTTCACACGTGGCGTGGTCGCGAAAGGGCTACGACCCTGTCGCGCTCGAGCGAATCTACACCGGCGACGATGCCCGGGTGAGGCTGGTGCTGCAGCAGGTGCAGGAGAAGGTGCGCGACATCAGCACGATGCGGGCGCTGGGATTCTGCGTCAGCATCGCCCATGCCGAATTCATGGCGCGCCGGTTCACCGAGGCCGGGGTACCGTCCAAAGCGGTGTCGGCCGGTACCGACAGCGACGAACGCCGGCGTGCGCTGGCGGACCTGCGCGCGGGCACACTCCGCGCGTTGTTCGCGGTGGATCTCTTCAACGAAGGCGTCGACCTCCCGGAGGTGGACACGCTGCTGTTCCTCAGGCCTACGGAGAGCGCCTTGGTGTTCATCCAGCAGCTTGGCCGAGGCCTTCGGCGGTCCGAGCACAAGGACTGCGTCACCGTGCTCGACTTCATCGGGCAGTCGCACCGGAAGTTCCGCTTCGACCTGCGCTACCGCGCCGTGACCGGCTCGACACGTTCGGAGGTCACCAGACACGTCGAGGCAGGGTTCCCGTTCCTGCCGGCCGGTTGCACGATGCAACTCGATCGGGTTGCCAAGGACATCGTGCTCAGGAGCCTGAGGGAGGCGGTTCCCAGTCATCGCCCGGCGATGGTGCGCGAACTGCGATCGCTGGTCGAGTCTGAGGCGGCCACTGGACAACGCCCGATCACGCTGGAGTTCTTTCTGCGGGAGAGCGGCCTCGAACTCCTTGACGTGTACAAACACGGCAGTTGGTCCGGCCTCAAACGCGCGGCCGGTATGACCATGCAGCCGGAGGGTCCACACGAAGCACGGCTGAGCGAGGCGTCAAAACGCCTGCTCCATATCGACGACCCCATCCGGCTGCACGCGTACCGTGATTGGCTGCGTGGCCAAAGCGCGGATCCACGGCTGATCACGGGTTTGCTGCACACCCTGTGGACTGACGAGAAGCCGGCGAGCCTGGACGATGCCTCGGAGCAGATGCAGAGGCACCCGGCCATCGTGGCTGACCTGCTGGAACTGCTGGACGTCCTCGACGACCGCGCGGAGCACGTGTCGATTCCCTATCCCATGGTGCCGCTCTCGATCCACGCAAGGCACTCGCTGACCGAGATCCTGTCGGCATTTGGTCGAATCACGCCCGAACGCTTTTATCAGCACCGTGAAGGGCCCTATCGCGACCAGGCCACCGGAGCGGACGTGTTCTTCGTCACACTGGAGAAATCGGAGCGTGACTACTCCCCCTCCACGCTGTACAAGGACTATGCGATCTCGCCGACCTTCTTTCATTGGGAGTCGCAGTCCACCACGACGCAGCGATCCCCGACGGGCCAGCGGTACATCAGGCAGCGCGAGCTGGGAGGCACGGTCCTGCTGTTTGTACGCCAGCGGAAGCAGCAGGATGGGCTCACCATGCCCTATACATTTCTTGGACCGGTGGACTACGTCTCGCACAAGGGTGAACGGCCCATCGCGTTCGTGTGGCAGTTGCGCGAGCCGATGCCGGCGGACTTCTTCAGGAGGGCGAAGGTCGCCAGCGCGTAGGCCTGACTGTCCTACCGCACTCTTACGTCCTGACGGGTCTCCTGCCCGGCCGCAATCGTAATGCGCACGCCAGCACCATAGATCGACTCGAGCCATGACGATGTCTTCAGTTCATGCTCAAGCACATCGTCGACCGCCGCGAGGCGATAGGTGCCCGACGGCAGCCCCACGATGGTGAACCGGCCGTCGGCGTCTGGGCGCACGCTGACGATCCGCGGCGAATGGTCATGCCACAACGCCCGTTCCTCGGGAAACACGACCAGCGTGTAGTCCACGACCGGCGCGCCGGACTCCGTCGAAAAGCGCCCGGTCAGCATGGTCGTGCGCCGGCTGAGGACCACATCCACATCGAGCATGGATCCCCCTTCAAACGTCAGCGGTGCGTCACGCAGATCCCGGCCGTCATGTGTGATCGCCACGACGTGCCACCCGGCGAGGGCGTTACGCAGGGTGACCGATGCCTCGTGAAGACCAGGGACGAGGCCGGTGACGGTGAACGTCCCATCAGCCCCAACCGTCGCCGACCGCTGCTGATTCTGCGCGCTGACGGGTTGTGCAGCCGCCACGTCCTTACCGGCAGCGGACGCAGCCGCCTTCACCACGATCGACGCCCCTTCCCAGGAGACCGGTGGCTCGTCGCCGTCGGCGGCGCGCAGACGGCCGGACAGACGCTCCCCCTCCCGCAACTGCAGCACGAGACCCGAGACGGGTTCGCCGTCCACACGCACATCCACCTGCGCCCACTGTGTGTTGCGCGCGGAGTCAATGGACAGACCGCTCTCGCCCACCTGCGTGACACCGCCCGCGCGAGCCATGACGCGGTAGGTGCCCGGAGGGACATTGGCAAACACAAACGCGCCATCCGGACCCGGCCTTCCTGGGCGGATGGCAAATGCCGCCGCAATCGGCAACGGCGGACCGGCCGCGGTGACGTCAAGCTGGACAGCCGACGTGGGCCGGCCAGTCACATCCAGAACGACACCACGAACGTCCGCCGCACGCACAGCAGTGACGGCGATATCCACGCCCAGCCGCTCGTCGCCCGCCGCAACGATGACGGGACTGCTGAAATTGGCAACCGGCACACCGGGGTGGTAGGTGGGCGCATAGGTCGCGATTCGGCGTGGTGACTCCGTTTCCGATTGAGTCGTGGGCGTCGGGACCGTCAGACCGCGCGCCACCTCCGCGGTCACACGATCAACGTCATCCGCGCTGGTCTGTTCGAACTCTCCACGCCCTACAGCCGGGTAGGCGGCCACAAGGTAACGCCCGGGCATCAAGCCATAGATGCGGAAGTGTCCCTGATCGTCGGAATAAAACACGCGTGCAGCCGAGGCTGGTGGCGAAACCACGCCCGCATCGAGAGGAATTGCGCGCACCTCGGTGTCGGCCAGCGGAGCGCCGCCCGGCAATGTCAGACGTCCGGCAATGACGGCGCCGCGAGGAAGAGGGATGTGAATACCGTCCACACGCTGTCCCTCACCCACCACGACTGCCGGCCCCGGCCTGCCGGGGCGTTTCGCGCGCCAGGCCGAGGACAGGTACGCCGGCTTGCTGGCCGACACGTGATACTCACCTGCGGCCAGCCGCTCCAGCACGAACTGCCCGTCATCGTCGGTCACAACACTGGCCGCTGCGCCGGTGGCCACCGACGTCACTGTCACGATGGCGCGCGCGATCGCCTGCGGCGGGTCATTGGTGGACACCACGCTGCCGGCAATCACGGATTGTCCGGACGGCAGCAACGCCGGCACCGGAGCGGACGCCGGTGCAGGTCGTGGAGGTGGAGGTGGCGGGGGCGGCGGCGCCTGGACCTGAGCCGCGATCACCACCAGAGGGATCCACAGCGCTTTCATCGCTCACCCCGGTACGTCAGCGACACGGAGACCTTCGAGCCGACATCGATCGTGAAGCGTGCAGCGTCTGCGGACAGGGCCTGGAGCGCACCGGGACGGAAGATGGCCCTGCGCTGCTCCACCGGAACAACAGCCGCGAGGTACCGTCCTGGCGGCAGGTTCCGCAGTTGCCAGGTGCCGGCGCGTCCGACAAACGCGGTCTGAAATTGCGGCAGCAACGTTGACGAGTGCGGCCACAGCGCCTGCGACTCCGGAAACACCATCACCGCAAGATCAGCGGGCGGCCCGGACGTGACAACGGTGCCGCCGACCAGATTGTCGAGGCGACCAAGCGTAATCACCACACCACTCACCGGCACGCCCGCCTCGACCTCAAGCGGCACCTCGAACAGGTTGCGCCCATTCCACTCCGCAGCGCGCACGCCAACGCCGGACATGAACGCCGTGGCCAGCAGATACCGACCGGCGCGGACGTTATCGACGCTGAAGGGCACCGGCCCGGTCGCCGTGTCCTCCAGCCGTTGCATCCGGCCCCGCACCGCAGCCCGCCCGGCGGGACCATCAATGGGAAAAAACTGCGCGCCCGTGAGCATGCCGCCCTGCGGACGGTCTTCCGGACCAAAGCGGAATTCGCCGGAGATGCTGACCGATGGCGTCAGCGGCACGATCAGGTCGGTCACCGGTGACGTGCCCACCGAGACCGGCAGTTCCGCGGTCGCGTCAGGACCGGCCACGCCGTAGGTCGTGGCCCGCAGCCCATTGCCCAGCGCCTGCAGGCTCGTGCTGGTGAACGTCATCACATCAGCCGGCGGCCACTGCGCCAGCGCCATTCCATTGGGGTTCGTGAGTCTGGAGATCGACCGCCCGGCCACGAGCAGAAAGTCTCCTTCCGGCACCTGCGCAAACGTGAACGCGCCTGCAGCATCAGTCTGGGTGATCCCCAGATCGGACGATGGCACTGCGGCGGTGGCGCCGGAGGGCACCAGCCGGAGTGGCAGACCGGCTATGGCCTGCGGCGGTCCGACAACTCGTCCTGACACCGGCACAGTGGAACGCAGCGCCATCTGGATGTCTGCGCCGACGTGTTCATCTCCGGCCTCGAGGGTGATGACACGAGCCTGTTCGACCGTCTGCCCGGTGGGATGGAAGCCGCCAATGTAGACGCGGCCGCCTCCTGCGGGCGGCAGGGGACCATGCAGCACGTTCCCCGTGCCGTCGGGCGCGCGTGACACACTGGCGGACGCGCGACGGCTCCCGACGGAGGTCGCATCTTTCGGCAGCGTCACGTGCAGGGGCTGCGCGTGTGCGACGTAGTCACCCGGAGGCAGCCGCCCGAACCGATACGCGCCGCGGTCGTCGGTGGTGACGGTGTTCATCTGGATCCACCCGTCGGCCGGCCCCACACGGGCCCGCTGCGCGAGATGCACCATCACCTCCACCATCGGCTGTCCGCGGTCGTCGAGCACCGTACCGGATATGGAAGCGGTTTTCCACAGGCGGATGGTCAGGTCGTTGCGCCACTGCCCTTCCCGCAGGGCGAAAAGCGCTCCGGCTTCATCAGTCGGCGCGCGGTGAAAGCCGCCGTCAAGGTAGCCGGCCCGTGTGACCGTCAGCAAGTAGCCGTCGACGGCCGGGACGGGGGCAAAGATGAACCGCCCCTTGGCATCCGTCGTCTTGCGCGGCTGCGCTCCACCGCCTCCGCCGAAGAGCGCCTGCAACTGCACGTAGGCATCGGGCAGCGGCGCGCCCGTCGCCGCGTCGACCACCACACCGCTGACGGCGCCCGGCACCGGCGTGGCTGGGCTCTGCCCGAACAGCACGGTTCCACACGCGACGACAAGTACGGCGACCAGTCGGTGCATACACGGAGGCTCCCGGGAGCGTTAGACACCGGGCGGCGGTGAATGGCCCGCCCCCCACCAGGTCCGCGACGATGCGCACCAAGCGATCGGCGAAGAGTTCATCGCCGCCGGCTGTATACTGTATACACCATGCCCTCCTCCAAGACGTCAACCGCCGTGCTGACGATTCGTGTGCCCCGCGCCCTCGACCGGCGGCTCACTGCGGTCGCGCGTCGTAGTCGGCAAAGCCGGAGCGAGGCCGCGCGGGCGATTCTGGAAGCGGCCCTGCGGGACCAGAATGATGATCCAGCTGCCGAAGCTCGGCGGCAGTCGTTGCTGGCGAGTCGCCAGGACGCAGACCACGACACGCTGGCCTTCATCGATGCCGTGGCTGACGACCGGGGCTGGAAGTGAAACGGGGAGACATCGTGGTCGTGTCGGCGCGCGGCGCGTACACCGGCAAGCCGCGTCCCGCGCTTGTCGTCCAATCGGACACGTTTAACGCCACACATGCCAGCGTCACCCTCTGCCCGATTACGTCGGAGGTCATCGATGCAGATCTATTTCGCATCAGCGTCGCGGCGGGCAACAGAACGGGGCTGGAGCGGCCCTCGCAGGTCATGGTCGACAAGATCGTCACCGTCCCACGAAGCGCCATCACGCGCACCGTCGGACGTTCCAGTGACGCGGAACTTGCTGCGGTCTCAGTCGCGCTGGCGCACTGGCTTGATGTATAGGAGTGAATACCGATGACACCCCGACACTCTCTGCTCTGCACGGTCGCCGCCGCCATCCTGGTCGTGGCCGCCTGCGGTCCGCGGGTCCCGACGAATCAGGAAGCGGCGGCCGCGTTGTCTGCTGCCGTCACGTCACCGCTCACGAGGACGCTGCCGGCCTCCGCCTACTGCATGACGGCCAATCCGGACTTCTCGTTTGCGACCATGGGTCAGGTGGACTTCGTGGAGATGTTCCAGAACCTGATCGACAAAGACCCGCTGCTCGACGCCACGAAGGCCGGCGTCGTGCGGGTGGAACTCCAGGAGTTCAGGTTCAATCATGCCGGCAGCTCACCCGATCCGGCCTGTGATGCGGTGCACGCACAATCGAAAGCGAGCGGCTATACGGGAACACAGATTCGCCTCGCCGTCGTGCGCCCCACACTGACGCCGGCAGGCACTGCCGCAGGCGTCCGGTTCGACACCCCTATCGAGATCGCCACACGTGAGGTGGTGGAGGTCAAGGAGATCCGCAGCGAACGTGGCGGGGCCGTGGCTGTGCACTACACCTGGCGCTGGGCGCCCACGACGATGGGCCAGGCGATCGGCTACACGCCGCCTGCACCGCAGGACGCCACCGCGCGCCTGCGCAAGTCCGATAGCGGCTGGACCGTCGAAGACGCCGGGGTGAAATAAGTCGGGTACATGGCAGCCCTTCAGGGCTGCCCCACGAACACCGGCAGCCCTGAAGGGCTGCCGCACATGTTCCCCACCGCCGCAC
>BTVE01000111.1:0-11213 GCA_045862915.1 Acidimicrobiia bacterium
CGGGCAGGTCATCCCGGTCGACCGATGTCACGACCACGTACTCCAGCGCCATGGTCTCGACGGCGTGCGCGAGTTTGTGTGGTTCGTTCGCGTCGAGCGGCTGCGGCGTGCCGTGATTGACGTTGCAGTACGTACACGCGCGTGTGCACGTGTCGCCCATGATCATGAACGTCGCCGTCCCGTGGTGCCAGCATTCGCCGATGTTCGGACAATGCGCCTCTTCGCAGACGGTGTGCAGGCCCTGGTCACGCATCAGGCCCTTGAGCCGGATGTAGTTTTCGGAACCCGGCGCGCGCACCTTCAGCCACTCGGGCTTGGGATCTTTCGAGAGGGGCGTCTGGCGCTTGTGGCGGCCGCGAATGAGGGGCAGGTCAAAGGTGGGCATGGCTGGCGAACACGAACGCTATCCCTATACTAGCCTCATGGCGACACTGCAGATTACCTGGCTCGGCCACTCGGCCTTTCTCCTCACCACCCCGACAGGTACACGTATCCTGCTCGATCCCTGGCTCGGCAATCCGACCTGCCCGGACGAGTGGCGCAAGCCGGACTCGGTCCTGCCGCTCGACCTGATCCTGTTGTCCCACGGTCATGGTGACCATCTGGGGGACACGATTCAGGTGGCGCGTGAGGCACAGGCGCCGGTCGTCTGTCTCTACGAGGTCGGCCAATACCTGACGCAGAAGGGCCTGCAGGATGTGCGCGACATGGGCATTGGCGGCACGCAGGAGGTGGCGGGCGTCCGCATCACCATGACCAACGCCGTGCATTCAGGCTCGTACACCGAGGACGGCCGGATCATCTATCTCGGCGGTGCCGCGGGCTTCGTGCTGCGCCAGGACGACATGCCCACGGTCTACTACGCCGGCGATACGGCACTCTTCAGCGACATGAAGCTGATCGCGGAGTTGTACAGGCCCGACATCGCCTTCCTCCCGATCGGCGATCACTACACGATGGGCCCCGACACGGCCGCGATTGCCGCGAAATGGCTTGGCGTGCGGCAGGTCGTCCCGATGCACTGGGGCACATTCCCGCTGTTGACGGGCACACCCGCAGCGCTCAAGGCGCACCTGGCGGGCACAAACATCGATGTGCTGGAACTGGAGGCGGGGGAAACGGCGGGGTAGTGCGAAGTGCGAAGTGCTGAGCGCGAAGTGCGAGGTGCTCTTCGCACCTCGCACTCCGCACCTCGCACGTGTGTGTTACTTCTCGTTCATCCAGACGTCTTCGACGATGTTGAACGTTTCGGAGCCGACCTGCTTGCCGCCGATGGAGAGGGTCACGCGATAGACGCCGGGGCCGATGCCGCCGCCGCCACCAAACCCGCCACCGAAGCCGCCGCGGCCACCGCCGGCGCCGGCCGCGTTACACGGCTGCGGCCCCTGCGGCGCCTGCTGCTGCTGCGCCTGCTGGCCGCCACGTCCACCGCCACCACCGCCCGCGCCGGGGTTGCCCGACAGCGTCCACTGGTAACGGTTGAGCCCGGCGTTGCCCGTGCCGAGGCACGAACGCACGTCCTGACCCGTCGCCGTGTTGGTGATCGTCACCAGCACTTGCTCGGTCGTGGCCGACGGCAGGAAATACGAGATGGCGGTGCCTCGCGGTGCGTTTTCACCCACCCAGTGCTTGGCGCCCGGCACTTCCGTCTGGTTGCGGCGGTCGGTCTTCCACTGCACCGCTTCACGCGGCGTGAAGAGCGTCGGCGCGCTCGGCGCGGCATTCGCCATCTGCTGCAGCGGTGTGATGTCGTCCATGATCCAGATGCTGTAGCCGTGTGTGGCGAGCACCAGGTCGTTGTCGCGCGGGTGAATGACGACTTCGTCCACTCGTCCCGCCGGCAGGCCGGGTGAGAACTTCATCCAGTTGCGGCCTTCGTTGAGTGAGACGTAGAAGCCGTACTCAGTCGGCGCATAGAGCAGGGACGCCGCCTTCGGATCCTGGCGAATCTGGTTCACGTTGCCGCGCGGCAGGTCACCCGCCACTGACGTCCACGTGCGGCCCAGGTCGGTGGTCTTGAACACGTACGCCGTATGGTCGTTGTTGCGGTGACCGTCGAGCGAGACGTAGGCCGTGTTGGCGTCGAAGTACGACGGCTGGATGCCCGAGATGTGGTACTCGCGCGTGCCGCCGGGGATGTTCTTGCCGACTTCGGTCCAGGTCAGACCGTAGTCACGCGACACCTGCAGGTTGCCATCGTCGGTGCCCGCCCAGAGCAGGCCGGGGACCTTCGGGGATTCCTCAAGCTCGACGACCGTGCCGAACTCGTTGTTCACGTAGCCGTCGTGTTTGGAGAGGATGCATCGCGTGCCGGGGCCGGCGCCGCGGCCGCAGCCGGGCAGGCTGTACGACTGTTCCAGAATGTTGCGCTGGTTGATGTCGATGCCCTTGCCCATCGGCGCGGTCATCGTCCACGTGGTGCCGCGGTCGCGCGACACGAACACGTGACGGCCGCCGAACAGGATCGTCTGCGGGTTGTGCGGCGAGATGCGGATCGGCGAGTTCCAGTTGAACTGCATCGTCTGCTCGTCGGGGAGATCACCGAGGATGTTCGACTGTCCGCCGCCGGCGCCACCGCGACCGCCGCCCGTCAGGCGCGGACGGATGTTGGTCGTCGTGCCGGTGTTGAGGTCGTAGCGGTTGATGTTGCCGTTCTGCGACTCGGTGTAGAAGATGTTCGGGTCGGTGGGATCCACCTGGGTCTGGAAGCCGTCACCACCGCCGACGCTGATCCAGTTCCACATGTAGATGCCGCCCGAGCGCTGCGACGAGGGACCACACCAGGAGCCGTTGTCCTGCAGGCCGGTGCACACCCAGTAGGGGCGGCGCATGTCCACCGACACGTGGTAGGGCAGACCCACGGCCTGCAGGCGCACCGATTCCCAGTTTTCGCCCGCGTCGTAGCTGACGTCGAGGCCGCCGTCGTTGCCGTACATCACGTGTTTGCTGTTGCGCGGGTTGATCCAGATCGCGTGGTTGTCCACGTGGCCCATGCCGTTGAGGTTGATCCACGTCTTGCCGCCGTCAAGCGACTTGCGCGGGTTCACGCCACCCACGTAGATCGTCTCGTGGTTGCTGGGATCGACCCGAATCTGGCTGTAGTACATCGGGCGCTGGTTTTCGTTGGACATGAACGTCCACGTCCGGCCCTTGTCCATCGAGCGCCACACGCCCGACGACTGCGGATCGGGCGGCGCGGGGGCGCCACCACGGCCACCACCGCCGCCGCCACCACCTCGGGCCGGCGCGGCCGCTGGCGGTTCGGCACCGGCGGGCGGCGCGGGTTCCTTGTCGGGCGCCACTTCAATCTGCGCATAAATCACGTTCGGGTTCGAACGCGAGAAGTCCAGACCGATGCGGCCCATGGTGCCGTTGGGCAGACCGTTGCCGGTCACCTTTGTCCACGTCTTGCCGCCGTCGTTGGAGCGGTGGAGGCCCGAGCCCGGACCGCCGCCCACAAAACCCCATGACGTGCGTCGACGCTCATAGGTGGCCGCAAACAGGATGTTCGGATTGGACGGGTCGATGACCAGGTCGGTCGCGCCCACGTCCTGATTGATGTAGAGCGTCTTCTGCCACGACTTGCCGCCGTCGGTGGTCATGAACACGCCGCGCTCTTCGTTCGGGCCAAAGAGGTGGCCGACGGCCGCGACCCAGACGATGTCGGGATTTTTCGGGTGGACGATGACCCGGCCAATCGACTGCGTTTCGCGCAGGCCCAGATGCGTCCAGGTCTTGCCCGCATCCGTGGACTTGTAGACACCGTCGCCAAACGACGAGCTCTGACGGTTGTTCGGCTCACCGGTGCCCACGTAGATGATGTCCGGATTGGACGGGGCAATGCCGATGTCACCGATCGAGTGGTTGCCGTCCTTGAACAACTGCTCGAAAGTGATGCCGTTGTTCACGGTCTTCCACAGACCGCTGACGGCGTAGCCGATGTAGAACGTGCTGGGATCCTGCTCGACCACCGCGAGGTCGTCGATGCGTCCGCCCTGGCCCGTCGGGCCGATGGAACGGAACCGGAACCCCTGCAGACGGGGATCGGTGGGGGCATTCAGCAGGTCGCCGGACGGTGCCTGCGCCTGCGTGCCAATCGACTGCGCCACCAGATCCCCCGCAAACGGGGACAGCAGCGCAGCCACGCCGGCCGCCAGGAGCAGGGGGCGCCGGAATCGTGAACGGACTTGGGACATTGCGTTTCTCCTTTGCTCCGTGGGCGACGGAGCAGCCAGGGCATATCGAACCGCTGTAATTTACGACGAGTCGCCGGATCTTGCTTAGGGGAATTGCCGGAGCTCAGCGTCGATGGGCCACCGCGGCGGCCACGGTATCCACGACCGCTGCGACCGAGGTGTGGGACGTGTCAACGGTGACGTCCGACTGGCGATACAGCGGGTCTCGCCGGGCCACCAGGTCCCTGAGGGCCTCCCTGGCCTGGGGATGGGTGGTCATCGGTCGCCGGTCGCCTTGCCGGACGACACGGTTCCAGTAGTCCTCGGCCCCGGCCTTGAGCCACACGGTCATGGCGTGGCGCCGCAGAAACTCCCACGTTTCCGGCGCCGTGACCAGCCCGCCTCCAGCCGCAATGACCTTCGGGTGGCCATCCGACAACACGTCGGCCAGCGCCTCGCGTTCCGCGCGACGGTAGAAATCCTCGCCGTACAGTGAAATCAGTTCGCCCAGCGCCAGCCCGGCGCGGGTGGCCACCACGGTATCCAGTTCCACGAACGGCCACTTCAGTCGGCGTGCCAGCCGGCGTCCAACGGTCGTTTTTCCGGCGCCGCGAAGGCCCAGCAGAGCCACGGAGCGGCTCGCCACGTCCTCCGGAGGCGCGACCAGTGTCACCAGGGGGATCGCCACCGCATCCGCCAGGCCGGCCAGGCGTTCAATCGAGATGTTGCCCCGGCCCGCTTCAACCTCCGACACGAACCGGGCGGACAGTCCTGCACGCTCGGCCGCCTCCCTCAAGGTCAGTCCCATGCGCAGACGCTGCTGGCGCAAGCGGTGTCCGATCGCCGGCAGCAAAGGAGAGGGCATGGAGGAAGTATAGTGCGTCAGGGTTGATTGGTTGATTGGCTGGTTGGTCGGTTAGTTGGCTGGGGGCCTGTTTTCGTAGGGCGTGGCCTTTAGGCCCGCCGTACAGGCATAGAACTATAGTGCCTGCCTGCTCAGTGGCGCTCTGATACCATTTCCTGAACATGGCCGCCGAAAATTCCGCACCGATGACGCCCGTGGTCTCGTTTGAGACCGACCCCTCGAAATACCGCCACTGGCGCCTGACCTTTGATGGCCCCGTCGCCACGCTGGGCATGGACGTTCAGGAAGATGCCGGCCTGTCGCCGGACTATCGCCTCAAACTCAATTCCTACGACCTGGGCGTGGACATCGAGCTCGCCGACGCCATTACGCGTCTCCGCTTTGAGCACCCCGAAGTCCGCACCGTCGTCGTCACGAGCCTCAAGGAGCGGATCTTCTGCGCCGGCGCGAACATCTTCATGCTCCGTGCGTCGGGCCACGCCTGGAAGGTCAACTTCTGCAAGTTCACGAATGAAACGCGCCTGGGCATGGAAGACGCGTCAGAACACAGCGGGATGAAGTTCCTGGCCGCGCTCAACGGCATCTGCGCCGGTGGCGGCTACGAGCTGGCGCTGGCGTGCGACGAGATCATGCTGGTGGACGACTCGAACTCCGCCGTCAGCCTGCCCGAGACACCGCTGCTCGCCGTGTTGCCCGGCACCGGCGGTCTTACGCGTGTGGTGGACAAGCGCAAGGTGCGCCGCGACCTCGCCGACTTCTTCGGCACCATCGCCGAGGGCGTGAAGGGCAAACGTGCGGTGGAGTGGGGCCTGGTCGACGCCATTGCGCCCATCAGCAAGTTCAAGGACGCCGTGCAGAAGCGCGCGCTCGAACTGGCGGCCAATTCCGATCGTCCCGCCGATGCCAAGGGGATCACGCTGAATCCGCTTGGCGCCACGTATGGCGACGACGCCTGGACGTATTCGTCGGTGACGGTCGCGTTCGACCGTGCGAAGCGGTCCGCCACCCTCACCGTCAAGGCGCCCGACGCACCCGTGGAATCCACGGTCGAGGCGATTCACGCCGCCGGTGATCAGTTCTGGCCGCTGCGTGTGTTCCGCGAAATCGATGACGCGATCCTGCGCCTCCGGGTAAATGAACGTGAAATCGGCACGATCGTGGTGAAGGCCGAAGGTGATCCCGCGCTGGTGGTGCAGGCCGACGAGGTGCTGCTCGCGAATCAGTCGGACTGGCTGGTGCGCGAAATCCTCCACTTCATCAAGCGCACGCTCAAGCGTGTGGATCTCTCCGCCAAGAGTGTCTTCGCGGTGATCGAGCCCGGGAACGCCTTCGCGGGCTCGCTGTTCGAACTGGCGCTGGCCGCTGACCGGTCCTACCTGCTTGACGATGACGATCAGACGAACTCGATTCGCCTGTCGCCGATGAACGCTGGCCCGCTGCCGATGAGTAATGGCCTCACGCGCCTCCAGACCCGTTTTTACGGCGCTCCGGAGAAGGTGGACGAGGCGCTCGCTCACGACGGCCCGTTTGATCCGGCCGAAGCGCTCAAGTTCGGTCTCGTGACGTTTGCGCCCGACTCGATCGACTGGGACGATGAAGTACGGCTTGCGGTTGAAGGCCGCGCAGCCATGTCTCCCGACGCGCTGACGGGCATGGAAGCCAATCTCCGCTTCGTGGGACCGGAGACGATGGAGACCAAAATTTTCGGCAGGCTGACGGCGTGGCAGAACTGGATCTTCCAGCGTCCCAACGCCGTGGGGCCCAAGGGCGCGCTGACGTCCTACGGCACGGCCGATCGCGCCGAGTTCGACTTCAACAGAACGTAGGAGTGGGCTGATGATTTCTTCCGAGAAGATCCCCAACAACGTCGACCTCCACCTCAACAAGCGGCTGCAGCGTGCGCTCGAGCACTGGCAGCCGGCGTACATCCAGTGGTGGCGGGACATGGGACCGCAGGGCTTCCAGCACTTCCACGAGGTGTACGTGCGCACGGCCATCAGCGTCGATCCGTCGGGCTGGGCGCATTTCGAATACGTGAAGCTGCCTGAGTACCGGTGGGGCATCTTCCTGGCGGATCCGGTCGTGAATCGCACGATCGGGTTCGGCGACTTTTTCGGTCAGCCGGTGTGGCAGGAAGTCCCCGGCGAATTCCGCAATCAGCTCCGCCGCCTGATCGTCACGCAGGGCGACACCGAGCCGGCGTCGGTCGAGCAGCAGCGCTGGCTGGGCCATCGTTGCCCGAGCCTGTACGACCTGCGCAATCTGTTCCAGGTGAACGTGGAAGAAGGACGCCACCTGTGGGCGATGGTGTACCTGCTGCACTCCTACTTTGGCCGCGACGGCCGCGACGAAGCGGAAGACCTGCTGGCGCGTCAGTCGGGCAATCGCGACAAGCCGCGCATCCTGGACGCGTTCAACGAGCCGATCGACACGTGGCTCGATTTCTTCATGTTCACGATGTTCACCGACCGCGACGGCAAGTCGCAGCTGCTGTCGTTGTCGGAGAGCTCGCTGGATCCGCTCTCACGCACGACTCGCTTCATGCTCACGGAAGAAGCGCATCACATGTTCGTCGGCGACACCGGTGTCGGACGCATCGTCGAGCGCACGGCGCAGCTGATGAAGGAGTCGGGCTATTCGGAGGATGTGCGCAAGCTGGGCGGCATCGACCTGCCGACCATCCAGAAACACATCAACCTGTGGTTCTCGCTCAGTCTCGACCTGCACGGCAACGAAGTGTCGACCAACGCTGCCGCGTACTTCGCCAACGGTCTGAAGGGACGCGCGGAAGAAGGCAAGTGGTCGGAGCACAAGGTCGCCGAGACGATGTACGAACTCGACATGGTCGAAGACGGCAACGTGGCTCGGACGGCGGTGCCGATGCGCAACGCGATGAACGAAGTCCTGCGCGACTGGTACATCGACGATTGCCAGTCGGGCGTCATTCGCTGGAACAAGATCCTCGACAAGTACGGCATCTCGGATCGCCTGACCCTGCCGGATCGCAAGTTCAATCGCGGCATCGGCCAGTTCCGGTCCATCCACACGGATCCCACAGGACGCATCATCTCGGACGAGGAATGGACACGCCGCAAGTTCGAGTGGCTGCCCAGCCCGGCCGACAAGCAGTTCCTGCTGTCAATCATGAACGAGCCGGTTTATGAAGTCGGCAAGTTCGCCAACTACATCGTGCCGCCCGCGCGCGGCATCAAGGGGACGCCGGTCAACTTCGAGTACGTCCGCACGGAGATGTAGTGCCGGAGTTCCGAGGTTCCGGAGTTCCGAAGTGCCGAAGTTCCGAAGTTCCGAAGTGGGGAACGATGCAGAGAATCCAAATCACCAATCACGGCCCCGTGCGGGTGCTCACGTTGTGCGAGCCGCCGGCCAACACGTACAGCTACGAGCTGATGCAGGAACTCGACCGGGCGGTGCTGGATGCGCGCATGGACACGTCCGTGCACGTCATCGTGCTCACCGGTGCGGGTGAAAAGTTCTTCTGCGCGGGCGCCACGATCGGGATGTTGAAAGAGGCGACGCCCGAGTACAAGTACTACTTCTGCCTGCACGCCAATGAGACGCTCAACCGGCTCGAGCAGACACCGAAGCTGGTCATTGCGGCGCTGAACGGTCACACAGTGGGCGGTGGCCTCGAAGTGGCGCTGGCGGCCGACATCCGGATCGCGCGCGGCGGCGGCGGGAAGGTGGGGCTGCCTGAAGTGGCGTTGGGAGTCTTGCCCGGCACCGGCGGCACACAACGTCTGGCGAGGCTGCTCGGCAAGGCAAAGTCGATGGAACTGATGCTGACGGGCAAGCTCCTCACGATGGAGGCCGCCGCGGAGATTGGGCTGGTCACCGAGGTGTGGAGCGACGAACGTGCCGAGCCGGCAAAGTTCCTGGAGGCGGTGGTCGCCTACGCCGCGACGTTTGCGCCGCCGCACAAGGCCAGCCTTGCCGTCGGTCGCATCAAGCGGGCGGTGCAGTCCGGACCAGAAGCGGGTTTTGGTGAGGGCCTCGCGATGGAGCGTGAACTCCAGCAACTGCTGTTCCAGAGCGAAGATGCCAAGGAAGGCATTGCGGCGAACCTCGAAAAGCGCACCCCGGTATTCAAAGGACGATAACAAGGGAGAGTAGACAATAGGGAATAGCCGGTAGGACCTTGGATCAATCAGGGCTCCTCTTGCCTATGTTCTATTGGCTCCTTTTCCAGACAAGGGCAGTTCGACTATGGAATTCGGCAAGAAGCAGCTGTTGATTGGTGGAGAGTGGCGCGACGCGTCGAATGGCAAGACGCAGCCGGTCGTGAACCCCGCCACCGAGGAAGTGATCGCCGAAGTCGCGTCGGCGACGGCAGAAGACGTTGATGCGGCGGTGAAGGCCGCGCGCGCGGCGTTCGAGGGGCCGTGGTCACAGATGTCGGCGCGTGAGCGAGGCCGCCTCGTCTACAAACTTGGCGAGCAGTTGATGGCCGAGGCCGACGAGGTGGCGCGCCTGGAGACGATGCACAACGGCAAGCCGATCACGGAGTCCCGCCACGTCGAGATTCCGATGGCCGCCGAGTGCCTGCAGTACTTTGCGGGATGGGCGGACAAGTTCCATGGCGAGACCGTCCCCGTCAAAGGCGGACAACTGGTCTATACACGCCGTGAACCCCTCGGCGTTGTCGCGGCCATCGTCCCCTGGAACTTCCCGCTGCTGATTGCCATCTGGAAGGTCGCTCCGGCACTGGCCATGGGCAACACGGTGATCCTCAAGCCTGCGAGTCAGACTCCGTTGACGGCGTTGAAACTTGGTGAGATGGCGACGGCGATCGGGTTCCCGCCCGGCGTCCTCAACGTCATGACCGGGTCAGGATCGACGACCGGGCAGGCCATCGTCGACCATCCGGGCATCGACAAGATCTCGTTCACCGGCGACACGTCGACCGGCAAAGGCATCATGCGCGGTGCAGCCGACACGCTCAAGCACATCACGCTGGAACTCGGCGGCAAGTCTCCCAACATCGTGTTTGCCGACGCCGACCTTGACGCGGCCGTTCGCGGGGCGACGATGGGGATCTTTTACGGGAAGGGTGAAGTCTGTGCCGCCGGGTCGCGTCTGCTGGTGGAGGCGTCGATCAAGGACGAGTTCCTGGCGAAGGTGGCGGACCGCGCGAAGAAAATGACGGCAGGCGACCCGCTGAGCCCGAAGACACGCCTGGGTGCCATCGCATCGAAGAGCCAACTCGACCGTGTGCTCGGATACATCGACACGGCGAAGAAGGAGGGCGCGAACCTCCTCGCGGGCGGCGAGCGCATCGACATCGGCACCGGGAAGGGCTACTTCCTGCAGCCGACGGTGTTTGGCAACGTCACGACGGACATGACAATCGCGCGCGAGGAGATCTTCGGACCCGTGCTTGCGGCGATCGAGTTCACCGACGTGGAAGATGCGATTGCCAAGGCGAACAACACCGTGTACGGCCTGGCGTCAGGCATCTGGACGAAAGACGTCAAGAAGGCGCACTACGTCGCGTCAAAACTCAAGGCGGGCACGGTGTGGATCAACACCTACAACGTGTACGACACGGCCGCAGCCTTTGGCGGGTACAAGCAGAGTGGCTTCGGACGCGACATGTCGGTGCACGCGCTCGAGGCCTACACGCAGGTCAAGACCGTCTGGGTGGACATGGCGTAGGCCGAGGTGCCGAAGTTCCGAGGTTCCGAGGTTCCGAAGTTCCGAGGTGCCGAAGTGCCGAAGTGCCGGGGAGATAGATGATGCAGCACGAAGAAACTGAAACCCGCGGGGCGTTCTACTACGAGCGTGATGGACAGCGCCTGGCTGAAATGACGTACTCGCGTACGTCGCCGACGCTGATCATCATCGACCACACGGAAGTGTCCGACGTGCTGAAAGGGCAGGGCATGGGCCGCCAATTGCTCGACGCGCTGGTCGCCTGGGCACGCGCCAACGGCATCAAGGCCATGGCCACGTGCCCCTACGCGCTCGCACAGTTCCGCAAGGACGCGTCACTGGGCGACGTCTTCGCCGCCTAAGAGTTTGCTGAAAAACCCGGCCCGCGAGGCTCTACGGAGTGCCAAGTGAAGTATCCGGCGCCCGAGCGTCTGATTCGCCTGGGCGACGCCCGCCCATGGGCAGTACGACGACGGGCGCTTCGAGCGCATGCCCGCGGGCGT
>BTVE01000112.1:0-11157 GCA_045862915.1 Acidimicrobiia bacterium
CTGGTTCGGCCGGTCCGAGGCAAGGATGCCGTCATTGGGCCTGCCTTGAGCGAGCCATGGAGGGGCGAGTCGAAAGGTAAGGGTGAAAAGGTGCGGTAAGAGCGCACCGCGCTCCCTGTAAGGGGAGTGGCAGGCAAAACCCCGCAGGGAGCAAGGCCAAATAGGGAGGTGTTTGAGGACGGCCCGTCCGAGACCTCCGGGTAGGCTGCTTGAGCCGGTCAGTGATGACCGGCCTAGAGGAATGGTCGTCACCCCAAGCGAGCCCCGTCAGGGGCGAGTCGAGGGGAACACAATTCGGCTTACGGCCCACCGCGACGAACACTTTGTAAACCCTCAAAACAAAGCTAAAGTAGCGCTCGGAGGATCCGGTATGAGCAAGTTCGCACGGGTGCTGTGTGTGGCCGGTGCCGCGGTAATCGCGGTGGCCGTGCTGGGACCGATGGTCATGGCCGAACGGCCAGACGGGACTGACGCTGCGTGGACGGCCGATCAGGGCCAGGGACGCGGAGCTGGTCAGGGACAGGCGGCCGGCGGCCGCGGTGGTCGTGGTGGCCGAGGTGGTGCAATCGCGCCAGTGGACGGCAAGTGTCCGGCGGGAACCGCAATGATTGCGCCGGACCAGTGCTCGCGCACAGTGCCGCCGGTCAATGGCGAGTGCCCCGCCGGGACAACCTTGCAGCGGCCGGGCAGCTGCATGTTCCCCGAGTTCGCGGCGCCCTCGATCCTCGACTACCGTCCGCGGTCCACGCTGGTGGTTGAGGAACACCTCGTGCCGCGCGCCAAGTACCCCGTTATCGACATTCACAGCCACCTCGGCGTCTCCGAGCTGAACATCGAGCAGACCATCAAGGAGATGGACGAGCTCAACCTGCGCATCCTGGTGAACCTGAGCGGCGGCAGCAACCCGGACCAGGTCAAGCAGCGGGTGGACTACATCAAGAGCACCAAATACGCGGATCGCTTCGCCGTGTTTGCGAACGTCAACTGGAACCAGCCTGATGCGCCCGGCTGGGCGGAGAAGGCGGTGGCCGACCTTGAAGCCGCCGTGAAGAACGGCGCGATTGGTTTGAAGATCGCCAAGGGGCTTGGTCTGCAGAGTCAGAAGACCGACGGCTCGCTGGTCAAGGTGAACGACCCGCTGCTCAAGCCCATCTGGGACGCGTGCGCGCGTCTGAACATCCCGGTGATCATCCACACGGCCGAACCGGAGGAGTTCTTCTCGCCGCTCGACTATCAGAACGAGCGCTGGCTCGAGCTCGCGTTGTTTGAGGATCGCCGCAACTACATGCCGGGCCGGCCGAAGTTTGCCGACCTGCAGCGGGAACGCGATGAGCTGTTCATCACCAACCCGAAGACGACGTTCATCGGCGCACACTTCGCGTATTACGGCAACAACCTGAAGAAGGCCGCCGAGCTGCTCGACAAGGCGCCCAACGCGGTGCTGGAAGTCGGCGCGGTGCTTTATGACTTCGCCCGTCAGCCCCGTGCGGCCCGCGAGTTCTTCATCAAGTACCAGGACCGCGTGCTCTTCGGCAAGGACGCCTACTACCCGGAGGAGTTCCCGTACTACTGGCGCGTGTTCGAGACCGCCGACGAGTACTTCGACTACTACCGCGACTACCACGCGTTCTGGAAGCTGTACGGCATGGACCTGCCCGACGAGGTCCTCAAGAAGCTGTATTACAAGAACGCCCTGCGCGTGACGGCCGGACTCCCGCAGACGGGATGGCCCCGGTAGGTCGTCAGATGTCGAGATGACGGGATGGCGAGATGTGGTGGGGTGCCACCATCTCGCCACCTCGCCATCGCAGCACCTCGCCATCTAGAATGTCTGCATGTATCTCGTGACCGGCGGGGCCGGGTTCATCGGCTCCCATCTCGCACACACCCTGATTGCCCGCGGTGAGCGGGTCCGTATCGTCGACAGTCTGCTGACCGGCAAGCGTGAAAACGTGCCGGCCGGCGCGGAGTTCATCCAGGGTGACCTGGCCGACGATGGGGTGGCGGCCAAGGTGGTGGCCGGTTGTGAAGTCGTGTTGCATCAGGCGGCGATTCCGTCGGTGCCGCGCTCGGTGAAAGATCCGCTCGGCACCCATCGCGCCAATGTGGACGCCACGATGCAGGTACTCGTCGCCGCGCGGGATGCCGGCGTGAAGCGTCTCGTCTTTGCGGGCTCATCGTCGACCTACGGCAACGCGCCGACGTTGCCCAAGCGCGAGGACATGAAGCCGGCGCCGATCACGCCGTATGCGCTGCAGAAGTGGCACGGCGAGCAGCACTGCGCGATGTTCTCGGAGCTGTATGGCCTCGAGACGGTGACCATCCGCTACTTCAACGTGTTCGGGCCGCGGCAGGCCCCGGACTCTCCGTACTCCGGCGTCATTTCGCTCTTCACCAAGGCCCTGCTGGCCGGACAGTCTCCAACCATTCACGGTGACGGACGGCAGACGCGTGACTTCACCTACGTCGCCAACGTCGTTGACGGCGTGCTCAAGGCCGCGACGGCGCCTGGCGTGAGCGGGGAAGTGATCAACGTCGCCACCGGTGGGCGTGTGTCCCTGCTCGAGCTTGTGCGCGCGTTGAACGTGATCCTCGGCACGAACATCGAGCCGACCTTTGGCCCTGCGCGCGAGGGTGACGTCAAGGACTCGCAGGCCGACATCTTCAAGGCGCGCAAGTTGCTCGGCTACGAACCCATTGTGCCGTTCGAAGAAGGCCTCCGGCAGACGGTCGAGTGGTTCAAGGCCACTCGTTAGGCTGACGCGCAACCCTCGTTGACGCTCTGCCGCGCCGTTGCGGGCAGAGCGAACACGCTGGTTGACGATTGCTCGTCCCACACCATCCGCGGACTTGGTACATCCCAACGTAACTCCCGACCGCTGAAGCGTTTGCGCGTACAGGACTGACGCCTGCGGCCTGGCCTGCAACGTGCAGCCGTAAAGGGCAAGCCGGCCAGCGCCCCGTCAGATACGGACCCGCTGTCGCTCCCCCTGCACCAGCTCCTGCGCTGTGCCGGCCCTCTTCAGTCGTCGTATGGGACGACGGCTGTTTTGTGGAGTGAGGAGACAACCATGTTCCGTACGATTCTTTCGACCGTCCTTGCCGCATTGGTGCTCGTCGCTGCGCCGACCATCATGGTGGCGCAGAGCCAGGACAAGCCCGCCGCCGCAAAGGCCGCGAAGCCGACGCCGGAGTCCCCCGTGAATCTCAACACGGCGACGAGCGCGGAGCTTGAAGCGCTGCCGGGCATTGGCGCGGCCACCGCGGCGCGCATCATCGAGTACCGCCAGAAGAACGGCGGCTTCAAGAAGGTTGAGGATCTGATGCAGGTCCGTGGCATCGGCGAAAAAACCTTCCTGTCACTCAAGCCTCTCATCACCATCGCGCCAGCGAAGGTCCAGCGGTGACACGCGCCGACGCCGGCGCCTCCCTTGTCGAGACTCTGGTCGTCCTTTCGGTCATGACCGTGGTGCTGGCGATGGGGGTGCCGGTCGTTGGAGCCGCGCGCGAGCACTGGCGCGAGCGGCAGGCCTGTCAGTGGTTGGCCGGCCACTTGAGGGCGGTCCGACAGCAGGCCTTGTTGTCAGGCGCCAGAACCGCCGTGTTGTTTGAAGAGCGTGGCCAGCAGTGGCGTTTGCGAATGTGTCGCGACGGGAATGGTGATGGCGTGTCACGCGCCGACATCGCGGTGGGCGTGGACTCCTGCGCGTACGAGGCGATGCCCCTGGCCGCATGGGTGCCCGGCGCGATGATCGGACGCGATCCGTCGGTGCCCAGTCCCTCCGGGGCGGCGTCCGGCCCCGTCTCGTTCGGCAGTCAGCGCATGGTGAGCTTTTCTCCATCCGGCACCTCTTCGTCGGGCACGGTGGTCGTCCAGGTTGGCGGTGGGCGGCACTGTGCGGTGCGGGTGAACGGTGTCACCGGTCGCGTGCGGGCGCTGTCGTTTGATCTGAGGCTGCGCCAGTGGAGCGAATGATCCCCGCTCGCCGCCTGGTCGTCGGCCGGGACGTCCGTCTCCTCTCAGCGACCAGCGCAAAGACGATGGTGGTTGAGAGTGAAGTGCGAGTGAGCCCGGGGCTGACCGTTGAGCTGGTGGGTGATGAACGCCGAATGGTGATGGTCGAGTCGTGGCACGTGGCGCGGCTGGGTCAGAACGGCCCCACGTTCCACGGTATCTGCCGGTTCGTGCCCACCGGAGGCGGTGCGCGATGAGGCATCACACCCCAATCACGCGTAGCTGAGCGCGAGAAGCGGCGGCACGGCCTGGCATCACTCTTGATGGAGACGCGGTGTTCGGAGACATCGCATGTTGGTAGGTCGCAGTCAGGGAATTCAGGAAGTGCGCGCACAGATTGCCCGTGTTGGCCCGACCGCATTCACGGTGCTGGTGACCGGCGAAAGCGGCACCGGCAAGGAGCTGGTTGCGCGCAGTGTGCACATGGCGAGCGGGCGGCGCGGACCGTTCATTGCCGTCAACTGCGCGGCGCTCGTCGAGTCACTGCTCGAGACCGAGCTGTTCGGGATCGAAGACAGAACGGCGACCGGCGTGCGAGGGCGCCGAGGCAAGTTCGAGCTCGCAGAAGGCGGCACGCTGTTCCTCGATGAGGTGGGGGACCTGTCGCTGCCGGCGCAAGCCAAGCTGCTGCGCGTGCTCCAGGACATGTCGGTGGAACGGGTAGGGGCCGCGCGTGGCCGGGCGGTAGACACCCGGGTGATTGCCGCGACCAATCGCGACCTGCCGGGCATGGTGGCACAAGGGGTGTTTCGAGGCGACCTGTACTACCGCGTGTCGGGTGTCGAGCTGCACGTGCCGCCGCTCCGCACGCGCCGTGATGACGTGCCGCTCTTGATTGACCACCTGTTGATGCGCCACCGACGCGTTCGGCGGCTGGCGGTGAGTGAAACGGCGATTGAAGCGATGTGGAACTACGACTGGCCGGGCAATGTCCGCCAGTTGGAACGTGTGCTGGAACGTGCGGTCGCGCTCGCGCCGACCCCACGGGTGGAACTGTCGGACCTTCCGGAGGCCATCCGGGCGCCCTACGGCCGGTTGCTGGAGGCGACGCCGGAGCAGCACACATTGCGGGCCTTTACCAGCCGGTATGTGCGGCTGGTGCTGGCGCGCTGTAACGGAAACAAACGCAAGGCGTGTGAGGAACTCGCAATTTCGTACCACACGCTCCGCGCACATCTGGCATACGGAGCCCGGGGGGGCCGCATGCCGCACGACGCAGGGGATCCCCAGGTGTGACGTGGGCCGGGGGATCTGAACACACACGTCATGTCCCTGACGGGACGATGGAGGAGACGTATGCAATTTGCACAACTGGGCGCGTTTATCGCGAACATCTCGCGCTGTCTGGCGGCGTACCAGCTCGATCACGGCCTGGATTCCATCGCGGTCGAGCTGTGTGCGGAACATGTCCTGGACTGGGACTGCTTCCGCGCGGCGGCGCTGAGTGAACTGTTGCACCGGGTTGAACTGGCCACGTGCCTGTCCAACTGGCTCTGAGGAGGCACCATGTTCACATCACGATCACTGATGCTCGGAGTGCTGATGACCGGCCTGCTGGCCGGTTCCTCGGCGGCGCAGACAGCCCCGCACGTCTCCGTGACGCGATCCGCCGGGCGGATCGTCGCGGAGGTACAGAGCGGCCTTGTCGCCATCCGCAAGGAGGTGACCCCCACCGCAACCCTCGCGGTCATCTCGACGGCCAACGATGAACTGACCATTCGCACGTCCCGCGGCCGGCTGCAGGTCTCCCGCAAGGGCGCGAACGCCGAGCTGACGACCGGGGAGCCCGCGCAGGTGTCCTCGGTGCTGGCGATGTTGTCGGACTCGGAGGCGGCCCGCGCGGGCCGCGCGTTGCTCGAGACGCTGGGGCCATCGGGCGCGGACGTCGGACGCCACATCCTGTTGCTGACACGCGCGGTGCTGGAACTGGGCGAAGGGGAGTCCGACGCGATCCGCAGTCACCAGCAGTGGATGCGGTCCCAGGCAGAGTTGGTGCGGCGGCGCCAGGCGGACAAGGGCGGCGTCACCCGCGTCTCGCTGCAGAGCGGCGGCAGCGACCGCGGGCCGGGCGAATGCTGGGATGAATACGCCAAGGAGGCCGTCCGGATCTACGACGACTACGTGGAGTGCCTGTCGCAGTACCGGTGGTACCACGTGTTCAACACCACGGGGTGCGCGTTGGTGTATACCGTACGCGCCGAGGCGGCCATGTGGTGGTTCATCAACTGCAGCGGCGGCTTCCCGTTCTCGGGATAACGTCGGCGCGGAGGAGGTTACGATGCGGGCAATTCTCATCATCCTGTTGCAGGTGGTCCTGGCCGTTGTGCTGGCCGGAGCGTTTCTCCCCTTTGTGCTCGTCATCGTTCCCGACGCCGAGCGGGCGGGCCCGGCCGTGATTGGTGGACTGGCAGGCGTGTGTTTCATCGTTCTGCGCCTGGTCTGGCCGCGGCCGCGCGAGTAAACACGGAGGCAGCAGGGGGCCGGCGGAGCCCGGATGCGGTTGACCCTCGTCAGTCCGCGATGTACGTTGATAGGCGCCTCATGACGCCGACGCCGCCTCCTGCTGCACTCAAGAAGACCCCGCTCAACGCCAGACACCGCGCCCATGGCGCCAGGATGGTGGAGTTCGGGGGCTGGGACATGCCCGTCGAATATTCGGGCATCATCGACGAACACATGGCCGTGCGCACTGCCGCCGGCCTGTTTGACGTCAGCCACATGGGCCAGATCGAGCTGGCCGGGCCCGACGCCCTGGCGACCGTCCAGTGGATTTCGTCCAACGACGCGAGCCGCCTCGCCATCGGGCAGATTCAGTACTCGGCGTTGACCACGCCGGACGGCACGTTCGTGGACGACATCCTGGTGTACCGCATGGCCGATCAGCACTACCTGCTGGTCGTCAACGCGGGCAACATCATGAAGGACTACGAGTGGATCCGCGAACGCGCGGCCGAACGTGGCGGTGACGTCAGCGTCGTGAACTCCAGCTCGCGATACGCGTTGATTGCGCTGCAGGGCCCCAGAGCCCAGCAGATCCTGCAGTCGATTACCGACATCGACCTGCCGGCCATCAAGTACTACTGGTTCGACAACGGCGAAGTCGCGGGGATGCGCGTGATGGTCTCGCGCACCGGCTACACCGGCGAGGACGGCTTCGAGATCTTTGTGCCGCCCGCCCAGGCCGAAGCGATGTGGAACGCCATTCTGGCCGCGGGCGAGGCGCATGGCCTCAAGCCTGCCGGGCTCGGCGCGCGCGATACGTTGCGGCTGGAAGCCTCGATGCGCCTGTGCGGCTCCGACATGGACGAACAGACGTCGGTCGTGGAAGCCGGCCTGAGCTGGATCGTCGGCTGGAAGAAAGACGCCTTCCTCGGCCACGAACGTCTCCGCGCCCAGAAGGGTGGCGCGCTGGAACGCAGACTCGTGGGTTTCGAGATGGTCGACCGCGCGATCGCCCGTCACGGCTATCCGGTGGTCGACAACGATGAGACCGTGGGCGTGGTGACCAGCGGCACACAGACGCCGTACCTCAAGAAGGCGATCGGCCTGGCCATGGTGCCAGTCCGCCTGGCGGAACCGGGCACGCCCCTCCAGATTGAAATCCGCGGCCGCCGTGTGGCGGCGGTCGTTGTTCCTGAACCGTTCTACAAGCGAGCGAAGAGCTAGGAGACCGCATGTATCCGACAGACCTGAAGTACACGAAGGACCACGAATGGGTGCGCGTCACCGGCGACGAAGCCGTCGTCGGCATCACGGACTTTGCGCAGAAGCAGCTGGGCGACGTGGTGTTCGTGGAACTGCCCGAGGTGGGGCGTGTGTTGTCCCAGGGCGAAGTGTTCGGCACGATTGAATCGGTGAAGGCCGTCTCCGAGCTGTTTGCGCCCATCGCCGGGGAAGTGGTCGCCGTCAATGGTGATCTTGGTGCCCACCCCGAGGCCGTGAATCAGCAGCCGCACGACGCGTGGATGATCAAGGTCAAGCCGTCCAACACCTCAGAACTCGACGGCCTGCTCGACGCCGCCCAGTACGAATCCCTGACCCAGTAACACTCTCTTCGCGAGGAACCGTCCGGTGTCCGATACTTTTCAGTCCCGTCACATCGGCCCGCGCGCGGCCGACCTGTCTGCGATGCTCGAGGCGGTTGGCGCCTCGTCGGTTGATGCGCTCATCGACGAAATTGTCCCGAGCGACATCCGCCTGAAGGGGCCGCTGGCGTTGCCGGCGGCCGAAGCCGAGTCGGCCTACCTTTCGCGCCTGCGCGGCATCGCCGAGCGCAACCAGGTCTGGCGCAGCTACATCGGGATGGGGTACTACGACACCATCACGCCGGCGGTCATCCTCCGCAACGTCTTCGAAAATCCCGGCTGGTACACGCCCTACACGCCCTACCAGGCGGAAATTGCGCAGGGCCGTCTCGAATCCCTCCTCAATTTCCAGACGATGGTGACGGAGATGACGGGGATGGATGTGGCCAACGCGTCGCTGCTCGATGAAGCGACCGCCGCCGCCGAAGCGATGACGCTCCTGGCGCGGGTCTCCAAGCGCCAGCAGGCCAACACGTTCATCGTGTCGCCGCGGGTATTCCCGCAGGTGCGCGACGTGCTGGTAACGCGTGCCGAGCCCCTGGGCATCACGCTGCGGTTTGAAGACCCGGCCGAGGCCACGATTGACGAAGACGTCTTCGGCGTCTTCGTGCAGTACCCCGACGATCACGGTGCCGTGCGCGACCTGAAACCGGTGGTCGAGCGCGCACACGCGGCCGGAGCCCTGGTGGCAGTGGGGACGGACCTGCTTGCCCTCGCCATGGTCGCGCCTCCGGGTGAAGCCGGGGCCGACGTGGTCATCGGCTCCGCGCAGCGGTTTGGCGTGCCGCTGGGATACGGTGGCCCACACGCGGCGTTTTTTGCGACGCGTGAGGCCTACGTGCGCCAGGCTCCGGGACGCATCATCGGCGTGTCCATCGACTCGAAGGGCCGCCGCGCCTACCGCATGGCGCTCCAGACGCGCGAACAGCACATCCGGCGAGAGAAGGCGACGTCCAACATCTGCACCGCGCAGGCGTTGCTGGCCAATATCGCGGCCTTCTACGCGTGTTACCACGGCGAGGCCGGCATCAAGGCCATCGCGACCCGTGTACATGGTCTGACAGCACGGCTGTCCGCGGCTGCGACGGCTGCCGGCTGGACACAGACCAATGGTGCGTATTTCGACACCATTCGGCTCGAGGGCACGGCTCAGGCTGTCTCTGCGTTCCGTGAGGCGGCGGCAGCGCGACGAATCAACGTCCGTGCTGTCAACGACACCACCATTCAGATCAGCCTGGATGAAACGGTGACCGAAGCGGACCTTCAGGATCTGGCGGCGTGTGTTGGCGCGGGCAAGGGCCGTGTGCCGTCCGAGGCCGGCAATGTGCTGGGCAGCCTGGCACGCACGAGCCGCTACCTGACACATCCGGTGTTCAATACACATCACTCGGAAACGCAGATGATGCGGTACATCCGCATGCTCGAGAAGAAGGACATCGGCCTGGATACGGCCATGATTCCCCTGGGCTCGTGCACGATGAAGCTGAACGCCGCGGCCGAGATGATGCCGGTCACCTGGCCGCACTTCTCGAAGCTGCACCCGTTTGTGCCGGCCGAACAGGCCGCCGGGTACCAGCAGATCATCAGCGACCTTGAAAAGGCGCTGTGCGTCTCCACCGGTTTTGCCGCCGTCTCGCTCCAGCCCAACTCCGGAGCGCAGGGTGAGTTCGCCGGTCTCCTCGTCATCCGCGCCTATCAGCAGGCACACGGCCAGTCGGACCGCGACGTCGTCCTCATTCCGCAATCCGCACACGGGACCAACCCGGCCAGCGCGGCAATGGTGGGTCTCAAGGTCGTGGTGGTGGCTTGCGACGCGCAGGGCAACATCGACATCGCCGACCTGCGCAAGAAGGCCGAGGCCAATCGCGACAAGTTGTCGTGCCTGATGGTGACGTATCCGTCGACGCACGGCGTGTTCGAGGGCGGCATCCGCGAAATCTGTCAGGTCGTCCACGACAACGGCGGCCAGGTCTACATGGACGGCGCGAACATGAATGCGCAGGTGGGCCTCACCAGTCCGGCGTCGATTGGCGCCGACGTGTGCCACCTCAACCTGCACAAGACGTTCGCCATTCCGCACGGCGGCGGCGGTCCCGGCATGGGGCCCATCGGCGTGGCTGCGCACCTCGCGGCGTTCCTGCCCGGCCACCCGGTCGTCGGCACCGGCGGCACGCAGGCGATCAGCGCGGTGTCGGCGGCGCCGTTCGGCAGCGCAAGCATCCTGCTGATTTCGTACGGCTACATCTGCATGTTGGGCGCCGAGGGTGTGACGGCCTCGACGAAGTTCGCGATGCTGAATGCGAACTACATCAAGGCGCGGCTGCAGGGGCACTACCCGGTCCTCTACGCAGCGGCCAACGGCCGTGTCGCGCACGAGCTCATCTTCGATCTGCGTCCGTTCAAGGCCCATGGCGTGGATGAAACGGACGTCGCCAAGCGGCTGATGGACTACGGCTTCCACGCCCCGACGGTCTCGTTCCCCGTGGCTGGTACGCTCATGGTCGAACCGACCGAGAGCGAGCCGAAGGAGGAACTCGATCGCTTCTGCGACGCGATGATCGCCATCCACGGTGAAATCCAGGACGTCATCTCGGGCAAGGCGGACAAACTCGACAATCCGCTCAAGAACGCGCCGCACCCCGCGCAGGACGTCGCGGCCACCGAGTGGAACCACAAGTACACCCGCGAGCAGGCGGCCTACCCGGTGGCGTCACTGCGGCACCACAAGTTCTGGCCGACCATCTCGCGCATCGACAACCCGCATGGCGACCGCAACCTCGTGTGCGCGTGCCCGCCCATGTCGGAGTACGAGTAGGGCGACTGTCGGGAGAGTAGACAGTAGCTTGGAAGGCCGGAGGAGCTCGAGGAGTGGCAACACTCTTTGGGTTCGGAAGTTGCATAGCAGTCGGGCGTGTTCACGCCGGATCCACTCGCTGCACGCGTCATCGGCTGTGCGATCGATGTCCATCGTGTCGTTGGCCCCGGCCTGCTTGAATCAGCTTATCGGGCATGCCTGCGGGAGGCGTTGACTGGCGCGGGCCTTCGGTTCGATCAAGA
>BTVE01000113.1:0-10859 GCA_045862915.1 Acidimicrobiia bacterium
GCCGTGATCGCGGGCGATGCGCGCGCTCTGCGCGCACGCCTCGCCGTGCATGATGGCGGTGAGGGTGGCCGCGTAGTCGCGCCCCTCGTCGCTGTCGTAGGGCAGGCCGCGCGACATCAGCAGTGCGCCCAGGTTCGCGTAGCCCAGCCCCAGCGGCCGGTACGCGTGGCTGTTGCGCTCGATCGCCTTCGTCGGGTAGCTGGCGTTGTCGACCAGGATCTCCTGCGCCGTGATGAACGTCTTGCACGCCGCCTCAAAGCCGTCGAAGTCGAAGTCGCCGTGTTCGTCCACGAATTTCATCAGGTTGATCGACGCCAGGTTGCACGCCGAGTCATCGAGGAACATGTACTCGGAACACGGATTGCTCGCGTTGATGCGGGCCGTGTTCGGGCACGTGTGCCAGTCGTTGACCGTGGTGTCGTACTGCATCCCGGGATCACCGCACACCCAGGTGCCTTCCGCGATCTGGCGCATGAGGTCGCGCGCGCGATAGGTATCGACCGGCTCGCCGGTCGTCACCGATCGCGTCTGCCACTCCCCATCATCGAGCACGGCGCGCATGAACTCATCGGTCACGCGCACGGAGTTGTTCGAGTTCTGGAAGAACACCGAACCATACGCCACACCCGTGAACGAACCGTCATACCCGGCATCGATGAGCGCCCACGCCTTTTTCTCTTCCTCAACCTTGCAGTTGATGAATTCGACGATGTCCGGATGTTCCGCGTTGAGGATGACCATCTTCGCCGCGCGACGCGTCTTGCCGCCCGACTTGATGACGCCGGCAAACGCGTCAAATCCCTTCATGAACGACACGGGACCTGACGCCGTGCCGCCACCGGCGAGCACTTCCTTCGACGAACGAATCGCTGACAGGTTGGAGCCGGTGCCGGAGCCGAACTTGAAGAGCATGCCCTCGGTCTTGGCCAGGCCGAGGATCGACTCCATCGTGTCCTGCACCGAGTTGATGAAACACGCCGAGCACTGCGGCGCCTTTTCGAATCCGCAGTTGAACCACACGGGGCTGTTGAACGAGCCCTTCTGATAGACCAGCAGATGTTTGAGGTCGTCGCTGAACGCCTGCAGATCATCCTCGGATGCAAAGTAGCCCTGCTCACGGGCCCAACGCGTGATGGTGTCGACCACGCGACCCACCAGCTGCTTCACCGAGCGCTCACGCTCGGGCGTACCGATCAGGCCGCGGAAGTACTTCGAGACCACGATGTTGGTGGCCTGCTGCGACCAGAACTTCGGAAATTCGACGTCCCGTTGCTCGAACACGACCTGCCCGCGTTCGTTGGCAATGACGGCCGAGCGCAACTCCCACTCGACCTCGTCAAACGGATCCACGCCATCTCGCGAGAAATACCGTTCGAACTCGAGTCCCGTCACAGACGCGCCCGGACCAAAGGTCCGCGCCGTCTCTCGAGCCGTCGTCTCTCCCGTGAGTCCTGTGTTCTGGGCTGTTTGCATCGTTGTGACCTCATTCCTTCGTACATGGCCCCGCATCCGCCCCGGATACGGTCGCCTGACCCGTCAAAAACCGTTCTGCTCGACGCCTCAACAGGGCCCTCCTCCTGGCCCCAGCCGATGGCTGGTGAGAGGAGGCAAAGTCACGGCCGAAGTGCTGGGAGACTTCGGTTCGGCTGTTGAGGTGCCGGGCAACGAATATGCGCCCCACCTTGAGTTGAAGTCAAGGCAGATCCCACGACATATGGTGGTTGGATCGGTCCTCACACCAAACATCTTGAGAAGAGCCCCATAGGTACTGGCGTTTTTTCACCTGCCCTATTTTTCATACCCGCGACACATCGTCACGGGTTGATGTGACACGAACTGACAAGGGCGAAAATATCACGAAAATCAAAGCCCCGGTACAATCCTCACATGCTCGGCGAGACGCCTGACACGCCTCCGTCTGCGGGCGGCGTGGAGCGCCGGGTCGTCGCCCTGCTCCAGGTCGTGGCCGTCTCGGGATTTCCGACCCAACTGGCCGTCACCGCCGCCCTGGTGGTCGCGCTCGGACTGACCCCGTTTGCCGGGACGGGCCTCTCACTCGAATTTGTCGCCATCGTCAGCTTCGTCGACACCGCCGTCGTGGCACTCCTCATCTGGGCCTTCCTGCGAGCCTCCGGCGAGTCGTCCCACGACGTGTTCCTCGGCCGCCGGCCGGTCGTGGGGGAAGCGTGGCGCGGCCTTGTGCTGGTGCCGCCCGTGCTGATCGCGTTGTCACTGGTCGTGGTCTCCATCCGCGCGATTGCTCCCAGCCTGCAGACCGTGCCCGAGAATCCTCTGGCCGCCTTCATGCGTGATCCCTTTGATGCCGCCATCTTCCTGGTGGTCGTCATCCTCGCCGGTGGCGTGCGCGAAGAACTGCAACGGGGATTCATCCTGCATCGGTGGGGCCAACACCTCGGAGGCGCCTGGCTGGGCAATCTGCTGTTTGGCCTGCTGTTTGGCGCCCTGCACCTCGATCAAGGGGCGGATGTGTCCATCGCGATCGGCCTGATGGGCATGGGCTGGGGTGCGAGTTACATCCTGCGAGGATCAGTCGTGCTGGGCATGGTGAACCATGCCGGATTCAACGCCGCGATGGTGGCGCAGCAGGTGCTGGCACGTTCGCTGGGGGTCACACCGTGAGCCGCCGCACCGCCACTGCCTGGGTGCTGATGGCCGTGTTGTCGCTGCCCGCGGTCACGACGCGCATCTACGCCTCGGATGAAGTGCAGTACTTCGCCTTCCTCCGCTCGCTCGCGTTTGATGGCGACCTCTCCTTTCAGAACGAATATCAGCACTTCCACGACGCCGGCGCGGGCGGCGCGGGCTTTGCGGAGACGTTTCTGGCCGAGCGATACACAGCCGCCGGACGCCGCATCAACTTCGGCACCATTGGCCCGGCACTGCTCTGGGCGCCGTTCTACGGACTTGGCCACATCGCGGCCATGGCCTCAGGCCATCCGACCGATGGCTACAGCACTCCGTACATCGCCGCCGTGGCCTGGGGGTCCGCGTTGTACGGCTGGGCAGCGCTCTGGCTGTCGGCCCTCATCGCCACACGCCTCTTCGGGCGTGGCGTCGCCGCCGCATGCGCCGTGCTCATGGGCACGCCGCTGGTGTTCTACATGTACGTGGCGCCGGTGTTCTCCCACGCCTGCGCCACGTTTGCAGTCGCGGTGTTCATCTGGCTCTGGCTGCGCGTGCGCGAGCACTGGTCACTTCGCGGCGTCATCGCCCTCGGCCTGGTGGGCGGCCTGATGGGCACCATGCGCGATCAGACCGTCCTGTTCCTGCTGCCCGCGGCGATCGACTTTTTTCGGTGGGCGTGGCGACACCAGTCGGTGGGTCGACTCGTCCCCCTGGCCGGTGCCGGTGTGCTGGGCACCGCCGTGGGTTACCTGCCGCACGTGCTCGCGTCCTTTGCCATCAACGGCTACATCGGCCCTCATGAATCAGTGGGCAACAAGATGTCCTGGTCGTCGCCGCACGCGCTCGACGTGCTCGTCTCCCCACACCACGGCTGGCTCGCGTGGACGCCACTGGTGATCCTCTCGCTCGCCGGTCTGCTCGCGATGGCGTCCGGGCGTGTCCGTGCCGCCGTCAACGATGCGCGCTGGCTCGGCATCTGCGCCCTGCTGATGATGCTGCTGCAGGTCTACATCAACGGCGCCGTCGAATCCTGGACGGTGGCCGGCGCGTTCGGGCAGCGCCGTTTTGTGGAGCTCACGCCCCTGCTTGTCCTTGGCCTGGCGGCGGTCATCTCCGCCGATCATCAGCCGCGACGGCTGCTCTGGGGCGCTGTCGCGGTCTGCATCTGGTGGAACATCGGCCTGTTGCTGCAGTTCGGCACACATCGGATGGATCGCCAGCGACTCAATCTGAGGGACAATGCCAGAGTCACGTTCGTCGAGCTGCCGCTTGAGGCACCGCGCCTCGCCTGGCAGTACCTGACCGACCGTGAGTCGTTCTATCGCCAGCCGCGCCAGTGACCATCCTCGCCTTCGCCGACACACGATTCCCCATCGAACGCGCCAACGGCGTGCAGACGATGCAGACATGTCATGCGCTGGCGACGCGTGGCCACGACATCACACTCGTCGTGCGGCCGGATTCGGCACGTCCGGCGCGTGATCCGTTTGTGTTCTACGGCCTGTGCCCAACCCCGCGCCTCTCGATCACGTCGGTCCCGAGTGCGGGACCGGAGCCGGTGCGTCGCGCGTCCATGTTGTGGGCCGGACTCCGTCGCACACTGCACACGCGGCCCGATGTCGTCTTTACGCGCGATCTCGGATTGGCCGCACTTCTGTGTCGTTGGCATCGTCCCCGCCGGCCCGCGCTCGTCTATGAATCTCACGGAGTGTCAGCGGTGGTGGCGGCCGAGATGCCGACCCTGCTCGGGCGACCCGACCTCGCGCCGTCGGCGTCCAAACTCGCGAGACTCGACCGCCGCGATCGCACAGTGTGGAACAACGCCGAGGGTTACGTCACGCTCACCCAGGCACTGGCCGACGACCTGGCCGTCCGCTACGGCGCGCGTGCGCGGGTTGATGTCGTCGCCGACGGTGCGGAGATCCCGGCGGCGGTCTGCGAGGCGCCAGCCTCGGGGCCGTTGGTCGCCGCCTACGCAGGTCACCTGTATCCCTGGAAGGGCGTCGACGTGTTTCTCGAAGCGCTGGCGCGCGTGCCTGACCTGCGAGGCCTCATCGTCGGCGGCCATCCAGGCGAGCGCGACCTGGCGCGAGTGCAGGCGCTGATCACCCGCCTCGACATCACTGCCCGCGTCACCATCACGGGACTGCTTCCGCAGCCCGACGTCGCCAACGCTCTCGCCGGCGCACATATCCTGGTGTTGCCCAACACACCAACGGCCATCTCTGACCGCTATACGTCGCCGCTGAAGTTGTTCGAGTATCTTGCGCTCGGACGAGCCATCGTCGCCTCCGACCTTCCCTCGTTGCGTGAAGTGCTGAGCCACAACGAGACGGCCGTGCTCGTGCAGGCCGGTGACGCCGCCGCGCTGGCTGACGGCCTCCGAGGGTTGACCATTGATGCCGACCGACGCCGACGTCTGGCCGCGGCCGCGCGGGCGCTGGCGCCGCAGTACTCCTGGGCCGCACGCGCCGCCCGCCTGGAAGCCGTGTGTGAGGCGGCCCTCGCCGCATGATCTCCCCACGTCTCTTCACGATCGCCTGCTGCCCCGAGTGCCGCGTCCAACTGACCGCGCAGCCTGGCGCCGCGGTCTGCCCACGTTGCGAGCGACGGTTTGACGCGGGCGCCGGGTACCTCGACCTCCGCCCGAAAGCCGAATACGACGAACAAACGAAGTATCTCGATGAAGCGTTGCATGTGGATGCACGTCACGAAACCGTCGCGCCGCCGCTCCTGGGGTCGAAGATTCGGAACGACCGGCTTCGCGAGTTTCTGGCGCTCACGCCCTCCGATCGTGTGGTGGACCTTGGCTGCGGCAGTGGACGTGCGATGGTGTGGAACGCCGACACCGGCGCCGCGCTGACCGGCATCGACATCGCCGCGTTTTTTTCGCGAGAGGCGCTGGAGGAGCACGACCTTCTGCTGGGCGACCTGCGGCGGCTGCCACTGGCCGACGCCTCATTCGACAAGGCATGGTCACTCGATGTGCTCGAGCACCTGTCGCCGCAAGCGCTGCGGGACATGCTCAGTGAAGCCAATCGTGTGCTCGTGCCCGGCGGCTCGCTGTTTGTCTACACACACGTGCGCAAGAACGGGCCGGTGGCCATGGGCGTACGCGCGGTCAATCACCTGGCGCACCTCTGTGAACGTATCGGCCTGCTCGATCTCAAGACCGAACGCCTGCGCAAGTCGGATCACCTCAACCCGCTGGCCGATCACGACGACCTCCACCGCGTCGCCGCTGCGTGCGGATTCACGGTCGACCGCATCACGTACTACACGCCGATGCTCGGAGCGTTCGTCGAGAACATCCTCGTCCGCATGGCGGAACGCCTGATGGCCCGGCAGGCACGTCAGTCCGGCCAGGCCGCCGATGATGGCGCGGCAGTGAAGGTGGCGCGCAAACAGGCCAAGACACGGTTGCGACAGAGTGGTCCGCTCTACTGGGCGCTGCGCGCGGTCACGGGCATCATGTGGCTCGATGTCGCGCTGTTTGGCCGCTTCAAGTCCGGCCCCTTCTTCGCGCGGTTGCGCAAGACCGGAGTGCCGGCGGCGTGAGGATCGTCTACGCGGCGCTCGACCAGACCGTGCCAGGCACACTCGGCGGCTCTGTGCACGTGCAGGCGGTCGCCGACGGCCTGGCGGCGCTGGGTCACGAGGTCCACGTGCTTGTCACGCCGGGTGGCCCCTGGCCCTCGTCTGCCGCGCACTGGCACGCCATGCCGCCGCCGCTGGGACGGCCGATGTTGCGATGGGCACGGGTGGGAGCCGTCGCTGCGCTCGCACAACGTGTGAATGCGGATGTCATCATCGAGCGCTACTACAACTTCGGCGGCGAAGGCATTCGGGCGGCCCAGCGCCTCGGCATTCCGTCCGTGCTGGAAGTCAACGCGCCGGTCATCGACTATCCGGGATCCACGAAGGCGACACTGGACCGCGCGTTGTTGTTTGAGCCGATGCGGCGGTGGCGTGAAGCGCTGTGTCGGGCTGCCGACCTCTTCGTGACGCCATCCAGGCAGATCCTCCCGTCGTGGGTGGATCCCGCCAGGGTGCTCGAAGCCGAGTGGGGCGCGAACATCGATCACTTCCGTCCCGACGCGCATGGGCCGCTGCCGTTCAGCCGCGAGGACGGTCGCGTGCTCTGTGTGTTTGCCGGCGCTTTCCGCTCCTGGCACGGCGTCGTGCAGTTGTCGGCGTCGCTGTCGCGGCTGCACGCGCAGGGCGAACACCGGCTCGGCGCAGTGTTCATCGGCGACGGTCCCGAACGCGCGGCCGCGGAATCGGCGGCCCGCGGTGTGCCGGGGATCACCTTTACCGGCGCGGTGCCGCACGCCGACCTGCCCCAGTGTCTGGCGGCGGCCGACATTGGCGTCGCGCCGTTTGATCCAGCCAAACACGCGCCGCTCAGGCTCGGCTTCTACTGGTCGCCACTGAAGATCTTCGAGTACATGTCGTCGGGGCTTCCTGTGGTGGCACCACGCGTGCCAAGGATTGCCCACCTCGTCGGTGATGAACGGGAAGGCTTGCTCTACGACGCGTCCGAACCGCGCACGCTGGATGCGGCGCTGGTGCGGCTCACCGATGCGGCGCTCCGCGCGCGTCTTGGTGCGGCCGGCCGCGCGCGTGCGGTGGCCGAGTACAGCTGGCAGGCCCACTGCGCCCAGCTGGACGAACGCCTGCGTCTGCTGGTACAACGCCGCCGCTGACCATGGATCGTCTGCGTATCCTCATGGCCACCGATTCGCTCCCGCCGCGGGCGGGCGGTTCGGGGTGGAGCACGGCCACGCTGGCGCGCGCGCTGGCTGACCGTGGGCACGACGTGGCCATCGTCCACGTGATGACCGGCGCAGAGACCGCGGATGTGCGGGATGAATGGGAGGGGCTCCCTGTCCGGCGCTGGTCGCGCCGTGTGCCGAACCTACCCGTCGTGCGTAATGTGCTGAAGAACGAACGGCTATGGCAGGCGCTGACAGGCGTGCTGGTGGAGGAGGCGCGGACGTGGCGCGCCGATATCCTGCACGGACAACATGTGATGACCGGTGCGCCGGTGGTGCGGGCGGCCGCGCAGCTCGGACATCCTTCGGTCTTGACGGTGCGCGACTACTGGCCGGTGTGTTACTGGTCCGATCTGATCATCGACGCATCGTCTCCGCATCTGTGCCCCGCGTGTACGCCGGCCAATCGCCGGATCTGCGCCGGCAATCGTGCGGGAAGTCTGGCACCGGTGGTGCCGCTGCTGTTGCCGTACATGGCGCGCAACCTTGCCGCCAAACACGAGGTCCTCGCGTCTGCGGATCGCGTGATCGGCGTGAGTTCAGTGATCAGCGCCGACATGCTGGCGCGTGTGCCTGGGCTGCGGGCCTCACGGCTGAGCACGATCCCCAACGCCGTGCAGATGCGCGACCTCACACCCGTCCCCATCCGTAGCGGTGAGCCGTTCGTGCTGTACGCCGGAAAACTCGCCACCAACAAGGGAACGCAGTTCCTGTTGCCAGCCCTTGACGCCGCCGGCATCACCTGGCCACTCGTGGTCGTCGGCGATGGCCCCGATCGTGCGGCGCTTGAGCGCGAGGCGTCAGCACGACGGCGCGCGGTGCAGTGGCTGGGATGGCGGGACCGAGCTGAAGTCCTCGACCTGATGCGGCGCTGCTCGATGCTCGCGTTTCCGTCGTATGGGCCGGAATCGCTCAGCCGCGTCTTGATCGAGGCTGCAGCACTCGGCACACCCATTGCCGCCATGAACACGGGAGGCACCCGCGACATCGTCAGCGATAGGGTCACGGGGCTGTTGGCTGACACACCGGAATCGTTTGCCGGCGCGCTTGCGGAGCTGGCCGGGGATTCGGAACTGCGAGAGGGACTCGGCAGGGCTGCGGCGATGCACGCACACGCGACGTTTGACGCGGACGCGGTGGCCGCACGCACGGAGCAGACCTATCACGAGGCGCTGACGCGAGGGAGACGGGCATCATGAGTCGCGATCCACGCCTGCGCGTGGCGGTGCTCGCGAGAGCCGTGCGACCGCTGCACGGCACCGGGGGCCTGGAACGATCGGTCTACGACCTGGTGCGTCACCTGGCCGCACGGGACGTGGCCGTCACCCTGATCACGCCACCGCCCGGAGACGTGTGGCGGCAGGCACCCGACGATCCGTTCGGATCTCCCTTCATCACTGTGCGGCACGTGCCGTACGTCAGCTTTCCGTACGCCAACCGGCGCGGCACGACGATTCTGGACCGCAGTTCGGCGTATCCGTGGTTCGGGTGGAGGGCGGGGCGCGCCGCGCGCGCACTGGTGCGCTCGCGACAGATCGATATCGTGCACGCGTTCGGGGCCAGCGGCCTGGGCTACGCGTCCGGCAAACGGGCGGGTGACGCGCCTCTGGTATTGAACCCGCAGGGACTCGAAGAGTTCGGCGCAAGCGCCGCACAGCCGCCACGGCTCAAACACCTCGGGTATGCCCCGCTGCGGCTCGCCGTCCGACGCTGCGCCCGTGCGGCCGAGGCGATCATTGCCACCGATCGCGCCCTTGAACCGGTCGTCACGCGTCATCTGTCGCCGCGCGAGGGCCAGATGGTCACCATCCCCAACGGCCTCGACCTGGCGGAGGTCTGCGCGCTTGCCGGACCGGCCGACGGACGCATGCAACGACAGCGGCATGGCATCGCGGACGGCGAGTTCGTCGTGCTGAGCGTCGGCCGGCTCGAGCACAACAAGGGATTCGACATCCTTGCTCGCGCGCTGGATGTCGTCCGGCGTCGGCAGCCGGCGCTGGATGCACGCGGCTGGCGCTGGGTGATCGCCGGCGCGGGTCCGTACCGGCCGGCACTCGAGGCGCTGGTCCAATCACTCGATCTCGGTGCACACGTCCACTTTGCGGGGCGCGTCTCGGATGTGGACCTGCACGCCTGGTATGAAGCGGCCTCGGTGTTTGTGCACCCGACCCGATACGAAGGCAGTTCCCTCGTCACCTTGGAGGCCATGGCGCATCGCCGCGCCGTCATTGCCACTCGTGCCGGCGGTCTGCCGGACAAAGTGGTCCCAGAAGAAACCGGCTGGCTCGTGCCGGTCGAAGACGTGAACGCCCTGGCCGATGCCCTGACGGAAGCCCTGACAACCTCACACCTGGCGGCATTCGGGGTGGCAGGACGGCAAAAAGTTGAGGCCGAATTTTCCTGGCCGGTCCTGGCCGATCAGACGCTGGCGCTGTACGAACGTCTTCTCGCCTGAGCGCGGGTGAACCTCTGTACAATCTCCCCTCGATGAGCGACGCGCCTGGACGCTGGCATTGGATCGCGCTTGCCGGCATTCTCGGCATCGGCGCCCTGCTGAGATTCACCGCCCTCTCCGAGGGCATCCCGTTCTCGCTCGGGATCGACGAACCCGAGATCATGGAGCGCGCGGTCCGGATGATGAAGACGGGCGATCTGCACCCGCACTTCTTCGACTATCCGGGCTTCTACATCTACTTCCAGTTCCTCCTGGCGTGTGTCCGCTTTGTTGTCGGCAGCATTCAGGGACAGTGGGCCCACCTCGATCAGGCACCCGTTGCCGAGTTCTACCTCTGGGCGCGCGCCGCAACCGCCATGTTCGGCACCGCCACGATCGCGCTGGTCTACATGGCCGGGCGCCGCATCTCCCCGCTGGCCGGCCTGGTGTCTGCGGCGGTGTTTGCACTGCAGTCGCTGCACGTCCGCGAGTCCCACTTTGTGCTGACCGACGTGCCGATGACGTTTTTCGTGGCGCTCACCTGGGTCCTGACGTTGCGCGCATGTGAACGACGCGACTGGCAGAGCTGCGTGTCTGTCGGCATGGCCGTCGGCGCTGCGGCAGCGACCAAATACAACGGCGGGGTGGCGATACTGCTGCCGTTGCTCGGGCTGTTGCTCCAGGCAGCCCCCTGGCGTGAGCGTCTGCGCGGACTCACCGTCATGGGCATCGCGACTGGCGTCACCTTCCTCTGCCTCGCGCCCTACACGGTGCTGGCGCTGCCCGAGTTCCTCAACGCCTTCGCCTACCTGGCGGACATGTATGCGGATGGCCCTCCGCGACCGGAACCCGCGTGGATCACGTACCTCAAACACCTGCGCAATAACTTCTCGATTCCGGGCCTGGTGGTCGCGACCTCAGGCGTACTGTTTGCACTGCGAGCCGGATGGCGGGGGCCACGCTCCACGGTTGGGCGCACCTGGCTGATGGCTGCGGGCTTCGCC
>BTVE01000114.1:0-10846 GCA_045862915.1 Acidimicrobiia bacterium
CCCCAGGCCTTGGGACAGGTAGCGTCATTGGCAGGCACGTCGCGACATGGCACACCGTGGCATGTCATGTCGCGTGACATGGCTGGAGTAAACTACGCCCGCGGAAAACTCCTATGAGTGGCTCTGTGCTTCACGGTTGGAAGGAAATCTCCCAATACCTCGGCAAAAGTGTCAGGTCGGTCCAGCGTTGGGAACGGGAACTGGGTCTGCCGGTTCGGCGGCTCGACACCGGGGCCGGCCAGACGGTCTACGCGCGGGTTGAGGAACTCGAGCGGTGGCGCGAACAACGCGGCGCCGCGGGGGTGCCGGAGGATGATCCAGAGGACGCCTTCCCCCCTTCCGCACCGCCGAGCCCGACCCCGGTCGTTCCGGTGGCCGTCAAGTCGCCCCTCCTGCCGTTTTTGCCGTCTTGGCGGACGGCGATCGCCGGTGGCCTCCTGCTGGCGGTCGGGTTTGTGTTGGGCACGTTAAAGTCCTTCCAGCGGGCCGTCGGCGCGACCGAGCCTGTCAAATACGCGTTCGTCGACAGCAGCCTTCGGGCCTACTCGGCGTCGGATCAACTCGTCTGGTACCACGATTTTGGCCACACCGTGAGCAACGTGCTCTCATCGCCTCCGGAGTCGGTCGACATTGATGGCGATGGTCGAGCCGAGGTCGTCGCGGCCGTCCGTTTTGGTCCGGCGGGCACGCGCGTGAGTAACCGGAGTGACGCCGTGGTCGCCCTCAATTCGGACGGCACGGTCAGATGGCAGGTGGATTTGCAGCTCCACCTCCAGTTCAACAGCGGTGAATTCGAGGGGCCGTGGCAGGTGCACGCGTTTGCGGTCCAGCGCGAGGGCCGGAGCCGCCGGACGTGGGTCGCTTTTGGTCATCACACATGGTGGCCTGGTGTCGTCCTGGAGATCCTGCCGGACGGCACCAACCGTGTCGTTTATCTGCAGTCGGGGCGGGTGCGCGCGCTCGCGGAGTGGAAGACCAGCGCCGGGCATTTTCTTGCGTTGGGTGGTGTGAACAACGAGTACCGACAACCATCACTCGCCATCGTGCCGATTGATCCGGATGCGGTCGGTAAGCCCTTCGTCTATGCCTCACCGCAGAGCGCGGATTCCGACTTCGCGTGCCTTGACTGCGGTGACTCCACGCCGTTGCGGTACTACCTGTTCTCCGGCTCGGAGTTCCAGGAACCGATGCGCAGTCTGTCTGCCACCGTCGAGAACGTGTCGGTTGCCGGACAGGATCTCAAGGTGTCTCTGGACGGATCCGCAGGATTCACGATAGCAACCGTAGGGCCCAACCTGGAGGTCCGGACGCTCTTTCGCGCCGACAATTTCGAGAATCAGCATCGCATGCTCGAAGCCCAGGGGTTGCTCACGCACCCGCTTGAGCAGTGCCCGGAGGTCGGTTCCGACCGTCCCGTGCGTGTATTCAGCTCAAGTGGATGGGCCACGCTTCGTCTGCCGTTGTTCAGCGATGGCGTGAGCCGCCGGCGCTGACCTACTGCTTGTTGAGTACAAACGGGGTGCCGTTGTGCCCTGACCCTCGAAGGCCGCCGGTCCATCGCCGGCCGGTCGAATCAATGTTGCCCTCGAAATACACGTCAGTGAATGGTGGAATCTTGATCCGCACGCGGACCAGTCCTGTGCTTGAGACGGTACCCGGCTCTGCCGGATCAGTGACGGCCGAACCGGGCTGAAAGGTGCACAGCCCCTGCGGCAGAAAGATGGTGCCGGTGACCGAGCCCCCGGACTGCTGCAGCGTGGCGGTTGCCGGTTTGGTCACACCGGGCAGGCAGACGTTCAGGTCAATGCTGCCGCTCCAGCTTCCACTCATGTTGCCGATCGTGACGCTCCGTACTTGAGTCGTGGAGGCGCCCCGCGCGTCGGTCACCCGCAACTGAACATTCTGTGTGCCTTCACCGCCGAAAACCGCGGTCCCGGTCTGGCCGTTGATTGTCGTGCCGCCGAAGGTCCATGCGAACGTGACGGCATCGCCATCAGGGTCTGACGCGCTGGCAGACAAGGCAAAGGGCGTCACCGATGCCATCCCGAACGCGGGGCTCACAGTCATTCCGCTGATGGTGGGAGCCTGGTTGCTCGTGGGTGTGGTCGGTGTGGTGGGTGTGCTGCCGACCGATGTTTCACATCCGGCCAGCGTGAAGAGCAGCATCGGAAAGAGGTATTTGGACATGCGCGGAGTCTGCCGCAGGGCGCCCGCGCCCACGAACGCCAAGTTCTGCAGAGGTGCTGTCATGGCGCGTCGAATCCGCACGTCGTCGCGGAATGGCGTGAGCGCGGCCACGCATGGGGGCCTTACGCTCCTGCGCGGAGGTTGACATGGGGCAGGTTCGACGGACGGTGATCGTATGTGTGGCGGCAGTGCTGATGGTGACGGCGTGGGCGGAGAGCAGTCACGCTCAAGGCCGGACCGCGAGAGTGGTATCCGATCAGGCGGCGCTGCGTGAACAGGGGGCGACGACCGGCAGGGTCATCCGGACACTACCGAAGGGGGAGGCGCTTGAGGTGTTGGAGGCGTCGGGCACCTGGCTCCGAGTGAGGGTGGCATCGGATGGGGCCGTTGGGTTCGTGCATTCCCTGTTGGTTGAGACAACCGGCGCAGCGGAGGTCAGTGGAGGCGTTACCGCGACGCCCGCGCCGAGTGCCGTCCCGGCATCGATGCCACTGGTCGTGCCGCCTGGGCAAACTCAGGCCACATCTGCGCGCTCAGTCGCGTTCAAAGTACACGCGGGTTTGCTCGTTGGCGACATGAGTCTGCCGTTCGTCGCTGAAGAGTCATTTACCGGGATCCAAGGCGGGGCCGGAGTCCTCTTCAGGCCCTTCGATAACGAACGGATTGAAGCCTCGTTGTCGGCGTCCTACGGGCGAGGGACCCTGGCCCAGGTCGAGTACGAGGACTTCAAATATGAGTTTCGGGTGACGACACTCGTCGCGGAAGGACACCTGTGGTACCACTTCGATACGGGCGGTGATCTGTCCCCATTCGTGGGGGGTGGAATCGCGTTGGGACGTTATCGGTTGATCGAGCGGGCAGAGTATTCGGACTACTTCGGAAGCGTCACCGACCGGAGCCAGTTCACCAACACCAAAGCCTCGTTGATTGCATCCGGCGGGCTGCAGTTCTCAGAGCGATTCCGCCTGGAGGCGACCGCGGGTACGACGTTCTCCGTACTTGGCGCGGTGCGGTTCTGATGGGCGTCCGGCTTCCCTCGTGGCTGCGCAGCAGGTGGGCGTGGATTGCGGCAGCGGCAAGCCTCGCGATCGTCGCCAGTCTTTGGGCGTTCTGGCGGCAGTCGCCCGCGGAGGCCGGAACCGTACCGGTAGCTGTCGAGGCCACCGATCTCCAGCGAGCGGCCCTCGAGTATGACGCGGCCGAACGCGAGGCGCGCGCCGCACAGCAGGACGTCGCAAAAGGTGTCACGGAGTATGTGCGACGCACGCGCAACAGCCCCATTGAGCTGCCGGCCGACGGTGACCTGACGGAGCCTCAACGGGCGTTACTTCAACAGGCTGTGGCGCGTGAAGGTGGCGCCGTAAAAGCCCTCTTGACCGACTTGCTGGTCAGAGATGCACAGTTGCAGGAGGCGAGGCGCACGGCGCAATCTCTCCGGGCGCGGCTGCCCACGTCGGTGGTGGCGGTCGAGGGCGACCGCCACGACCGCATTGCCATCGACTTTCTCGTGTCGAGGGGACTCGAGCGCGCAGAAGCCTACGGTCTGGTCAGCCAAGTCAACCTTCAGTCGACCTTGTTGCCCGGCTTTCGGGTCTGGCTCCTCCACGAGGATGGTCGATTCGGTACCTGGGTGACCCAGGGCGACGCTGACATGTCTCCGCAGGCCCTGGCAGAGAAGGTGGAGTCGATGCTCGCGGCTGAACGGTCGCTGCGCGAGAGTGAGGTCGGGGCGCTCAAGGATGAGGTGACGAATCTGCGCGATCTCAGCGAAGTGGCTCGTCGCGCCGACGAGCAACTATTGGCGTTGCAGCAAGAGGCGGCCGTGGCATATCGCACCGCCGAGACGCTGCAAGCGAAGGCGGACACCATCTATTACGTCGTGGGGCGGAAGGCTGACCTTGTGCAGGCCAACGTAATCGATAAGAACCTGTTCCTGCGGCTCGAACAGGGTGGCACTGCGCTGAAGATGGTGCCGGGGGCGTCGGTCGCCGTCGACGGCACAGTGCACAACATGACGAGGATTCGCAAGGTGCAGTTGTCACCGCTTTCGTTTCGCAATGGCATCGACTACGTGGTGGAGCTCGAGGGCAACGCCGCGCGGGTGCGGTTTCAGAACGTCCAGCGGTTCAAGAACCTTGGACGGGTACTGGCGATCGTCCTCGAGTAGGAATCCCCGCCACAGATGCTGCTGGCCAACGCGTTGTGCCGGTACGTGGAGTTGGCGCAATAATCGCTGGCGCGACCGCGAACGCCTGACATCCGAGTGCGACGCGAAGGTCGCCAAGGTGCGTCAGTAGCGGATTCTCCGTTCGCTCGGGCTCACCATGCCTCACGGCCGCATGGTCGACCCGTGTTGGTCTCAGCGTGTCTGTTGCCGGCAGTGATGTCGTCATCAGTCAGGGCGCGTTCAAGGTCCTCGTTCGTAGGGTGAACCTGAGGACCTGTCGATCCAAGAAGCGGAAGTCGAATCCGCTCCCGTTTTTGGCCCGAGGCTGGCTTGCCGTCGGGCCTGCCTTCACCGCGGCTCACGCCCTTGGCGCCCACACCAGCACCGCCGACAACAGCGCAAGCAGCAGGGCCAGCACGGCGCCGCCGATTCCGCCCATGATCCAACGGAAGTTGCTGTGGATTTCTTCGCGAATGTCACGGAATCCGCTGTCCAAACGCGCCTCAACTTGCAGAAAGCGCGCGTCCACTTGCAGAAACCGCGCGTCCATTTGCACGAAGCGCGCGTCAATCGATGCAAAGCGCGAATCCAGCGCCGCAAACCGCGCTTCCATCCTGTCGTCGAGATGCGTGATGGATTCCCGGATTTCTGCCAAGTCCTGACTCTGAGCGTCGAGCCGTGCTTCAAGGTTCGCCACGCGTTCCCCCAGTTCCTGCGATGACGACGACGGTAGCATCGTCATCGTCGAGCGTCACGCAGGAAAATCGTGCCAACGCCCCGCCATGTGCTGCAATACCCTCATGCCCCGACTCCTCCTCGCCACGTGTGTCGCCGGTGTCCTGGCCACGACCCTGACGGCCGTGCCGATGGACCCCGGGTTCCGCACGGTGCCCGTGCAGCGGCTGATTGAAAACCTGGATCGCCGCGTGGCTGAAGCGCCGGGTGATCTTGAGGCGCGATTCACGCTGGCGCGTGTGCACACGATGGCCTACAAGCTGCGCGCGACCGAGGTGCAGGTGTGGCCCAACGATCCGCTCAGTCCGCAGTGGCCCGACTGGAGGTCGGCGCATCAGCAATTCACGTCTCCGGCGGGTGCATCGCCGCTCACCGAGCAGCAGAAGCAGGAAGGGGCGGCGCACCTGCGCACGGCGATCGAGCTCTTTCGCAGTGTCGTAGCTGCGTCTCCCGGTCACGTGTATGCGCAGTTGGGGTTGGGGTGGTCGCTGATCGAGGCGGGGGACAAGGCTGGAGCTCGCGAACCGCTGCGTCGCGCCGTGGCGCTGGGATGGGAGCGCGAGGGCGAGGCCGGACGCGCCGTTCCCGGAGACGGCCTCAACATCACGCAGGAAGCCGCGCTGTACCTGCTGCCGCTGCTTGATGAGCAGGCGGATCGTGAGGAGCTGGCGCTCCTCCGTGCGCGGCTCGCCGATCTTAAGAAACGTCCCCGCGTCGTCTCGCCCATCGTCATCCCCCTTCGCGACGACGTGACGTCGAGCCAGCTGGTGAATGACGACGCGCGGGTGATGTTTGATGTGGACGGCACCGGTGTCCATCGCTGGAACTGGATTCATTCGTCGGTGGCGTGGCTCGTCTACGACTCCGAGCGCAAGGGGCACATCACGTCCGGGCTGCAGCTGTTCGGCAACGTCACGTTCTGGTGTTTCTGGCGCACCGGCTACGACGCGCTGGCGGCGCTCGATGACGATGGGGATGGTGTCATCCGGGGGCGCGAACTGCGTGGACTCGCGTTGTGGCACGACCGTGATAGCGACGCTGTCAGCGACCGTGGCGAAGTCCGTCCGGTCGAGCAGTGGGGCATCGTCGCGCTGTCCACCTCACATGCGCCGGACGCCACACATCCCGACGAGATCCCCTTGTCGGCGCGAGGCGTGCACTTCGCCAATGGCACCGTCCGCCCGACCTGGGACGTGTATTTGCGCCGATGGTAGCGGAACATGTGGGGCAGGGTCAGGCTGCCGTGGGGCAGGCCTTCAGGCCTGCCAAGACACGTGGGGCAGGTCTCTAGGCCTGCCACTTACAATCGCACCGTGCTCCGCCTCACCCTCGCCTTCGTCTCCGCCCTGGCCCTTACCGCCGCCCACGCCTTCGCCCAGCCGGCCGTGGTGGTGGAGGCGGGATATCAGCATGAGACCGGACTTGGGCGCTCCGGCAGCTTTCACGGCGGCTCGGCTGCGCTCGTCGTGCCGCTGCGGGGCGCGGTCGCGCCGGTGATCAAGGTCAGCGTCGTCAAACGCCATCAGCAGTTCGCACGCTTCGAGGTCAACGAGGCTGTGGTGTCGCTGGGCGTCGGCGGCCGTGTGCTGCTCGGGCGCGGCACTGTTCGACCGTGGCTGCAGGGCCTCGTGGGCGTGATCGTCGACAACTATGACTCGAGGTCATCGGACACCGGCTTCTTCAGCGATCTTGGCGGAGGCGTGACCGTGGACGTCACCTCGCGCGCCGGCGTGTATCTCAGCGCGGGATGGCGGCCGACCGGTTTAGGCTCCGTGCACTCCGGCTCGCACGTCTCGGTGGGAGTGTCGCTCGGGCTCGGAGGAAGGTAGGCCAGCCTTGGGGTATCATCCCGGCATGGTCGCCAACCACGGAGGCAGCTTCAGTCCCGAAGCCCTGCTGGGGCCGCTCAACACCGAAGAGGCACGGTATGCGCCGAAGGAGTTGTTTGCGGTCGGCCATACCGAATGGCTGCGCCGCTCGCCGCGTGTGGCGATTGTTGGTGCGCGGAAGGCATCGGCGGATGGCCTGAAGCGCGCCGCTCGCCTGACGCGCATCCTCGTGCAGCACGATGCAACCATCATCAGCGGGTTGGCTGAGGGTATTGACCACGCGGCGCACACCACGGCCATCGAGGCAGGCGGCCGGACCATCGCCGTCATTGGCACGCCGCTTGATGAGGCCTATCCCGCGAAGCATCGCGAACTTCAGGCGCGCCTGATGTCGGAGCATCTGGTTGTCTCGCAGTTCCCCTCCGGCATGCCGACCACCCGCAAGAACTTCCCGCTGCGGAACCGGACGATGGCGTTGATCTGTGAAGCGTCAGTCATTGTTGAAGCCGGCGACGGCAGCGGCAGTTTGTCCCAGGGATGGGAAGCGCTCAGGCTGGGGCGCCCCCTCTTCCTGATGGCGTCTCTGCTCGAGCGAACCGACCTCGCCTGGCCGAAGCAGATGCTCGACTATGGCGCGATGGTCTTGAGCGATCCTGACGCGCTGCTGGCGCAACTGCCCTCGAGCGTCGAGGACCCGCTTGCGGTACTCGCTTGAGTCCCTGTCCTGTACTTCGTGGGTCGTTTATGCCACGAAGTCAGACAGCGACGCTGCCAGCCGCACACGCACACTCATCGTTGAAGTCAAGAAGGACCGCCGGGAGTCGACGACCGGACGTCCTTTCGCGGCGCTGATCATCGGGCGCGCGCTGGAGCGACTCGGTGACCTCGCACGTGAGGCCTTTGCCGGAAGTCCCCTCCTTGTGCCGATCCCAGGTTCAGGGCTGACCAAGGCGAACACCGTTTGGTCGTCACGACGCGTATGTCAGGAATTGGTGGCCGTTGGCTTGGGTGATTCCGTCGCCGAAGTCGTCCAGCGGGTAGTTGCCGTGCCGAAGAGTGCATGGACCGACCAGCGACCGTCTTTTGAAACGCACTATCGGTCCTTGGCTGTTGCCCCGACGTTCCGCCCGCCGTCGCGACTCCTCGTCGTCGACGATGTCGTAACGTCTGGCACGACGATGATGGCGTGTGCGCAGAAGCTGGCCGATGCGTTTCCAGGCGTGCCCATTGCAGGCTTCGCCCTGTCTCGGACACTCAGCCAAGGCGAGCCCTCAGCGATTCTCGATCCTCGGACGGAACTGATCAGGCACCGCGACGAGCGGTGCGCCCGAGGCTGACGCCCGCCAACCCCCAACTCCGAACACCTCCGAACACTTTTTTCGCGCGCGTCGCCCCGCGCGACCAATCCCCGCCGGCGTCGTCTCGTCAAAACCGACGAACGCATGCCGCCCAGGATTCGACTCAAACACGAGCGGCTCGCCGCGCTCCTTGCGGCCAGCCGGCTGAGCCAGAACCACTGGGCGATGCGCTTTGGCATCTCCCGCGGCCACCTGTCGGACCTGCTCAAGGGCCGCCATCCTTATGTCTCGTTCCGCACACGGCAGAAGTTGCTCGACGTGTTGCAGGTCCCGTTCGACGACTTGTTTGAAGAGCTGCCCATCAGCGTCGAGGCGCCGCCGGTCGCCCCGGTCCCTCGTCCGCCCGCGCCTCGTCCACCGGCCCGTGTATCCCTGGAGACCTGCATGACCCTGCTCAACGACCTGCGCTACGCCATCCGTGTCTCGTTGCGATACCGCCTCGTCTCAGCGGCCGTCGTCGGCACGTTGGCCGTGGGGATTGGTATCGCGACCTCCGTCTTTGCCGTCGTCCATGCCGTGGTGCTGGCGCCGCTGCCGTTTGGCGACTCGGAGCAGGTCATCCGGTTCGGCATGACGCTGCGTGATGGCCGCACCACCACCAACATGGCCGTGGCCGACCTGGAAGACATCCGGCAGGGCAGCCAGACGCTCTCTGACGTAACGGCCGTGCGCCTCTCCGGTGCGGCGATTGCCGGCGGCAACAATCCCGAGCACCAGCTCATTGCGTACGTGGACCACGGATACGACGAGGTCTTCCGGGTGCGTCCGCTGCATGGACGGTTCTTCGAGCCACACGAATACGTCGTGGGTGCTCCACGCGCCGTGATGTTGTTTCATTCGTTGTGGCGCGATCGCTACGGCAGCGACCCCTCCATCGTCGGGCGCACGATTGAGCTTGAGCACCAGCCGGCGACGGTGGTGGGTGTGTTGCCGCCGATGGCCTACACGTATCCGTTCCATGGACTTGGTTTACTCGCGCCGCTGCGTCCCGATCCCAAGTCGTTCCACCTCAACCGCGGCGCCCTCTGGGTGCGTGGAGCTGCGCGTGTCAAACCTGGGGTGTCGCTCGAGCAAGCCAGTGCGGAGATCGACACCATCACCAGTGGCATTGCCGCGCGTTTTCCAGACGCGTATTCCGGGCTCCGGTTCTGGACCGAGTCCCTACGCGCAGGGGAAACGCGTGATGCGCGGTCGATGCTCGTCTTGATGACGCTGGCCGTGGTGGCCGTGTTGCTCATCGCGTGTGTCAACGTGGCGAATGTGCTGCTGGGGCATTCACAGGCTCGCACGCGGGAGTTTGCCGTGCGGGCGGCGCTCGGTGGACGCACGTGGCGGCTGCGATGGCAGATTCTCGTCGAGAGTTTGACGATGTCGATCGCGGGGGGCGGGATAGGACTGCTCCTGGCGCCGGCGCTGACGCGGGTGTTCCTCACGCTGTATCCGGGACGACTTCCGCGCGTGGAGGAAGTGGTCTTCAACTGGCAGGTCGTGCTGGCCGGTGTCGTGCTCACGCTTGTGGCGGCGCTCATCACCGGTGTGCCGCTGGCGCGGCGGGTGGCCCCCTCCCTACAACGGCAACATGTCGAGCGATGTGTTTGTGATGGAGGAGCGTGGGGACCTCGGGCCGGCCAATCCGTTTGTGCGCGTGAGCATCGTCAGCGCCGGGTTCTGGGAGGTGATGGGCACGCCGATCCTCTCCGGGCGTCCGTTCGCTGCCAGTGATCTCGGCTCGTCGCCCAAAGTCGCCATTGTGAATGCGGCCGCGGTGGAGAGGTTTTATGGCGGCGAGGATCCGGTGGGACGCCGCATCAGTTACAACCGCGAGACGTGGACCATTGTGGGGGTGTCGGGTGCGGTGCGGATGACGTCGGCGGAGCAGCCGGCCGAGCCGCAGCTCTACCTGGCGGCGACGCAGGTGACGCGCAGTGCGCGGTATCTCGTGGTGCGGTCGGTGGGGGCCGAGGCGCCGGCCATCACCGACATCCGTCGTGTGCTCGCGAAGGTCGACCCGACCATCCCGCCCATCGACGTCGCGACGCTCGAGGAACGGGTGCGGCTCATCACGGCGCCGCAGCGCTTTCGCGCGGTGCTGATGACGACGCTGGGGGTGATTGCGCTGGGGTTGTCGGCGCTGGGGATTTACGGGGTGCTGGCCGACACCGTGGCCCGGCGCACGCGTGAGATCGGCATTCGCCTGGCGCTTGGACAGTCACACGGCCAGGTCCGTCGTCAGGTGATGGTGCAGTCGCTGGCGACGGTGGGAGCCGGAGTGGTGGTCGGCTCAGGCCTGGCGCTCCTCGCGGGCGACGCGCTGTCAGGCGTGCTGCTTGGCGTGGACGGCCGGCAGCTGCCGCTGCTCGTCGCCGTGGCAGCGCTGCTCACGGGCATCGCCGCGCTCGCGTCGTACCTTCCGGCCCGCCGCGCCAGCCGGGTCAATCCGATTAGTGCGTTAAGGCAGGAGGGGTAGGGAGGGGCCGGGCCCAGACTCGTGTAGGGCGGGGCTTCAGCCCCGCCGTGCACACGTAGGGCAGGGCGTCAGGTTGTTCGGGTGGGCGGGCCTTCAGGCCCGC
>BTVE01000115.1:0-10765 GCA_045862915.1 Acidimicrobiia bacterium
CGCAGCCTGGGGGGAGCAGGCTGCGCCAGCGAGTGTCAACCAGACGAACATCAGCGCGCCGACCGGACTGAACTGAGCAAACCGGACACCCACGCGACATCCTATCGTGACGATTGTGCTCGACCCAGATGGAAATCCGCCCTATCCACTTGAAGGAACACAATAGGGAGAACCAGGATACCGACAAATGCCAGTTCGAATGCTGAAGTCGCAATACTGATTTGGCAAACCGCCCCCGCAATCCGAATGCTCGTTGCAGGTGGGCGCGCTCGGACAGATCTCGCTCGGCTTCCCCGGCAACGCACATTGTGGATATTGCCCCGTTCCGTCGCTCACACACACGTCTCCGCCGCAACAATCGTCATTGGAGAGACAAATCCCCCCACAGTACGGTGGATTGATGATTGGGGATTCAGGGACACAACACCTGCCCGGGCTGCACACCTCGTCGTTTCCACAATCACCGTTGGTCTCGCACTCCTCTGGGCTGCATGCACTCGCATCGCCGCAATCTTCTTCGCAACGGTACGACGGGTTCGACTCGTAAGGGTGAATGCAGACGCCGTCCCCGCAATACCCGCAGTCGTAGGTACAGCTTTCCCAGTCTTCGTCAAGCTCGGACGAGCAGTAGGTGTCCCCACAATATCCGCAGTCCGCAGGACAGTTGCCACCATCTTCAACGCACCCGTTGCCTGGGGTTTCGTTGCCGCCGAAGCTGCATCCCTCTGCTTGACAAATGGAGTCCCCGCAATATGCAGTTTCTGTGAGCGGAGCGGCCGCCAGCCTGCCGTCGCTGATGCCGATGTACGCCCACGCGAGTGTCAGTAGCAAGACGTTTCGAACCTGGCTTCTCGTTGTCGACTTCACCACGATCGCACCTCCCAATATTGCACCGGCGAGTCAGCCGCTCAACCCTTACCGCGGACGGGCTTCAGCCACGGCCGCCCGAAATGCTTCGACAGCTTGGGCACCAACCATTCGCTGGACCACGTCGACGCGAGAATCAGACCTAACTCGACCAACGAAGAACGTTGGCGTTCCCCGCACGCCCAGTCGGGCGGCCTCTTTGCTGTCACGGTCGACGACGTCCGCAGCTTGGCTGTCCAAAGCACAGGCGGCTGACGACGGCTTTTCCAGACCGACTGCAACCGCAAGGTCCGTTGGGTCAAGGTTCCCAAGTTCCCGCTGCTTCTCAAATGCCAAATCGTGGAACTCCCAGAACTTGCCGGACCGCCGAGCACACTCAGCCATCGTGCCGATCCGCCTGGCCTGCGGATGTATGGCATCGAGTGGCAGGTGACGAAAGGCAAACTTGGCCTGCCCGGTGTCGATGAGCGACTGTTGAAGTTCCGGCCATATCGTCTGAGCGAAGACCCGGCAATATGGGCACTGAAAGTCCGAGTATGCGATGATGGCCACGGGCGCATTCGGGTCACCCTTGATTGCGGCCCATTCCAGAGAAAGCGGCTCGGACGGCAACGGTTCGGCCAAGGCGCCCGGCGGCGAAGGCCTTGCGGCGACAGGTCGTGCGCCAGACGCACCCAGCGGCCGGAGTTGCCGAACTATCACGTCCGTCATCAGAGTGAAACACAAGGCAATGATGGCCCACTTGACGGCAGCGTCAAGGGTCATCCTGGACGTTTTCGCGCTAGAAGGCTCGGGGACGCTCATGCCGTTTCGGAGCTCCGTTCCACGCCGAATCGGCGCTTTTCATTGATGCCCAGAATGGTCGGGTACGACGCATCACTTACTCAAGCACGATCCGGCACAAGATCCGGCAATTCGGCGTCAGGACAACAACATCCTCACGGCCTCCACCACCGGGCGTGCTGTCACATAATGCTGACGGAGCAGGATGTCATCCACGCGTGCGTCCGCCCCGCCAACCCACTGGGTCAGCCCGCCGCGGGCAAATAACGCAGCAATAGACCGCACATCTCCGTCGAGACACGCGTCGATGCCACAACTGTGCTGCTCAGCGTGGCGCGCCGCGCGCAGGACCCTGGCCAGGTCATGCAGCGCACTCGCCTCGATCCCCTCTGCTCTGCACCACCCTCTGAAGGTCCGATCGGCGAGAAACAGCCCACTCGCTCGGCAGAAGGCGTCGACCGTGCGCGCATCCTCCGGTGCATCGACGAAGCGGGCGACCACATTGGCGATCCGGAGCGTCCGCTGCGGAAACTCGGCCAAGGAACGGGAGTTCTCGGTCGGTCGGTCGGTCGGTCGGTCGGTAGTCCGCAGCGCCTCCGGTGGTCAGCGTGCTGAGTACCTGCTCGAGCGTGGGCAGGAGAACAGGTTTCTCGACGAACTCGACGGCCCCGAGCTTCATCGCCGCGACCGCCGTCGATACGTCTCCGTTGCCGGTCAACACAGCGACCGGCGTGTCGATTCCACTTGAACGGATTCGCCGCAGAACCTCCACGCCATGCATGTCAGGCAACTTCAGATCAAGCAGGATCCCTGAGAATCGCTGCGCTCCATCTGAGAGTTGACAGAGCGCATCACCGCCGGAAACGGCTACGCACGCGCAGATTCCGCGTGACTCAATCACTCGGCACACAAAACCTACAAACGTCGGGTCGTCGTCGACGATGAGTACCCTTGGCGACACGGCTCCGCTCCCTTGTTGGAGGATTTCGGGAGCCATAGTCATATCACAGCCGTGTGACCCGTGGTCGCTGACTAGACACGGGTGACAAAAGGGTGCTGACGATGTCTCTCTGCTTCGCCGAGATCGGCCTCGCCCATGCGCGCCTGGCCGGCATCCCGACCACGCGCGTCATCAATACCTGGACCACGAAGAAGTTTGAACAGTGGCCGCGGAGGTGGCGCGCTGCTACTTGATGACCGCTGCCGTGATTGAAATCGTGACCGTATCGCCCGTCACCGAGTTCGTGCCCAACGAGTGCTGTACGGTCTGGCCGTCGCGGAGCAAAACACCCGTCGTGGCCCTGTAGGTCTGTGTGCCAGACTGCGTGATCGCGGCCGGCACGGCCGCCAGTGGCATCAGTTGGCTATCCTCGATGGTGAGTTCAAGGCGGTACCGACCATCTCCCGCCTCGGCGGCATCAACGGTCAGGTTCGATCCAACTGTTCGGTAGGTATAGCTGTTGATCGGCGTCGATTTGCCAGAGGCCTCATCTTTCTGGACGACCACTGTCGGCACAGGCGCGTCGGCGCTCACGCGAACCGTTGCGCGAGACCCGGTGTTCACCCACATCTCAAACGGCAGCTTCTCCGCTGCCGTTGCCGGCTTGCCGGCGGGCTGACGCGTCAACACCACCGTGACCTTGAGCGGGGTCACAACCGGCGCGGGTTTCTCACCGCCGCGCTCCTGCGCCCACGCCGGAATCGCCACCAGCACCGCAACGGCACACGCCGCCGCCACAATACTCTTCACAGACAGTTTCATAGTCACCTCGATTGCGGCGCGGCCACTGCGCGCCGGATGATGGGCAATAGCGTTGGCCGCTCGACATCGGTGCTCACCGGCAGCACGACCGGCTCCACGACGACAGCAGGCACGAACACGTCCTCCATTACAGGCGCCGGAATCGCCACCGGCGTCTCGGTCAACACGGCCGGTGAATCCACCTGCGACCACAACTCACGCAGCAATGCCATCTGGCTCGTCACGACGGGACGTGCCGGCTCGGTCGCGACCAGCACCGGCGCGAGGCGGACCGCCCTTGGGGGTGACGGTGCAGCGACCGCTGAAGGAGGCTCGGGCACCACGCCCGGCGTCTCGTTGGGCGCAACCGGCGTTGACGCGACCGATACACCCGTTGGCGTAGGGAGTGTCGTCGACGATGTGACGGCGAACATCACGGCTGCTGCAGCGGTGCCGCACAGCACTACGCCGTACAGCCACGTCCGGCGCTGCCGTTGCGCCACCAATCGAGCTCGGACACCGGCGTCAAACGTCCGCGACGGCTCGACGTCGAGCAACGCCCCGATCTCCTTCAACAGCTCATCGTCGTGGGTCGTCATGACAGCCGCTCCTTCAGCTTCTGTTTGGCGTCAAAGATGCGCGACTTGACCGTGCCCTCGGGCGAGTTGGTCAGCTGCGCCACCTCACGAATTGAATGACCTTCAATCGACGCAAGGATGAGGGTCAGCCGGAGGATGTCGGGCAGCTGGTCGATGGCAGCCCACAGCCGCCGAGCCCTGTCGGACTGGTCCACTGCGGCTTCACCCTGGACGATCGGATCGGAGGCCACATCCTGTTCGCGAGTGAAGCGTCGTTTGTCGCCACGTCGCCGGTCCAGCGCCAGACGCCAGGTCATGCGCACCAGCCACGCCCGGAACGCCTCGCGTTCGCGCAGCTGGTGGAAGCTCCTGAAGGCCCGCGCAAATGCCTCCTGAGCTACGTCCTCGGCGTCCTCACGCTGCCGCAACACCCCAAATGCCACCCGAACGGCCAGCGTGGCACACTCGGCCAGGCGAGCCTCGAACTCCACCGTCTCATCGCTCACCGGCGCCACCACGAGCTTGGGAAAGGACTGCACCGCGTCAGGCATCACACTCAGGACCTGTGAGCAAGACGCCGCCGGGCGCCGGTTGGTTGGAAGGAGGGGGAGAGTGCGGTACGATCCGGGCTATGGATCGCGCCGCTGACAGACGACGCCGGATGAGCGTGACGCTCTTCCGCTCAGTCGAGGCCCACGACCAGGCGGACGCCGCCTACTGGGCAGCCATCCCCGCCTCGGAGCGGCTCCTGCAGGTCTGGAAGCTGAGCGAGGCGCAGTGGCGGCTCAGGGAGGATTGGCCTGGTGAATCAGGACTTTGTCGATCTGTTGCGCGCGTTCTCCGACCATGACGTCTTGGCCCGCTTGCTGTCGATGTCATCGGACTTGAAGCCTTCGTCACCAACAAGCGTGCGACCGGCCGGGCCAGGACCTTGGAGACATCGAAAGTCTGTTGTCTGGGTCCGGCGACGAGTAGCACCTCCCACCCTATTGCTTCATCGACTCCAGCGGGCTGACGTGGGCGGCGCGTCGGGCGGGCAGGTACGACGCCAGCGCGGCCACGGCCAGGAGTGCCGCTGACATGCTGACAAACGTCAGGGGGTCAAGCGCCTCTGTCTCAAACAGCAGTCCATCCATCAACTGCGTGAGCCCGGCAGCTGCAACCAGGCCGATGCCAAGACCAATCGCCGCCAGTACAAAGCCGCGCGCGACCACCGAGCGCAGGACGACCGAGGGCTGAGCGCCCAGCGCCATCCGCACACCGATCTCCTTCGTGCGCAGCGTCACGGCGTACGACAACACACCGTAGAGCCCGACCGCACCAAGCACCAAGGCGAGCAGGGCGGCGATACCCAGGGTCACCATCGTGAACGTGAAATCCACGACCGAGGTGTCCAGAATCTCCTGCATCGGACGCAATGCCGCGACAGGCAGTCCGCTGTCGATGGCCCACACCGCGCGCCGCAGCTCCTCCCCCCGGCTTGTGATGCCGGCGCCGCGCACGGCATAGTCGAGCGTGCGCAGACTCGCAGGCGACAACCCGGCACGGCCGTAGTAGATCAACGGCCTTTCCGGTCGCCGCAATCCATCCTGCCGCTCGGTTCCGACGACACCGACAATGGTGATCCAGGGAAGCTCGGGTGACCCGGGCGCGGGTTCGCCGCCCTGCCGCACACGTTTGCCGATCGGATCCGTGTTCGGGAAGAACTCATCCACAAGCGCCTGATTCACGATCGCCGTCTGCGCATCGTCGGCACGGTCGCCGGAGTGGAACATCCGTCCTGCCAGCAGCGGGATGCCCATGGTGTCGAAATAGTCACCGACGACCACCTTGTAGTGCACGATTGGCGGCAAAACTCCAGGCTCGCCCTGGCGATGCTCGAACACGTGTGCCGTGCCGGGAGCGGCGTTGGCAATCGGGAGCGTGTTCGTGGCGCCAACCGACGTGACACCCGGAAGCGCGCGAAGGCCTTCAACCATGCGGTCCGAAAACGACTGCATCGCCGAGACGTCGCGATACTGCGTCGGCGGCAATGACAGCCGGAAGGTCATCACGGAGTCTGGCTTGAACCCGGGATCTGTCGAGAGCAGGCGGCTGAAGCTTCGAGCGAGCAGCCCTGAGCCCACCAGAAGGATGACGGCCAGTGCCGTCTGCACGATGACGAGGCCATGGCGGGCGCGCTGGCGCGCGGGTTCGTCGGAACCTCGCGTGCCATGACGCAACACTCCCAGCGAACGCGGTCGTGTGTATCGGAGTGCCGGGATGAGTCCAAACAACATCGCAGAGACAAACGTGATGGCCACGACAAACGCCGCGACGGTCCAGTCGATTTGCACGAGATGCAGGCGCGGGATGGTCGGGGGCGCCAGACGCAGCAGCGCAGGCAAGCCGACGGCGACCGCGGCCAGCCCAATCCCGGCGCCGACGCTCGCCAGCACGATCGCCTCCACCAGCATCGCTCTCACCATCGTCGCCCTGGCGGCGCCCATTGCGACCCGGATGGCGATTTCGAGTTGACGGCCTTCCGCGCGCACAAGGAACAGGTTCGCGACGTTGGCGCACGCGATCAGCAGCAGGATGCCGACGGTGCCGAGCAGAATCCAGAGCGGCTGCTCGACAGCGCCAATCGCGTCTTCTTTCATCAGGCGCACCAGTGGTGCGTAGTCATTACCGACGAGAAACGCGCGATAGGTCGGACTCGTGGCCGTATCGGCCATGCGCTGGACGAGCGGCACCAGGTGGGTGGAGGCCATTTCTGGCGTGACGCCTTCGCGCAGACGAGCAATGCCATTCCAGCCGAAGTTCCCCTGGATCGGACTCTCGCGATCGTGCAGCGCAGGCAGAAAGAAGTCCGGCGTGCCGGTGCCGTCGATTCGAGCGGGCGTCACGCCGATGACCTGCAGGTCGGCGCCATCCAGTCGCACACGTCGATCAAGAATCGCAGGGTCGCTGCCAAAGCGGTCGCGCCAGGCGCGGTGGCTGATGACAACCACTCCTCCTTCTCCAGGACGGTCTTCGTCAGCGGTGAAGGCACGGCCGAGGGTCGGCGAGATTCCCAACGTCGAGAAGTAGGTGTGTGTGGCGACGATGGTGTCGACCACGTCGGGGGTGCCACCGTCCAGCGTGAAGTTGCCTCGACGCCGCTGGAAGAGCGCCATGTCGTCAAACACGTCGTTGTCGCGCTCGTAGAGGAAATACAGGTCAGGCGAGAGCGGGAACTGGTCGTAGCCAATCGACGGCGCATGACTCCACACGTTCACGATCCGATTCGCGTTGGCGTACGGCAGCGGCTGCAGGAGGATGCCGTTGACGACGGCGAATATGGCCGATGACGCGCCGACTCCGATGGCCAGCGTGAGCGCGGCGATGACGGTGAAACGCGGCGCAGCGAACAGCGTGCGGAAGGCCAGACGGACGTCGGCAAACAGTCGGGTCATCACGGAATCTCCAGGGGGTTGCAGCTGACGGACAAATGAACGGCGGGCGACGGCAGACTTTCGCAGCACCACGCCCCAGGCTTCGCGGCGATACCAGCGGCGCGCGGCAGCGGGATCGTGGGAGGCGCGTTCGGCGAACTCTTCCGCGAAGTCGCCAAGGATCGTGCGGCCGACCTCGGTGCTGCTCAGGCGCAGGGCCAGCAACATCGCGGCCACACGCGGGGGCGTGTTACCGGCGGCCATCGAGGCGCACTCCTTCGAGCAGCCGCTCGACGGCGCGTTGGTATTCAACAACCGCGGTGCGGCCGGCTGCGGTCACGCGGAACCGGCGGCGCGGGTGACCGCCCCGCTCAGGACTTCCCTCTTCAAGCGACCACGTCAGGAACCCTTTGCCCTCAAGACGCTCGAGCGTCGCGTACAACGCGCCCCGGGACACCCGGCGGGCGGCGCGCTCCTCCAGCTCACGTCCGATTGCCGAGCCGATCACGCCGTCTGTGTGCCTGAGCACCGCCAACAGTACCAAGTGTTCAAATTCGCCCAGAACGCCGTATCCCGACATAGATCTCCTCGATGTCTACATTGCCGACATCGATTGGACGGGGTTCGGAGGGTCGAGGTTCCGAAGTGCCGAGGTCCCGAGGTCCCGAGGTTCCGAAGTTCCGAAGTTCCGGAGTCCATCTCGCCATCTAGAATCTGCGTATGCGCGCAGCCGTAGTGGGGCTTGTGTGCCTGATGGGCGTGGGCCTGTGGGCGCAGCAGCAGGCACCCGTGTTTCGGACGGGGGTGCAGTACGTGTCGGTGGACGTCGTGGTGACTGACGCCGACGACCGGCCGGTGCGCGACCTGACCAAGGATGACTTCGAGTTGTTCGACCGGAGTCGCGCGCAGGAGATCTCGGACTTCCGCTTCGTCGACATCCCGCTGTCCGGCACGTCGATCAGCGATATCCGCAGCGCGCCGCCGGCGTCCGACGTCGTCGGTCACGCGCCGCTGGTCACCAACTCCCGGCTGTGGGTGGTCATCATCGACACGCTTCACACACTCGAGTCCGAGATTGTGCCGATGAAGCAGGTGATGCACAGCTTCGTGCAATCCATCGCGCCCTCCGACGAAGTGGCGATCATCTATCCCAATCGGTCCGACCTTGGCACCAACTTCACCACTGACCGCGCACGTATGCTTGCGGCGATCGAGGATGTACGGGCGGCGTCGGGCTTTGCGGTGGACGCGTTCGGGTTTCCGGCTGCAGAAAGGGACACTCGCTCGGGCAGACGCGCGTCTATTGAACTCGCGTTCTCCCTCAAACAGTCGGCAAATGCACTGGCGTCCGCACCACACGCGCGCCGGGCGATCGTGCTGATGGGCGCTGGCTCACCGGCCAACATGAGCGGCGATGCAGGCACGCAGTGGGATGTCTTTGATGAATTCAAGGACGCCTACCAGACCGCGCGTGAGGCCAACGTGCCGATCTACACCATCGACCCACGCGGTGTCGTCGTATTGGCAGACGCACTTCGCAGACCCACCGGCAGCGGCAGCAGCACCGGCAACGCGATCAGCTTCGGTCTCGGCTATCAGAAGGACAACCTGCACGTCGCGGCGATCAACACCGGCGGGCGCGCGTTCGTGGATCGGTCGAACGTGACCGGCGCGATGGAACAACTCGTCGAGGAAAACGGCAGTTTCTATCTGCTCGGCTTTTATCCGAACACCACACCGCTGGTTGATCGCTTCAACGAGATCGAGGTCAGGGTGAAGCGCCCTGGTCTGAAGGTGCGCGCACGAGCCGGTTATCACGCGTCCAATCGCGCCATCGAGAGCGATGCCGGTGTGACTGAGCGCCTGCAATCCTCGATGCGGTCGGCGATTGACGTACGGGGCCTGGGTCTTCGCGCCGCCGTCGCGCCGCTCCTGCCCACCTCGAAGACGATGCGCACGGCAGTCACGGTGCATGTGACGTACCCCATGCTGCTGTCACCGGACGTTCCCTTCGACGTCCTTCGGCTGCACGTGATGGCGGTGGATGGTGACGGGCGCACCAAGGCCGAGGTCGAACGCGAGTACACCGTCCGCCCTCCACGCGCCGAGCGTGAGACCGTCGCGGTCGTCATCAATGACGTGATCGATCTGCCGCCACAGGAATTGACGATGAGGATTGGCGTGGCGAGTCAGGCGCTGGCTCGTGCAGGCACGCTCCAGCTCCCCGTCCACGCGCCGAAGCCCGGAGAGAACGACGTCCAGCTCGGCGCCATTGTCCTCGGCACGCCCGGATCGCCGAGTCCGCCGTCACTGGGTGATGACTTCGTGCGTGCAGTGGTCCCCTTTCAACCCACAACGCGGCGCACCTTCAACGCGGCGCAGACGCTGCGTGTGTTTGCACCGGTCTTCTGGAAGGGACGCGAAGAAGAAGCGCGCGTCACTCTTACGCTCCAGGGCAATGGCGTCACGCTGCAGCGTGAAGAGCGGCTGCGCGCCGGGCAGCCGGTGGACGGACGCCGGGTGACATCCCTCGATACGTTGATTGGCCTTGAGAAACTCAACGGTCCGTTCACACTGACGCTGACGGCATACGTCAACGGACGCGGCCAGGTCACCCGCGAGGTCAGGTTTGCAGTGCAGGGACGTCCCCCCGCGGGCACGCCGAGGTTGGTACAATAAGGCCGTGACTGCAGCATCAGTTCTGCGCCGGATTTCCTTGAAAGAGGAGGGAGAGCACACCCACGCCTCTCCCCTCACCCCGGAGGAACGTGTCTCAATGATGTGGCAGCTGGCACTTCAGGCGTGGATGTTCAAGGAGGGCATCGTCGATGAACCAAGACTTCGTCGAGATGTTGTCCGCACTCTCCGCGGCCGGCGCTAGATTCCTGATCGTCGGCGCCCACGCCCTCGCGGCTCATGGCGCACCGCGCGCGACCGGTGACCTCGATATCTGGATTCACGCAACGCCGGACAATTCTCGCCGTGTCATGGACGCGCTGCGGGACTTCGGCGCACCACTATTCGACTTGACCGAGACTGACCTCTGTGCCCGCGATACGGTCTTTCAGATAGGCCTGCCTCCCTCTCGCATCGACATTCTGACCGGCATCTCCGGAGTGGATTTTTCGGATGCCTGGGAGCGCCGAATGGAGATTCGCATCGGAACGCTCACGATCGGAACGATCGGACGGCAAGACTTCATCGCCAACAAGAAGGCGTCCGGACGACCAAAGGACTTGCTCGACCTTGAGTTGCTCCCGCCTGAATAGCATCAGGTTTGCAGTCGCCGCAGTCCCCGGAGCATCTGGACGTACAACACGATGACCAGCGGGGCGGCCACGATATAGCTGCTCGCCCAGACCAGGAACACGTAGTCGAGG
>BTVE01000116.1:0-10635 GCA_045862915.1 Acidimicrobiia bacterium
AGCAACAGCAGCCCGTTGAGCAGCGATTCAGGCGGCGGCGGACATCCCGGCACGTACACGTCAACCGGGATGATGCGATCAACGCCCTTGACGACGTGGTACCCGTGACGGAACGGGCCCCCGGAGTTCGCGCACGAGCCCATCGAGACCGCCCACTTCGGGTCAGGCATCTGGTCGTAGATGCGTTCGAGCATCGGCGCCATCTTGATCGTCACCGTGCCGGAAATGATCATGAGGTCGGCGTGTCGTGGGGACGCCCAGGGCACCATGCCGAGCCGTTCGACGTCGAAACGTGACGCAAATGTCGCCATCATCTCGATGGCACAACACGCCAGGCCAAACGTCACGGGCCACACCGACGACTTGCGGGCCCAGTTGAGGAAGTTGTCGGCAATCGTGGTGACCACGAAGCCGCCGGGGAACTGATGAATCCCTTCGGTCAGCGCGATGAACGTCGACGAATGTTTGTCGCCGGATTCAGGCCGCCGCTGATGATGCGTCTGCCATTCCTGCAGGTCCTTGACGTCCTTCCAGACCGGCGCGGGCACCACAGGGACGGGGGGGTTTATTTCCATTCGAGAATCCCCTCCCGATACGCGTACACCCAGCCCAGCGTGAGCACACCCAGGAACGCGCCCATCACGCCCAGCGCCCACCATCCGAGTTCACGCAGGACCAGCGCCCAGGGAAACAGGAAGACGGCCAGTGCGTCGAACACGATGAAGACGAGAGCGACGAGGTAGAAGCCCACGGGGAACTGCACCCACGCGCTTCCGACGGGTTTGGCGCCGCATTCGTAATTGTCGATCTTGGACTCGAACGGTCGCCGCGGGCGCAACAGCCAGGCCGTGATCAACGACACCACCGCAAAACCGGCGATGAGCAGCAGATAGGTAACAACGGGCAGGTAACCGGTCACGCGACGATCACGTCCTTCCCGAAAACGCGCGCAGTATATCGCAGTTTGTGGGTCGATCTACCGCGCGCCGCTGAATCCTCCGCCGCCAACGGCACCTGCGCTCGATCCGGCGCTTGCAGTACTGGCCGCGGTGGTGGCAACGATGATTGGCAGAATGGCCGCAGGGTCGTTCATGCCTGCCAGCCAGCTCACGGCGACACCGGACTTCGCGAATGGTGACCCTAGACCGGCGCCCACCGCCACCGGCAGCCAGGTATCCACCTCTTCAGCAGACGGTCCCTGTTTGGCCGACGCGCGCAGCGCCCTGACGCGAGCCCCCCACTGGGCGCTGACCGCGGCGCCCGTCTGCGAGAGCACAGGGAACGCGCTGCCGGCAATGAGGCACATGGCCCCCACGATGACCACCGCAAACGGTACCAGCGGCACCGCCTCGCCCATCCGGGGAATCAGCCACGCCGCCACACCGATGCCGACAATGCCGAGGACCACTGCCGTTCCCCCGGCGATGTTTAATCCGCGCGCCGCCGACCGGCGCTCGTCATCCACGAAGCCCGCCTCGACGAGTTCACGCGTGAGCGCCTGTTTGAACAGCCGGTACCGCGCCGACGTCAGCACCGCCTTCTGCGCGTCCTGCAAGTCGACGCGCCCCTGCTTCATGGCCATCCAGAGACTGTCGAGTACCACCTCTTCGTGCGGACGCACACGGGCACGCGCCCCGGGATCCAGCGGAGGCATGATCAGCGTGAACGTGCGTGTATCGCCTTTGCCCGTTGCAGGTGACGACTCCTCGATCGTCAGCACCTTGCGCGACAACAAGTCAAACAAGGTGGCCGAGACCTGCAGCGGCGAGATGCTGATCCGCATGCCGGTGAGTGCGGTGCCCATCGCCGGGGGCAACGCGTTGCGCGCGGCAGGGACCGCCGATTTCGGATCGACGCGGGGCACGTGATACCGCAGCCGGGTCATGCCCAGAATCCCCGCGCCAAACACCAGGATGACGCCCGCGCCGACGACAAAGGCCGGCGCCAGTTCGCGTGTCCGCTCCTGCAGCGCCTGCCACGCCGGTACGCTGACGGCGAAACCACTGCGCGCGTAGGACTCGCGCAAGACCGCCGTCTCGTCCGCCACAAGACCGGACTTCACCGCTCGCCAGCGGCGCACGCCCTCCTGCGTCCAGACCCAGCCGGTCGCCTCCAACTCCGGCCCGCCCAGAGTCGTCGCGCTGTCGGGAATCGTCAGCAGCAGTGATGCCTGCTCGATCACGTAGTCGTGGCGAGTGGGCAGGATGTCCCACGCCAGACTCAGTCGTTCGGGCTCCACCCGTAACGCGCCCATCACGCGATAGGACAGGGTGAACACCCGCGAGACGTCGACGCTCTCGGGAAACTGCCAACGGACCCGGAGTTCCCTGCGCCGCCGATCGAGCCTGACGGTGTTCTCGTCCCGCCCTTCAGGCAGCAGCTGGCCATCCAGGAACGCCTGCACGTCAATCACGCCGTCTGTCCGGCGGTGCGGCACGGTACGTGTGACCTCGGAGAAGGTGTCGCCCGTGAAACGAAACGTGATGGACTCGCGCACCAGCAGCGAGCCATCCTGCAGCAGCTCAAGTTCGGTCTCGAACCGTTCTGCACGTACGTCCTTTTTCTGCGCCTGCACCACCGCCGGCGCGCAGACGAGCAGGACGACGATCAGGGCCCGCATGTGCATGCGGTCATTGTATCGTTGGCGTCAGACCGTCTCCCAGCGCCGCGCGAGCCGTCGCGCGGTCAGCAGAAAGAGCACGGCCAGCCCTGACAACACCGCTACCTGCGGCCACAGCTCCAGCAGCGGCGCTTCGTACCAGAACACCTTCAGATATCCATCAAGCGCCCAGCCGTTAAACGTCAGCAGTCCGACCTGCTGCATCGTGTCGCTCATCAGAAACCGCGGAAACATGCTGCCGCCCAGCGCCGACATGGCAAGGATGATGATGGTGGACAGGCCCGACAGTTGCGCGCGCGATCGCGCCAGGGTGGCCAGCACGAGGCCAAACCCCGCGGCCGCCCCGGCGGTCACCAGCGTCATGATCAGGAATCCCGGCAGGTGTGAGACCAGCGGCAACCCGAACACGAGCTGCCCCCACGCAAACATCACCGTGAGTTGCAGGGCCCCCAGCAGCAGGATGAACACCCACTTGCCCAGCAGCACGCCGCTCATGCCGGCGCGTGAGCCGATCAGCCGATCGAGCGTGCCGGATTCCTCCTCTTCGAGCAGCGCCCCGCCCGCGCCCGAACACGAAAACAGCAGGAACATCACACCGATACCCGCCGCGTAGAACGAGACCATCGTCGTGTCGCTGCCTTCCGGTTGCAGCACGTTGACGATCTCGATGGGTACGCCCATCTGTGTGTCTGTTCCGCCGCCTCCCGACGACTCGTTTTGCTGAAACGCGTCCAGGGCCTCACGCTGCGCCGGCGTCATCGGCCCGGCGTACTGCTCGAACATCGCCATGCCGCTTGCGGCCATCGACGCCGGCGCCGAGGTGAACGCCGCCTTCTGCAGCAGGCCCGAGACCATCTGCGTCGCCACGGGATCGGATACGTCAGCGAGCAATTCAATCGTGATGCCGGAGTCCTGGCCCGCCGGACCAAACAACGGGACGTCGGCCAGGCCCTTCGGCAGCACCACGGCCACCGGCAGCGTGCCGTCCTTGATCAACGCTTCGGCGTCAGCGCGGGTCATCGGCCGCGCAGCCTCCCCTTGACCAACGGTGGTGCTGACGCGGAGTCCGCCCTCTTTCCCGAGTGCGTCGATCAACGCCCGTGAGGCACTGGTCTGGTCTTCATCGACGACCGCCACACGCACGCGGCTGGTCGGATCCTGCTGGTTCCCAAACACCAGCGCAAAAATTGAAAAGAACAACACCGGCAGCAGGAACGTCAGCGCCAGCACGACGGGGTCCCGCCGTACGGAGATCCAGCCGACGCGCAACATGGTCAACACAGTCATTCGCGCAACTCCCGCCCGGTCAGGGCAATGAACACATCCTGTAATGAACCGCCGTGCACATCGATCTGATCCCCGGCCACGCCGGCCTGACGAAGGGCGCCGACGATCGCTGCCGAGTCCGCCACCGTCGTGCGCACCATCACACGCGCCGACGAGTGATCCTGTCCGCCCGCCGCCAGCAGTTCCCGCAACGAACCCGATGCCACAATCCGTCCGTGGTCGATGATGACGATGCGCTGGCAGCGTTGCTCGGCTTCCTCCAGGTGATGTGTCGTCAGCACGACGGACGTGCCATCCGCCAGCAGCGCCGTCAACATGTCGTAGATACGCTCACGGCTCTGGGGATCGACGCCGACGGTCGGTTCATCAAGCAGGACGACCTTCGGCGCATGCAACAGGCCGATGGCAATGTTGAGCCGCCGCTTCATGCCGCCGGAGAAACGTTTTACGGGCTCATTGGCGCGGTCCTTCAGGTCGGCCCACTCGAGCGCCCAGTCGATGCGGCCGCGGAGGGTCGCGGCGTCCACACCGTACAGCTCGCCAAAGGCGCGCAGGTTCTCCCGGGCGGTGAGCAGCGGATAGATCGCCAGTTCCTGCGGGACCACGCCGATCGTGGGACGAGGGTCGCGAATCCCCACCGGCTGACCGTTGATGAGGATCCGGCCCTCATCGAGCGCGACGCGGCCGGCGATCGCGCGAATGAGTGTGGTCTTGCCCGCCCCGTTTGGTCCGAGCAGCCCGAGCAACTCGCCGCGCCGCACCTCAAGCGACGCGCCGTCCAGGGCCTGGGTTTCGCCGAACCGTTTTCGCGCCTGCTCGACGCGGAGTGGTATCTCGCTCATGGGTGTCATCCTCGCGTGGGCGTTGAGAGACGACGCCCATCCAATCGGCCAGTGGTGGTTCGCGCTCGGTGGTCAGCGGCCCCGCTGCCGCTGCATGGACTTGAGCGCCTTGCCCATCACCTTGCCCTGTCGTTTCTGTTCCAGCAGCGCCTTTTCGTTCTGCCGCACCTCGAGCGCCTCACGTTCTTCATCAAGCTTGACGAAGTGTTCGTAGCGATCCGGGTCCAGCGTGCCCGCCTCGACCGCCGCCTTGACGGCGCATCCCGGTTCCTGACGATGGCGACAGTCGCGAAAGCGGCACGCATCGGCCACCGCGGCCACTTCAGCAAACACATCCGCAGGTGCGGCATCGGCGCCCCAGAGCTGCAGTTCCCGCATGCCCGGGGTGTCAATCACCACTCCCCCGCGCGGCAGGACAATCATCTGGCGATGCACGCTGGTGTGGCGGCCGCGACTGTCCGACTCGCGGACGCTGCGGGTCGGGAGCACCGCGGAACCGACCAGGCGATTGACGATGGAGGACTTTCCGGCCCCGGACGACCCGAGCAACGCCACCGTCCGGCCCGGGCCGAGGTACTGGTCGAGGGCGTCGAACCCTCGTCCGTCTGCCGCCGAAATCACATGGATGGGCACGTCGGGCGCGGTGGCTGCCATTTGTGCGGCCAACTCGTCGGCATCGTCGGCCAGGTCGGCCTTGTTGAGGATGACCACCGGCCGGGCTCCACTATCGCCGGCCAGCACAAGGTAACGCTCGATTCGCCGGGGATTGAAGTCGCCGTCCAGCCCGGTGACGAGAAACACCGTGTCGATGTTGGCGGCGACGACCTGTTCTTCGGTCCACTCGCCGGCGGCCTTGCGCGCAAAACGGCCGGTCCGCGGCAACACCGCACGAATCTGACAGCGTCCTCCATCGTCGAGCCGCAACACTACCCAATCGCCCACGGCGGGAAGTTCGTGGCGGCCTGACGCATGGTGTTTGACCCGACCCGACACTTCCGCGAGGTGCTCCCCCTGTTCGGAGAGGACACGGAGGACATGGTTGTGCTCCAGGGAGACGCGCCCGGGAATCACCCCGGTCTTTGCGTGCGGCGCAAAGGCCTCGGCGAAATGGTCGTTCCACCCCAGGTCGTGCAGCGAATTCACGTTGGCATGGTGCCACGGTCAACCGCGGGAGGGAAATTCCCGTCAAAAGCGCAGTTCTGGACAGCCGGGTGTCGCCGTTGCGGGATTGGACTTTCCCGAAAGCGCACCGGACCGGAGAGGGTTACAGACCACACGGATAACGCTAAGGTGCCTATTTTCAGTCATTTGCGAACCGAACACGACTTGGCATCGTTTCTTGCATAAGGAGCGACCATGGCAATGGACGTCAAGCGTGATCCGGCAATTCTGAAGGCAAAGCGCCGCCGCCAGGCGGTGATGATTGGCGTTGGAGTCGTGGCGCTGATTGCGGTCTCGGTGTGGGTGATGAACCTGGAGCCCGCCGCACCCACTGTGGATGGCAATGCCGCCTGGACGGGGCGCGTCACCCGCGGGTCGATGGTGCGTGAGGTACGTGGGTCGGGCACGCTGGTGCCCGAAGACATCCGGTGGATCACTGCAACGACCTCCGGCCGGGTCGAGCGGCTCGTGTTGCGCGCCGGTGCGCAGGTCAAACCTGACACGGTCATTCTCGAGTTGAGCAACCCGGATCTGGAGCAACGCGTGCGCGCGGCAGAGCTCCAGTTGCGTTCGGCCGAGGCGCAGTTGGCCACATCACGCGCCAACCTCGCCACGACACGACTGCAGTTCGAGACCAATGTTGCCAACGCCGAAGCGGACCTTCGGCAGGCTGAGCTCACCTATCAGGCCAACAACGAACTCTTCAAGCAGGGGCTGGTTCCCGACCTGCAGATCAAGCAGCTGGAGGCCGCGGTCAACCGCGCCAAGAACACGGTCGCGCTCGAACAGAAGCGGCTGCAGGCGAACAGGGATAACGAGTCCTCCCAGTTGGCCCCGCAGGAAGCCGACGTGGCGCGTCTGCGGGCGGCGTGGCAACTCGAGCAGAACAACCTCTCCGACCTCAAGGTGAGGGCCGGCATGCACGGTGTGCTGCAGGTCGTGCCCGTGGAAGTCGGACAGCAGGTCGGCGCGGGCACCAATCTCGCGCGTGTGGCCGACCCGACCAGACTCAAGGCCGAGATTCGCGTGTCGGAAACGCAGCTGCGTGATGTGCGTGAGGGACAAGTTGCCGTAGTGGATACACGAAACGGCACGGTGAAGGGATTTGTGTCGCGCATCGATCCTGCTGCACAGGGCGGCACGGTTGGTGTCGATATTACGCTCGAAGGCGAACTGCCGCCGGGCGCGCGTTCCGACCTCAGCGTTGATGGTGTGATTGAACTCGAACGCCTGGAAAACGTCTTGAAGATGCAACGTCCCTCGTTCGGACAGGAAAACGCGACGGTGTCGCTCTATCGCGTGGACGCCAACAACGAGGCCCATCGTGTGCAGGTGCAGCTGGGCCGCGCGTCGGTCAACGAGATGGAAGTCAAGGGCGGGCTCAACGAAGGTGACGAAGTGATTCTGTCGGACATGTCGCAGTACGAGTCATTTGATCGGGTGCGGCTCGACAGACGGTAAGGCACGTATCGGTGCCGGGGCGGGGGGCCCTGGCGACCACATCCGCCCGTGAAGGGCGGGCACGAAAGGACAGTCATGAGTACTTCAGGACAGGCACTCATTCAGCTCGACGGTGTGACGAAGGTGTTCTACACCGATGAAGTCGAGACCCATGCCCTGGCGGGCATTCATCTGGAGATTCAGCGCGGCGAGTACATCTCCATTGCCGGCCCGTCGGGTTGCGGCAAGTCCACGCTGCTCTCGATTCTTGGTCTGCTCGACACGCCGAGCGAAGGCACCTACATCCTGAACGGTCGCTCGGTGGCGGATCTGCCCCTGTCCGAGCGCGCCCGCGTCCGCAATCGCGAAATCGGGTTCATCTTCCAGAGCTTCAACCTCATCGGCGACCTCACGGTCTACGAGAACGTGGAACTGCCTCTCACCTACCGCGGCATGAAGCAGGCCGAGCGCAAGGAGCGCGTCATGGCGGCCCTCGAAAAGGTCGGCATGTCGCATCGCGCGAAGCACCTGCCCAGCCAGCTCTCAGGCGGCCAGCAGCAGCGCGTCGCCGTCGCCAGAGCGGTCGGCGGATCACCGTCCATCCTGCTCGCCGACGAGCCCACCGGTAACCTCGACTCGAAGAACGGTGAAGCCGTGATGCAGCTGCTCTCGGAACTGCACCGTGAAGGCGCCACCATCTGCATGGTCACACACGACCCACGGTATGCCCGCAGCGCCGAACGCTCGATTCACCTCTTCGACGGCCGGGTCGTCGAAGAAGATGCCGCCAAGACGGGGTTGAAAGACCTCGAGGAGAGCGGCTTCCACCTGGGGCACTAAGGGTCGCATTCGGGAAAGGAACGCACGATGACGCCCATGGCCCCAGTGTTTGACGCACAGCCGAAGACCGCCCCCCGACATCAGTCACGCGCAACGTTGCGTGTCCTCGTGGCTGATGACCAGACTGACGTCATTGAGGCCGTCCGCCTCCTCGTGGAATCGGAAGGCATGACCATCATTGCGGCGACCTCGCCGTCGCAGGCGCTTGAAGCCGTGCGCGCGCAGACCGTCCATGCCGCGCTCGTGGACCTGAACTTCGAACAGGGTCGCACCAGCGGCGACCAGGGACTTGACCTGGTGGCCCGCCTCCACCAGGCCGACCCCATGCTGCCCATCACCGTGATGACGGCGTGGAGTTCGATCGGCCTCGCCCTGGAAGCGATGCGGCGCGGCGCCAAGGACTTTGTCGAGAAACCGTTTGACGAGGCCCGCCTCATCGCGACGTTGCGCTCACAGGCCGAGCTCTGCATGGCCCTGCGGCGCATCGCCGAACTGGAAGCCCAGCTTGCCGCCGCCCATGGCAGCGCCGGATCCCCCAACGGTACGTTTGAAGCCATGCGGCTGCGCGAAGTCGAAGGCCAACTCGTCCGGACGGCGATGCAGAAAGCGCGCGGCAACGTCAGTCGGGCCGCACGTGCTCTTGGCCTTTCGCGGTCGGCGCTCTACCGCCGGCTCGAACGCCACGGGCTCACAACATCGGGTGAGCCGATTCGGTAGTTCCGGGGTTCCGAAGTTCCGGAGTTCCGAGGTCCCGAAGTTCCGAGGGGCGGGAGTTGCGTGCATCGCGCGGCTCCCGCCCTTTTTCTTGCGTCAGCTCCCCGTCTCGGCCATCTCGCCATTTCCTGACTACCCCATTCCGTCATTTCCGCATTGCCGTATGGCGTTGAGCGTGGGGGCCAACCAATCTTTCGTGTGCCTCGTCTTAGTTCTGCAGCGCAGGACATATGTCACCACGCACCGAGGCCCTCGGCGAACTTGAGCAATCCATCCTTCTTGCGATCCTCCAACTGACGGCCGCTGACACGGTCGCGTACGGCGTGAACATCCGGGAGGAAATCGAAACCCGCACCGGCAGGATGGTGGCCGTGGGCGCGCTGTATACAGCTTTCGATCGGCTCGAGCGCAAGGGCTACATCCGTTCAACCATGTCTGCGCCTACGCCGGAACGGGGCGGCCGTTCCCGGCGCGAAGTCGAAGTGCTGCCGGCGGGTCGCTCAGCCCTTGAGCGATCCCGCGATTTTCTCGCGCGCATGTGGGCGGGGCTGGAACCGACGCCTAAGGGGCGCCCGTGACGCACACGCCCCCTAGATGGAGTCGAGCGCTGCTGGCCATCCTCACGCCGGCCGCCGACCGACCACACGTCCTGGGAGACCTCGAAGAGGGATTCCACCGCACCGCTCAGCGTTCGCAGTCGCACGCGCGCCGATGGTATCGGCGCCAGGTTCTGATCTCGCTCCTCCCGAGCCTGGCTCGGAGGCACCGCAACATTTTCACTCTGAACCTCAAGGACATCACCATGACCGGATTTCTGCAGGACCTTCGCTTCAGCGTGCGTATGGCACGACGGCGTCCCCTCGTCACGGGCATTGCCGTTGTGTCGCTCACGGTCGGCATCGCGATGACGTCGGTCGTCTTCACCCTCATCAACGCCGCGCTGTTGCGCCCCCTCAAGGTCACAGACCCTGGTCAACTCGCATGGATCACCGAGCAACGCACCCAAAGCGTCAACATCACGCTCCCCTGGCCGGACTTCGTGGACATGCGCCGCGACCAACGCGCATTCACGGACATGGCGGCGTCAGCGCAGACACAGTTCGCCGTTCGCGTGGACGAGAGGCAGCTGGTCGCCACCGGTGAGTACGTCTCGGCCTCCTACTTTCCCCTCCTCGCACCGCAGTTGCGCGCCGGCCGCCTGCTCGGCGAGGCCGACAGCGCTGCCAGCGCCACGGTCGCCGTGGTGTCGGAACGTTTCTGGCGCGAGGCGGCCCCAACGGCCACGGCCTTCACGCCGCTTACCGTACGGGTGAATGAACACCCCCTCACGATCGTCGGTATCGTTGACGACAGCTTCGGAGGCGTGTGGACCGGCCGTCGGGGTGATATCTGGATTCCGCTGTCGCAGTTCCCTACACTGTCGCCTGGGCCCGATAGATTCAACGAACGTCGCATGAGTTGGCTGCTCTGGATTGCGCGTCTCGCACCTGGCGTCACCGATGAGACCGCCGCCGCAGATCTCAACCGCATCGAGGCCGGCCTGGCACCCACGGTTGGGCGCACCCCGAAAGTCTTTCGTGTCACCGATGGCAGTCGCGGCGCGACGATGGGCACCGCCAGTCTTGAGCCGACCTTGCGCCTGCTCTTCCTGGCTGCCGCCATCGTGCTGGTCGTCGCGTGCGGCAACGTCGCCAATCTCCTGCTCGCCCGCGGCGCTGAGCGGCGTCGGGA
>BTVE01000117.1:0-10427 GCA_045862915.1 Acidimicrobiia bacterium
CCCGCGAGGGCGCGACGCCTCGGTTCGCGGCGTGGTTCGGTTTCGAGTTGGTTTCAATCCACGCGCCCCCGCGAGGGCGCGACTGGGGCGTGCGCCTTCCGTAGACGAAGCGAATAGTTTCAATCCACGCGCCCCCGCGAGGGCGCGACGGTGGCATAGGATGGCAATGTGTCCGTGTACAGTTTCAATCCACGCGCCCCCGCGAGGGCGCGACAGCATCGAATTCCTTGTTGTCCACGCTGAACATGTTTCAATCCACGCGCCCCCGCGAGGGCGCGACTCCAGAGAGTGTAACCGCTTGTATTCGTTGACCTTGTACCGCCGATCCCGCGAACCGCCGACCATCGATCTGTCAAGGCAGTGCGGCACCGCATCCGGAACGGCAAACCCGGTGCGTATCAACAACTTAGGAACATCGCGAACCCGATAAAGACGTCGAGGTCGCTGCCCGTTCGCGCTAGGTGATGAGTGGTCCCCGCAGGTCAACAGTCGGCTTTGCGCCAAGGTGCTCGACCCGCCGCTGCCAATTGCTGCCGAGGAAGTAGAACCTCAGGCTGTCCTCTCCCAAGTCAACGATGTCAAGAAGCCTCGCCTTGAGTACGGCGAACTGTCCTGGGTCGACGTCGCACTCGAATACGGAGTGCTGCACGCGCTGGCCAAACCCGGCGCAGGTCTTCGCCACGCGACTCAGGCGGCTGCGGCCGGCGGGCGTCAGCGTGCTCACATCGTAGGTCACGAGCACCATCATGGGTCACTTCCAAAAGAACGCGGGGTAGGCGTCGAGATCGCCCCTCAGATACCGAGACAACAACAAGGCCTGCATGTGCGGAAGGTGGCCGACGGTGACGCGTTCCCCAAGGAACGGATGGATTACTTCCTCCTGCTTCCTCTTCTGGTACCCCACGATGACCTGCTTCCTCGTCGCGTCATCCATCGTGACGCCTCCAACTGCCGTCGTAGAGAATCCGGCCGTGGAGATCTGGTCCCGATTGATCAGTGACAGCACGAGGCGGTCTGCCAGATACGGGCGGAACTCCTCCATGACATCCAACGCAAGGGACGGTCGCCCCGGCCGGTCTCGATGGAGAAAACCTACCTGCGAGTCTAGTCCCGCAGCCTCGACCGCCGCACGCGCGTCGTGCATCAGGAGCGTGTACACGAATGACAAGACCGCGTTAACCGCGTCCTTCGGCGGCCGCCTGGTGCGGCCATTGAATGCGAATTGTCGCCGGAAAATCAGCCTGCGAAACACTGCGAAATACGATCGGCCGGCGTCGCCCTCAACCCCACGGAGGGCAGCAAGGTTGTCGCTATTCTTAGCTGCGGCCGCACATGTTGCCAGCTGCTTCACGGCGGCGGTGACACTCCCATCAACGTCGCAGTCCGGCTGATCTCGTGTCGCCCGCTGGAGGACCGTGCGGCAGTTCAGCACCTTCGCCAAGACAATCGGCTTGGCCACGGCGAGGCACGACAGCCCCACGTCGTCTGCCCGACGATACTGTTCCCTCCGAAGCAGGACGTTACCCGGAGTACATCCGGACACGCGTGCCAAGAATCGCCCCTGCTCTGTCAGGTACGTCACCGCAATGCCCCCGTCGGCGCAGCGTCCGAGCAAGCGTGGACTTACGCTCACGTTCCCGAAGCAGCAGATGCCAGACAGATGATGCAAGGGGACGCGAAGCACCGTCTTCTGGTCCACGCGGACTGCGAGGGCGTCTCCCTCCTTGCGCAGGTACGCGCCTTGCGTCGTCACGAAGAGGGTATTGAGGTGCTGCTTCACGGCACAATTCGTCCTACGCAAGTAGCGACGTCACGGCATCGTCTACGTACCTGGCAGCGGACGCCCTCGTGCGAAATGAGTCAGGCAGGCAGACAGCTATCAAAGAGCAGCGGTCGCATTTGGGCTCTCGCTTTGCCACTGGTGTCCGACCACCGGCGATCAGGCGGTGCAGATGTTGGGCCGCCAGTTCAGTGCGCTGCCTCAGATCGGTGGAGAGCACCACCGTGACTCGCCGACGAATAGCCCCATAGAAGAGTTCTCCCTGGTCCACCACGCACGAGAGCATTTCTTCGAGGCACAGCGCCTGTGCACACAGTTGCACCTCGTCGGCATCATGCGTCTTGGGGCGACCGCGCTTGTATTCGATCGGCCGCGGTGGCTGTCCTGGCGCGAATTCCACAAGGTCAGCAACGCCGAACAGACCCAAGCGGTGCGAGCTCAATTGCATCCCACGTTCGTGGCGGACGCCCCTTCGACTGTTGGCTCCAGCCTCATGAACGCGCTCATGAAGCAGCCGCCCCTCAACCGTACGTCGGTTCTCGGCCCACAATCCCTCCACGTGAATCAGCGCGCACTGGCGTTCACAAAACTGGAGGTGCTGCAAGGCAGAGATCGGCAGCAGGTCGCGGTCTTCCTCCACTAGCCCTTCTCGATGAGCGTCACGCCCGACGGCACCCGGTCCCGGTGAACCGTCACGACGTAATCTGAGAACCCCCGCGGCGCAGCGACATCAGGCTTCTTCACGACCTCGATCAGGTCGAACAGGCGATGCGCCGGCGCGCAACCCAGCTTCGCCTGCCTGGCACGCTGCTCAGGATTCGGATCCGTTCCCTCATGCTTGAACAGGAACAACGGCGCTCGCACCGACATGAGCCCCTTGCTGGCCGAACGATCGTGTTCGTACATGCCTAAAATGGCCTCGACCAGAAGGTCCAGATCTTCCTCCGAAAACCCCGTCTGCTCCGCAAGGTGCGCGCTGACAAAGCCCCTGCCAACGAAAAGCCCGTAGGGAATCAGGGCCTTTCGCCCCATTGTCCGGAGCTTGTCTTCAGCTTGGGCCGCTTCCCACTCTGCATGCTTGGCGCTGGACCAATCCGCCTTACCCTCGGCAACGGCCATCCGCGTGATCGCGATGTCCAGGGGCAGCACCGGATCGACCGAGCTCGCGAAGGCGACTTGGACGGGGCCTCGCACCTGACCGGCATTTGCTCCTGTGCTCAGCACCGCTCCGAACGTCCTGACGTCGTAGAAATTCGCACACAGCCATCGGCGCGCGTCCTCCACTTTGCTCTTCGACGCCGCCCCCTTCGTCGCCAATCCGCCTGTCTCCTCATGGGCTCTTGCAATCGCCTTGTTGAGGTTTGTCGCGTGTTCAACGAGCACCGCGTTGGGCATCTCATTGCCGCGGGCGAGTTGGACGTAGTTGCGAATTCGACGCTTGATCGCAACGTCAGAGACGAGGCCATGAAGGCTCTCGGGATCAATCCTCGGAGCGTTGCCAGAATCCGGGTCGCCATTCGGATTGCCGTTTTCGCAGTCGAACAGGAAGAGGAATTCGTAGCGGTTCTGAATAGGCGTGCTCATTCTGTAGCTCCCTCTGAATTGTCATCGGCCTCATGTGCTGACGAAGTGGTAGCTCGGGTGGCCAGTTCCTGGTAGAACCCCAGAGCGAAGAGACTCTGCTCAGCCAGGGTCAACGTCGACGGGACGTTCCGGTCAATCCGCGCCCAAATACTCGTGAGTCGGTCACCAAACCACACCGCAAGCCCTTCCTTGCCGGTGCTGCGCAACTTCGATCGGTGGTGCCTGGACAGTGCATCAAGGCGACCGAGAACCAAGGCAGGCGTCACTGAAGCGGCGGCGTAGAACCTCTCGACAACGCCGACATTGATACCCTCCCCTTTTCGAGCTCGATCGCGATCTGATGCTTGTTGAATCCTGGAATACACAGCCATTAGGCGCCCGCACTGGTACGCCGCACTGGGGTGGTCTTCGACGAGACCTGGAGCCATTTTCTTATCTCCTTTTCGACGGTGATAGGCCTTCATCAGGCCCACCCGTGCATGATTGAAACGCTCGCCTTTGAGCAAATCCACCTTGAATCGCAACAGAGCCAACGCCATCGCCGCATCTGGGATCTGACGGACCGGCGTCTGGGTTGCCGCGCGCCACAGCTGGACTTCGACTGCCGGTGACAACGTGTCGACGTCTCGGACCAACCCGGCACAGACTGCAAAGAACTTCGGAGCACGAGCAAGTCGCCCACTGCCGTCCTGCTCGATGACCGATAGGTCCTCGAACCATTCCGCGACGCTCTGGGCCAGGTCACCGAAGGCCCCAGTCGACCAGTCGCGCACCATGATTCGGCCTGATGCTCCGGACATCGTCAACATGTGGAACCGATTCTTGCCAAGATCGGCGCTTCTCGTTCCACTCCTGACGGAGTCGAGCAACACACGGGCCGAGTTGAGAGCGTCTCCCTCAACAAGCGAGCCCGGCAAGTCAGTCAAGAACGCGAACGGGTCGTCGGCGGCCCTGACGGCGTCCTTGAACCAGTACGCAACCCTGCTGTGCCCAAGCCGGTAGCTCTTCGAAACGATGTCGTTCAGAGCTGCGCGGTACGCGACGGCCGCCGCTTCGGACATCGCTGCATTTGCTGACTGCGCTAACCCGTAAGATGAGAAAGCCTCCTGCTTGAACGACACCAGACTGTCGCCCATCGCGATGCCGCCGACGTCCGCCAACCCCGACACTTTGGGGTGCGTGGCCGCCGGCTTCACCATTTCACCAGTGGCAACGCACCGCATCTCTGCGCGAGTGTCCCCGTCGTGAGTGCGAGCCAGCGATGCTCTGAAAGCACGCCACCAGTCATGCCATGCGTCGCGGTCAACAGGAAAATCCAGGACGGGCGACATCGTCGCCACCGTGACTTTGTCGCTCGCCTTGACCTTGTTCTCCTCGAAGGCCTCGCGAATCGAACTGAGAACCGCTTCCTCACGAAGACCAGCGGCAATCGGTGCGAGCGTCGGATCAGCCGCACTGGCCTGCTGGAGGAGGCTCACGAAGTACTCGTGTTTCGCCAACGCCTTTGCCTGGTCTGGACCCGCTTCGTGAAGCGCCACCACATCCGCTGAGTCGATCAGGAAGTGCCGGCACCCGGCCCCCCCTCTCTTCATTTCCGGTTGGGTCAGGTCGGGCGCACGCCCGAACACGCGGCCTCTACCCTTCCGCTGCCCCTCAGGGGCCAGTGATAGCACCTGAAGGAACTTGCCGTGACGGTCAAACACCACGGCCCACCGAACCTCCTTCGGCGCGAACCCGGGTTCGGTCACGAGCTCTTTACGCCGGGCGTATTGCAGTAACTCCTGGAGCATCAGCGTGCCTCCTGAGGCTTCAGTACAGCACCAGAATCAAAAGGAGGAACATCGAGAACCCCCGCCCGGACTACTGCCTCAAAGAAACTGATCGACGGCCGATCGTGTCCCTGACCTCCGCGCCTTGCCATGTCCCACACGTCGTAGACCATCAAGCCAATATCAAGGTTCAGGTCGCGCAGAATTCCATCGCCTCTTTCGTCGACTTCAAAGTACGCCGGAAACTCACGGCAGCCAAAGTACGGCTGTTGAAAGCACTTTCCGGCCGAAGCGCGGCGCTGGAATTGCGCGTCAAAGGCGGGCAGCTGCTTCTCGAAGCCGGGCCAGGGAACGATCCTGGCGTGGAGTCGGTACGCCGGATTCTTGAGGGCAATCGTTTGCCGCTGGGTCCTGCCGCGCTCGTCTGATCCAGTCAGCGCACGGTCACCATCTGCCCAGATCGGTTCCGGGGCCGCAGAACCATCCGCCCAGGCGATCACGTTCGCGGCATTTACCTTCTCTTTGGCCTCGTTTCTGCGAAGGGCAATGAACTGCGGCGAGGCCAGTAGGTCGATCTGCGTAACCTCCCAGCGAAACTCGAGCGGCTTGACATAGATCGCGTCGAAGATGCCACGGGCCGCAGATGGTGTTGGACACGGATACGACAACCGCTCGACCTTCATCTCCGGTCGGGAAAAGCAGGCGAAGTCACCAAAGCAGCGGATCCGGTGAATTGTCATTTCTCAACCTCCCACGCGAACGTTTCAAAGGCCGTAGGTCGCACCATCATGCTATCCAGACCTCGTGGCCGACGCGCAACCCGACTGCGTCGTCATACGCTTCCCTACTCGTGCACATGTACCAGCGCGGCTTGTCGCCCGAGGCCAGCACCGGGGCGATCGGCAGCGCATCAAGGCCTCGTTCAAACACGGACACGGCGTAAGGTCGAGCGCGCTTGATCCAATCCCGCGTCATCGACTTCTGAGCCGTTATCGCGTCATCCCAAAGGCGTTCAAACACATCAACATCGAACGGCACGACGACGTTGACGGTGGACTGGTCGATGACCCTGTATTCACTCGCTGTCTGCTCAAAATCGACGGCATGAATGGCGTCCCGCAGGCGCTCCTTGGTTGGATCTGCGCCGATGGCGGAGTACAGGTTCTGATAGAACAGCCGCGCCATCGCCGGTGCCTCAAGGTCCAAGGCGTGGCCGCTCGCTTCGAGCATCGCGATCGTGACGTCGGTCGCACGCCGGTAACCGCCTTGCGGATACTTCGCGTCGACAGGCAGGAACACGCGAAATTCCCCGCGATCGAGGCCAGCATTCCTGTTGCATCTACCGGCTGCTTGGACAAGAGCGTCGAAGGGCGCCAGAGCTCGATGGACCACAGGGAAGTCGATATCGACCCCGGCTTCCACACACTGGGTCGATACCAGGCGGCAAGCCTCTCGACGCGACAAGCGCCCCCGAACCTCCTCGAGTACCCGCCGTCGATGCCTGGAGCACATGTTCGTAGACAAGTGGTACGTTGCCTCTGGGGTCAGCGCACGAACTAACTCGAACAACCGAACGGCATCAGCCTTCATGTTGACGATGCACAGGGCCTGATCGCTCGCCGCCATGCGACTGGCAAGCACATCCCACTCGATCGGAGATCGAGTCTCCCAAGAGACACTGGTCCTTGGCGGAGGAGGAGGCAACCCGGGCGCGATCTCGACGGGCCTCCATCCAACGGCAGCCACTTTCGCTACTTGTGCGTCCAACACGTCGAACGCAGGCTGGGTTGCGGTCGCAAACACCACCGTGGTCGCGAGGCGCTCGGCCAGATGTCCCAAGGTCCCTAACGTGGGGACCGCCAGTCCCACAGGAAGTGTCTGAACCTCATCGAAGAGGACAACCGACCTGGCAATTCTGTGCAACTTGCGACAACGGGAGGGGCGACTGGCGAATAACGACTCCAGAAACTGTACGCTGGTCGTTAGGACAACCGGGGCATCCCAGTTCTCGGCCGCCAGCCGCGCCAGACTCGATGCGCCGTCGCCATCGTCCGAGACGTCGTCACCAAGACTGTGGTGTTCCAGAACGTAGTCATCGCCAAGTACTGGACACAAGAGAGTTCGCAATACTCGGGCCGTCTGCTCGATTATTGAGAGGAACGGCACAACGATGATGATTCGATCGAGGGAATGCGCCTGCGCGTGGCGCAGCGCGAACCTCAGCATGGCCAGCGTCTTGCCTGACCCAGTGGGAGCAGACAGTGTGAACGCGCCCTGTGGCAGTGAACCAGCCGCCTCGCAAGCGGCAGCAAGCCGCTGCCGAAGCTGGCGGAGCCGGTCGCTGGACGCTGGCGAGCCGGCGAGTGAAGCGATCTGGGCCTCCACCAATGGCAAGGCGACATCTGGGCGCAGGAGTGGAGCGGCCGCCCGATAGGTCCTCTGGCCATCTGAATCCCGTGCAAAGTGCGCCTCGGTCTCGAGAAAATCGGCGTCGACCAACGTCGAGAACAGAAAGCGAACCGCCGCCATCGCGGACAATGGCTTGCTCCAGTCGGCGACTGACTCTCGAAGCGTCGGCAGCCGCAGGCCGTCGCTCGTGAATCGCTCAAATACGCCAGCGCGATCAGTACTACTGTGTCGCAGACCGAGTGGGTGCGGACTATCCAGCCGGCTGCTTACGTCGCTGGGACGTTTGAGGCCGACGTGGTGGCCATGTATCGCGAATGCCGCGGCCAAGCCCGTTGGTCCGAACTCGGCAGCAGCCACGTGAGCTCCGATACTCCAATGGTCAATGCCGTTGACTTCGCCGCGCAGCCGCTGCGGGAACAGGTCGCCATACTTCCCGATGTCGTGAAGCAACCCAGCGACGGAAGCCTCCTCCTCGGCCGCAAACCTCGCCCCGAACATCGCCGCGCGGCAGGCAACCAACCGCAAGTGCTCAGCGAGTGGCTCCCAGTCACCCGAAGGAGAGGTGTGCGCGAAATAGACGGAGTCAGACCGGTGCGATAACGAAGACGTGGGCCACCTCGATGAGCAGATGCTATACCGAAGGTCTGACAGGGTAGGTCATACTGGCCCAATCCGCACGAAAGAGTGGGGTGGGCTCGCTCCAAACGAACGGGGGAAGTCCAAGACTGGTTTCCGAGGGATCTGCCTGTCGGCCTGACAGGTCAGGAATCCAAGGAACTTATCTTCGTCAGCCGTAACTCCTCAGTTCTGGTTCTCGCCCGCGTTTCTACCCGCCCGGCCCCCGCTCAATTTGAGCCAGGTACGACTCTACCCCCGCCAGGTAGACCGGGATGTCTCGAAGCGCCGACTCCAGGGCCGCAAAGACGCGCTGAGGGTCGAGCTCGTCGTACTCGTGGACGATCCGGTTGCGCAGTCCCGCACACGAGGCAATGTGGCGGGCAAAAGTTGCATCCAGCACCCCCAACGGGCCCAACAGTACAAACGACGCGAAGTAGTCCGACGGAGGAGGCTCGCCTGACTCGGTCAGCAGGTGATAGTTGACGTCGATCATCCGGCCGACCATGCGCTCGAGATACCGCTCGGTCACGGCCTGGTCGATACGACTCGCTTGGTAACTCTCAATTCCACGAACGAGGATTGGCTGGAGCGCGTCCAGATCACGCGCGATGAGGAGCAGCTTGCGCGTGACGAGGGCGGAATCGACCGTCATCGCGCCGCCGCCGCCCGTCGGCGGACGTAATCGCGTTCCATCGCCAGAAAACGCCGGTGGTCCTGGTACCGTTTGAACGCGCGGAGCTTCAACTCCCGCAGGTGCGGCACCGTCCCGAACAGCAGCGTCGAGCGCTCCGTGACCCGCTTGAGCAGCAACGGGTCGGCGTGGTTCAACACGACCACATCGACCTCCCGATCCGGGCTGAGCGCCTGCAACTCGGCGAGCAGGCGCAGCACCTGGTCGACATCCGGTTCACCGGCAAACAGCACCGCGAGATCAAGATCGCTGCCGGGGTGCGCGGCGCCCGTCACCGTCGACCCATGCTGGAGCACCAGCTGGACGCCGTACCGGGCGGCAACCGACGCGAGGGCTGCGGAATCCATGCGCCTATGCTACCTCGCCCCATCTCCCCATTTCCCCATTCCCTCATGTCCCCATTTCCACAATACTGTTGGGGGAAAAAGGAGCGCAGACGATGAGCCTGAAGGATCTGATTCTCGGCGAGTTTATTGACGTCATCGAATGGACCGACGATTCGCGTGACACGTTGACGTGGCGGTTTCCTGACGAGGACAAGGCCATCAAAAATGGCGCGCAGCTCATCGTGCGCGAGTCGCAGGCCGTCCAGTTCATGTACCTGGGCGAGTTCGGCGACACCTTCGGCCCCGGCAAACACACGCTGACGACCGACAACATCCCGGTTCTCACCAAACTCAAGTCGTGGAAGTACGCGTTTAATGTGCCGTTCAAGGCGGACGTGTTCTACGTCACGACCCGCCTGTTCACCGGCAACAAGTGGGGCACCGCCAATCCCGTGATGGTGCGCGACAACGACTTCGGCGTCGTCCGGCTGCGCGCCTTCGGCACGTACGATTTCAAGATCACCAACCCGCCGGTGTTCATCAAGGAAGTGGCGGGGTCGGATCACCACTTCCGGCTCGATGAGTTCGCCGACACGATGCGCTCGCGCCTGATCAGCGTGTTCAGCGAGGCGCTGGCAGAGTCGAAGGTACCGGTGCTCGACATCGCGACTCGTTATTCGGAACTTGGCGAGGCACTGCTGCCCGTCATCAACCCGATCGTCTCGGCCAAGTACGGCCTCGAGATCGCGAGTTTCATTGTCGAGAACGTGTCGGTGCCGCCCGAGGTCGAACAGGCGATCGACAAGCGCTCGAGCATGACGGCCATCGGCAACCTCAACGACTACGTGAAATACCAAATGGCGCAGGGCATGGCAGCCGGTGGAGGCGGCGGCGCTGCCGGCACGGCGGCGGAACTCGCCGTCGGGTTCGGCATCGCGCAGCAGATGATGCAGCAGGGCTTCACTCCTGGCTCACCTGCAGCACCAGCATCACCCGCAGCGTTGCTTGCGCCGGCTGACGTCGCCGCGGCACTCGGCGTGCCGGAGTCGGACGTGATGGCGATTCTGGAGTCCGGCGAGCTGAAGGCAAAGAAGATCGGATCGAGCTGGCGGGTGACGCGGGCGGCGCTCGACGCGTACATGGCGGAGTAGGCGGGCCGGAAGGCCCGCCCCACGTTTTAAGGCCCCCCCATCGGGAGGCCCGCCCCCGTGGGCCGCTCAAGGCCGACGCGCTCAGCGCGCGCGACCAAC
>BTVE01000118.1:0-10424 GCA_045862915.1 Acidimicrobiia bacterium
GACTGCTCGCCCCACGAGTGCCCACTCCACGGGTGCCGGCCAGGCGGGCGGCCAACACGATGGCCTCGACCATCGACGTCGGATTCGCACGCCCCTGCCTGGCGATGTCAAACGCCGTTCCATGGTCCACTGACGTGCGGATGATCGGCAGGCCAATGGTGACGTTCACGGAGTGGCCAAAGGACAGCAGTTTCACGGGAATGAGGCCCTGATCGTGGTAACACGCGATCACGGCGTCGAACTCCCCGTTGGCCGCACGCACGAAAACGGTGTCGGCGGCGAAGGGCCCGAACACCGCATGCCCGGCTTCGCGAGCCTGCTCGATCGCCGGTGTGATGACTGTCGACTCTTCCGTGCCGAGCAAGCCGCCTTCACCCGCGTGTGGGTTCAGGCCGCAGACGGCGATCCGTGGCGCCTGGATGCCAAAGTCCGGCAGGGCGTCTGCCGTCATTCGAATCGTGGCGGAGAGTTTGTCGTGCGTCAGGACTGTGGGGACGTCGGCGAGCGGCACATGCACGGTCGCCAGTACAACGCGCAGCCGCTCGGACCAGAACAACATCCCGGCTTCAGGAACGCCACACAGGTGGGCGAGCAGGTCCGTGTGTCCCTTCCATGGCAGTCCGGCAGCCGCCCACGCGGCTTTGTTGATGGGCGCTGTCGCGACCCCAGCCACGCGTCCAGCCCTGGCATCGTCTACGGCCCGCACCACCTCGTCGTACGCGCGGCGGCCGGCCTCGGCTGTGACGACCGCTGCCGCGTAACGCGACAACTCGTCTGACGACGTCGGGCCGTACACCACGGGACGACACACGTCCATCACCCGCCGGTCGCTGGTCGCCTCCCGGACGATCTCGGGACCGATGCCGGCGGGGTCGCCCACCGTGACCGCTATCAGGGGCCGGTCGCTCACGGGCGCGGGGCCGGCGCTCCGATCTTGTAGACCTTCGGAGACGCAAACTTGATCGCGTTACGTGTGTCGACCACGGCGCGCGCCGCGCCCACCATCGCTGGGTAGTCGAACGCCGAGTGGTCGGTCAGGATGACCACACAATCCGCCGCGGCCACGGCATCCTGGGAATAGGCGACCGAGGCCATGTGCTGTCCGCCCGTCCAGTGTTCGCCATCAATGGCAGGGACAAACGGGTCGTGGTACGTGAGGTTCGCGCCTTTGCGCAGCAGCAGGGCCATGACGTCCAGTGCCGGCGATTCCCGAACGTCGTCGATGTCACGTTTGTAGGCCACGCCCATCACAAAGACGTTCGCGCCTTTGATGGCCTTGCCGAGGTCGTTGAGCGCATCGCCGACCTTGTCGACCACATGATGCGGCATGGCGCTGTTGACCTGTCCGGCCAGTTCGATGAACCGCGCTTCGAAGCCCACTTCCTTGACCTTCCACGACAGGTAAAAAGGATCGATGGGTATGCAGTGGCCACCGAGACCCGGTCCCGGATAAAAGGGCATGAACCCGAACGGCTTGGTGGATGCGGCGTCGATCACTTCCCATACGCTGATTCCGAGCCGGTCACACATCAGTGCAAGTTCGTTGACCATGCCGATGTTGATGGCGCGGAAGGTGTTCTCAAGCAACTTGACCATCTCCGCCACTTTCGGCGACGAGACCTGAACGACGCGATCGATCGATGCGGTGTACAGGGTCGCGGCGAGTGCCGAACAGTCGGGCGTCAGGCCTCCAACCACCTTGGGGACATTCTTCGTGTTCCACGTCGGATTACCGGGGTCGACACGCTCCGGCGAAAACGCGAGAAAAAAATCGCGACCGGCCTTCAGTCCGGTCTCTTCGAGGATGCTCTGCACGACTTCTTCGGTGGTGCCCGGATAGGTGGTCGATTCCAGAATCACGAGCATGCCGGCGTGCAGGTGGTCCTTGATGGCGCGGGTCGCGGCGATGACAAACGACAGGTCCGGATCTTTGGTCTTGCGCAGCGGTGTCGGCACGCAGATGTTCACGGTGTCCAGGTCGCGAACAACGGCGGCGTCGGCAGTGGCCGACAGCAGACCGGCATCAACGAGCCGTTTCACGGACTCCGACGGCACGTCCTGAATGTACGAGTCGCCGCTGTTGATGGCGTCCACTTTCCGCGCGTCGACGTCGATACCGACGACGTGGAACCCGGCGTTGCCGAATTCGACCGCCAGAGGCAAGCCGACATATCCGAGCCCGACCACGCCGGTTCGAGCCGAGCGCGAGCTGAGCTTCTGATGAAGCGTTACAACGTGAGGGTTGGAGGAGAGGGTAGGCGCCGACATATGCAACGAGCCATTCTAGCGCTAGAGTTGCACGGCGACCCAGTCAGCGACGATTTTGGGGCTGGCGTTGCGGTCGAGCGCGTTACGGGCCTTCGCGACTGAGGCAAACGCCTGCAGCAGCCGGTCCGGCGTCCAGTGCCTTGCCAGACTTCCCAGTGCCTCTGCGAGATCAGGGTGGGCTGCCGCCTCGCCACCGCACCCTTCGGCGGCCAAGGTCAGATCGCGCAGCAATGCGGCCAAGTGATCGAGCCGCGCCCCGACGGCTTCCCGGCTGCGGCGTTTTTTTTCGTGACTCACGAAGGCCGTCGCGGCCTTCAGTTTCGGCGCCACCGCGCCGCCGGACGCTGCCTGCAGCACTCCAAGGGCCGCATCGCGGTCATCTTCCAGGGACCCACCATCGATGGCGAGCGCCTGACTGACACTTCCGCCGGCCACGGATGCGCGCGACCGCGCCGAAGCGGCATCCATGTCGAATCGTTCGACAAGCACCGCTGCGACTTCCGCATCAGTCAAGGTGGAGAAACGCAGCCGCCGACACCGCGACAACACCGTTGCGCGCAGCGAGTCTGGGGCCGAAGTCACCAGGATGATGATGGCCGCAGGTGGAGGCTCCTCGAGTGTCTTGAGCAGCGAATCCTGCGCCTCCCACGTAAGGTCGTCCGCGCCGTCAATGATGAATACCCGGCGCCGGCCTTCAAAGGGTCGATACCCGATGACCGAGAGGATCTTCTCCCGCACGACCTTGATTGAGATCGAGGCGAGGTCGCCGCGCGAGACCACAACCACGTCAGAAAACTGGCCACCCGTAATCCGCTCGCAGGAGCGGCACCCCTCACAGGGGATTCCCTCCCGCATCGCCTGACAGTTGACCGCCCTGGCAATGGCGAGCGCCGTGGCGAACTTGCCGACACCGGCCGGTCCGGCCAGCAGCAGTGCCTGAGGCACCCGCCCGCCGCTGATGACCTTCGTCAGGATGTCGCGAACGGCCACATGCCCTTCGACTGGCCACTTTGAGAACGTCACCGGAAGATCTTACCGCGCTGCACAGAAACGGCCCCTTTTGCTCGCAATTTCACACTTTTTCCAGGTGGTCTGAAGTTTGCTCAAGAGGGAGCCGGAGGTTCGGTATGGTCAGAACATCGCGCTTCCTCGTGAAGTCCGTGTTTGTGCTTGTGAGTGCTGCTGCCGTGGCGTCGTGTCAGAACGCCTCACCGACTGCGCCGTCAGTCACGCCGGCCGTCGTCCCGGACGAGTCCGACTCCGGCCCCGCCACTCCCGCGCCTCCGACACCGCCGACACCTCCGACGCCACCGACACCACCGACACCACCGCCACCACCGCCACCAACACCACCAACACCACCAACACCACCGACGCCACCGACGCCCCCTGCGGTGTCGTTTGTTGTGCGGGCATTGGATGCGCTGACAGGTGGAGGACTGGCCGGTGTCACGGTTGAAGGTGATGGGTTCACTGCGGCGGCCAGTGACGGGTCGGGACAAATCCGGCTCACAGTGAACGCCGAACATTCGGGAGATCAGCAACTGGTGCGGTTTGTCGGCTCCTCGATCGTCCCTCGCGAATCGCTGCTGCGTGTGCCGGGCGCCGATGCGGAGATCGACTTGATCCCGGCCTCGTTCGACCTTGACGCCTTCAACCAGATTGCGAGGCAGCCGGCGACCAAGCGCTGGATGACGCCGCCCGTCGTCGTGGTGGAGCAGCGGGTGCTCCAGTTTGACGCGCTCGACAAGACCTCGTGGACGCCCACGGCGACGGTGAAGGACGCCGGATACGTGCAGGGGTTGATGAGCGACCTGTCGGCCGGACTCGTGGAGTTGACGGGTGGTGTGATTCCGTCCTTCGAACGTCAGGACACCCGGACGTCACCGGGGGATGCGCCAATACCGATCACCGTGTCCAATCAGATCACCGTCTTCTGGGTCGAAGGGCTGGCGCGGCACTCCGGTTACGACGGGTACGCCCGCTGGGAATACCGCAACTGGGTGCTGACCGGAGGCGTGATCCTGCTCGATGTCGATGCCGACCGCGGCAGCGCGAGCCGATGGCTCCGATTCCACGAACTCGGCCACACCCTGGGATTCACACATGTAGTGTCGCGACCATCGTTGATGGCGCCGTCGGCGCAACCCATGACGGAGTTCGACCGCCATGCGGGCCGATTGCTCTATTCACGCCTGCCGGGTAATCGGGCTCCGGACATCGATCCCGATCCAACGTCGCTCAACCGCACGGCGGCGCCGCGATGGTCGTCGTGGATGGGGACGCGACTGCCGCGTCGTTAAAGGTGAACCGGTGAAAAGTGGCGGGGCCGACGAGACTCGAACTCGCGACCTCTGGCGTGACAGGCCAGCGTTCTAACCAACTGAACTACGACCCCGCTAATGGGCGATACAGGATTCGAACCTGTGACAGCCGGCGTGTAAGGCCAGTGCTCTACCGCTGAGCTAACCGCCCGTGCCGACAACCCGACGATTATTCCACTACTCGAGCCCGCAAGACAAGGGCGAATTCCGGCATACTGCGACCGATGACGCCGGAAGCCCGCCATCTGCTGGCAGCGCTGCACGAGCCGGAAGACCGCGACGATGACCTGCTTGATGGGTTGACGGACGTGGAATGGGCGAACATCGCCAGCCTGGCCGTTCGCCAACGCATCGCCGCACTCCTCCACACGATGCCCGGCCTGCCGATGCCAGACACGTGTCGAGAGCCGTTGCACGCGCATGCCGAACGCGCAGCCACCCGCGTCCTGCGTCAACAAGCCGCCGTGCTCGCGCTGGCCAACGCCGTCGAGCCAGACGGCATCCGGATGGTCGCATTAAAGGGCCTGCACCTGGGCTGCGCCGTGTATCCCAGTCCCGCCCTTCGCGAAATGGGTGACGTCGATGTGCTGGTGACCGGGCCTGACCTGCCTCGCGTACAAACGGCCGCGCAGGACCTCGGCTTCCGGCCCCTGGCCGCCGGCGTCTCCGAGCACCATGCTCCACCGCTGGTTCGTGACGGAGTGGTGCTCGAACTGCACCTGCACATTGATTCACGCAGCGGCGCACCCAGGGCGCAGCTCGACGACCTGTGGTCGCGCCTGATTCAGCTGCCCCTCGCGAAAAACCTGTGGGGACTGTGTCCGGAGGACCTGCTCGTCCACAGCGCACTGCACGGCATCGATGCCCACGTGATGGAGCTGGGTATCCGGAGCCTCTGTGACATCAGAGCCATCCTGCAGAAGCACGGTGCCACGCTGAATCCGGCGCATCTGCAGGATCAGGCCACCAGATGGCAAGCCTCCCGCGCGCTCCAGCTGGGTATGGCTCTCGTGGAACGCACGTTCGGCTTCCGGGCACCGGACACGATCCGGCCCGAGCCCGTCGAAGAAGACATCCTGAGCGCGGCCGTCGAACACATCTTCGACCACACGCGGCCAACGTCGGAGAGCGCCGCGACATTCGTGGATGCCACATGGCGACGCCGGCTGCGCCTGATCAAGGACCGCGTCCTGCATCCATCAGGAGAGGCCCCCCTGACACGTGCGATCGGGTTGACCCGGCGTCATGGCCGGTGGCTCACCCAGGCAGCGCTGGCGCGCCGCGGCGCAACACATCAGGCACTGGACCGACGGCGAGCGCTCAGACACTGGTTGAGGCGCTGAACACACGCCTCTGTCGTCCACTCCCCTGTCGGCAACACCAGGTCCGGGGTCACCGGCGCTTCATACGGAGAGGAGATGCCCGTGAACGCTGGCAGGTCACCCGCGCGGGCGCGACGGTAGAGGCCCTTGACGTCACGCGCTTCACACACGTCGAGCGACGCGTCGACGAAGACCTCAAGGAAGTGATCGGCGCCGACAATGTCACGCGCCGCGGCACGGTCTGTGGCAAACGGTGCAATCACCGGCACCAGCACGACACACCCTTCCTCCATGAACAGGCGCGCCACCTCGGCGACACGACGCACGTTTTCGCGGCGGTCTTCTTCCGAGAACCCCAGGTCGCGGTTGAGCCCCTGACGCAGACGGTCACCGTCCAGCACCACCACACGCACACCGCGCGCGGCAAGTTGTGCGCGCACGCCTTCGGCGATCGTGGACTTGCCGGCGCCGGACAGGCCCGTCAACCAGGCCACCACCGGCCTGATCGCTCCAGCGGTTTTCACGTCCGCCTCAAGCACGGCGGACGGCAGCCGGTCGATGAACATCATGGCGGCGACGGTGTCGCGCGTCACCGGATCAAGCAGGATGGCCGCGCCGGTCACACGGTTCTTGTCGTACGGGTCCCAGCACACTTCAGCATCTGCCTCGATCACGCAGCGGCCGACGTCGCCCGGGTGGAGGACGCCACCGGGCACACGCCGGAGGGTGTCGACGTCCAGGCGGTACTCAATCGCGCGCACCGTCACCTCGGTCGTGCGGGTGAGATGTTTCATGCGCAGCCGGACACCCGCCGACAGTGCTTCCTGCCCCAGCCACACGACCATCGCCTCCACCGCATGGCTGCGGACGGGCTGGTTGCGCGCGTGCACGACAAGGTCGCCGCGCGACACATCGACCTCACGGTCGAACCTGACGCTCGCCGGCACATCGGCCGCGGCTGTCGTCACTTCGGCCGCCGGCCCAAGAATCGCGGCAACATTGGCGCGCTGCCCCGACGGCAGCACGACCACGTCGTCTCCCACACGCAGGAGCCCGGACGCCACCGTGCCCTGGTACCACCGACCTCCGACGGGGTCGCGAACGACGGCTTGGATCGGCACGCGAAGATCGACGGCGTTGCGACCGGTCGCCACGTGCACGCTCTCAAGGACGTGCAACACCGTGGGCCCGTCGTACCAGGGCATCTCTCCGCTCCGATGGACCACGTTGTCGCCCGCCAGCGCAGCAACCGGCACACATTGCACGTCCGCAACGGCGAGGCGTCCGCAGAACTCGCGGAACTCCTCAGCCACCGACTGAAAGGTCGCCTCCGAGTAGGCAACGGCATCCATTTTGTTGACCACCAGAATCAGATGCCTGATCCCCAGCAACGACGCAATGAGCGCGTGCCTGCGCGTCTGAGGACGCACACCGTGACGCACGTCGACGAGCACCAGCGCAAGGTCCGAGACCGATGCGCCTGTCACCATGTTCCGCAGGTACTGCTCGTGCCCGGGGGCGTCTGCCACCACAAACGAACGTCGCGGCGTGGAGAAGTAGCGGTACGCGACATCAATCGTGATGCCCTGTTCGCGCTCGGCGATCAGCCCGTCAAACAGACGCGCCGGTTCGCCGGCTTCTTCGAGCACGTCGTCGGGCACGCAGCCGGTGTCGATGAGCAGGCGCCCCAGCAACGTACTCTTGCCGTCGTCCACACTGCCGCACGCGAGGACGCGCAATAACGAGTCGGCCATCAGAAGTACCCGCCTCGCTTCTTGCGTTCCATGCTGCCGGTCTGGTCGTGGTCGATCGCACGGCCCTGGCGCTCGGAGAGCGTCGCGTGATCCAGTTCGTCGAGGATCGCTTCCACCGACTCGGCGTCAGATTTAATTGCGCCGGTCAGCGGGTAACAACCCAGCGTGCGGAACCGCACGCGCAGTGGCTGCGGCTGCTCGCCCTCCTCAAGAGGAAGCCGCTCATCGTCCACGACAATGAGCAGGTTGTCCCGCCGGACGACGGGCCGCACCGCCGAGAAGTACAAGGGCACGACCGGGATCGACTCAGCGAGGATGTACGCCCAGACGTCACGCTCGGTCCAGTTGGACAGCGGGAACACCCGGAGCGATTCGCCGGGACGAACCTCGGTGTTGAAGAGTCGCCAGAATTCGGGACGCTGCTGGCGGGGGTCCCAGCGATGGTGCGCGTCGCGAACCGAGACCATCCGCTCTTTTGCACGTGAGCGTTCCTCATCTCGCCGCGCGCCGCCAAACGCCGCATCGCACCCATAGTCGGTCAGGGCCTGTCGCAGCGCATCGGTCTTCATGACGTCGGTGTAGGTGGACGACCCGTGAGTGAAGGGGGAAATCCCGCGCGCGAGGCCCGCCTGATTCGTGTGCACACGCAGGTGCAGCTGGTGCCGTCGCGCCATCTCCCCCCGGTACGTGATCATCTCGCGGAATTTCCACGTCGTATCGATGTGCAGGAGCGGGAACGGGAGCGGCGCAGGCGCAAACGCGCGCATCGCGAGGTGCAGCAGGACTGCGGAGTCCTTGCCCATTGAATAGAGCAGCAGGGGGCGCTCGCGCTCGGCGGCCACTTCCCGGATGAGATGGATGCTCTCCGCCTCAAGGGCTCGGAGATGCCCCGACATCATCGCAGTCCGACCCACCCCAACAGCACAAACGCGAGCACGAGACCCGCGACCGACCGCAGTTCCTTGTTCGTCACAAATGCGCGATGCCCGCTGAAGCGTCGCGTCATCGCCGGCGCCCGTCCTTCACGGTACGCCGAATATTCGCCGTCGAAGCGCGCGTCCAGCGTGGCTTCCTCACTGCGGACGGCCGCCACGTACGTCACGACAAAATACGCGACAGCCAGCAGGCCGGCGGTCCACGTGGCCGCAGCAATCACGAAGCCCAGCCCCATGACGAGCGAGCCCGTGTAGAGCGGATGCCGCAGATGTCGATAGGGACCGCTGCGCGTGACTTCGCGCCCCTTTTCGATGTGCCCGGCCGCCCAGATGCGCAGGGCCTGGCCGAGTGCGGCTACCGCCGCGCCGACCACAAGCGTCGCCGGCGTGGGCGCCGCAAACCAGAACGCGGCGGCGAACGCCGCAAACCCGAGCGGTACACGCCACCGCGCCACGCGAGCCCAGCTCATGCCGCCACCCGCCGCGTAATGGCCGCCATCACCTCGTCGACGCCAATCGACTCAAGACACCAACGGCCTGCGCGCTGGCACGTGCGCTGATAGTGACACGCACAGTCGGCATAACGGGAAATCGACACGTCGCGATCATCCCACGGTCCGTTGCGATCCGGTGTCGTCGGACCAAACACCGCGACGATGGGGCAGCCGCGAGCGGCGGCCAGGTGGACCGGCCCCGTGTCACCCGAGACCATCAGCCGCGCCTCGGACGCAAGCGCGAGCAGATCGTTGAACGTCGTCTCTGGCGCGAGCAACGCGGCTTCGCCCGCCGTGCTGACGATCGACGCTGCGAGGTCCCTCTCGCCGGGCCCCCACAGGACAACCGACGGCCACCCGAGCTGCTGCCGCACACGCCGGGCCACGTCGGCAAACCGGTCAGGCGTCCAGCGTTTGTTCGGCCATGCGGCGCCCGGGTTGAGGAGCACAAATGGGCCGCCGGCGTAGGCCCGCACCTGATCGGCCGCAAGTGAGGGCTGCAGTTGCAGCGGAAACCAGAACGTGGCTGGTTCACCGGAGCCGATACCGGCGACGGCCCGCGCCAACGCGAGGTTCTTCTCGATCACATGGCGGCCTTCGCCGACGATGTGCTGCCGTGTATACAACCAGCGCGCGGACGGCTCACGCAGGGCGGCCGTATCAAACCCCACCACCTCCCTGGCGCCCGACAACCACGCGAGGGCGGCGGACTTCACCAGTCCCTGAAAGTCGATCGCCAGGTCGTAGGCGTCCGCGCGCAGTTCGCGCCGGGTCGCCAGCCACCCAGCCGCTGAGCGCTCCTTCAACACCCGCACTCGAGAGATCACCGGCACCAATTCGAGCAACGCGGCGTGCGCAGGCTCCACGAGCCAGTCGATGCGCGCGTCCGGCCATGCCTCTCGCAGTGCGGCCGCCGCGGGCAGCACATGCACGAGATCGCCCAGCGAACCCAGGCGCACGATCAGGACAGTGCGAGGCTTGCCCACCGGAGCCCCGACGGAGGCGGGTGCGTGACTCATGGTTTTGCGAGCTTTGCGATGAGATCGCGGGTGGAATGGTCCTTGGGGTCGCCGACAATCGCGATGCGACCGCCGTAGGCACGAACCGTCTCGCGCTCGGGGACCGTGTCCACGGTGTAGTCCGTCCCTTTGCAGTGCACATCTGGACGGAGCAGGCGGAGCAGCCTGTCCACGGTCGGATCATCGAAGACAAGCACGTAGCTGACACCGCGCAGCGCTGCCACGAGTTCCGCGCGGGCGCTCTCCGGCACGATCGGACGTGACGGTCCCTTGTTGCCTCGGACAGACGCGTCACTGTTAACGGCCAC
>BTVE01000119.1:0-10264 GCA_045862915.1 Acidimicrobiia bacterium
CCGCGCCCCGGCGCCGCCGGCATCCGCGATAACAGGATGTGTCTGGCGTTCAGCCGTGGGCGCTTCCGAGCTCCCTCGCGGGGGCGCGTGGATTGAAACCGCGTGGGGGATCGAGTCCAGTGGCCTCCCTCAGCGTCACGCCCTCGCGGGTGTCAACGCCGGTCGAAAATCTGACAGATCCGCCGATTGAAACTCTGACAGATCAGCATTTGATCGCGGATCCATGGCGGGGCTGAAGCCCCGCCCTACGAAGAGCGTCAAGCCCGCGCCCTGAATCGCCACGGCGCCCAAGCACCGAGCACCCAGTACCGAGCACCGAGCACTAAGCATCCAGCTCCAGCACCCAGCACCACCGCCGGCCCTCATGGCCCGGCTCCATCGTCTCAGCCCACGACCGCCGAGTGCATCGCCGCGCCCTCGTCGATGAGCGCGGCCGCTTCGGTCGCGATGGCCGTGCGGACGGCCTCGTCGCTGAGTCCCGACAGGTTGATGTCGACGTTGTCGCGGGCGCCCAGTGCGGCGGCCATCAGCAGGCGGAATCCGACCTTGGCATCACTCGACGCCGAGGGGTTGCCGTGCTCCACCGTGGCGCGGCCGTGACGCATGGCGTCCACACAGACACGGATCGTTTCGAGCGGGACCTCTGTCGCGACACGCGTTGCTTCCTGAATTGCTGCCTTGCGGGCGGCCTTTTCTTCGTCTGTCGCCTTGGGTTGGCGGAAGGCGGCCACGACCAGGTCGTACGCGCCCGCGTCACGATCGATCAGGCCCTGCAACGTGTCTCGCAGCGGCACAAGCGCGGCGTGTGCGGCATCCAGGGCCGCGCGTTCTTCCGCGGCGTTGGTCCGTGTCTTGGGCATGCCTGCCACCATCACCAGCAGGCTCGCGCCTGCCGCACCAGCGAGCGCCGCCGCCGATCCTCCGCCAGGCGTCGGTGTGTTCGAACTGAAGGCCTCGAGCAGCGAGGGCACGTTGTGATCGATCAGCATCGGATTCCTTTCTTGTAGACCGCGACGATGGGAGCGGCGTTGATGCGCAGGAGATTGACCGCCGGACCATCAATCAGCACCGCGTCACACTGCTTGCCCACTTCAAGGCTGCCGACACGATTCTGGCGATCGAGTGAGGCCGCGCCGTTGATCGTGGCTGCGACGAGCGCCTCTTCGAAGGTGAGTCCCATGCCGAAACAGGCCAGCGTCATCGCAAACGGCATGGACGGCGAAAAGCCGCCGCCGGGATTCACGTCTGTGGCCAACGCCACTGGCACGCCCGCGGCAATCATTGCCCGCGCCGGCGCGTATTGACCAAGTTTGAGGTAAAACGCTGCACAGGGCAGCAGAGTGGCGACGACCCCTGCGCCGGCCATGGCGGCAACGCCGTCCGGCGGCACATGCACCAGATGATCCGCCGAGCGGGCCCCGACTCGCGCGGCGACCTGCGATCCGCCGCTGGCGGCCAGCTCGTCCGCGTGGATGCGCGGCTTGAGACCAGTGCGAAGCCCGGCCTCGAGGATCTCGGCTGATTCCTCCGGCGTGAAGAAGCCTCGATCACAGAACACGTCACACCATTCCGCCAGCCCGGCAGCGGCCGGAATCATCTCGTCGATCACCAGCCGCACGTAGTCGGTCTGGCGACCTCGATACTCCGGCGGCACCTCGTGCGCGCCCATGAACGTGTGCACGAGTTCGACCGGCTGCACGGCTTCCAGCGCGCGGCTGACGCGCAACATCCGCATCTCGGAGTCGAGATCCAGCCCGTATCCGGACTTCGACTCGGCTGTGGTCGTGCCTGCGCGCAGCATCGCGGCCAGTCGTGGGGCAGTCGCGTCGATCAGCGCCTGTTCTGATGCGGCACGTGTGGCGCGCACGGTGGAGAGGATGCCTCCGCCGGCAGCCGCGATCTCCGCGTAGGTTGCACCCGACAGACGCATGCGGAGTTCATCGCGGCGGTCGCCGGCAAACACCACATGTGTGTGGGCGTCCACAAACCCGGGGACGAGTGACTTGCCGCGACCGTCCACAACGACCGTGTCCGCGTGTACCTGCACCTGTGCGCGAACCTCGGCAGTGGTCCCGGCTGCCACGATGAGGCCATCCTGGGCGGCGATTGCGCCATCAGCGATCGGCGCAATATCACCCTGACGTACACCGGCTCGTGGACCGGGGCCTGCCACGGTATAGAGCTGATCGAGGTGCTCAATCAGCAGCGATACCGGTCTGAGCTGGCGGGGCTGAAGCCCCGCCCCACTGCTGTCCGTGAGCGGGGGGCGCTGTCCGAAGATGGCGGACCCAACGCGCACCCACGTCGCGCCTTCTTCAATCGCGACCTCAAAGTCGTGGCTCATGCCCATCGACAAGTGTGCCAGCGCATCAGACGGTACACCCTGCGCCACCAACTCGTCCCGCAACGTACGAAGACGCACGAACCAAGGGCGCGCGTCGTTTGGATCGTCCACGGCGGGAGGAATGATCATCAGGCCGCGCAGTCGCACGTGCGTGCAGCCAAGCGCCGCGTCAATGAGCGGACGCAGCGCCTCGGGCGGCACACCGAACTTCGTGGCTTCCTGGGCGAGGTCGACCTGCAGGAGGATGTTGGGCTGGGTGCCGGCATCGCCCGCGCCGGCGTCCAGTTTGCGCAGCAACTCGAGGCTGTCGACCGAATGAATCCAGGCAAACGCGGCTGCAGCCTTGCGGGCCTTGTTGGTCTGGAGATGACCGATGAGGTGCCAGGTGAGATCCAGGTCGGCTGTGGCCGCGATCTTGTCGAGCCCTTCCTGGACGCGATTTTCGCCGAAGTGCTGCTGGCCTGCCGCGGCAGCCGCGCGCACATCATCAGCGGGAAATGTCTTGGAGACCGCGATCAGGGCAGGGGGGATGTCGGCGGGTCTGCCGCGCTGCGCCGCCGCGGTGAGGCGGCGGCGCACGTCGGTCAGATGTTCGGCAATCAGGGACGACACGTCACAGCAGCGGTGACGATGTGCCGCCCTTCAGGCTCTTGAGCAAGCTCTTGGACATTTCCGCGTGTTCGCCCGTCGGTGCCAGCTTGAGATATTCCTCGAAGGCTTTGATGGCGTCCGGCAGCTGCCCAAGATTGACGTAGGCCATGCCGAGGCGGAAGTGCGCGTCCGCCAGCTTTGGATCAAGCTTCACGGCGCGTTCGAAGTGGCCCTTGGCTTCCGGGTAGTTGCCGGCGTTCCACGAGATGATGCCGAGGTTCAACACGTCGGCGGCGTTGCCGCCACCGCCGCCCGCGGGGTTGCTCGCCCCGGCCAGCTCTGCAGCCTGGGCGCCCATCTTCGCGGCTTCGGCGAACTTCTGCTGCCGGTTGTAGAGGTTCGCGAGGCCCTGGTAGGCTTCCGCGCCTTTGGCGTCCACCTCGATGGCCTTGAGGTAGGCCGCTTCGGCAGCCGCGTCGTTCTTCGCGTTGACCTGCGCATCGCCCAGCCGGGTGTAGCAGACACCGCAGGTCGGCACTTTCTCAGTCATCGCCGTGAACTTGGCGGCGGCCGCTGCCGGATCGGACGTGAGCAATGCGATGCCCGCTTCGAACTCGGCCTGCATCTCGGCCATCATCTTGTTGCGCGCCTCGACTTCTTCGTTCGTCATGCCCGCGGGGGCCGTGGACGCCAGTTCCGACGCGTTGCGCAGCGTGATGGGTTCGATCTGCGTCATGTTCGAGATCGTGACCTGCACCGAGTTGTTGCGGCCGAGCAACTCACCCTTGCGGGCCTCGAGCTTCCAGGTGCCGGTGCGCAGACCCGAGCGGACGAACTCGCCCCGGGTGTTGGTCTTGAACGCCACCTGAATCTGGACGTCCCCGACGAACTCCATCACGATCTCGGCTTCGGGAACGGGTTTGCCTTCGGCATCCACGATCTTGCCGCGGACCGAACCGATGCCCTGGGCCAACGCCGGCATCGACGAGGCCAGCAGCCCGATGGTGAGCAGGCCCGCACACGCGACGCGAAGAAGACTGGGACGAGTCATACAAAAATCCTCCACGAACATTTTATACCTGCGACCGCTCCCCCTCCTGCCGGAACAGTCGAGCCACGTCGTCGAGCGACCGGGTCCGCCTGGCGGGCGGAAACGAGTCGAGAAAACGACGGCCGTAGGCCATCCGGGTCAGCCGGGGATCGAGCACCGCCATGACGCCCCGGTCAGATCGGGTGCGAATCAACCGCCCCAGTCCCTGCAGCAGGGTCAGCGTCGCCAGGGGCACCTGATAGTCGTGGAAGGCGTGGCCTCCGGCGGCCTGAATCGCCTGGATCCGCGCCGCGACCAGCGGGTCGCCAGGCGAGGCGAAGGGCAGCCGGTCGATGATCACGCAGCTGAGCGCATCCCCGGCGACATCGACGCCCTGCCAGAAGCTGGCGGTCGCGAACAGGACGGCGTTGGGCGTCGCGCGGAAGTCGCGCAGCAGCGCCGTCCGCGGGGCATCGCCCTGCATGAAACACGTCCACGGCAGACGGCTCTCCACGCGCGCGCGGACATCCCGCATCGCTGCGTACGACGTGAACAGCACAAACGCCCGGCCCGACGAGCGATCGAGCAGCTCGACAATCTCATCGGCTGCCGCGACGTTGAAATCCGGCGACCGCGGATCGGGCATCGTCGAGGGCAGGTACAACAGCGCCTGTGACGCAAAGTCGAACTCCGACGGCAGGCGCAGGGTCTCCGCATCCGGGATGCCCAGGCGTCCCTGCATGTAGTCGAACCGGCCATCGACGGTCAGCGTGGCCGAGGTGAGCACGGTGGCGATCCGCTCGCCAATGACCTTGTCGCGCACGAGTGCCGCGACATCGATCGGCGCTGCGCGCAGCCCCACCTGGCGTCCGCGGCTCTCGAGAAAATGCACGAACGACGGATCCTCGGCGGCCAGCAGCACGGCGAGATCCTCGCGGACACCCACGGCGCGGGCGACGATGGCCGCGAGATCGTCGGGCAGCGGCGACAGATGACGCGACTGGTCTCGGAGCCGGTCGAGTTCCTGCCGGAGGGCATCCGCATCGGGACCCAGCCGCGCGGCCATGTCACTGGTCAACGTCAGCCGGTCGCCGCCGTTGGCCATCCGCACTTCCATCCGCAGGCTGTCGAACAGCCGACGACCAGCCCGTTCCACATCGTGAATGGCGTGTTGCCACGCGACGGCAAATCGGCCCTCGGTGGGCGGCACCGTCGCGACTGACTGTTCCCCATCGCGCACCAGTTCATCCAGGCGATGCGCACTGAGGCTCACCCCGAAGTACTGCGTGACCACATCCTCGAGCTGATGTGCTTCATCGATGACGGCGAAATCGCTGGCGGGGATGACCGCGCCGTATTCACCCTGACGCACCGATGCATCCGCGCACAGCAGGTGGTGGTTCACGACCACGATGTCCGAGTCGTCCGCGCGTTCCCGCATCTTCGTGATGAAGCAGTCGGCAAACCTGGGACATTCGCGGCCGAGGCACTGGTCACTGGTCGCGGTCACTTCCTGCCAGAACGGCAACGCGTCGGGCAGGTCGGTCAGTTCGGCGCGGTCGCCGGTCTGCGTTGCGGGCAGCCACTCGGCGATCGTCGACATCCAGTGCTGCTCCTGATCGGGCAGGGTCGCCGCGATTTCGTGCAGCCGCTCATACCGATGCAGGCAGAGATAGTTGGTGCGGCCCTTCATGTAGGACGCGCGGATTTCACGACCCAGGGCCTGCGCGAGTGTCGGGATGTCCTTGTAGAAGACCTGGTCCTGGAGTGTCTTGGTGCCCGTCGAGATCAACACGCGCCTGCCGGCGTGAACGGCGGCGGCAAGGTAGGCGAGGGTTTTTCCCGTGCCGGTGCCGGCTTCTGCCAGGAGAATCCCGCCCCGTTCGAAGACGCGGGCAACGGCTTCGGCCAACGCCCGCTGACCGGGCCGTGCTTCGAAGGCCTCGAAGGCGGACGCGAGCGGCCCGCCATCGGCGAACAGGTCGACGACCAGGCGCGTCAGCGCGCCAGATCGGGATACAGCGGATATCTCCGGCACAACGTGTCCACGTCGGCGCGCACCGACGCTCGTACCGCTTCGTCGTCGGGCGCCTCCAGCACGCGCGCGATCAACTCGCCGACGGTGTCCATGTCCGTTTCGGTCAGGCCACGTGTCGTGACCGCAGGTGAGCCCACACGGATGCCCGACGCCACCATCGGCGGATTTGTGTCGAAGGGAATCGCGTTCTTGTTCACCGTGATGCCCGCGCGTCCCAGCGCCGCTTCCGCGGCCTTGCCCGTAATGCCCTTCGAGAAGACATCAACGAGCACGAGGTGATTGTCGGTGCCGCCACTCACCAGGCGGAATCCCGCGGCGGCCAGACGCGATGCGAGGCGCGCGGCGTTGGCCACGACGCGACCCTGATACTCGCGGAACTCCTGGGACAACGCCTCCTGGAAGGCGACGGCCTTCCCTGCGATGACGTGCATCAACGGCCCACCCTGCACACCTGGGAACAGGGCGCGGTCGATGTCCTTGGCGTACTGCGCGCGGCAGAGGATGAGGCCGCCCCGAGGACCACGCAGCGTCTTGTGCGTCGTGGTCGTCACGAAGTCCGAATGGGGCACCGGGTTTGGATGCAGGCCGGCCGCGACGAGGCCGGCGATGTGCGCCATGTCGGTCATGACCAGGGCGCCAACTTCGTCGGCCACGGCACGGACGCGGGCATAGTCGATGACGCGCGGGTACGCGCTTGCACCCACGACGATGAGCTTCGGGCGATGGGCCCGCGCCTGCGCCTCGAGTTCCTCGTAGTCAAGCCGTTCGTCGTCCTGCCGCACGCCGTACGGGACGATCGTGAAGTACTTGCCGGAGAAATTCAGCGGATGGCCGTGGGTGAGGTGGCCGCCATGGGCCAGGTTCATCCCGAGAATCGTGTCGCCCGGTGACAACATCGCGAGGTACACGGCCATGTTGGCCTGCGCGCCCGAGTGGGGCTGCACGTTGGCATGGTCGGCGCCAAAGAGTTGCCGCGCCCGATCGATGGCGAGCTGCTCGGCGATGTCCACGACGTCACACCCGCCGTAGTACCGCTTGCCCGGATACCCTTCCGCATATTTGTTCGTCAGAACGGAGCCGACTGCTTCCAGCACAGCGCGACTGACGATGTTCTCGGATGCGATGAGTTCAAGACCGCGATCCTGCCGCTGCAGTTCGCGGGACAGGACGTCGGCAATGGCGGGATCAATCTGGGACAGTGCGCTCACGAGTGCCTTCCGATGGGAGAGTGGTCAAGCGCCGAGATCTTGTCGACGCGCCGCTGGTGGCGTCCGCCTTCGTACCGGGTGTCAAGAAAGGTGGCAAGGATCTCGCGCGCCAGCGGCTCGGCCGTCAGGCGGGCGCCCAGCGCCAGCACGTTCGCGTCGTTGTGGCTCCGGCTCAGCCGGGCGGATTCGACCTCGGTCGCGACTGCGGCGCGAATGCCCGGCACCTTGTTGGCGGCGATGGCCATGCCGATGCCCGATCCGCACACCAGCAGTCCCCGGTCATAGTCGCCCGACGCCACGGCGCGGGCCACCTGCTCCGCAAAATCCGGGTAGTCGACCGACCCGTCACCGGTGGTGCCGAAGTCCGTGTAGGTGAGGCCACGTTCGTCCAGCGCGCCACGCAACGCGTCTTTGAGGTGCACACCCGCATGATCGGCGCCGATCGCAATCCGCATGCGCCTGAGTATAGCGGGTTGCTTCCGGCCACCGGCTACAATCGTGTGTGCCTTCCGTTGCGGTCGTGTCGTCGCGTGGAGCTGAGCGCTGGCGCGCCGGTCATCCCTGGATTTATCGCTCTGACGTGCTGAGTGTCGAGGCCGACGCCGGCGACATCGTCGAGGTCCGCACCGAACGTGGTCGGCCGCTTGGACGCGCGTTTTTCAGCGATACATCGCAGATTACGCTGCGCATGCTCGGCGACGGCCCCGAGGACGAGGCCGCATGGATGCGCGAGCGCATCGAGGCCGCCATCAACTATCGGCACATGGTGGCCGGCGATGCCGAGGCCTGCCGGTTGGTGAACGGCGAAGCCGATCGGATTCCGTCGCTCATCGTGGACCGTTACGGTGACGTGCTGGTCGTGCAGACCTTGTCGCAGGGGACCGATCGGCGTCTGGACCTGTTTGTCGAGATTCTGAGGGATGTGGTGCGGCCGCGGGGCATTCTCGCGCGCAACGATCCGAAGGTGCGGGCGCTGGAAGGGCTGCCGCAGACCGTCGAGGTGAAGTTCGGAGACGTGCCCGACGCCATTACGGTGCGCGAAGGCGACATCACGTTCGATGTGGACGTGCGGCATGGACAGAAGACCGGGCTGTTTCTGGATCAGCGTGAAAATCACCTCGCCGCCGGCCGGTACGCGCGAGGCGCCGGACTGGACGCGTTCGCCTATCACGGGGGATTCGCCCTGCAGATGGCCCGGCACTGTGACTCGGTGCTGGCGCTGGACGGATCGGAACCCGCCGTGCAGGCACTGGCTGTCAACGCCAGGCGCAACGGGATCACCAACGTCGAGGGCCGCGTGGCGAATGTCTTTGACGAGTTGCGCGAGCTCGAGATCGCCAAAGCCCGTTTTGACACGATCGTCCTCGACCCGCCCGCGTTCGCCAAGACCAAGGCGTCGTTGCCCAAGGCGCTGGGCGGCTACAAGGAGATCAACCTGCGCGCGTTGAAGCTGCTGCGCCCCGGCGGCCTCCTGATCACGTGTACGTGCTCGTATCACGTCTCCGAGCCGCTCTTCCTCGAGGTCGTGGAATCGGCGGCTGCCGATGCGCAGGCCGCCGTGGTCCTGATGGAAAAGCGGCTCCAATCACGCGACCACCCGGTACTTCTTGGCGTGCCTGAGACGTCGTACCTCAAGGCGCTCGTGCTCAGACGTTTGTAAGTGGACCGCTGCGCGCGGTACAGCCTTTGCTCCCGATCCCGGGATGACCTGCTTCGATAGGAAGGAACTACGCATGAAGAGATTCACACAGATGTTCATGGTGACGGCTGCGGTGACCCTGATTCTGGGCGGGGCGTCGACCGCCTCCGCCCAGTCGTTCGGCGTACGCGCCGGTGCCAGTGGCGACCCGGATCAGTTTTACGTCGGCGTCCACGCGGAAACCCGGCCCATTGCCGACCGCGTGACGTTCCGGCCCAATGTGGAGGTCGGGTTCGGCGACAACGTCACCGCCCTTGGCGCCAATCTCGAGTTCGTCTATCGCCACGAACTGCCCAACTCGTCGTGGACCATGCTGGCCGGCGGGGGACCGGCCGCCAACTTCTACTCGTTCGACAGCCGGTTTGGCGACGACAGCGACTTCGGAGGCGGCCTCAATCTGCTGCTCGGCATCGAGCACAGCCGCGGCATCTTTGCCGAGGTCAAGGTGGGGTTGATCGACAGTCCCAGCATCAAGTTCGGGGTCGGCATCAATCTCGGCCGCTGAGCCGTCCCGGGGGGCGGTGTATAGTCGCGGTGATGGCCAAGACTGCCTACACGCCGCTCACCGAAGCCGATTTTGATCAGGCGTACCCTGCGTCGCGCAAGGTGTACGTGGAGGGCCGCCACGGCGTCCACGTACCGATGCGTGAAATCTCCCTGACGGGCGGGGAGCCGTCGTTGCGGGTGTACGACACGAGCGGTCCCCGCGGGTATGACCTGCACGTGGGGCTGCCCGCGTTGCGTCGTGATTGGATTCTCGGACGGGGCGATGTTGCCGACACGGGGCGTGGCCAGCGCGCTCCGGTGCTCAAGGGCACAGCGGGTGCCGCTCCCACACAACTGCACTACGCCCGGCGTGGAGTCGTGACGCCGGAGATGGAGTTCATCGCGGTCCGCGAGGGTCTCGATGCCGAATTCATCCGGGACGAGGTTGCGCGGGGCCGCGCCATCATCCCCGCCAACATCAACCACCCGGAGCTCGAGCCGATGATCATCGGCCGCAACTTCCTGGTGAAGATCAACGCCAACATCGGCAACTCCGCAGTCTCCTCATCAATTGCTGAAGAAGTGGACAAGTTGCGGTGGGCGACCTTGTGGGGCGCCGACACCGTGATGGATTTGTCGACCGGCGCGAACATTCACGAGACACGCGAATGGATTTTGCGCAACAGTCCCGTGCCGATTGGGACGGTGCCGTTGTATCAGGCGCTGGAGAAAGTCGGCGGACGGCCCGAGGCGCTGACGTGGGAGATCTACCGAGACACCATCATCGAGCAGGCCGACCAGGGTGTGGACTACTTCACGGTGCACGCCGGCGTCCTGCTGCGCTACATCCCGATGACCGCGCGCCGGC
>BTVE01000120.1:0-9802 GCA_045862915.1 Acidimicrobiia bacterium
TAAACCTTCGCTAAAATGAGGTGGGGGGGTTTTTCCGACCAAAACCCCACCCGACGTCTTTTTCGCGGGCTACTTCCGGGTGGCGTAGGCGGCGGCGACGCCGGACAGGCCGATCAGGCCAATGACGTTGGGAAACACCTGCAGGCCGTTCATCAGGTCGCCCCAGGCCCACACCAGGTCGGGCTTGAGCACAGCGCCAATGGGAATCAGCAGGCAGTAGATGTAGCGGTACGGCAGCGTCACAGACCGGCCGAGGATGTATTCGAGGAACTGTTCACCGTAGTACGACCACCCGATGAGCGTCGTGTACCCAAAGAGGAACGCACACAGCGCCACGACCCAGGCACCGACGGTTGGGATCGCCATGTTGAACGCCGTCGCCACGGCAGCCGTACTGGTGACCCCGGCGCCACCGGCAGCGCGTTCCACAATCGACGCCTCGGCGACGCCACTCAGCAGAATCGCCATCGCGCTGATGGTGCCGGTCACGAACGACACGATGAAGACTTCCATCACCGCCTGCAACCCCTGCGTCGTCGGATTCGAGGTGCGCGCCGTGCCGTAGGCCACAGCGGCGGTTCCGTATCCAGCCTCATTGGCGTAGATACCGCGGGCGATGCCGTATCGCATCGCCGTGAACATGCCAAAGCCGAACAGCGACTGTCCGGTGAACGCTTCATCAATCACGAGCGACAACACGTACGGCACCCGGTCGATGAACGTGATGATGACAATGGCGCCACCGACGAGGTAGAGGCCCACCTTGAGGGGCGAGAGCTTCTCAACCGCGCGGCCAATCGACTTGATACCGCCGATGATGACCGCCCAGGTCATCACGGCCAGGAGCAGGCCCGCGATCAGCGCCGTCTGGTTGACGACACCCAACACCGGCAGTGTCACCTGCCCTGTCGGCCACACGTGCTCAACAGCGATCGCAATCGAGTTCGGCTGCGTGAATGGTGTGGTCGTCAGCGCCGCGATGCCGGCCACACACGCATACGCCCACGCGAGTGCCGGCGACTTCAAGCCGTCGCGCAGGTAGTACATGGGTCCGGACTTCACCTGATCGCCACTCTGCTCACGGAACTTCACGCCGAGCACGGCTTCCGAGAACTTCAACGTGGTCGCGAAGAATCCGTAGACCCAGATCCAGAACAACGCACCCGGTCCGCCCGAGATGATGGCCGTGGCGACGCCGGCGATGTTGCCGGTGCCAATCGACGCGGCCAGCGCCGTCATGAACGCCTGGAAGGGCGACAACGCACCCGTGGCCTCGTCGGTCTGCTGCGCCATCATGGCGCGGAAGGCCTCACGCAGCCGCGTGATCTGGATGAGACGGAATCGCAAGGTCAGGAACAGGCCTGTGCCCAGCAGCACCGTCACGATCGGCGGCATGAACAGCAGGTCGGCGAGATTCTGAATTGCTTCAGCCATGAAACCTCAGATGTTGGACTTGGACTGGCAGCCGTCTACTGTAATGCACGCACCCGAGATCCACGACGCGCGCGGCGAGGCCAGAAACGCGACAACGTCACCGAGTTCCGTGTCCTTGCCAAAACGCCCGAAGGGAAGGTCCCGCTTGACGAATTCCGCGATGGCGTCGGGATTGGCCTGCTGACGCTGCCACCAGGTGCCGCCTTCGAACAGCATCGATCCGGGCGCCACACTGTTCACGCGGATATTATCTTTCGCCAGCTGCTGCGCCATGGCTTTGGCGAGGCTGATCTCCGCCGCCTTCACGGCGTTGTAGGTCATCCGTCCGCCCGACTCGCGGCCCCAGATGGACGCGATCATCAGAATTACACCACCACCCGCCTTGCGCATCTCGGGCACCGCCAGGCGCGACACCCGAATGGCCGGAAACAACGTCTGATCCAGCGCACTCGTCCACTCATCATCGGTCGTGGACACGATGTCGGTGCCGCCGGCCTTGCCGACGTTGTTCACGACGATGTCGAGACGGCCGAAGGTGCGGACCGTCTCGGCCACGAGGCGTTCGACGTCCGCTGCGCGCGACACGTCGGCCTGCACCGGTAACACCGCACCTTCGCGACCAGCCAGCTTTCCGAGCTCGACGGCAGCGGCCGCGAGCGCATCAGCACCTCGTGCACAAATGGCCACGCGGGCGCCCTCGGCCACCAGCGCACGCGCGCTCGCGAACCCCAATCCTTTGCTGCCACCCGTGACGATGGCGACCTTGTCAGACAAAAACAAATCCATGAAATTCCTTAGTCCCCCACCCGGGCGCCGCCGGTGAGGTCGTTGAGCCGCCAGTCGTATTCACCGAACTTCATCTGCCAGCCGTTGAGGGCGAGATACTCGCGTTCGCTTGGAAAGAGGTGTGGATACGCGATGCTCACCAACGCGCGCTCGATTGGCGAGCGGTTGGCCCACATCTCGCCCCCCTTGCCGAACCCGGACACGATCGCGGCCTCGCGCCAGCTGAACAGCGGCGACACTTCGACGATGTTCTGGACACGGTCGATCCGCAGCACGTTGGCGCGGACCATGTATTCCTTCACCGCTTCGTCGAGCTGCTCGTCCAGCCTGGCGGCACGGTACGGCTCGCTGCGCAGACGGGGACTGCCGAGGGTGCCGCGCGACAGCGCAAAAAACAGCCGCGGTTCTCCGAGACCCAGCACGTTCGTCTCGATTTCATCGAGCGTGAGCACCTTCCCGGCGACGCGATGCTTGACGGACGCGAATGCTCCAGGGATCTGCGCAATACTCGCGGCCGGATACTCGGTTGACTTGCCGCGAATCGGATACGCGTTGATCACTGTCCGAAGCACCAGCGCGTTGTAGGCGTTGACCCAGAAGGCCTGCTGCTCACGCTCGGAGGCTCGGCTCAGCCAGACCTCGGCATCGCTCAGTGAGCCGATGTAGCGATCGAGATTGGCGCGTTCGATGCGTAAGGCGTCGTAGTAGACGAGTCCGTCGCGCACGTACGTATCGAGAATGCGATCGAACCCGGCGTCACGATCGGCCTGCATCGGCGCGGCCAGGCTCGCCGCGACGACGAGAAGGGGGAGGAGACGCATGAGTCACCGATCATGACACACGCAGGCGCGGTGCTGTCCTCCCTACCGGCCTGTCGTCCGGATATCCAGCGCGCGTGGTTCGTCAAAGGTGACCGTCACCGGGAGTGACTGCGGCAGCAGTTGCTCGAGCACATCGTGTTCCTGCAGGTCCCGGGGGACCAGATCGGTGGTAACGGCGATGCGGTAGTTGCCGGGAGGGAGTCCGCGAAACACGTACCGACCGCTGCCATCGGGCCGCGTGCTTGTGATGCGGCGCGACTGGGGCACCCAGTAGGCACGGTCTTCGGGAATGGCAATGACGAAGTAGTCGGCCGTCGGCTCACCTGCCGTCGACAGCAGGCGCCCTGACAGTTCAGTGACCACATCGGTGAACGTGATGGTGATGGGGCCCGTGCCGGGCCCAATCTCGACGGGCCGATCCGTGACGTCCAGGTCGCCAATCATGACGGACGCCAGCCGCCACGCTGCGCCCGCAGCGGCGTTTCCTGCCGGCACACTCGCGGCGACAACGTATGGTCCAGGGATCACTCCGGTCACCGCCAGTGCGCCGGCCTGGTCCACGCGAGCGACAGGCCTTCCCGACACTGAGCCTTGACGCCGCATCGAGACGATGGTGCGCGTGATGTCCGAAGGCTGGGGTGCCTTGCCGATGAACGCGACGCTGCCGCTCATCGACAGGCTCGGCTGTAGCGTCATCGTGACTTTGGCAACCTCGCCTGGGGCCAGCACGACCTCCTGAGCGGCCCACATGGCCGGTTGCCCGTCCGCTGCCGCGATCTCGGCAAACAGTGAGTATGGCCCAGCGTTCAGGCTGCCAGACACAAACTGTCCCGCAGGCTGCGAGGGCCACTCCCTCCCGGTGTTGAGCGCTGCCACGGCGGACGTCCGCCGGAAGGATACGCGGGCAGACACGGACGCGCCGTCCGGGTGCACCAGCGTACCTTCCACGCGCGCCATCTGCACAAATTGCATGTGGATGTCGACGCCGCCGACTTCCTGACCGGGCGCCAATTGCACCGAATGGGCAGCGAGGGGATCGGTGGAACTCGGGGCGAAGATCTGCGAGTAGTTGAACCGCGCCGGACTTTCTAGTTCCGGCGTGGGCGCAGGTTGACCCGGCCGCCGGAACGCCATCTCGAAGTCTGCCACCGACGGCAACCGCACGTCGGAGCCCATCCCGTGGAAGTACCAGGTGGTCCCCATGACGTACTCGCCTGCAGGCAAGCCGAACACGCGGTAGCGTCCGCGCTCGTCGGTGGTGACGGTGACAGGATCGCCGCCTGGGAAGTCCAACGTACGCTGGCCGCCAAGCGACGTGCGCACCAGCCACGCCATCACGGGGACATCCGGCATCGGCGCTCCACGTTCGTCGTAGACGGTCCCGGACATCACGGCTCCGCGCGGAACCAAGAACGACGTCTCGACCGCTTCACCTTCAGCCAGGAACACACCGGCACCACTCCGGTAGGCCTGACGCGCGCCAAATGACATCGGCGGATACCCGGCCTTTTCCACAGTCACTGTGAAACGACCCGTCGGCAACGTCTCCACCGAGAATCGCCCTTCGTTGTCGGTCAACACGGTCCGCGTGAGCCGCATGTCGCCTGCGACGGTCACTTTGGCCCGGCGCAGCGGCACACCCTCTCGCTCGGTGATCACGCCGAAGATGCGCGCCGTGCCTGTCGGCGGCGCGGTGGAGGCCGCTGCGTCGCGCTGCGGCGCCTGCGCCAGCAGACCGAGAGACATCGCGAACGTAACGATCACGGCCGCCATCGGCGCGCGGTTCACTTGCGGCTCCTCGCCCTGAGTGTGAACGGCGCCGGCACATCGGCAATGGTCACGCGTTGAGCGTCGGAGGACCATCGCGACAACTGTGGTGGGCTCATCCCCACCTCGGCCTCCGAGGCTGGAATCGCCAACACCCAGTACTCGCCGGTCGGCGGCGCGACTGTCGAGAATCCTCCGTCAGCCCCAATCGGAATGGTTCGCACACGCCGACTTCTCCGACCGTAGTCCATCCACAGGCGCTCATCGGTGGGAAACACCATGACGACAAGGTCCTCAAGCGTGACACCGGTGTCGGCCTGCACCGCGCCACTCCAGCGAGCTTCCGTATCCGTGAATGTCACGACGACGCCCTCGACGTCCTCGGTCACGTCGAGCGGCGCGTCTGTAACGTCGCGCCCCTGGTGCGTGGCACCACGGAAGTACCACCCCGATGGCGGCTGAGCCGTGATCACGTATCGTCCCGGCCACACCGTGCTGCCGACAAAGCGGCGGTCGGCATCCGGACGTGACGGCATCATGTTCGCCTCGAGGCGTCCGTTGGCTGGTTGAATAAACACGCCGGCCTGCGCCAGCTGTTCCGTTGACGGTGGCGCGCTTCCGCCGACGAACTCGACGTGCCCGCGCACGAGTGGCGCAGCGCCAAGCACGAGGTTCACGCCGGAGACCGGACGGCTGCCAATCGACACGGCCTGATTGACGTACCAGGCAGGGTCAGCTGGCGCACCTGGAGAGAAGTTGCGTCCCAAGACTGTCGCGATGTAGCTGATCTCTCCCGTTCCGCCCACCGGGCTGAATCGCGCGCCATCGGTCGGCCACGGGATGCGCACCACTCGCGCGACGTAGTCGCCGGGCGGGACACCAATGAACTGAAAGCGTCCCTCCGCATCCGTCACCGCCATCGCGGTGCTGACCAGCGGACGATCGTCGCTGTCTCTCGGCACCAGATGCACCGTGTGCCACGCCGCAGGACCGGTGGAATCAGTGACTGTGCCTGACACCATGACGCCGACGGTACGCGCCAGTGTGATGTCGACCGCCTCGACCACCTCACCCGATCGCACGCTGACGACCGTGGCGTTGGACTGCGTTGGGCTCGCGGGATGAAACGTTGTTGCGTACAGGTCCAGATCCGCGAGCGCACTCGTCAAGGTCGTCCCGCCAGGCGCAGGAGTCGTCGCTCGGTCGAACAACATCGGCATGACACTGCCGGAGGCCATGGTCTGGAGGTAGGCACGTGGTGTCTCTCCGGCGACGCGGATGGCGCCGGCAAACGATGACGGCTCTGAAAGCCGAGTGGCAACGACCGCCACGAGATACTCGCCGGGCACGAGAGAAGGAAATCGGAAAACGCCACGGTCGTCGGTCTTTGCACGCACCGGGCCCTCTCCGAGCTGGCCATCCCGAGGCACACGTCGGCCCGCCATCCACACCAGCGGCACGGCACGGACCTCGGCATTCACGACCGGGTCACCGTTGTCATCGGTAACGGTGCCACCGATGACCGCAGGCCGCCACAGGACGAGAGACAGGTCTGTGCGACTGGCGCCTGGCTCCAGAGTGACTTCCCCGCCAGCGCCGGTTGGCCGGCGCTTTCCGTATGCCCCCTCCAGCCAACCAGGTTTGGTCACCGCAAGGCTGAACCGTCCAGCCGGAACGTTGGTGACCACAAAACGCCCCTCGCCATCGGTCCGCACAGGCACCGGTCCGGCCGACCCCGCGCCGGGCGGCCCGCGACGTTCGACGATGGCGCGAACAACCACCACCGCATCCGCCACGGGCGCACCAGTGCCGTCAGTGACTCGTCCCGCCAGCATGCCCGTCTGGACAGCCGGCGATGCCACCTGCAGCCACACGGCTGCAACCACACCCGGCATCCATCGTTGACGCATGCCGGGATGATACCGCGCTCCTTATCTGAACGCGCTGTCGAGTGTCAGTGTCACCTTCTGACCCACACGCACATGCATGCCAATGAACGCGCCGGTGGCCTGTGTCTTCGACTTCAGCCAGATCGTGCCGGCCTGTGCATAGATGGACGCCTGCACGGTGCTCTGCTGTCCGATGTGCACCGTCACCTGACCGGCATCGTCGCCGTCGTCATCGCGGTCGCCGCGGCGACCGCAGGAGTCGTCACCCTCAACGTAGATGACCATCTGCGACGCGCGCAGCCCGGGCACGTTGCGATCCAGGATCATCTTGCTCTTGCTGCCGGTGTGCACTTCGCGCTGCACCCGGATTTCTGACGGCCCCCGGAACAACACTGTGGCGTTCTGCTCGAGCTCGAGCGACCGCATCTGATACAGGCCGCCGGTGAGCACCAGCGTGGCACCGCTCTTGACGACGACATCGCCGTAGCGACCGGCAGCAAGCGTTGACGTCTTGTTCCTGGCGACGTCCACTGCGTTCCAACCCGCTGACACCGTTGGGAATGCCGGCAGGCCAGTGAACGGTATCGTCATCGGGCTGTCGACGGTGCCCCGCACCGTGCCCCGCTTGTTCAACAGCGCATTGGTGACCACGTCGTAGACCGACGACTTGCTGAGCATCAACACGGTCGACCCGACAACTCGGGAACCGGCCTGCTCCATCGTTACGCCCTCACCCAGGCGTACGGTCACGTCGTTGCGATCGCCGTCATCGTCACCGCGATCGTTCGGATGGAAGCGTCGTTCGTTCGCGCCGACATCGCCGCTGATGACCTTGGTCTTCTCGCGGAGCCACGTGCCGTCGCGGCTCAGCACGACGAAACGGCCCACCTGATTGTCCTCGACGGCCACGGTCACGCTGAATGTACCGGTCGAGGCATTCCCGCGGGTGTCGCTGGTTGCACAGCTGACGGTTGTGACGCCGACCGGGAATACCGTGCCCGATGCCGGCAGACACGACACGGCGACCGTCCCGTCGACGACGTCCAGGCCAGTGGCGACGAATGACACGGCCACGCCCGCGCTCGAGTCGGCGGTCGCGGTGATCGGTTCAGGCAGTGACAGGACCGGCGCTGTGGTGTCGACCACAGCGATGTCAAACGTCACGCTGCCGACGTTGCCGTAACTGTTGGTGGCGCTGCAGGTGACGGTGGTCGTGCCGAGCGGGAACGTCGCACCCGACGGCGTCGAACACGTGACCGGCACGGATGCCCCTTCGGCATCGACCGCCGACGCTGTGAACGTGGTCGGCGCACCAAGGGCGGACGTCGCTTCGACGACCTGATTCCCCGCGGGACTGATGGTCACGACCGGTGGACGCCCGTCGTTGACATGGACCACGAACGTCCCGGTGGCCACGTTGCCGGCGGCATCAGTGGCCGTGCAGTTGACTGTCGTATCGCCGACAGGGAACGCCGATCCGGACGCCGGCGTGCACACGGGCACGATTGGCCCATCCACAACGTCAACAGCCGTCGCCGTGTATTCGACGACACGGGTGGTGCCGGTATCGAGTGTCTCGGTGACCAGGCTGGGCAGCGTCAGCGCCGGCGCGACGGTGTCCGCGACCGTCACGGTGAAGTTCGCCACACCGGTATTGCCGGCGGTATCGACCGTGCTGCAGTGGACGGTCGTCTCTCCAACCGGGAAGACGGCGCCGGACGCCGGCAAGCAGGTTGCGGTCAGCTGCTCGTCCACGTTGTCGCTGGCCGTGACATCAAACGTCACGGACGCGCCGGTGGCCGATGTCGCCTCGACCGCCATGTTCGCCGGCACGACGATGACCGGCAGCACACCGTCAACCACCTGGACGGCAAAGGTCGTCGTCGCTCCGTTGCCCGCGGCATCGGTGGCCGAACAGCTCACCGTGTGGGTGCCAATCGTGAAGACCGAACCGGATGTTGGCGAACACACCGGCGTCACGTCTCCGTCAACGAGGTCGGCTGCCGTCGGCGAGTACGTGACCTCGACTCCGGCTGCTGCCGTCGCAACAACCGTGATGTCGGACGTCGTGATGACTGGTGCCGTTGTATCCACCACGGTGACCGTGAACTGCGCTCCGGATGCGAGGCCGGCTGCGTTGGTCGCCGTGCAGCTGACCACCGTCTCACCGAGCGCGAAGGTGCTGCCCGACTCGGGCGTGCAGGAGACCAGCGTGCTCAGTCCCTGCGGGTCGAGCGCTTCCACGGTGTACTCGTGGGTGGCGCCGGACGACCCCGTGGCCTCGATGGTCGTGGCAGCCGGGACGGTCAGCACGGGTGGCAGTGCCGTGATGATGAACGTCGCGGACGCCGAGCTCCCGTTGTGATTGTCGTTGCCGTCGAACGTGTAGGACGCCGTTGCGGTTCCGAGCACAACGTTGTTTGAGTAGGAGGCTGTTGGCGACGCGCTGAATCCGCCGACGCCGGTGACCAGGACGGAACATGGCGTCATCGGCAGGCCGGTGAAGGTCACGCTCGTCGGACAGCTGACGGTCGTTGTGGACTCCGCCTTGCCGATCGCGAACGTCGCGGAGCCAGTTGAGGCGTCGTGGTTGGCGTCACCGGCGAAGCTCGCCGAGGCGCTGGCCGGGCCGGCGTTGGTGTTGTTGGTGTAGGTGACCGCAACGGCCTCACTCAGGCCGCCGACACCCGCCACCGTCGCCGTGCAGACCTCCTGCGCCGCGCCGGTGTAGGTCACCGACGTCGGACAGCTGACCGTCGTCGTTGACGCGGCCTTGCCGATCGCGAACGTCGCCGAGCCGGTCGACGCGTCGTGGTTGGCGTCACCGGCAAAGCTTGCCGAGGCGCTGGCCGTGCCCGCGTTGGTGTTGTTCGAGTAGGTGACCGTGGCGGCCTCACTCAGGCCGCCGACACCCGTCACCGTCGCCGTGCAGACGTCCTGCGCCGCGCCGGTGTAGGTCACGCTCACCGGGCAGCTCACCGTCGTGCTCGATGCCGCTTTGCCGATCTCGAACGTCGCCGAGCCGGTGGAGGCATCGTGATTGTCGTCGCCAGAGAAGCTGGCCGACGCGCTGGCCGTGCCCGCGTTCGTGTTGTTGCTGTAGGT
>BTVE01000121.1:0-9444 GCA_045862915.1 Acidimicrobiia bacterium
CAGGACGTGTGCCCGTGGAATCGTAGAGCCGCCGTGTCCGACGATGCGTCGTGGCGCGCCAGGGCGGACGCGCGCGTGCTCGATTTGGTAGACGCCTGCCGTCTGAGTGACGAAGCGTGGGTCGCGCGGCTGAAGGGCAGCCCCATGAAACGTGCGGGCCTGCATCGGCTGCGGCGCACCATGGCGTACGCGGCGGCGGCGTTGCCAGGCCCGGCTCGGGTCGAGGCTCTAGACGCGTTGGCGCAGCATCCGTCGGCCGGCGCGCCCGTCGTCGCCGACGCGATCGCCGGTGCACGAACGCGTTAGACTCGATCCATGTCTCTTGCACCAGCCCTGCTGATCTCCATGCCGCAACTCACCGATCCGAACTTCGTGAAGACGGTGGTGTTGTTGTGTGAGCACTCGGCGGACGGCGCGCTGGGTCTGGTTGTGAATCGACCGTCCGAAGTGCCCGCGGCCGAGGCGGTGGAGTTTGAACCTCCGATTGCGACGCCCAATGACATGCCGTTGCATCTCGGCGGCCCAGTCGAACCCAATCGCGGGTGGATTCTCACGGGTGCGCCGCCCGAGGTGGAGCACAAGGTGCTTGGCGGCGGTCTGTACTTGGCGACATCGCCGGACTTCCTGCGGCAGGCGCTCAGCTCCCGTCCTCTGCCGCGTCGCACGCTCGTCCTCGCCGGGTACGCCGGCTGGGGGCCGGGTCAGCTCGACAGCGAACTGGAGGCCTCGGCCTGGCTCATCGCGCCGCTCGAGCTGGACTTGATCTTCGAAATCCCGTCCGCCGTGTCGTGGGAAATGGCGATCCGCCGCATGGGCGCCGACCCGGCGCTGCTGCAGTCGGGCGGGCACGGGGTGCACTGAGGCAGTGCGAAGTGCGACGTGCGAGGTGCGACGTTCGACGACCCTGTTGCTGACTGTCGCGGCGACCGTGGCGGCAGTTGCCGTTGTGGTCGAGGGGGCGGGGCAGTTTCGGACGGATACCAACGTCGTTGCGGTTTTTGCGACCGTAACTGACCGCACCGGCATGCCGGTGCGAGGCCTGACAAGGGAAGACTTCGAAATCTTTGACGAAGGCCAGGCGCGACCGGTTACGACCTTCGTCGCGCCGCCACATCCGGTCGCGGTCACACTACTGCTGGACCGCTCTCGGAGTGTCGCTGCGCGGTCGACGCTGGTCACTGACGCCGCCGCCGCGTTCATCGATGGACAGTCGAACGTCGCCTCGTTTGATCTTGGGGAGTTCGGCGCCATCCAAGGACCGGTCGAGGTCATCGTCGAGGTCGGGCCTGCGGAAGGCCGCTGCCGTCTGCGTCCGGAAGACGTGGCGCGGGTTCGTTAGGAGATCGGCGGGTCTAAAGACCCGCCCCACGGCTACCTGGGGAGTGTGGGAGAGCGGCTGGCCTGAAGGCCCGCCCCGCAGGTACTCGTAGGGCGGACCTTCAGGTCCGCCGACACCCGCTTTCGCAATCACCACCCAGCACTACGCACCAAGCACTCAGCACCAAGCACCAGGCACCTCGCACCTCGCACCTCGCACCTCGCACTACTTCGTGATCACCCCTGCCAGGAACGCGAGCGCGCGCGGGTCGCCCGATTGCCCGAGGCCCTGCATGGCGTCGCGGCGCACGGACGTGGCGTGTGGCGTGAGCGGTGTGCTCTGCGCGAGTTCGATGAGCGCCGTGACCGCAGAAGGGTCGCGGTGGTGCGCGATGCCGCGCACGGCCGCACTGGCCAGCGGCGACTTCACGTCCACATCGAGGGCTTCGTTGGTCGCCAGCGCCTTGAGGAACGCCACCGAATCGGCGCCCGAGACGCCGGTCAGCCAGCGCACCTCGCGGCCACCTGCGTCAACCGGGCAGTCGTCGGTGAGCACACGCAGGCGCTCGAGACGTCGGTTGACCAGCCGCGCATACACGATCAGCGAGGTCCCGGCTTCCAGCTGCACAGGTCCAGTTGCCGCCGGCACGTTGGGAGGTGTCCACTCCGAGCCGCCTTCCCGCGGTTCCATGGTGCAGCCGCGGACCGGATTGGTCATGCCGTCCGAGTAGTAGGTGCAGCACAGGCTGCGGTCGCCATCGACCTTCGGCACCTGCCACGCCACCCAGATCGGTGTTGTGGTGGTCTGGGCGGCGAGTGTGTCGAGGTCGCGGGTGAGAGAGGTGGCCGCGTGCGTCTGCAGGCGGCCGTTGTGGATTTGCGGTGATTGCGCCAGAGCGGCGGCCCCGGCAACCAGCACGGTCAACAGCACGGCTGAGTTGCGCATGGTGTCCGCCGGCCTACTTGATGATCTCCAGCATGTAGTCCATCGCCGCCTTGTTGCGCGTCATGTTCGACAACCGCTGTACGATGTCCCGCTTCATCGTCATGTCCGATTCCTTGCGGGCAATCGCCACGAGCGCCTCGCCGTTGTTCTGGCTGGCCAGGGCCGAGACGATGGCTTTCTTGTTGTCGACGTCGGATTCGCGGCTGTAGAGGTCGCTCAGCACGGCGCCTGACTTGTCCGCGCGCATGTTGCCCAGGCTGCGGATGGCGCGACGTCGCAGTTCAACGTCCTTCTCCGACCGTACGACGTCCATCAGACGTTCGGTGGCGCCCATCGAACCGAGGCGCGAGAGGATGCTGCCGCGCAGGTCCTTGTCCGATTCCTTCTGATAGATGGACCAGAGCGTGTCGGCCGCCGCAGGATCGTTGATGCGGCCGAGCGCGACGCTTCGGAGCGCGCGGTCATTGGTCGAGCTGAGCACACGCACGAGGCTCTCCGAGTCACCCATCGTGCCCCACGCGCTGATGACTGCGCGCTTGATGTCGGGGTCGTTGGTGGAGTCGTAGATCTCCTTCAGTTCCGCGCTGGTGACCTTTTCGCGGCCACGTGTCGCGAGGTACTGAATGGCCACGCGCTGCAGGTCGGGGTTGCCCCCACCCTTGGCGAGGTTCATCAGGATCTCCTTGGCGCGTGGCTGATTGCTCTGCGCCAGCACGTAAATCGCGCGCGCCTTGAGCTGGTAGGAGTTGGCGCCGCCGTTGAGCACCCCCTCCAGCAGCGGCAGGGCCTGTGCGGGATCGCTGTGCTGCAGTGCGTTGATCGCCAGCAGCTTGAGCTCGTCGTTGGTGATGGCCTCGGGATCCATCGGCTGGCCGGCTGACTGACGAATCGCCGTTTCGAGCGCAGCGGCATCCTTCAGATAACGGCTCTGGGGATGGTTCTTCTTGAGCGCATCCAGCGTGGCCGTTGCATCCGTGCTGCGGCCGAGGCGGTGCAGGGCATACGCCTTGTGATACATCGCCGCATCCACGCGTGACTCCTTGGCCGCGATCACCTGGTCGAAGCGCACGATGGCTTTTTCGTAGTCGCGGCGGCCCATCAGGCTCAGGCCCGTGTCGTAGGCGCCGTTGGTGCCGCCAAACGCAACCTGGTAGCCATCCCATTCCCAACGCGTGGCGTCCATGCGCTCGCGCGCGGCTTCCATGGCCAGGCGGCTCTCCGTCATCGCCTGAGCGGCGACTTCCCGCGCCTGCTCGGCACTGACGATCTGTGCGCCGGACAGCTCCATCGCGCGGAGTGCGTCCAGGCGCGCAGCCTCTGCCAGCGCCTGTCCATCGATGATCACCGGCATGGCCAGGTCCGGCGGCAGCGGCATCGGCGCCGGCATCGGCAGCGGCGCCACAACGGGGGTTGGCGCCACCGGCGGAGGTGGTGGCACGGGCGGCAGCGCCTGCGCGTAGCCCGACACCGGAATCACCAGAACAGCGGCGGTCAGAATCAGTCGTTTCATTGGTCTCCCTCACTACGATCGGCAATCAATGTCTGCTGGCGCTTGCGGACTTCGTCGTTGACGACACGCACCTTGAACAACAGGTCGTCTTCTTCGATGCGCGTCCGCAGCGCGTTGAGGTCTTGCGGTTTCATGTCCTGCGGCGCCCGGGCAATTTCCACGAGCACACGCTCCAGGTCTTCGAGCATCGAGGCCAGTTCCACGTTGCCCGTATACGTGGCCGTCTGCCGATACAGCCGGCTGGAGGCCAGCAGGTCGTCGGCGGCTTCCCGTTCGTACCCCAGGCGCACGGCGTCCGGAGACGAAGGGTCGGCGTTCATCAACTCCACGAGCAGCAACTCGCTGCGCTCGAGGTGGTCATCCATCGCAACCAGCAACGCACGTTCAGGCTGCGAGGCCGCATTGGCGTCCGTGGTGCCGGCGACGTTGGTGGTATCAACGGTGTTGGACCACTGCAGTCCCACCATCACTGCCAGCACGACAAGCGCCAGAGAACCGGCGGGCAGCCAGTACTGCGGCGCCCACCAGGCCGTCCGCACGGGGCGGATGCCGTCAATCTCCCGCTGCACACGCGCCCACATCACCCGCTCGAAGTCGGCCGGCGGTTCGGGCACCCCGGCGGCATCCACGACCGCCAGTGACGCCTTGATGTCGTCCCACTGCGGCTGGCACTCCGCGCATGTCTCGAGGTGCGCGGCGAGTCGCCGTTCCTCGTCCGGACTGGTGTCGCCGTAAAACAGCAGGACGAGGTCGTCCTCTGTCGGGTGCCACGTTGCGTCGGTACTCATTCCGTACTCCATTGGCCCTGTCGCTGCCGGTCGGTCGCCACGAAGGCCTGCATGGCAACCCGCATCTTCTTGACCGCGCGAAAAATCGAGTGCTTCGTCGCGTTGGTCTTCATCCCCAGCGTGCTGCCAATCTCCTCGATGGAGCAGCCGTGGTAGTGCCGCATCAGGAATGCGGCGCGTTCCTTCTCCGACAAGCCGCCGAGCGCCTCCTGCATGCGCTCGCCGATCTGTCCCGCAAACACCAGGTCGTCCATGGACGGGCCCGGCGCGGATGGCGCCATCCGTTCGAGCGCCTGGTCTTCGGTGGCCGATTCCCGACGGGGACGGGCTCGGAGAAAGTCGACCGCGCAGTTGAACGCGATCCGGTAGAGCCAGGTGGAGACGTTTGACCGCGCTTCAAACCGGCTCAACTGCCGGAAGGCCCGGATGAACGTCTCCTGGACGACGTCTTCGGCGTCTTCGGCCTTGCCGGTCATGCGGTAGGCGAGGCGAAACAGGCTGCGTGAATGCCGGTCGACCAGCACCCGAAAAGCTTCCTGATCCCCGTTCCTCGCCGCCTCGACCGCGGCCGCGTCGTCCAGATGCATCTGCAGGGTTTTGACGGCGGTACGCCGTGGAAGTTAGGTGGCAGGGGGCCGCGAAACGGCCCCGGGGGGGCTACTTCTGCATGCGCCAGAAAGCGATGCCGCTGGCCTGCTGCCCGATGTCCACGGTGCCGGCAATCGTAAGGGTGCGCAGGTCGATGGCGTCGACCTTGCCAGGCTGGGCGCCCACCCCTTCGCTGGTGACGAAGGCGTAGCGTGAATCCGGGCTGATCACCACGCCGTGGGCGATGGTGTTCGACGTCTTGATCTGGCGCAGGCTCTTGCCCGAGGCGACCTCGAACACCTCGACCATGTGGCCCTGCTTGAGCGTCGCGACCAGCAGCCGCCCGTCGGGCGACACCGCCAGGTTGTAGACGCCGCGACCGGTCGGCAGGCGGCGCTTCAGGGTCCACGTCCCGGCATCCACCTCGACGATGGTGTCGGATTTGTTGCAGGCAACAAAGATGGCCTTGCCGTCGTGTGAAGGCTGGGCCCAGGTCGGCGAACACGAGGCAGGCGTCATCTCGTGGCGGGTGCCGGGCGCATAGCCGACTTCGGCCGGGTCCACGGGTGGTGCCACCGGCCTGGGCGCGCCGGACATGGCTGACATGTCATGACCGGCATGCATGTCGTGCGCGCCCGCGGCGCCGGCCGGCAGAGGACCTTCGGCATCCTTCGCGACCGAAAACCGCCGCGCGATCTCGAACGTGCGCGTATCAATCTCTACCAGCTGGTCGTCCATCATGCAGACCGAGTACTGGCGCAGCCCCGAGGGATCGACGCGGCTGCCGTGAGGCATGGTGCACGTCACCACGCGGTTCACCTCCGTCATCGTTGGTGTGAAGACGACCGAGACCGTGGACGGGACCATGTCGCCGTGCAGGTTGAAGTTGACCGAGAGGGAGTAGAGTCCGTCCGGCGTGACATCGAGCGAGGCGGGGAAGTTGCCGAGCAGGATGCCTTCGCCAAGGAGGCGATCTCCGCCGCCTTCACCGACGCCGAGTTCGTACTTCCACAACTTGCCGTCCGGCTTGCCGTGGCCCGTCGTCATGTACAGGAACTTGCCGTCGGGGGTGATCTGGAGGCCGTGCGGCCCTTCCATTTCGGCGGACAACTCACCGATGGGGATTGTGCGCTCGACCGTCAGTCCCTGCGCGTCGAGCCGGATGCGATGGATGGTGTCCGCGGACTCCGCGCCGGCATAGATCCAGTAGCGCGCATCCGGTCTGGCTCCCTGCTGCGGCTCGCCGGCCGAGAGGCCTGCAACCGCGAGAGCGCCGGCAATCAGCACGAGCGGCAGCCGTGAGGGCGCGGACATGTGCAGACGTTAACACGGGTTGCCGGGAGAGGCCCGGTCTGGCATCATGCCCCCACCCCGGCAAGTACTGCGTCCACGACCTCGAGTCAGGAGCCTTCAGCTATGCGTATTCGAACCACCGTCATCTGGGCCGTGGCCGCGCTTGCGGCGCTTCCTGCCGCGCGCGTACTGGCCGATCAGGCCGCACAGGCGCAGGCACCGACCGTGGCCGTCGCCAAGGTGACCACCGAGCCCGCACGCATCCGGATGCAATTGGGGCAGACCACTCCGCTGGTGGTGAAGGCGCTTGATGCCGCCGGTCGCGAAGTGGCCAATGCCGTGGTGCGCGTGAACATGCCGCGCCGCTCGGCGGCCTGGGCCGATGGGCAAGTTACGGCGTTTCAGGTAGGCGAGTTCACCGCCACGATCGTTGCGACGGGCGCCGCAGGCACACCACCCGTCACGGTCGAGATTCCCGTTTCGATCGAGTGGCCCCCACTCAAGGCACTGGAAATCTCCGCAGAGCCGGGGACGCCGTACGTGGGGATCACCATCGGCCATCGCGCAAAAGGCATCAATGCCGACGGCAGTGAGCGGCCGTCCGCCATGGTCACCTGGAACTCGTCCAACCCGCGCATTGCCAGTGTTGACCGATTCGGGTTCGTCACGGCTGTGGCACCAGGCACCGCGAGTATTCGCGCCACCCTTGACGGCACGTCCGCCGAACGCACCATCACGGTTACCGCGAACCCGGTCGCCAGGATCGAACTCGGCATCCCGGAGACGACGATCCGGACGGGTGACGTGATTGACCTCGTGGGCACCGCGCGACGTTCGGATGGTGGGTTGGTGAACGATGTTCCTGTGACGTGGAGCTACAGCTACATGGCTCCGGAAGGCAATACGCCGAAAGCGCCGGGCGGCGCCGGCATCATCGACAATGGCCTGTTCGTCGCGAACTACCCGGGCCTCTACACGATCCTCGCGCAGGCAGGCAGCGCGCATGCACGTCACACGATTGAGGTGACCCCACGCGACGTGCGTCAGCGTTTTGTGGTGACCGGCCGCGGCATCATCCGCGACACCCATACCTCGGACCTCTGGCCGTACACCGGTAGCGACGGTCGCGACTACTGCATCGTCGGCACCTGGGGCGGCGATGGGTATGCGCACGTGTTCGACATCACGGACCCCACCAACATCGTCCGCACGCATTCTGTGCAGGTGGACGCACGGACGATCAACGACGTCACGGTCTCGCCTGACGCTCGGTATGCGGTGCTGTCGCGCGAAGGCGCCTCGAATCGCCGCAACGGTGTCGTGTTTCTCGACCTGAAGGATCCGGCCAAGCCGGTCGTCGCGTCATCGTTCGACGTGGAACTCACCGGTGGTGTGCACAACATGTTCGCCACCAACGACCACCTGTTCGCGGTATCGGGCGGCGCCAAGTACGTGATCATCAACGCCGAAGACATCTACAAGCCGTCGTACACGTCGGAATACCGGCATCCGAACGCGCGACTCCATGACTTGTGGGTGCGCGACGGCGTTGCGTATTCCGCGCAGGGTGGCGTCGGCACCGTGATTGTGGACGTCGGCAACGGGAAGTGGGGCGGGTCACTCAACCAGCCGAAGCTCATCAATACCGTGCCGATCGACAGCGGTCACGAAATCTACCCGTACTTCCAGAACAGCACGGGCAAGACATATCTGTTCATTGGCGATGAACAGATGAACCGCCGCGGCCGTGTCTGGGAGGGCAGCGGCTACTCGCTGTCGGGGCCTGATGGTCCCCCGAAGGGTGGTGTGCCGCAGACCTCCGGCGGGTACACACACATCGTCGACTTCACCGATCCGATGAATCCGCGGAAGGTCGGGCGGTATCAGCTCGAGGACTACGGCTCCCACGACATCATCGTCGAGAACGACACGTTGTATCAGGCGTACTACGACGGTGGTGTGCGCATCGTCGATGTGTCGGGTCGCCTGATGGGCAACCTCTACGACCAGGGCCGCGAGATCGCGGTGTTCAAACCGTACGATCCGGAAGGCTACACGCCCAATGCGCCCTTTGTCATGAACGCGATGCCGTGGAAGGGCTACATCCTGTTCACGGACTTCAACAGCGGGTTGTGGATGGCGAAGCTCGAAAAGCCGTAGCGGAGGTCAGAGCTCCTGCACGACCTGGCGAATGCCTTCGTCGAGCGACGGGTAGAGATACGCCAGGTCCCGCTCCGCTGGCGACGAGTCGAGTGTCCAATCGTGCCGGAAGATCTCAACCGTGGCATGCGTGATCTGGCGCGGCGCGCCGAGCAGGGCCGTGCGCGCGGGATCCACCATGGCCGCGAGGTGTCCGGCCCACGCGGGTAAGCGCTGGGGCAATCGCGTGCCCCGCAACTCACGCAGGATTTCGAACGGGCGCATCTGCGTTTCGTTGGGCCCGCCGACCTGATACCCCGGCGCAGGCGAAGGGTGCTCCAGTGCCGCCACGTGGGCCGACGCCACGGCGTCGACCCACGCGAACGACCAGCGCCTGTCGGCGCCGATGACGCCCGGCAGCTTGCCCAGCAGATGCTGGGCCAGCTGCCGTCCCACCAGGTTCCCGTCCGACATCACGCCGGGCCCGTAAATGACGCCCGGGTACATGCGCACGATTGGTGCGCCACCCGCGTGGGCCTCGGCGGCCACACGTTCGGCGATGGTCTTGGTGCGCTGGTAGTCGTTGCCGCGCGTCAACGGCGCGTGGTGCCCCGCCGGCGGCAGCGCCAGGAACGACGAGGTGTAGACGAGGCGCTGGAGACCGTGCGTCCGCACGGCCTCCAGCGCGTGTCGCAGGCCGCCGACATTGACATCGTCAAAGTCGGCGGCGCGGGGGCGCCACACCGAGACGAGCGCGGCGCTGTGCACCATGGCGTCGCAGCCGTGCGCGGCCGCGACCAGTGCGTCACGGTGGCGCACGTCCCCCTGCAAAAAAGACGTCGGGTGGCTTTTTTCGTCAAAAA
>BTVE01000122.1:0-9269 GCA_045862915.1 Acidimicrobiia bacterium
CTTTTTTCGTCAAAAAGCCACCCGACGTCTTTTTTGCGGCGCGCAAAGACGACGGGCGAATGCCCGCGCGCGACCAGCGCGCGGACAATCGCCTGGCCCAGATAGCCGGTCCCTCCGGTGACGAGCACCCGCATGTCGCAAGCAGTGTACCCGCCCGGACCTGATGGACCTGATGGACGCGTTGGACCCGATACAATACTCAGCAATGTTCGGCCGTCAGACCTCCGGCTCCGTCGTGTGCGCGTCCTGCGGGAACCTCGTGGGCGTCAACGACCCGACCTGTTACAACTGCGGCCGCCGTAATCCCGGCCTGTGGGGCTACGCCGGAGCCGTGCGGCGCCTCGGCAGCGACATGGGTTTTGTGCCCTTTGTCGTCGGATTTTCGGTCGCGATGTACGTCATCGCGTTGCTGATGTCCAACGGGGACATCATGGGTGGGGGCTTGTTCGGCATCCTCTCGCCGAGTTTTCAGGCCAACGTTCTGCTTGGCGCCAGTGGCTCAGGTCCGGTGTTCGCGCTGGATCGCTGGTGGACGGTCCTGAGCGCCGGCTTCCTGCACGGCAGCCTTCTCCACATCTTCTTCAACATGTACTGGGTGCGCCAGCTCGCGCCCGCCGTGTCCGACCTCTACGGTCCCGGCCGCATGGTCATCATCTACACGGCCTCGTCGGTCATTGGGTTCCTGACCACGAGCTTGATGGGCGAGTTGTTGATTGGTGTGCCCGTGCCGGCGCTGCTGCGCGGCGCTCAGGTCACGGTTGGCGCATCAGCCGCCATCTTCGGCCTGCTCGGAGCTCTGGTGTACTACGGACGTCGCACCGGCTCCACGCAGACCTACCAGCAAGCCCTGTCGTACGCCGTGATGATGTTCGTGCTGGGCTTGGTGATGGCCAGCATCGACAACTACGCGCACCTTGGCGGCTTTGTCGGCGGCTACATCACCGGCCGGCTCCTGGATCCCATGCAGCCAGAGCGCATCAACCACATGGCCATCGCGCTCGGGTGCCTGGTCCTCTCCGTTCTCTCCATCATCCTGTCCGTGGTGCACGGACTCTACCTCGTATAACCCATGTCCATGCGGAAACCAGTTGTCCTGATCACCGGGGCCGGCGGCGAGATCGGCCACGGCCTCATTGACCGCCTCGCCAACGACGACGCGCGCGCGATTGTGACGCTTGATGTCGCGCCCCTCGACCCGGCGCTCGGGAGAAAGGTCGCGCGCGAGTTCACCGGATCCATCCTCGACAAAAGTCTGCTCGAGCGTATCCTCGCGGAGTTTGAGGTGGACCTCGTATTCCACCTCGCAGCGCTGTTGTCGACCCGCTCCGAGTTCTCTCCCGTCACGGCGCACGAGGTGAACGTGGAGGGTACACTCAACCTGCTCGAGTTCTCGCAGCGGGAGGCGGAATCACACGGCCGACCGGTGACGTTCCTGTATCCGTCATCCATTGCCGCGTTCGGCATGCCGTCGCTCGAGGTCAAGCGGAGCGCCGGCCGCGTCCGCGAGGATCAGTTCACCACGCCGACAACCATGTACGGCTGCAACAAGCTCTACTGCGAGCAACTCGGGGCGTATTACGCGAAGCACTACAAGCAGCTGTCAAAGGACCCGCAGCACGGCAAGGTGGATTTTCGCGGCGTCCGTTTTCCCGGATTGATTTCAGCGCTGACGGTGCCGTCGGGAGGCACATCCGACTACGCGCCGGAGATGATTCATGCGGCGGCCAAGGGTGAAGCCTACGCGTGTTTCGTTCGGCCGGATACGCAAATCCCCTTCATGGCGATGCCCGACGGTGTCAACGCACTCTTGACGCTGGCCGCGGCGCCTCGCGAACAGCTGACGCTGTCGACGTACAACCTTGGCGCCTTCGCACCGACAGCGGGTGAAGTGCACGAAGAAGTGCGGCGCGCGTTCCCAATAGCGCAGATCTCGTTCAAGGTGGATGAAAAACGCCAGGGCATCGTTGACTCGTGGCCGGCTGACGTGGACGACAGCGCCGCGCGTCGCGACTGGGGCTTCGCGCCGGAGTACGACTTCGAACGCGCATTCCGGGATTACCTGATTCCGACGATCAAGCAGAGATATTGACGAGGTTCCGAGGTTCCGGGGTTCCGGGGTGCCGGAGTGCCGAGGTTCCGGGGTGCCGGAGTGACGGAGTTCGAGAAGGAGATCACATGCCGAAATTGACAGTTGAAGGTGCCGGAACGTTTGAGATCGAGGCCGGCAAGCGCCTGGTGCTGGCGCTCGAAGAAGATGCGCAGATTGACCAGCTGCACGCGTGTGGCGGCAAGGCGCGATGCACGACGTGTCGCGTGGAGTTCATCGAAGGCGAGCCGGAGAAGATGACGGTCGCCGAGAAGAACGTGCTCGCAGCCAAGGGCCTCAGCGGCGTTCGCCTCTCGTGCCAGATCCTCTGCGACCGCGACATGTCCGTGCGCGCGATCAGCCGCCTCGCCGGTTCAGGGCGTCCTGATCCCGGTGGCAAGCCCGCCGCGCAGATTGAACCCGAGCCAGTCTACGAATGAGGTGGGGGGAGTCACATCTCCCCATTTCCTCATTTCCCCATCTCCTCATTGATTGCGTGCGCTCTGCCGAGCGCAACGTCGACGTTTTCGCAGACGTTGTCGGCGCCCACAGCCTCGTGGAAGCCGGCCTTGCGCATGAGCTCGAGGGGCTGAGGCGGCGCGCCGCAGAACAACGTCACGCGCCCCGACGCCTTGAGGCGGGCTGCCACATCCTCCAACGCCTTGATGCCGGTGGCGTCGATGGTTGTCATGTTGCGCATCCGGATGATGACAATCGGAGGCAGCTCATTGATCTGATCGAGCACACCGGTCAGCTTGTCAGTCGCGCCAAACAGAAACGGGCCGTGAATCCTGAAGATCGCCACGTACGGGGGTATCGGCTTGTCCTGCAGCACATGCACACGTGACGCTTCCACGTAGTCGCCGGTCACGCGCGTGACGGTTGTCGTGCGCGACACCCGACGGATGAACAGCAGCGCCGCAAGCACCATCCCGACTTCAACCGCCACCGTCAGGTCGGCAAACACCGTCAGGGCAAACGTGACCGCCCACACGGCAATGTCGGCCCACGACTGCCGCAGCAGCGCGGGGATCTCGTGCCATTCGCCCATGTTCCACGCAACGATGAACAGGATGGCCGCCAGGACGGCCATGGGCACAAGCGCCGCAAGGTCAGCACCCACCAGCAACACGATGAGCAACGTGACCGCGTGAATCATGCCGGCCACAGGTGTGCGTGCACCGGACCGGATGTTGGTGGCAGTTCGCGCAATAGCTCCGGTTGCCGGAAGGCCTCCCACCAGCGGCGACACCACATTGGCCACGCCCTGCGCGATGAGCTCGACGTTCGGATTGTGCCGGTCGTGATGGCCCGCTGCTTCGTTCATGCGGTCCGCGACCACCGCCGACATCAGCGATTCGATCGCGCCGAGCATCGCCACGGTCACCGCGGGCGAGATCAAGCGGGTAATGAGGCCGGGCTCAAACGCCGGGATGTGCAGCGAGGGGAGCCCAGAGGGGACGCCACCAAATCTCGACCCGATGGTGTCGACGTCCACGCCGATGGCCCACGCGACGGCGGTCCCTCCGACTAACGCGACGATGGTGCCTGGCACGACCTTGATGAAGCGGTTGACGAGAAGGATGGTGGCCAAGGCGCCGCTGCCCACAGCGATCGACGCCAACGACATCGTCTCGCGATGACGCCACAGCGCCAGCATCCTGTCGACGAACTCGCCGACGTTTTCCGTGAAATGAATGCCGAGGAACTCGCTCAGCTGTGTGCTGGCAATCAACACGGCAATGCCGTTGGTGAAACCGATGATCACCGGTCGCGGAATGAACTTCACTGCGGTGCCTGACTTGGTCAGGCCCAGCAGGATGAGCATGACTCCCGCCATCATCGTACACATGAACAGGCCTTCAACGCCGTGTTGCGCGACGATGCCGGAGACCACAACCACAAAGGCGCCCGTCGGTCCGCCAATCTGCGTCCTCGAGCCGCCCAATGCGGAAATCAGAAAGCCGGTGACGATGGCGCAGTAGATGCCCGATTGGGGCGGCAACCCGGACGCGATGGCGAATGCCATGCCGAGCGGCAGCGCGACCAGGCCTACCGTGATGCCGGCGACGAGGTCGTGCCTGAAGAGTGCGAGGTTGTAGTGGCGGAGCGCGAGGACGGACGCGGGCGTCCAGGATGAGAGATTAGAACCGGAAGGCGACTTTGACACTGGAGGCAGCACCCTTGCTGCGGGCTTGCGCGAGCGCGTCTTTCACCTGGTCGATCGGATATTGATGCGTAACCAGACTGCCGATCGGGGCCGCCCCTGACGCAATCAGGTCGGCCGCTTCCTGGAAGGCATGTCGCCCGGCGCCGCCGTGGCCATGACCGCTGCTGTAAGCGAGCGTGCCGCGGACCGTCAGTTCCTTGAGCCACAGCGGCGTCCAATCAAGGCCGCGAAGTTGCGCCACGTTGCCGAGCAGCGTGATGACGCCGCCTTCGCGCGAGACACGCATCGCATCTTCCACACCGCGTGTGCCGCTGGTGCAGATGTAGACGCGGTCAACGCCGCCGACACCGATGGGACGTCCGATGATCGGCTTGAGCAGGCGTGTCTTCGTGGCGTCAGCCAACGCAGGCAGATAGTCGCCGCGAGCCATGACCACCGCCGATGCGCCGAGCCGCTTCGCATGTTCCGCCTGGAACGTATGCCGCGCCATGACGATGACCTCGGCATCGGGTGCGAGCGCATGCAACGCCGCGACGGTGAGCAGGCCCATCGTGCCGGCACCGATGACCAGCACGCGGTCACCGGGTGACGGCAGGTCGCTGCGCACCGCATGCACACAGCAGGCAAACGGCTCGGTCATCACCGCTGCCGTGTCATCAACCGTGTCGGCGACGCGCACCAGCTGGGATTTGTGGGCGACGAAATATTCGCCCCATCCACCGCCAAGTCCGCGTGTGGTGCCAATGAACATGCCTGCCGGCAACGGCCCGTCGGTGAAGTGCATGCAGCGCGACTCGTGGCCGGACGCGCAGGCTGCGCACGGCGGTGTGATGCCGCGCGCTTCACAAGACAGCAGCGGGTTGACCGTCACGCGGTCGCCGACACCAAAGCCGCGCACGTCGGCGCCCAGTGTCTCGATCGTGCCGACACATTCGTGTCCCAGCACAAACGGGAATGACGAAAACGGGGAGGTCGAGGGACTGGTGTCGAGGCCGACGATGCCGAGGTCGCTGCCGCAGATGCCGCCCATCCGTGTCTTGATGCGGACCCACTCGGCGGTCGGCAACTCCGGCGTGGGCAGGTCGACACGGCGTGTGCACGCGTGGGGGCCGACCAGCAACGACTCTGACACCTTGCCGGCGAGCAGGGTCGCCACGTAGGTGGGAATCGGCGCGGCGAACTGGACGGCTTTCACAGCGGTGATGGCGCGATCACACGCAACGCGCCAGGAAGGCAGGTCACTTCGATGTCGGCGGATCGGGCACGGCGGTACTCGCCGTCGGTTTCGTACGAAGGCGGCGCGGAGAAGTGCACGACAAACCGGCCGCCCTGCTCGTGCACCACTTCCGGCTGGCCGATGTGTGAACCCTTGGCTGCCGCTCCGAACAACGAGAGGCGACGCATCGTGGGCGCGTCGTGAATCGAAATGGCATCCAGCACACCGTCGGCCAGCGACGCTTGCGGTGCGATCTTGAACGCTCCGCCGAAGTTCTTCGCATTGGCGATGACCAGCATCAGGTGGCGCATCGCGCCACGACGCCCGCCCGGTGCCGTGATGTCGATGTCGACGCCGCCATACCCGACGATCTGCCGCAACGCCGAGACGATGTAGACCGCGTCGCCTTTGAGCAACGGAATCTTCGGGATGTCTTCGAGCACGGCGATGTCAAAACCGAAGCCGCAGATGTTGAGGAAGTAGTGGTCTTCGATGCGGCCCACGTCGACGCGTGCCTCGCGTCCTTCCGCAACCAGCTTCGCGGTGGCGGCAAAATCGGACGCGGGCGCGCCCACCGTCTTGGCGAAGTCGTTACCGGTGCCTGCGGCAATCAGGCCGAGACGCACGTCAGCCGCCGCACCTGACGCGAGCAGGCCGTTGGCGACGTTGCCCCACGTGCCGTCGCCGCCGCACGCCACGATCGTGCGCGCGCCATCGTCAATCGCGCGCTGCGCGATGAGGCGTTCGTCTTCCTTGGACTGGGTGAGGCGGATGTCGGTGATGCCGACGGCCGCAAAGGCGTCACGGATGGCCGGCAGGGCGCGTGCACCCCGGCCGCGACCAGCGGCCGGGTTCACGATGACGCAGGCCGAGTCGGCCATTTACCGGCCCTGAGCGGGCTGCAGGGTCTCGAGCGGTTCGAAGGTCTGCAGGCCGTCGCGCATCCAGAGCTCGCGGAACGGGTCGGGGTTCACGCCGTCGATGTCCAGGCCCTTGGTGAAGGGATGCTCGAAGAGTTCGATCGAGCCGCGCTCTTCTTCGTTTTCACTGAAATCCGCGTTCAGCTCCATCGTCGCCATGTACGACCCGGTGTCGTCATGGGTGAACGCCTGATACACGTGCGACACCAGTTCCCACTGGTAGTCGGTGATGTGCATGTTCAGGATCGGGTTGCCCCCCTGCGCGGCCGCGATACGAATGTCGTGTTCGCCCACCGTGAACTGCACGTCGATGTCGTGCATGAAGTGGGGAAGGTGCCACAACTTGATCGCGTGTTCGCGCGATTCCTTCGTGGTGGTTCCCACCAGGAACGGGTAAAACGCGGCGCGCGCGAGCGGCCGGTCGGATTCGATCCGCGGGGCGACGTGCACCGACAGCACCAGCTCGCCGTACGGGCCGATGCCGGGGTAGGTGGCCCCGGTGAAGTCGAAGGCCATCACCGAGAGGACACTCTGGCCGTGATGCGGCTCGACCGGATGCAGGTGCGGCGGCAGGAGCTGCCGCGCGTTTTCCGTCGGAAATTCAAAGAACCCGCCGATCGCGTGGCGATAGGCGTACTGCACCTGGCCGGGCGCGATGGCGCCCGGCGTACGACGAGTGGTCACGACTGAAGAACTCCTTGGGCGCGCAGCGTGTCGATGAGGATGTCTGCCGCCTTGTCGAGGTTTTCCGGCGTGTGCATCGCGGAGATGGACACGCGGAACCGGGAGCGGTGTTTCGCCACCGCGGGATACAGGATCGGCTGCAGATACAGCCCGGCGCGCTGCAGGGCCTGGGCGATGCCCAGGATGCGGCGATCGTCGCGAATCATAATCGGGACGATCTGTGACGTGGACTCGCCGACGTCGACACCGGCCTCGCTCATGCGGCCACGGAAGTGGGCGACGTTTTTCCAGAGTTTGTCGCGCAGTTCCGGTTCACGCGCGGCCACACGCAGGGCGGCGAGTACACCGGCCGTCACCGATGGCGCCAACGCGCACGAGAACACGCGGGACCGCGCAAAACCCATGAGGTAGTTGTAGAGGCCCTGCGAACCTGCGACGTAGCCACCCTGGCCCCCGAGCGCCTTGGAGAACGTGCCGACGTGGATGTCGATCTGGTCATCCATGTCGAAGTGCTCCGCGACGCCGCGGCCGTTCTTGCCGTAGACGAAGGTCGAGTGCGCTTCGTCGATCATCACGCGCGCGCCGGCGTCCTTCGCGATCTTCACCAGCTCGGGCAGGCAGGCCGTATCGCCGTCCATCGAGTAGACGCCTTCGACCACGACGAGACGTTTGCCCGAGGTGCCCTTGAGCTTCTTGGCGAGGTCGTCCGGCTTGTTGTGGCGGAAGAAACGGACCTGCGCCTTCGACATGATGGCGCCGTCCACGATCGAGGCGTGCACGTTCTGGTCGAGGATCGCCCAGTCGCCCGGGCGCAGCAGCGCGGAAATCAGGCCGACGTTGGTGGAATACCCCGTGGGGAACACCATCGCCGCTTCCTTGTTCTTGAACTCCGCCAGCTCCTTTTCGAGCGTGAGGTGGAGGTCCATCGTGCCGCTGAGGATCGGGGAGCCGGCCGCTCCGCAACCGTAGTGGTCAAGCGCGGCCTTGGCGGCGGCGACCACTTCCGGATGGTAGGACAGGCCGAGGTAGTTGTAGGACGCCAGGTTGAGCAGCGACAGCGTCTTGTGGGTCAGCTGCTCCTCGAGATTGATCTCGGGGCCCGGCTTGGTCGACATGGGCTGCGAGAACAGGTAATAACCGTTCTTGCGGGCCGAGCCGTACCACCAGTCGTCGTACGGACCGAAAATCGCGAACAGGTCGTCGCTGGCGGAATAATAGAAGTTGCTGTAGTCGTAGTCGTGATTGGCGGCCCTGTCGGACGCCACCACAACGGTCCCTGTCGCTTTATCCTCTGACTCAATTGCCATGCCGTCTCTCCGCCGGAATCCTGCCTCCGCGATAGTGCGCGGGGCGCGTGTCGTCCGGAGCGCCACGTTCGTGCTGGTTTACGCCGTCTACATCACCCTGGTGATGGGCCTCGGCCAGCGCCTCATCATTATCCCGCTTTGCCGGCTCCGCCCGGCCGCCTCGACCAGGATTTTCGCGTCCTGGGTGCGGTTCATGGGGCGGAGCACCCTGGCTCTGCTACGCGCCTTGGCCGGGGTGCGGGTGACCATTCACGGTCGAACCGGAGGTCACAGTTGTATCGTACTCATGAATCACCAGTCTTTGCTGGATATTCCTCTGGGGGTGGTGACCGTTCCGGGGCCTCTGCCGTTGATTCCCACTCGTAGGCGTTACGCGAAAGGCATCCCCGGGGTTTCGGTATTCGTTCGCGAGGCGGGATTTCCGTTGATCAGCCAGAAAAAGGAGGACCGGAAGGCAGACCTGGCCGGGGTCATCACCGCTGCCAAACGGACGGCCGCCGGCGAGACCTCGCTCCTGATCTTCCCGGAAGGGCACCGCAGCCGCGACGGATCCATCCTGCCGTTCATGCCCGGCGGCGTCCAGATTGCCCTGAGTCGCACCACCGTGCCGGTTTATTGTGTGGTGGCCGACGGCATGTGGCGGATTCGCACCTTGGCCGACATGTGGTTCCGGATTGCCGATACCGAGGTGGATGTGTCGGTGATTGGTCCATTCGAGCCACCGGCCGACGCGGCGGACATCCCGGCCTTTGTGGAGCGTCTCAGAGGCGAAATGATCTCGACTTTGGAAAACATGCGACGTGGCCATGCGGCCTGAGATCCTGCCGGCCGACACCCGGCGGGCCATGGCCGATGGCCTCAATGTGCCGGTTGACGATGACGCCGG
>BTVE01000123.1:0-9112 GCA_045862915.1 Acidimicrobiia bacterium
CACGGCCTCGCCGGTGCGCGCCGCCAGGCGCGCGCCGACGAGGCGCTGCTGCAGCGCCATCACCCGATCACGACGCGCCGCCTTCTCGGAAGGCGGCACGTCGTCCCGCAGGTCGTAGGCGCGTGTGCCTTCTTCGTGCGAGTAGGTGAAGACCCCGACGTGGTCGAAGCCGGTGGCTTCGACAAAGTCGAGCAGCTGCTCGACGTCCTGTTCGGTCTCACCCGGGAAACCGACAATGAACGTCGTGCGCAAGGTCACTCCGGGCACGCGCGTGCGGATGCGCGAGAGCAACTTGTCGTATGCCTCGCGATTGCCGGGGCGACGCATGCGCCGCAGAACGTCCGCCGAGGCGTGCTGCAGCGGCAGGTCGATGTACTTGCAGACCTTGTCGCATTCGGCCATCGCGTCAAGCACGTCGTCAGTGATCGTCGTCGGGTAGAGATAGAGCAGCCGGATCCACGAGAGGCCTTCGACCTCGTTCAACCGGCGGAGCAGTGTGGCCAGCGCGCCCCGCTCGCCCTTGTCGATGCCGAAGAACGACGTGTCCTGGGAGATCAGCAGGAGCTCCCGGACACCGCGATCCGCGAGTGACCGTGCCTCAGCGACGATCGCATCGATCTCACGACTCCGATAACTGCCACGCAGCGTCGGAATGATGCAGAACGCACACGTGTAGTCACAGCCTTCCGCGATCTTCACGTACGCAAAATGCCGCGGGGTCGTCATCACCCTCGGCGTCTCCGCGTCGTAGAGGTACGTGATGTGCGGCGCCGGGTGCCGGGTGTCCGGTGCAGGGTTGCTGCTCGAGGTCCCCGGTTGAAGATTCGGAGCGCCCACCTCGGCCCGTGAGCGGAACAGCCGTACCGGCGTCGGAGCACCGGAAATTGCTCCGACGATCTCGGGCACCTCGCCGGTGCCGAGACACACATCAATCTCCGGAATCTCGGCCTGCAACTGCTCGCGATACCGCTCAGCCAGGCAACCGGTCACAATCAGCCGCTTGCATGAGCCATCACGCTTGAGCTGCGCCATCTCCAGGATGGCATCCACCGACTCTTCCTTCGCGTTGTCGATGAACGCACACGTGTTGACGACGATGACCTCGGCGTCGGCGGCGTCAGCCGTCAGTTCGTGACCGGCCTGCTGAGCGAGGCCGAGCATGACCTCGCCGTCAACGAGGTTCTTCGGACATCCGAGCGAAACAAACCCGAGCTTCACGGATAGAGCCTGTAGAGCATGCGCGGGTACGGAATCGCCTCGCGAAGGTGATCAAGGCCGCAGATCCAGGAGACGACACGTTCGATACCCATGCCGAAGCCGCCGTGCGGCACGCTGCCGAAGCGCCGCAGGTCGAGATACCACTCGAAGGCTTCACGCGGCAGGTTGTGCTCCGCAATGCGCTTTTCGAGCAGCGCGAGGTCATCGAGCCGCTGACCACCGCCGATGATCTCGCCGTACCCCTCAGGCGCGAGGATGTCGACCGACATCGATACCTCCGGACGTCCGTCCATCGGCTTGAAATAAAACGCCTTGATCTCGCTCGGGTATCCCGTCACGGCGACCGGACCATCAAAGTGTTCCGACAGCGCAGTCTCGTCCGGGCTGCCGAAATCCCCGCCCCACTCAAAGGGCAGGCCCTTGGACTTGAGCAGCGTCACCGCATCGTCGTAGGTGATGCGCGCGAATGGACGCGTGATGCGCGCGAGTTTGGTCGTATCGCGCTCGAGCACCTTGAGTTCCTTGACGCGTCGATCGAGCACCCGGCCCACAACGCTCGCGACCAGGCCCTCGGCCAGTTCGATCACATCGTCCAGCGTCGCGTAGGCGACCTCGGGTTCGACCATCCAGAACTCGGTGAGGTGCCGGCGCGTCTTGGATTTTTCTGCGCGGAACGTCGGGCCGAAGCAGTACACGCGGCCGAGCGCCATCGCATTGGCTTCGTTGTAGAGCTGGCCGCTCTGCGTCAGGTACGCCGTACCGTCATCGAAGTACTGCACGGGGAAGAGCGTCGTGGTGCCTTCACATGCCGATGGCGTGAAGATGGGGGTGTCCGCGAGGATGAATCCCTGATTGTTGAAGTAGTCGCGGACCGCATCGATCACTTCGTGGCGGATCCGCAGGACTGCCTGCTGCCGCTGCGAGCGAATCCACAGGTGCCGGCGGTCCATGAGGAAGTCGACGCCGTGTTCTTTGGGCGTGATGGGGTAGTCGACGGCCGGCGAGACCACTTCGAAGCCGGCGACGTCGAGTTCAAACCCGCCGGGCGCGCGCGAGTCTTCCCTGGGGACGCCGTGCACCACGACGGCGCTTTCCTGCGAGAGATGGTCCGCGGCGGCAAACGCCTCGTCACCAACCTGCGCCTTGGACATGACGGCCTGGATGAAACCCGAGCCATCCCGAATCTGGAGAAAGTGAATCTTGCCGCTCGACCGCCGGTTGGCCAGCCAGCCCTTCAGTGTGACGTGGGCCCCGACGTGTTTGGCGATGTCCTCGATGTAGACATGCATCCGTCTAGTGTAACTGGGCTGGTGGGCTACCGGGCTGGTGGGCTCAGCGGAACTCGGGCACGTAGCGGCCGAGGAGGTCCCCCAGGGCTGCGAAGCGGGAGTGCTTGTGCACCTGCTCGCGCGCATAGCGCAGCGTTCGCGGGATGTACTGGATGTAGACCGTATTGGCCTTGGCCGTCGTCTGGTACCCGAACGTGCCAAGGGCCTTGAGGTTCCGCTGGAGGGCCATTTCGTCAAACCGGCGCCGGAACTCGGCTCCCTCCTGGGGCCGGCCGTCCAGCGCGAGGAAGTAGGCCAGCAGTTCGTCGACGTCCTCCTCGGAGATGTCCACGTAGGAGTCGCGCAGGAGCGACACCAGATCGTAGGTGTCCGGTCCCATACGGGCGTCCTGGAAATCGATGATCCACAGCTGCCCATGGGCCAGCATCAGGTTGCGACTGTGGTAGTCACGATGGCACAACACTCTGGGTTCGGCCGCCAGTGTCGCCACCAGCTGACCCAGTTCGGTGCGCAGCGCTTCGCGGTCATCACCCTCGAAGACGACGCCTCGATAGGCTTCGAGGAAGTGTTTGATGAAAAAGTCCATTTCCCACGTGAGCTTCTCGGTGTCGAAGGCGATGTTGTACGGCGCGTATTTCGGGTCGGCCAGCTCACGGCCACGGCGCTGCAGCGTCGCGATGAACCCGACCGCCTGACGGTACAACGCGGCATGTTCGGCTGCCGGCGCCGCGCCGACATGTGCCTGCAACGTGACGTCGCCCAGATCGCTGAGCGCCAGCACACCGTGGTCGGCCGCCTCCCCCAGGATGGTCGGCACCGGCACGGGCATGGCCGCCAGCAGCTCTGCGACGTTCACGAACGGCAGCGACGCGTAATCAAACGGCGTCGCATTCACGGCCAGCACGAACGACCGCCCGTCCTTCGGAATCACCCGGAAGTAGCGGCGGTCCGACGCGTCGCCCGTGAGCGGGACGACCCGCGCCGACGATTGACGATGGCGGTCGAGGTAGATCTGGACGGGAGCCGGCAGCGACTGTCTGGACACCTGCTCAGTGTAATTGGCGCAGTGGGAGAATGAAGCATGATTCCCGTCATCGTGCTGGCCGCCGGGCTCGGCACTCGACTGCGCCCACTGACCGAACAACTCGCCAAGCCTGCCGTGCCGGTCGCGGGTGAGCCGCTCATCTCACGCGTGCTTCGGTGGCTGGCCTCCAACGGCGTGACCGACGCCATCGTCAACCTGCATGCCCATCCAGAGACCATCACCCTGCGAGTGGGCGACGGTACGGCGCTCGGCATCCGTGTGCGGTATTCGTGGGAGCGTGAGGTCCTCGGCTCGGCCGGCGGCCCCGCGCGAGCCCTGCGCCTGTTGCCGGGACACACGACGCCGGTGCTGATCGTCAATGGCGACACCCTGACCGACATCCCTTTGGCCCCGCTTGTCGAGGCACACCGGCGGGCGCGTGCGGAAGGAGCGCTGGTGACCATGGCGCTCGTGCCGAACGCCCGGCCCGATCACTACAACGGCGTCCGTGTTGACGACCGTGACGTCGTCTCGGCGTTTGTCCCGCGCGGGCACACCGAACAGACGTGGCATTACATCGGGATTCAGATCGTCGAGCCCACGCTGTTCGCGGACGTCTCGCCGGATGTGCCATCCGAGACGGTTGCCGGACTGTATCGGGACCTGCTGACGGCTCGTCCGGGCGCCATTCGCGCGCATCGTATCGACGCGCCGTTCCTGGACATCGGCACGCCGGATGACTATCTCGATGCGTGTTTTCGCCTGGCGAGTGAGCAGGAGCGGCAGCGTCGGCTCATCGTGGAGTCGCCGTGGGACGAGGAACACGTGCCCGCGTCAATTCCTGCGACCGCGACGCTGGTTGATTGTGTGGTGTGGCCTGACGCGCGGGTCGAGGACGGCGCGAGGCTTGAACGCTGTGTGGTCTTGAGCGGAGCGGTGGTGCCGGCCGGGACGGTCGCGGCGGGGAGGGTGTTCGACGGAGTCAGAGCCGGGCAGCTCTGACTCCGCCGACGTGTATCGGCCTAGCGCTTGCGGACCGGGACGGCCTGATCGGAGCCGTCGCGCCACACGCGCAGCAGCAGCAGCGAGCCCGTGCGTGCGTTGTTCAGACGGGTCACCACCTCGTCCACGGACGTGACGTTCACGCCGTTCACCGAGAGGATGACGTCACCACGCGTGAGCAGACCGGCCGCGGCACCGCCGGGGCTGACCTGTGACACGACCGCGCCACCCTGACCCTGCGGGAGGCGCAGCTGGCGCGAAACAGCTGCCGTCACCGGCTCGACTGTGAGTCCGAGCGCGGTCTCCACCGGTTCCTCCGGCCGCGGCTGATCCTGCTGCGGCTGCTCGCGCTCGAGTTCGCCGGCTTCCTGCGCAAGGTCGAGCTCTTCGATCATCACGTTGAGCGTCAGCGTCTTGCCACCCCGCACCACCTTGACCGGCACCGTGGTGTCCGGCGCCGTGCGCGTGACCATGTTGATCAGGTCATCACTGCGGCTCACCGGCTTGCCGTTGTATTCGATGATGAAGTCGCCCGCCTTGATACCGGCCTTGTCAGCCGGGCCGTTTTCATTGACCGTCGAGATCAGAGCGGCGCCGGTAGAGGGCAGACCGAGGTCCTTGAGGTCGTTGGCGTTCAGCGTGCTGTTGGACACCTGCACGCCGATGCGACCGCGCACCACCTTGCCGGTCCGCAATGAGGGCAGGACTTCCTTCACGAGGTTGATCGGCACAGCGAATCCGATGCCGATGTTGCCGCCCACACCAGGCTGGTCGGAGATGATCGCCGTGTTGACGCCAACGACTTCCCCGCGCACGTTGAGGAGGGGACCACCCGAGTTGCCGCGGTTGATGGCCGCGTCGGTCTGGATCATTTCCAGGTCACGCCCTGGCACCGGTCGCAGGTTTGGATCGGTGCGGGACACGGCGCTGACCACGCCCACGGTCACCGTATTCGTGAAACCAAACGGGCTGCCGATGGCCATGACCCAGTCACCCGAGCCGAGCTGATCCGAGTCGCCGAACTTGGCTTCCGGCAGGGGCTGCGAGGGCATCTCGGTGAGTTGCAGCAGCGCGCTGTCCGTCAGGACGTCGCGGCCCACCACCTTGGCCGCCAGGCCGGGTTCGGTGCCGTTGTTGTCATCCATGCCGAACAGATAGACCTGGATGTCCTTGGCGTCTTCGACGACGTGATTGTTCGTCAGGATGAAGCCGGCCTTGTCGATGATGAATCCTGACCCGCCGCCTGGGACCAGGTTCGGGCCCTGCTGCCGGCGCTGCGGCTGGTTCGGCATCTGGAAGAACTCCTCGAAGAAGCCCCCGCCGCCCCCGCCACCGGATACCCGCACTGGGCGCTCACTCATCGTGCGGATGCTGACGACCATCGGATTCTGCGCTTCGGCGATCCGGCGGAACGTGCCCGCGTCGAGTGCGCCCTCAATCGGGGCGCTGTTGGTCTCCGGCACGTTGACGGTACGCGCGAGAGACGTGGGCGCCAGGTCGAGGCGCGAGGCGAGAACCATGCCCCCGACCAGCGACACCAGCGCAATGAGAAACCCGTAGACGAATGTTGCCTTGCGATTCGACATTGTGGTTATGCTCCCAACCTCTTGAGAATTATAAAGGAAGGGGTCTGAGCCCTCCCTGAAGGTTCGGACGGTCGATTCCGGCCAAAAGTTTTTCCCTTAACAGGGCCTTTACATTTCGCCGTTCCAGTCTTCCGGCTCGGGCGCCGTGGACCTGAATACTTCCATGTGCCACTTGCCGCCGCCCCACGGCTCGATGATGTCGGCGGCGATCACATCAATCAGAATCTCGTGGAAGGTCCGGTGTTCCGGATCCTTCTCCAGGTGATACGCCGCGTCTTCCCAGGCAAACGTGGGATACAGCACGACAGTGAGGAACAGGTCGAAGCCGTCGTCAATGACCAGAATCAGTCCGACGGGCCGCTTCTGCGTCGCGTGATACACGAGGTACTTTTCGGCACTCTGCGCGCGAATGTACCGCTTGAGTGTGAACTCGCGTCCGACGATGTCCTCGACCGCGATCTTCTTTTCCCAGCATTCACGGCAGTAACGTTCATCGCCGCGCGGTTCGACGACTTCCTTCGCGCTGCACAACGCGCAGCGGATGGGCTCGGCACTCTTCCTGGCCATGAACAGATCCTACTTCCTGAACGCCGGCGCGTAGGCGCGCTCGATGTAGTCCTTCAGCATGCGGCGCGTGCTGAAGCGTGGAATGACGGACGCCATGGCATGTCGCACGATCGAGAGCCAGCGCGTCGGCAACTGGCGGGCCCCACGGGCATAAAACGCCGGCACCACCTGTTGTTCGAGCAGGTCGTACAGGGCAAGCGCATCCGCGTGGTCCGCAGCGCCCTGATCGGACTCGGGCGCACCGCCGTCGATGAGCCACCCGTTCTGGCCGTTGTACCCTTCGGCCCACCATCCGTCGCCAATCGACAGGTGGGGGACGCCATTCATCGCGGCCTTCATCCCTGAGGTGCCGGAGGCCTCCAGAGGTTTCCGGGGATTGTTGAGCCACACGTCGCAGCCCTGCACCAGCAGATGTGCGACATGCAGGTCGTAGTCCTCGACGAACGCGATTCTCCCCCCGAAACGGGAGTCGAGCGCGTGCCGGAAGATCTGCTGCAGGTGGTGCTTGCCGGCTTCGTCTGCCGGATGCGCCTTGCCCGCAAACACGAACTGGACGGGGCGCTCATCGTTGTTGACGAGTCGCGCGAGGCGCTCAACGTCTCGGAACACCAGGTCGGGACGTTTGTAGCCGGTGAAGCGGCGCGCAAAGCCGATCGTCAGCGCCTGCGGATCCAGCATCGCGCCTCCGGCCACTGCGCGTGCGGGGCCGCCGCCGTGTTCGTCGGCGAAGCGTTCACGGGCCCGTGAACGCACGAACTGGAACAGGGCCTGCCGCAGTGTCTGGCGCACCTCCCACAGGTCCTCGTCCGGAATGTCGAACACCCGTGACCAGAACCCCGGGTCGTCGAGCCGGTCACGCCACTGCGCACCGAGATGACGATCGAACAGGCGGGTGACCGGCGATGCGAGCCACGTGAACGCGTGCACACCGTTGGTGATGGCGCCGACTGGCCGGTCGTTGGTGGCCATGTCGGGCCACAGCGGCGCAAACATCTCGCGCGTCACGTGTCCGTGCAGCTGCGACACCGCATTGATCGCGCCGGCGGACCGCATCGCCAGCGCCGTCATGTTGAACTGTGGCCCGGCGCCGTTGTCGTAGGTGCCCAGCGCGAGGAAGTGGTCTCGTTCAGTTCCCATCGATCCCCAGCAGCCGGCCAGGTGCTGTTCGACGAGGTGGAAGGGGAATGCGTCGTGTCCCGCGGGCACAGGCGTGTGTGTCGTGAAGACGGTCGAGCGTCTCACTTCCACGAGCGCGTCTTCCCACGACTGCCCCTGCGCCAGCTGATCGCGCAGCCGCTGGAGGATCACAAACGCCGCGTGTCCTTCGTTGAGGTGCCAGACGCCGGGCGTCAGGCCCAGCGCCCGCAGCGCGAGCACGCCGCCCAGCCCCAGGATGATCTCCTGCTGCAGCCGCGTGTCCTGCCCGCCGCCATACAGTCGCGCCGACAGTTCGCGATCCCACGGCTGGTTCTGCTCGAGATCCGTATCGAGCAGCAGCAACCGGACGCGTCCGAGGCGCACTTCCCACACCTGCACGAGCACCGTCCGCGTCCCGAGCGGTACCTGCACGACGCACGGCTTGCGGTCGCGGGTCTGCGCGCGTTGAATCGGCGCGTCGTTCCAATCAAGCCGTTCGTAGTGTTCCTGCTGCCAGCCTTCCGGCGACACACGCTGGCGGAAGTAGCCCTGCGGATACATGAACCCGACGCCGATCAACGGCACGCCCAGGTCACTGGCTTCCTTGCAGTGGTCGCCGGCCAGCACACCGAGGCCGCCGGCGTAGATCGGCAGCGACTGGTGCAACGCAAACTCGGCCGAAAAGTACGCGACCACATCGTTCGAGTGCGTCTGGACGACGGTATCCCACCACGTGTGTGGATGCCCATTGCCGTTGGTGGTCGCGCGCGCCTGATCCAGCGTGGCGACCGCGCGGTCGTACGCCGCCAGGAAGTCCACATCGTCGGCCGCGCGGGCCAGGTCCTCCGCGCTCAGACGATGCAACATGGCAATCGGGTTGTGCCGCGTGTGCTGCCAGAGGCGGTAGTCCAGCTGGCGGAAGACGTCACGCGCCGGGTTCCACGTCCAGGACAGGTCAAACGCGAGGTCGTGCAGCCGCGCGATCCGCGGCGGAAGAGCAGGGAGATGTTCAGTCATGAGGTCGTTAATTGGCAGAAACGCGAAAGATCGATATTGCCGCCAGACACCACCGCGACGATGCGCCGGTGGCCGGCCTCAAGCACGCGCGGCGACATCGCGGCGGCAATGGCGCACGCGCCGGCGCCTTCGGCAATGATGTGACAGCGCTGGGCCGCGAGGCGCATCGCCTGCGCCGCCTCCTCAAGGGACACTACGATCGACGCGGCAATGCTGTCCTTGAGCAGCGGCCACATCGACGGCAGCACGGACTTGCCGCCCGCGCCATCCAC
>BTVE01000124.1:0-8993 GCA_045862915.1 Acidimicrobiia bacterium
GCCTACTGTCTACTCTCCCCGACGATCGCTGGTCGGGAAAGAGAATCGCTTGTCGGGGAAAAGAAGACAGGAGGCGCGGAGGGCAGGAGGAACCAGGATTTTTGAAGACCCTTGAGCCCCTCCTGACTTTTGCCTACTGTCTACTCTCCTGACGACCGCCTACTGTCTACTCTCCCCGACGATCGCTGGTCGGGAACGAGAATCGCTTGTCTGGCAAAGAAGAAAGGAGACGCGGAGGGCAGGAGGAAAAATGGGTTTTGAAAACCCTGAAAGCTCCTCCTGCCTATTGCCTACTGTCTACTCTCCCCGACGATCGCCTCCCTCTTCCCGACAAGTCATCGCCGGAACTTCGGCTCGATGTCGACCGGCACGCCGGTGAGTTTGTCGAGCACGGCCTGCACTTCCGGCCGGACGACCACCATCGTCTTGAGCAGGTTCTGCGCGGCGGCGTAGTCGCCGGTGGCCTGGATGGTCATGATGTCGCGCGTGAGGTTGGCGACGGCGTCCTGGATCTTGTCGGCGACGATCGAGAACGTGCCGTCAGCGTTGACCACGACCGCGCCGTTGTCGAGCAGGTAGTTGAGCTGGAGGACCTGGCCGCGTCCGTGGGCCGAGGTGAGACCGAACCGGATCGAGCGGAACGATGACGCCAGGAAGGTGGTGTACATCGTGCGCGCGACTTCGGCCGAGACGGTGCCCTTGTCGGCCAGCCGCTGCAACGCCCAGAGACCCGAGATGTCGGCTTTGGCCTCTTCCAGCGCGCCGTAGGTGTCCTTGAGCGCCTCACGTGCCGAGATGTTGGCCCCGAAGACCGACTGCGGCCCGAGCCCGTGCATCAACTCGTGCATGAGAATATGCGTGAAGAACGCATCAAACGAGATCTTGTCGCGGTCGGCCGGCGCAATCGCCACCTGCGCGATCGGCGTGAGCACGTGCTGGAACTTGGCCTCCTGCGTGTTTTTGAGCATCACACGTTTGGAGCCCATCTCCCGGATGACACGATCGTCGTTGGGCAGGTTAAACGCGGCGGTCTGCACGCCACGATTGCCGTCGCCCGCGCTGAAGACGAGGTTGACGACACGCATTGGAGCCATCGCGCCAATTTTCGGACTGCGGAATTTCGGGTCGATCGGCAGCTGATCCTCGAGCCCCTGCAGTTCGCCGGCAAAAACAGTCAGCTTGGCCGTCTCCGCATCGTCGCGCACCGTGATGAAGGCTTCAAAGCCGGCCTTGAAGCCGAACCACGCGTCTTCATAGGTTTCGTAGGGACCGATGGTGGGCTCGATCGACGCGTCGAGTTCCATCCAGGCGACGTCCGACGCGTAGTAGTCGTTGCTGGCAAAGGCGTCCGCTCGCAACTCGAGGAACCGCTTGAGTGTGGGCTGGGTGGTCAGGGACGCGGCCGCGCGCAGATGGGTGGCCACCGCGTTGAGGGTGTTCTGGTACTCCACCGAGTACGGGACGGCCATCAGTGACCCTGCGCTGTTGCGCCGGATGACGGAGAAAAATCCGACGGCCAGCGCGCGATCGGCGCCTTTGAGGGTGTTCATCCACGCCTCGACTTCTTCCTTGGTCGCATCGGTGGGGTAGTAGTTGGCCTGCGGCGGCTTGGGGCCGACGCCGTCGATGAACGGCTCGTTTTCGTCGAGCCGTGACCACGGGCCCTTGTTGATCAGGAAGTAGTGCAGGCGCTTGCGTCCCTCTTCAGACTGGTCGGCGGCGAGGCGCGCGAGCAGGCTCGAATTGCCGGCCCACACCTGCTCCAGGAAGAGGCCGTCAAACAGCTGCGCGGCCTTGACCAGTTCGTCCAGCGCCTGGCGCTCGTTGGACGGCAGGGCTGACAGGTCGGCGCCGATCTCCACCGGCGTAAAACGGGCAATCTTGGCGTCGAGCGGGGATGGGGGCACCTGGGGCTCCGAAGGGGCTTGGGCCGTGCAGGCCGGGACAAGGGCTAGCGACACCAGCAGGACTGAGGCCTTCTGCGCAGCGTTCATGGCCTGATTGTGCACGAAATTGCACAGGCCGGCACACCGCGGCCGGTTACCGGACTGTGCGGGCGCGGGACTACAATAAAGGGCTGAAACAAAGAGGACCTATCCGAATGAAGAACAGAGCTCCAGAGGACGCACAGGCCGAGAACGCCGCCGAGATCGCCATCGAAACGCGGGAGTGGCTCGAATCGCTCGATTACGTGTTGCAGACCGGCGACCGCAGCCGTGTGTTCCACCTGCTGGATTCGTTGCGGACGCGTGCGCGCGCCGCCGGATTCCGCGAGACGTTTTCCTCGAACACCCCCTACATCAACACGATTCCCGAGTCCGAGCAGGTCCCGTATCCCGGCGACCGCGAACTCGAACGCCGCATCAAGAGTTTCGTGCGCTGGAACGCGCTGGCCATGGTCGTGCGCGCCAACCGCGAGTCGGACGGCATCGGCGGCCACATCTCCACGTTTGCCTCGGCAGCGACGTTGTACGAAGTGGCGTTTAACCACTTCTTCCGCGGCAAGGACGCCGGCCACGACGCCGACATCATCTACTTCCAGGGCCACGCGTCGCCGGGCGTGTATGCACGCGCATTCCTGGAAGGCCGCCTCTCCGAGCAGCACCTCCACAACTTCCGCCACGAACTGCGTGAAGGCGGCGGCCTGTCGTCGTACCCGCACCCGTGGCTGATGCCCGAGTTCTGGGAATACCCGACGGTCTCGATGGGCCTCGGTCCGCTGATGGCGATCTACCAGGCGCGTTACAACAAGTACCTGGAGAACCGCGGCCTGAAGCCCGTGTCCAACCAGAAGGTGTGGGCGTTCCTGGGCGACGGCGAAACCGACGAGCCGGAAGCGCTCGGCGCGATCTCGCTGGCGGCGCGCGAAAAACTCGACAACCTGATCTTTGTCATCAACTGCAACCTGCAGCGGCTCGACGGCCCGGTGCGTGGCAACGGACAGATCATCCAGGAACTGGAAGCCGTGTTCCGCGGCGCCGGCTGGAACGTCATCAAGGTCCTGTGGGGTAGCGAGTGGGATGAACTGCTCGCGCGCGACACGGAAGGCCTGCTCGTCAAGCGGATGGGCGAAATTGTCGACGGCGAATACCAGCGCTACGTCGTGGAAGACGGCGCCTACCTGCGCAAGCACTTCTGGGGCGCCGACCCGCGACTTGAAGCGATGGTGCGCCACCTCTCGGATGCCGACCTGAAGAAGCTCCACGTCGGCGGTCACGATCCGGTGAAGGTGTACAACGCGTACCGCGCGGCCGTGAACAGCAACGGCACCCCGACTGTGGTGCTCGCGCGCACGATCAAGGGCTACGGCCTGGGTGAAGCGGGTGAAGGCAAAAACATCACCCACCAGCAGAAGAAGATGAACGAGGGCGACCTCAAACACTTCCGCAGCCGCTTCAACGTGCCGATCTCCGACGAACAGGTGGCCGACGCGCCGTTTTATCGTCCGGCCGACGACTCGGCCGAGATGACCTACATGCGCAGCCGCCGCCAGACACTGGGTGGCGCCGTGCCGCGCCGTGTGGTGCGCGCTGAGCCGCTGCCGATGTCAGTGCAGACCTCACTCGCACAGGAGTTCGACGAGTTCTACAAAGGCACCGAAGGCCGCAAGGCGTCCACGACACTCGTGTTCGTGAAGATGTTGACCAAGCTGCTCAAGGAAAAGCAGATCGGTCAGCTCGTCGTGCCGATCGTCCCCGACGAAGCGCGCACCTTCGGCATGGAGTCGCTCTTCAAGCAGGTCGGCATCTACTCGAGCATCGGCCAGCTCTACGAGCCGGTCGACCGCTCGCAGCTGCTGTATTACAAGGAAGCGAAGGACGGCCAGATCCTCGAAGAAGGCATCACCGAGGCAGGCTCCATTTCCTCGTGGATTGCCGCCGGCACCGCGTATGCCGCACACGGCATCAACACGATTCCGTTCTTCATCTTCTACTCGATGTTCGGCTTCCAGCGCGTCGGCGACTTCATCTGGGCCGCCGCCGATGCCCGCTGCCGCGGCTTCCTGCTCGGCGGCACGTCGGGCCGCACGACACTGGCCGGTGAAGGCCTGCAGCACCAGGACGGCAACAGCCACACGCTGGCGCTCACCGTGCCGACCTGCCGCGCCTACGACCCGTGTTTCGCCTACGAACTCGCGGCGATCATCGAAGACGGCATCCGCCGGATGTACATCGACGCGGAAGACTGCTTCTACTACATCACCGTGATGAACGAGCAGTACGACATGCCCGCGATGCCCGAAGGTGTCCGTGACGGCATCATCCGCGGCCTCTACAAGGCGGTGCCGGCCGGCGACGTGAAGAAGGCGAAACACCGCGCGCAGCTCATCGGCAGCGGCACGATCCTCAACGAAGTGATCAAGGCGCAGGGCATGCTGGCCGACTACGGCGTTGCCGCCGACGTGTGGAGCGCCACCAGCTACAACGAGCTCTACCGCGATGGTCACGCGTGTGAACGCTGGAACCGCATGCACCCGACCGAAACCCAGAAGGTGCCGTACGTCACCGAATGCCTCGCCAAGACCGACGGCGTCATCGTGGCGGCGTCCGACTACCTCAAGAGCCAGCCCGACATGGTGTCGCGCTGGGTGGGCCGCAAGATGACCACCCTGGGCACCGACGGCTTCGGCCGCTCGGAAGATCGGCAGTCCCTGCGTGATTTCTTCGAAGTCGACGCCCGCTACATCGTCATTGCCACGTTGTCAGCGCTCAAGGATGAAGGCGCGATCGACGGCAAGGTCGTGGCCAAGGCCATCAAGGACCTCGGCGTCAACCCCGAGAAGCCCAATCCGGCGATTTCGTAAGCGGAGCACACCAGACACATGGCTGCCGAAATGAAGGTCCCCGAACTGGGGGAAAACGTTGAGAAGGGTGACGTCGTTCGTGTCCTCGTGAACGAAGGCGACACCATCGCGGTGGACCAGCCGATCTTCGAGCTGGAAACCGACAAGGCCACGATCGAAGTGCCGTCCACCGTCGCCGGCAAGATCACCAAGCTGCTCGTGAAGCAGGGCGAGAAGGTGAAGCCGGGGCAGGTTGTGCTCACGGTGGAAGGGGGGGGCGAGGTTCCGAAGGCCCGAAGTTCCGAAGTGCCGAAGGACCGAAGTGCCGAAGTTCCGGAGTCCCGGGGTGCCGAGGTTCCGGAGTCCCGAAGTGCCGAAGTTCCGGAGTCGCGCGTGGTGGACTTTCCGAAGCCATCGGCGGCGCCTGAGCCGTCTCCGGCCGGCACGGTGCCGGCGGCGCCGTCGGTGCGCCGCTTTGCGCGCGAACTGGGCGTCGACATCGCCCAGGTGAAGGGCTCGGGCCCGGGTGGACGTATCGGCTCCGAAGACGTCAAGGCGCACGTGAAGGCTGCGATGGTTTCGGGGCCTTCGACTGGCGCTCAGGCCAGAGGCACATTCGTGCCTCTGCCTGACTTCTCGAAGTTTGGCAGCGTCGAGAGCAAGCCAATGTCCAACATCCGCCGCAAGACGGCGGAACACCTGACGCAGGCCTGGATGGCGCCGGCAGTGACGCAGAACGACAAGGCCGACCTCTCGGGCTTTGAAGCGTTCCGCGAAGCCTATGGCAAGCGGGTGGAGAAGGCCGGCGGCAAGCTGACGATCACCGCGGTCATCATCAAGATCCTCGCGGCCGCGATCGACAAATACCCACAGTTCGCCTCGTCGGTCGACATGGCCAACACGGCGATCATCTACAAGGGCTATCGCCACATCGGCGTCGCTGTCGACACGCCCAACGGCCTGCTCGTGCCGGTCATCCGTGACGTCAACACGAAGTCGATCACGGACATCGCGATTGAACTCGCCTCCGTCTCGCAGAAGGCGCGCGACAAGAAGCTCTCGCTCGACGACATGTCAGGGGGCGTGATGTCGGTGACGAACCTCGGCGGCATTGGCGGCACGTCGTTTTCACCGATCGTCAATCAGCCCGAGGTCGCGATCCTCGGCCTGTCACGCACAGCCATCGAGCCCGTGTGGAACGGCACCGAGTTTGTGCCCAAGCCCATGCTGCCGCTCTCGCTGTCCTACGACCACCGCGTCATCGATGGTGCTGATGCCGCCCGTTTCCTCCGCTTCATCGTCGACGCCCTCGAGTCGCCGCTGACGATGGTGCTGTAAGTCACTTGTCGGGACAGTAGACAGTAGACAGTAGGCAATACAAGGTTTTCATAAACCCTTTAGCTCCTATCGCCTTCTTGCCTACTGCCTTCTCTCCCAGACAAGCGCTCTTTTTGTGAGGTTTTGGATATGTCTTCGTCCACGCAACTGGTAGTCATTGGCGGCGGTCCTGGCGGATACGCGGCCGCGTTTTATGCCGCCGACCTCGGCATGCAGGTCACCCTCGTCGACATGGAGCCGAACCCCGGCGGCGTGTGCCTGTATCGCGGGTGTATTCCGTCCAAGGCGCTGCTGCATGTCGCGAAGGTCGCCAGCGAAGCGAAACACGCGTCGCACTGGGGCCTGACCTACGCGGAGCCGAAGATCGACCTCGACAAGCTCCGTGGCTTCAAAGACTCAGTTGTCCAGAAGCTGACGGGCGGGCTCGGACAGCTCTCGAAGCAGCGCAAGATCACGTTCATCCAGGGCAAGGCGTCGTTTGTGGACGCGAAGAACCTGTCGATTGAACTGGCGGCGGGCGGCACGCAGGCGCTGGCGTTTGAGCACTGCATCATCGCGACCGGTTCGTACCCGACGCGTATCCCCGGCCTCGACGTGAAGAGTGATCGCCTGATGGACTCCACCGGCGCGCTCGACCTGCCGGAGATTCCGAAGACGTTGCTCGTCGTGGGCGGTGGCTACATCGGCCTTGAACTCGGTTCCGTGTATGCGGCGCTTGGCACCAAGGTCACCGTCGTTGAAATGACCGACGGCCTGCTGCCCGGTGCGGATCGTGACCTCGTCACGTTCCTGGCGCGTCGTCTGGAAACGACGCTCCACAAGATCCTCCTGAAGACCCGTGTGACGGGAATGAAGGAAGCGAAAAACGGCATCACCGTCTCGATGGAATCCCCTGATGGGGCCAAGTCGGACGAGACCTACGACCGCGTGCTCGTGTCGATTGGCCGGCGTCCCAACTCGGCGATCCCCGGCCTCGACAAGGCAGGCGTGAAGGTCAACGAGCGCGGCTTCATTCCGGTGGACTCGGCGATGCGCACGAACATCGAGGGCATCTCGGCGATTGGCGACGTGGTGGGTGAGCCGATGCTCGCGCACAAGGCGTCACACGAAGCGAAGGTGGCCGTCGAGGCGATGCTCGGACACAAGGTCGCATTTGAGCCGCAGGCGATTCCCGCCGTCGTCTTCACGGATCCCGAAGTCGCGTGGTGCGGCCTCACGGAAAACGACGCGAAGAAGCAGGGCCGCAAGGTCGAGATCGCGAAGTTCCCCTGGGCGGCGCTCGGACGTGCGCTCGCGATCGATCGTCCGGACGGCATGACCAAGCTGGTGATTGATCCGGAAACCGAACGTATCCTCGGCGTCGGTATCGTTGGTGTCGGTGCCGGTGAACTCATTGCGGAAGGTGTGCTGGCGGTCGAGATGGCGGCACTGGCCAGCGACCTGAAGCTCTCCATCCACGCGCATCCGACCATGTCGGAGACGATGATGGAGGCGGCGGAAGTGTTCTTCGGCCATTCGACGCACGTGTATCGCCCGAAGAAGAAGTAAGCTGAAAACATGATGGAGGCGCTGAGCGCACCGGCCGATCTCTGGGCGACTGCCGGTCGTCTCGGGCTTGCCGCGCTGGTCGGCGCCGCCATTGGTTTTAACCGCGAACTGCAGCAGAAGCCGGCAGGGTTGCGCACACACGCGCTCGTGTCCCTGGCGTCCGCCCTCGCCACGATGATTGGGCTCTCGTTGACCCTGTCGGTGAACGACCCCTCGTCGACAGGCAGGATCATCCAGGGGGTGATTGCCGGCGTCGGCTTCATTGGCGCCGGCGTCATCATGGTGCGCGAAGACGAAAAGGAAGCCTACGGCCTGACGACGGCTGCCACCATCTGGGTCGTATCGATTCTGGGCGTCGCCGCTGGAGGCGGGCAGTGGCGCACGGCACTCATTGCGGTGGGGCTTGCCCTGATCATCCTGACGGCCGGACGGGTCGTCGACAACCTCATCCACAAAGTCCGCAGCTGACCCGCTGTCGCATTTTCAGCGGGTTGGGTGGAATAACCAACATGGGCGCGGTGGGAACCGGCTGATCAGGCCGGGGTGGGTGCCGGGCCGTTGGCACCGGCCTTGCCCTCTGTCACACCATGGCGACGCCCGTTATCCCTCGCTGGGAGTGGCGGACCTTTGGCGTGGAATTTCCTTCCGCGGAACAGGCCCTGAGCGGTGCTCCTGTTCGGGTTCAGGAGTCGGCCGAAACCTACCTCCTGTGTGAGTCCGACGCCATCAACACCAAGATCCGCGGCGGGATCCTCGACATCAAGCAACTACACGAACGCCGCGACGGGCTGGAGTTATGGTCGCCCGTCCTGAAACTCACATTTCCGGTCGCTGCCGATGCCCTGACGTCGCTGTGGGCGTTCTGGCAGGTCGCGACGCCCGCGTGTGAGCGTTCCGAATATTCCGAAACAGCCTTCCTGACCGATCTCGTGCCGCGTGTGCCCGGGGTCGTCGTGGTCCCCGTCAGCAAGACCCGGCGTCAGGCAGTGGTCGACGACTGCACGGTGGAGTTGTCGACCGTTTACGTACGAGACCGCTGTGTGCTGACCGTAGCGGTCGAGTCCGAGGCGCCCGAGCGCATCACCGCGCTGGTGCGTGCGCTGGGGCTGTCGGGCGAAGCCAACGTCAACTATGTCGTTGGCCTGAAGCGCCTGATGGAGGGCGCAACATCATGAAGACCATCCGCATCACATTCCTGACAGTCCTGGCCGCCGGTATCGCGACCATGGCTGCGGCACAATCCACGCCTCCCGCGGAACAGCAGACGGTGGCTGAGCCAATGGGAGTGTTTCAGCGTGCGGGCATCTTGATCTTCCAGACACCG
>BTVE01000125.1:0-8914 GCA_045862915.1 Acidimicrobiia bacterium
CACGCTCGAAGCCAAGGCGACGATCCTGAAGTAGCACTTCGCACTTCGCACTTCGCACTTCGCACTTCGCACTTCGCACTTCGCACTTCGCACCTCGCACTTCGCACGTCGCACTACTTGATCGCAGTGAATGCCTCCTGGGCCGCCGCGTGTGCCTCCGGGCTGAACGCGGCGGCCAGACTCTGCGCCTCACGCAGATGTGCGAGCACAATCTCCAGCCGTCCCGCGCGTTCGGCCTGCGCCGATTCCCTCAGACGCAACTGCACCCGTTCGACGAGCGCATGCGCCGCCTCGAACCGCCGGCTTGCGTCGCCGAAGTTCGCCTGAAACAACAACACCCGTCCATCAAGAATCAGCGCACGCGCCTCAGCGAGGTCGGCGCGTTGTTCTTCGGCGCGCCGCGCCTGCTCTCGGGCGGAACGGCCTGAAGCCCCCCACACCCAGCCGACACCAAGCGCAACGGCTACAGCCAGCGCGATCCAGGCAATGTGTTTGGTCGTCACGACTGCGGGGATCCCGCGTCAGTGCAGGTGCTGCGGCTCGGTCCAGGCCGAGAGGTTGGTGACCGCATCAATCTGACGCAGCAGCTGTTCGATGAGCGCACACGCGTCATCACGCTGGCTGAGCTGATCGATTTCGCTGAGGATGCGATTGAGGGCCTCTTCGGCCTGACGAATGGCGATGTCGGAGAAATATTCGCGTTGTGCCTCGAGGCACTGGTGGTGTTTGACGAACTCTTCACGGAAGAAGGCGGCGAGACACTGACAGCCCATCCCGGCCAGGGGCCATTGAATGGAGAGAACCTCGACGCTTACCACGCGATTCTTGGCGGCCATTCGAAAGCAGGAACACCACCACGTTATTGCAGGTGTGACGAACGTGTCAACTACCCCTGTGGAGTGTCGAGACGTCCCCGCAGGATGTCGCTGACCACGGACGGGTTGGCTTTGCCCTTCGAGGCCTTCATCACACTGCCCACCAGAAATCCAAAGGTCTTGGTCCTGCCGGCACGGTATTCCGCCACCGGCCCCGGGTTGGCGGCAATGACCTCATCGACGATGGCCGTCAATGCGTCCACGTCGCTGGTCTGCGCGAGTCCGCGTTCGTCGACAATCACACGCGCGGCGCGGCCGGAGGTCCACATCTCCTCGAAGACCTCCTTCGCGCCCGACGAACTGATGACCTGCGCGTCCACCAGCGCCACCAGTTCCGCCAGCGCCGCCGGCGTGAACGGCACGGATGCCACGGAGTCCTGGTTGCCTTCCTTGAGCTTGCGCCGGACTTCGCCCTGGATCCAGTTGCTGGCGGTTTTTGCGGACGCGCCCGCTGCGACGGTGGCTTCAAAGTAATCCGCCGCGCCGGGAATCAGCCGTGCCAGCACGTCGGCGTCGTACGCGCTCAACCCGTACTGCCGCTCGAAACGTTCGACACGAGCCTCCGGCAGTTCCGGCATCGCGGCACGCACCTCCGCAATCCAGGTGTCGGACACCACCAGCGGCGGCAGGTCAGGCTCGGGGAAGTAGCGGTAGTCGTTGGCGTCTTCCTTCGACCGCATCGACTCGGTGGTGCCCGAGTCGCTGTCCCACAGACGCGTTTCCTGCACGACACGTTCGCCGCGCGAGAGGAGTTCGGCCTGACGCGCAATTTCGTACTCGAGGGCCTTCTCGAGGAAGCGGAACGAGTTGACGTTTTTGATTTCCGTCTTGGCGCCAAAGGCGGACTGTCCGACGGGCCGCAGCGACACGTTGGCATCACACCGGAGGCTGCCCTCTTCCATGTTGCCGTCGTTCACGCCAATGGCCACGAGGATTTCCTTGAGCCTCGTGAAACACTCGGCCGCATCGGCGGCCGACCGCAAGTCCGGTTCCGTGACGATTTCAATCAGGGGTGTGCCTGCCCGGTTGAAGTCGACGTACGTCGAAGTCCGGGAGTCTGGCAGACCGTGGTGCAGCGACTTGCCCGCGTCTTCTTCCATGTGAATACGCGTGAGGCGCACATCACCAGAGGACAATCGCACACGCCCGCCCAGCGCAATGGGACGGTCAAACTGGGAAATCTGATATCCCTTCGGCAGGTCGGGATAGAAGTAGTTCTTGCGCGCAAACACCGAGGTCGTCTGGATGTCGCATTCGAGGGCGATGGCGGCGCGCAGCGCAAACGTCACCGCCTGCCGGTTGAGCACCGGCAATGCGCCCGGCAGGCCGAGGCACACCGGGCACACATGTGAATTGGGTGCCGCACCGAAATCGGTGCGACACCCACAGAAGATCTTCGTCGCCGTCAACAGCTGACAGTGAATCTCCAGGCCGATGACGGGTTCGAACACGATCCCTCGTTACGCCTTCGGGCCGGCAGCCTTCACGGCCTCAGTGGCCGTGGCCTCGAACTTCTTGAAGTTCTCGGTGAACATCTGCGCCAGCTTCGTCGCCTGCGCATCGTATGCCGCCTTGTCCGTCCACGTGCTGCGCGGGTTGAGCACCTCGCTGGGCACGCCGGGGCAGCTGGTCGGCACGTCGAGATTAAACGTCGTGTCCTTCTCGTACGTGACGTTGTCGAGCGCGCCCGACAGCGCCGCGTTGATCATCGCGCGCGTGTAGGCAATCTTCATGCGCGAGCCGACGCCGTACGGCCCACCGGTCCAGCCGGTGTTCACCAGCCACACGTGTGACTGATGCTTCGCGATGCGCTCGCCCAGCAGCTTCGCGTAGACGTTGGGATCCCACACCATGAAGGGCGCGCCGAAACACGTGCTGAACGTGGCGCTCGGCTCCTTCACGCCGCGCTCGGTGCCGGCCACCTTGGCCGTGTAGCCCGAGAGGAAGTGATACATCGCGCCTTCCGGCGTCAGCCGCGCGATCGGCGGCAACACGCCATAGGCGTCGGCCGTCAGCATGACGACGTTCTTGGGATGACCGCCGCGGCCCGACGGCACCGCGTTGTCGATGAACGTCAGCGGATACGCGCCGCGCGTGTTCTCCGTGTAGGTGTCGGCATCGAGATCGAGCTGACGCGTCACGGGATCCATCACCACGTTTTCGATGATCGTGCCGAAGCGCTTGGTCGTCGCGTAGATCTGCGGCTCGGCTTCCTTCGACAGCTTGATCATCTTCGCGTAGCAGCCGCCTTCGAAGTTGAAGACGCCGTCCGCGCTCCAGCCATGCTCATCGTCGCCAATCAGGCCGCGGTGCGGGTCGCTCGACAGCGTCGTCTTGCCCGTGCCCGAGAGACCGAAGAACAACGCGACATCACCCTGTTCGCCGATGTTCGCCGAGCAGTGCATCGGCATCGTGTCGCGCAGCGGCAGCATGTAGTTCATCACGGTGAAGATGGACTTCTTCATCTCACCGGCGTAGTTGGTGCCGCCGATCAGCACGAGCCGCTTCGCGAAGTTGAGCAGGATGAACGTCTCGGTGCGGGTCCCGTCGACCGCCGGGTCGGCCTTGAAGCTCGGAATGTCGATGACGGTGAACTGTGGGTCGTGCTGCATCCGCACGTCGTCGTTCGGCTCGACGATGAAGAGGTGGCGCACGAAGAGGCTGTGCCACGCCTTCTCGGTGATCAGGCGCACAGGCAGGCGGTAGGCAGGGTCCGCGCCGGCGTAGACGTCCTGCACGAACAGTTCCTTGCCTTCCAGCGCCTTCATCATCTTGGCGTGCAGCGCGTCGAACTTGTCGGCCGGGAAGGGCTTGTTCACCTTGCCCCAGTCGACGTGTTTTTCGCTCGACGGCTCCTGCACCACGAACTTGTCATTGGGCGACCGGCCGGTGTGCGGCGACGTCATGCAGACGATCGCGCCGTCGGCGGACAACTGGCCTTCGCCTCGGCGGAGGGCCTCTTCATACAGGGCTGGAATCCCCAGGCTCCAGTGGACCTGACCCGGATTCTGGATACCGACCGCTGACAACTCGACTTTACGATGTAATCCCGACATGAAGCTCTCCTTTGGAGCGCAAACAAACGGCCCATTTTAGTCATGTTTGGGCCCGCGGGTCCAAACCGCGTGTGGACCTATTCGGTCGCCTTGCGGTACGCCGGATAGAGGGACGCCAGCTCAAACGGCGCTTCCAGCGTGGTGTACGCCATCTGGCGCAATTCCCGCAGCGGCTCGTCGTCCCCGCCGCCGTCCAGCGCGAGCAGGCGCACCCGTCCGGCCACGGCCCGCCACGCGTCCCGCCAGGGTTCCGGATCGCCATCCAGCACCGAGCGATCCACGACCGCCAGCGTCAGTTCGTCTTCACGGAGGCTTTCCACCGCTTCGCGCGGCGTCGGGACCGTTCGCACAACACAGCCCCAGCCCGCCAGTGCGGCCCCGATGAAGTCGCGCGTCACGCTGTCGCCGTGGGCGACCAGGACCACTGGAGGCGCGACTGACCCTTCGGTGCACAGGACCACGGGCAGTCGAATCGAGAACGTGGTGCCCCGGCCCAGTTCGCTGGTGGCCCAGACCTGGCCCCCGTGGTCGCGCACGATGCCGTAGACGATGCTGAGTCCCAGCCCGGTGCCTTCCCCGACCGGGCGCGTCGTGAAGAAGGGATCAAAGATTCTGGGCAGGTTGGCAGGTTCAATGCCGTGCCCGGTGTCACTGACGCGGACCACCACACACCCGTGCGCGCGATCGGTCTCGGCGACGATCTCCAGGCGTTTGGTCGCGCTGTCGCGCATCGCCTGTTCGGCGTTGAGCACCAGATTGAGCAGGGCCTGTTGAAACTGGCCGCCGTCCACCGAGACCGGCGGCAGGTCGTCGGCGTACCTCGTGATTACCTCGATTCCCTTCAGGCGCGAGTCATACGCCCGGAGGTCGACCACCCGGTTGCACATCTCCGAGATGGCATGCAGCGATCGCTCGGCCGACTGGCGCCGGGCAAACGTCAGCAGGTTGCGCACGATCCGCGCCGCGCGATCCGCTTCGGACACGATACGCGTGACGTCTTCGAGCAGTCCCTGTCCGGCGGCCGCGAGCGCCGGTTTGGCGGTGACTTCTTCATGCACCAGCTGGGCGTAGCCGATCACGCTGGTCAGCGGATTGTTGAGCTCGTGCGCCACACCAGCCACGAGTTGTCCGATGGCTGACAACTTCTCGGCCTGCACCAGTTGCGCCTGTGTGCTGCGCAGCCGCGCGACGGTCGCGACCAGTTCGGCGTTGGTCGCCGAGATCTCCTGACTGAGGGCACTCAACCGCGAGGCCTGACGCCGCTCCTCGGTGACATCCTTGGCAAATTGCACCGCTGCGCCCGAGGCGTCGGGCACGGGGAACGTCGTGACGGCGAAGATCCGCCCGTCCGCCGTCGTCACTTCCTGCACGAGCTGGACCTGGTCGCCAATGGCGCGACCCACGAGACAGGCCGGACACGCGCCACCACACAAGCCCACGTCCGCGCACGTGCGGCCTTGCGTCTCGCGAATGTCCCAGCCGCGCCACGCGGCGAGCGCGGCATTGGTGCGCATCGTGCGCGCCTGGCGATCGAACAACGCGATGGGATCGCTGATGGCATCAAACGTCCGCTCCCACTGCACCTTGGCGCGATGGACGCGTTCGTACAACTGGCCGTTGGCCACGGCCACACCCACCTGACGTCCGATGGTCTGCAGCACACGTTCATCGTCCGCGTCGAATCGGCCCGGTTGGTCGGAGACCAGGGTGAGGACGCCCAGCGCCTCCACCCCGCTCATCACCGGCACCGACACCGAACTGCGGATCGGATACTGCTCGCCGATGGTGCCCAGTTGCTCGGGACTGATCTCGTTCTGCCGGACGGGCTTCAGGTCGTCAAGGACCGTATCGGACGGCCAGGTCTCACGCGTCGCGTACGCGCGCTGCGCGTCGGCGAGTGGTGTGCCGTGTACGGCGCGCACCTCGAGTGGTCCGCCATCGATGGGCCGCAGCCGCAGGACGGCCCACGGCACTTCGTACGCGGCAATGATGCGATCGAGCGCCAGCTGCAGCGCAGCGCCGATCTCGATTGAGGTCGAGACGGCGGTCGCCACGTCGTTCAGGAGCCGGAGTTCCCAGGTCAGCCGCTGTCGCTCAACCACGCCCTTGCGGCGCTCGAGCGCGCGTTCAACGGTCGCAAACAGCTGGGCGGGGTCAAACGGTTTCGGCACGAACGCGAACACGTCTTCCGCGTAACTCTCCAGCGCGCTGGACAACCGACGATCGGCCGAGATGACGATGGCCTCGGTGGCGCACTCGCCCGATCGCACCTGCCGGATGACATCAAGCCCCGAGCCGGTGCCCAGCCGCAGATCAACGACTACGACGCCAAACGCACGTGTGGCGAGTGCGGCCAGCGCCTCCTCACCCGACTGCACGCCGACCACGTCGAGCCCGCGCGCGCGCCCGACATGCGACAACATGCCGAGCACGAACGGATCGTCATCGACCACCAGGATTGGATCGGCACTCACCATCTGGGACACATCGGACCGCGAGAACACATCAGGGGCAGCGGCACTAAAATACGACACAATGACGGCCCGCGGAAACCGAATCACCTGTGCAGCGGCCGCGGCGTTGAGTCTGGTGATCGCGGCATCCTGCGCGGGTCCGCGTGCCCGCATGCCCGGGGCGATCGACGGTTCCGAGGCAGCCGTCCGTGTGCGCGTGGGCACACGCATTACCACCGTTCCCCTGGAACAATACGTGGTGGCCACCGCGTTGTCGGAAATCACCCCCACTGGTGAACGACCGGATGTGGTCGCGCGTGTGTACGACGTGCAAACGATCCTGGCCCGGACGTACGCCCTGTCACATCGGGGCCGGCACGCCGGCGAAGGCTTCGATCTGTGCGACCAGACCCACTGCCAGGTCTATCAGCCCGATCGCGTCCGCACCTCCCGTTTCGCCGAGGCCGCTCAGGCTGCGGCGCGCCGCACCCGCGGCCAGGTCCTGCGGGCCGGTCGCACGGTGATTGACGCTGTCTTTCACGCTGACTGCGGCGGCCACACCACAACTCCGTCTGCAGCGTGGGGCGGCACTGACCTCGCCTACCTGCCGGCACGGCCCGACGATGCGCCGGACGTGCAGCACCGGACGTGGATGTTCGAGGGCACACTGGACGAGTGGCGGACGTGGCTCAACAGCGACCGGCGGACGGCGGTGGGCCAGCGCCTGACCGGGCTGCGCGTCACACGGACCGGCCCCGGCGGGCGGGTCCTCACCGTGCGCCTGGAAGGCTCCACGTCTCGCGACGTGTCGGGTGAGGTCCTGCGGGCCGTCATCAGCCGCGTTCGTGGGCCGCGTTCGGTCATGAGCACCCGGTTTGTCGCCTCGGCGACCGCCACCGGCATTCGACTGGCCGGAAGTGGTTATGGTCACGGCGTCGGCCTGTGCCAGCTCGGCGCCCTCGCCCGGGCGCGGCGGGGCGACTCCCTCCGGTCAATCCTGGAGCACTACTACCCAGGGGCGGGACTGGGTCCGGCGGGTCCGGCGGGTCCGGGGTAAACGGCTGTATCCTTGAGTCGTAAAGCCAACAGGAGTGTCTGCCATAGCGACCGAAACCACCCGGGAACTGGACGCGCGGGTTGCCATTGACGTCAAGGCGCATCAAGCCGCCGGGCGTCTGGATGCCGCGCGCGATCGCTACGGCGAACTCGTGGAACGGCATCAGCGCCGGGCCGCGCGCATTGCGTTTCACTACCTCCGGGACTCGGCAGACGCTGACGAAGCCGTGCAGGATGCCTTCATCAAGGCCTACACCCACCTGGGCACGTTCCGGGAGGAACTCCCGTTTGAGGTCTGGTTCACGCGCATCCTGATCAATGGCTGTCTGGACCGCATCAAGGCCCGGCGGCGTCGAGAACGCTGGATTGCCCGCCCGACCATTGACCAGGACGGCGTCGAGCGCGATCCGGCCGAACACCTGCCGGCGCGTGGCCCGAGCCCGGAAGCCCAGCTGCTCCACGAAGAGCGTCGCCGGCGCCTGAGAGGCGCGCTTGATGAACTGCCCGAGCGCCAGCGTCTGGTGTTTGTGCTCAGCCACTTTGAAGGACGCACGTCGCGCGAAGTCAGCGCGCTGACGGGCCTCAACGAATCCACCGTCCGGGTCCACTTGTTCCGCGCCATCCGTCGGCTGCGGTCTCTGCTGGCCCCGGGCGCTGAAACGCCGGCCGTGTCCGGCACCGTATCCACCACCAGCGTGGAGCACGAGAAAGGCAGAAAACATCATGCGGCTCAGTGACGTTGTTCTTCGTCGCGGGCATTTGTCGGAAGACGCCCTGGCAGAGGTCTGGTCGTCGGGCATCCGCCCCAGCCACCTCGACGAATGTGCGCTGTGTTCCAGCCGGGCGCTCGAAGTCAGCCGCTGGCTCGAGGACGTGCAGGCGCTCGGCCGGGCTGATGCGGACGCTGAATTCTCCGAGGCCCGGTTGGTCGGCCAGAAACACCGCATCCTCGACCGGCTCGCCGAACTCGACCGGCCATCAAAGGTCATCAGCTTCCCTGCGGCCGGCCCTGCCGTCCGTGACGTGGCCCCTCGCCCCGCCCGCGCCGGCTGGGTCGCCCTCGCTGCGGCGGCCGCCGGCATCATGATTGGCATCGTGGGCATGGAGCTCAGCCATGAGTTGCGGCAGCCGGCTCAACCGCCGGCCCTGGCCACAATCGCCCCGTCGCAGCAATTGACGGCAGACGATCTCGCGATTCTCGAAGGCGCGTTTGAACGCCCGCGCCTGACGGCACTGCAGACACTCGACGAAATGACGCTGCGCGTCACCGACGTCGTCCTCGCGTCGCGATAGAGATCGGGTCCATCAGGTCCAACGGGTCCGGCAGGGCCTGACCTGTACAATGGAGAGCGATGCCCTCCCTGGTCTTCCGCAAAGGTCTGGACATGAAGGCGGCCGTGGCGGGCGATCTGGCCGCAGCCTACGATTCGTCCATCGTGGACGCCTTCCGCGAGGCCGGTTTTGTCCGCACCAG
>BTVE01000126.1:0-8551 GCA_045862915.1 Acidimicrobiia bacterium
AGTTCCAGCACGATGTCCTTGCCGCCGACCCAGGGATTGAGCTTCCCGACAAACGAGACGCGGCGCGCCTTGGCCAGCGTGAAGTAGATGTAGCCGGTCGACCATCCAAAGCCCAGCGTGGTCGAGCCGACGCCAATTCCCACTGCGCCGTACGCGCCGTACGCGCGGCTGTGAGAATCCGCGCCCGGGATGAACTGCCCCGGCATGACGAGCCCCTGCTCCGGGAAGTAGAAGTGGAAGATGCCGTCGCCGGGCGTGGCGTAGTACGGCTTCTCGAGACCGTTGGCTGCCGCAAACGCACGCCCGATCGACGTCTGCTTGTCGTCCTCGTCCTTGCCGGTGAACACGAAGTGGTCATTAGCCACGGCCGCCTGGCGCGGGTAGATCGTGCTGCCACCGGTGATCTGATTAAACGTGTGAATCGAAAACGGCGCGGTGCCGTCAGAGGCGGGCAGCAGATCCGCGAATACACGCAGCGTGGCCCCCGGGCGGAAGTCTTCACGCTTCAGATCACGATCAAACCGGTGCGCCCAGATGATCTGCTCGGTCGTGGTCATCCCCTTCGCAAGCTCGGGATCTGCCCAGTCGAGAGATGGCTGGCGCTCTACCGACGCTTTGAACTCGCGGCGTCCGACGGCAAAGATGCCGCCGCTTTGTCGAATCTCGTCTTCCTTCGCCGAGAGCGGCACCGGTGCGTACTGCTTCCCCTGCGTGATGTTTTCGATGGCGCGTGACACCGGATCAAACGTGAACTCGTCACCATCCTGCGCGTCGGCCACCGCTTCCGGACACTGCACGACGTGCAGCCCAAGGTTGAAGCTGTTGCGCCGGAAGATGTCGCCCATGTTGTTGCCGGCGATGATGACCATCTCCAGGCCCACTTCTTCGGCAACACCCTTCAGACCGGCCGGGCTCATCTCGCGCGACGACCCAATCGCGAACCGGTCGCCCGCAATAAGGAACGTCTGACCACTGTGCACCCGAGCGCGGAAGTCCGGCATCAGGTGCCGGAACGAGCCCGCCTTCCACTTCTCGTCGAGGGTCTCGAGGCTCTCGGATACGCAGTCGGCCGCAGGGGTGATCTGGTCGGTATCGATGGCGTCCAGCTTCTTCGTGCCGGCCGGCGCTTTGGGATCCCAGAAGATGAGGGCCCGTCCACGGATCAACGCGCTCGACCCGGACGCCGTGGGCGCCTGGGGAGCGGCAATCTGGTCAACGGTGACACCGGGCTTCAGTCGGGCGGGCTGAATCGTATGCATCCCGACTAGTTTACTGCCGGGGCTCGTCTGCACGTGCAAAGCCACGGCAGGCCAGGACGGGAAGCCGCGGAAAACGAGGGAAGGCGCGATCGATGTCGGACAGGCCGCACCGCAGGAACCGCGACCCTTTGTCGGACACGATCCACTGCGCCCACCGGCACTCGACGCACAGGCCGGCGGCTTGCCCTGATCCCGTCACATCCGACATCATCGCAGTGTACCGGCATGAGCACGCAATCCACCTTCACCTCCGAAGCCGTCACCCGTAAGGTCCGCGTCACCGTCGTGTCGGAGTACGCTCCGGCACGCTCGGCTCCGTCCGACTCGCAGTGGTTCTTCCTCTACACGATCACCATTGCCAACGAAGGCGCCGAAACCGTGCAGTTGCTGACGCGGCACTGGATCATCACCGACGGCTCCGGGCATGTGGAAGAAGTGAAGGGCCCGGGCGTGGTCGGCCAGCAACCCACGCTCGCCCCGGGCGAGACGTTCACCTACACCTCAGGCTGCCCGTTGACGACACCGTTCGGCACCATGCAGGGCACCTATCAGATGGTGGTGGCCGGCAGCGCCGAGGAGTTCGACGTCACCATCGCCCCGTTCACGCTGAGCGAACCCTACACGGTGCACTGACGAGGTTCCGGGGTTCCGGGGTTCCGAAGTTCCGAAGTTCCGAAGTTCCGAGGTTCCGGGGTTCCGGGGTTCCGGGGTTCCGGGGTTCCGAAGGGCCGAAGCGGGTGATCACGATGTCAAGAACGAGTCAGCGTGTTGGCCTTTTGTTAATCGCCGTGGGGATCGTGGCCTACTTCGCCACGGGAATGACCAGTCCAACCGCTTTGATCCCGGCGTTTTTTGGCCTCGCCATTTCGTTGCTCGGCTTTTATGGCCGGCACGAACGCCATGGGCGCACTGCCCTCACGCTGGCGCTGGGCGTGGCACTGGTCGGACTCATTGGGTCGCTCCGGGGTCTGATCGCGCTGCCCACCCTGCTGGTGAGCGGCGACGTCACACGACCGGCGGCCGTCATCGCCCAGAGCCTCATGGCGGTGATTCTAATCGTGTATCTGGTGACAGGACTGGCGGACCTGAGAAGGCGCTGAGTCCCGAGTTCGGCTCAGAGGAACGTACGCGGCAGCGCGACGGCCAGGGCGAGCTGTTTCAGATAGTCATCGCGTGGGATTTCCTGGACCCCGAACCGCTCCAGGTGCGGCGTGGTCCACTGGGTGTCAAGCAACAGGAACTCCCGGGCACGCAGCCGCTCGACCAGCGTCACCAGCGCTACCTTCGAGGCGTCGGTGACGACGTGAAACATCGACTCGCCGAAAAACGCCGCGCCAATCTGGACGCCGTAGAGCCCGCCTGCCAGTTCGCGCCCCTGCCACACCTCGAGCGAATGTGCGTGGCCCAGGTGATGCAGGTACACGTAGGACTCCACGATCTCTTCGGTGATCCAGGTGCCGTCCTCCCGGTCAACCGCACACGCCCGCATGACACGTTCGAACTGTTCGTTGACCGTTGTGCGGAAGCGACCCGAGCGCAGCACGCGGCGCAGGCGCGCCGGGACGTGGAAGCGGTCATCCAGCGGCACGATGGCGCGTGGGTCGGGTGAAAACCAGCCGATCGTCCCATCGTCCATCCCCATCGGGAAGACGCCCTGACAGTACGCGCTGAGCAGAAGGTCGGCCGGAATCACGCCTTCTGAGTATCATGAGTGGGCGCCACTGGTATGCACTACGACCTCATCATCATCGGCAGCGGCGCGGGCGGCGGGACGGTCGCACACGCCTTTGCCGGACACGACGCGAAGGTGCTGGTGCTCGAACGTGGCGACTACGTCCCGCGCGAAGACGGCAATCGTGATCCGGATGTGGTCTGGCGGGAGTTGCGGTATCGCACCCGCGAACGATGGATCGACAGCGAGGGCCAGGAGTTCATCCCGTACTCCCACTTCAATGTTGGCGGCAATTCGAAGTTCTGGGGCAGCGCCCTCTTCCGGCTCCGACCAAAGGACTTCGAGGCCGTCGAACACATGGACGGCACCTCGCCGGCCTGGCCGATCAGCTACGACGATCTCGCACCTTGGTACGACAAGGCCGAGCGGCTGTATCACGTGCATGGTCAGGCGGGAGACGATCCGACGGAAGGCCCCCGCGCGCCGTACCCGTACGCCCCGGTCGCCCATGCACCGCTCATGGCTGACCTGGTTGACGGCATGCGTGCCCAGGGCCTGCATCCCTTTCATCTGCCCATTGGACTCATCCGCCCGGGCGAGCCGGATGGTTGCACGTTGTGCAACGTCTGCAATTCGTTCCCCTGCCAATATCACTACAAGAGTGATGCGGAGACCTGCGCGCTTGGCCCCGCGCTGCACCACGGCAACATCACGTTGCAGACCAACACGTTTGCAGAGCGCCTGATCACCGATCCCACCGGCAGACGTATCGTTGCCGTTGAGGTGAATCGTCAGGGCACTCGGGAACGCCTCACGGCGTCGCGGTTCATCGTGTCGTGCGGAGCCGCACACTCGGCGGCGCTGCTGTTGCGGTCCACCAGCGACAGTCACCCAAACGGCCTCGCCAACTCGTCAGGCCTGGTTGGCCGCCGCTACATGGCGCACCTGGCCACGATGATGGAGGCGTTCCATCCGTTCGAGGTGAACACGACCGTGTTCCAGAAGACAGTCGCACTCAACGACTTCTATTTTGCGGGCCCGCGTTCCCGCTATCCGCTGGGCAATGTGCAGTCGCAGGGCCGCGCCTACGCCGTCCAGGCCAAGACAGTGGTGCCCTGGATTCCCATGGCGGTGTACGACGCGTGGATGGCGCGTGCCGTCGACTGGCTCGCGATGACCGAAGACCTGCCGGTCAGAGACAATCGCGTCACGGTGGACAGCAGCGGACGCCTGCACCTGCAGTACCGACCGAACAACGTGAGCGCGCATCGGCAGTTGGTCGCCGAAGTCAAACGTATGCTCAAGTCGCTGGGGTATCCGCTGGTCGTGGGCTACTCACACAATCGTTCCAACACGACACATCAGTGCGGCACGCTGGTCTTCGGCACCGATCCCGCCTCGTCAGTGCTCGACCCCTTCTGCCGCGCACACGACATCAACAACCTGTTTGTCGTCGACGCCTCGTTTTTCCCCTCGTCGGCAGCCGTGAATCCCGCGCTCACGATCATTGCGCAGGCGCTGCGATCGGCAGAACACATTAAGGCGACTCTGTAGGACTCCAGTACCGACGGGATATCGAGTACATCGGCGCGTGTCGATGTGTCCGGTGTAGCATTGACACTCCTGTGTTGATGCCTATCAGAAGACAGTCACTGCGGTGGCAGATTGCCTCGCTGTTTGCCGTGACCGTCGCTCTTGCGTTGACGACGTTCGGCGTGCTCACGTATCGCGCCGTCCGCGTGTCGGCGATGGAATCGGCCAAGGCCCGCCTGCGCAGCGTGGTCGTGCAGATCGAGACCATCGCCAACCTCGGCATCGTCAATCAGCGCGAGGCCCTGGCGAAATTGTCGACCGACCCAGCCGTGCTCGCGGCGCTGCGCGATCGCGCGCCGGACGCACTCGACGCTGCCGCGAATGTGCTGGCCGGCCTGCAGGGTACGGCGGGCAACAGCGTGCGCATCGAGTTGCGGGACGCGACGGGTGCGTCCGTCCTTCGAGTGCCGAGCGAGGCCCCGAGCACGGCGCCCGATCGGACGCTTCTGCACGACTCCGACATCGTGATCGGACCGATGCGGCACGACAGCGACGGGACATTTTTCTCGTCCGCCGCTCCGGTGCGAATCGGCCCCGCCATCGCCGGTCACCTCATCGTCACGCGACGGCTCGGGGTCGGCACGGCCAACCGTCGCATCATCCTCAATCAGCTGGGCGATCAGGCACAGCTGCAGCTCGGCAATGTTGGAGAGGGCCTCTGGAGCGGCGGCCAGCTCCTGCCCTATCCGGGCTCCCCGGATGAGCCGGTCATCTATGAACGTGATAGCCAGCGCTGGGTCAGCGTGTCCCAGGACGTCTCTGGGACGCCATGGCTGTACGCGATGGAGATGCCCGAACGTGTGGCCCTGGCCGAGGCGCAGGCGCTGGTCATCCCGCTGGTGCTGATCGGCGGACTCATTGCCGTCGTGGCCGCGGTCATCGGTCTGCAGTTGACGCGGCGAGTCACGACACCGCTGGAAACACTGACGGCTGCGGCGGAGGCCGTGGCGCGCGGAGATTACGACGTCGAGGTCGCCGGGCTGGATCGCGCCGACGAAGTCGGCCGCCTCGCGCGCGCCTTTGAGACGATGCACACCAGCGTCCGGGCCATGCGTCGCCGGCTGGAGGCCGACGTCGACGCCCGCACGGGGGAACTCACGAACGCCGTCCAGCGGCTTCGCGACCTGGACGAACAACTGCGGCGGAATCAGAAACTCGCCACACTCGGCCAGTTGTCCGGCTCGGTCAGTCATGAGTTGCGCAACCCGCTGGGCGTCATGAACACGGTCGCGTTCCTGCTTGATGCGCTGCCCGATGCCTCGCCCAAGCTCAAGGAGTACGCCGCGCTGCTGCGCGAGCAGGTGCGACTCTCCGAGCGGATCATCTCCGACATGCTGGACCGCGCGCGGTCAGGCGTCCCCCAGCCAACCACGGTGAATGTCACGCAGTTGCTCGACGACGTCCTTGCACATGCCAACATCCCGGCCGGCATCACGGTGCAACGGCACTATGGGCCGTCCGTGCCCACTGTTGTGGTCGATCGTGATCACATCCGCCAGATCACGTGGAATCTGGTGACCAATGCGGTGCAAGCCATGCACGGCGGTCCGGGCACGCTGACCGTCGCGCTGACGCACACCAACGATCAACTCCGGCTGGAGGTCAGCGACAGCGGACCGGGCATCAGCGCCGACAACGTGGAACGGATCTTCGAGCCCATGTTCACGACCAAACCCGACGGCGTCGGACTCGGTCTGGCCATCTCACGCGCCCTCGCGCGCAGCAACGGTGGCGATCTCACGGTGAAGGGTGCGGGACGTCCTGGCGCGGCCTTCGTCTTGGACATGCCCGCGTCGACGTGCCAGACTTCCAGCGTATGAGAGCGCGCTCGTTCAGTCACGTCGGCATCACGGTGTCCGACTTCAACAAGGCCGTGAAGTTCTACTGGGAAGTGTTTGGATGCCCGCTCGTCGCGGCCGGCGATACGCCTCCGTCGCGCATCAAGGCGTTTTTTGGCGTGGATGCGCCGGACCCGACGCTCAAGATCGGGTGGATTCGCGCGCCCGGTGGCGGCGTCATGGAGATCTTCGAGTTCAAGCCGCAGCTCGAGCAGCAACCGATCACGTGGCACCGCGTCGGCCTCACGCACATCTCGTTCAACGTGAAGAACTGCCACAAGTGGCATCAATACCTGATCAGCAAGGGTGTGGAAATCGTCAGCCCGCCCGAGCAGTCACCACGCGGCCACTGGTTCTTCTTCGTGAAGGACATGGACGGCAACCTGATCGAACTGATCGACCTGCGCATCCGCCACTACGTGCTCAACTGGCTGGGACCGCTGGGCGGCTTCCTGTTCCGCCGCGGCATGTACAAGCGGTATTACGAATAACGCTTGTCGGAAGAGAAGCCAATCAGATGATAGACAGTAGGAGCAATCCTTTGGGCGAGCCAATTCCAGAGCTCCTCCCGTCTACCGCCTATTGCCTACTTTCCCGACAAGCGGAGTTCCCGCGCAATGGCAGCCGTGCGGTAGATGGCGGTGCCGAGGGCGCCGACGGCAATCAGGGACACCGCACCAAACAGCAGCGTCCCCGGCGCCCAGCCGAGGCGCGACGCCGCGACGGCATCAAACAGGCCGGCCAGCGCCAGCACCACGAGACGCTCCGCGCGCTGCATGATGCCTCCGGCGCCGTGCACACCGACGGCTTCGCCGCGGGCGCGTGTGTAGCTGACCAGCAGTGACGCGCTGATGGCGAGCAGGCTCATCGCCGCGCCCAGCCGGGTGTCGGCAAGTGTCCAGGCCACGCCGACAAACGCAAACACCTCGGCAAAACGGTCCAGTGTGGAATCCATGAACGCGCCGTACCGATTGACCAGGTTGCGGGCCCGGGCGATGCGGCCGTCGAAGATGTCCGCAAGCCCCCCGAACAGCACCAGCCATCCCCCTACCGACAGCTGGTCCAGAGCAAACGCCACGCCGGCGCCGGCGCCAAACGCCACGCCGAGGTAGTTGAAGACGTCGGGCGAAATGCGCGCGCGGATGATCACGCGCTCGATGGGACCGATGACCCACATCAGCCAGTCGCGCACCCAATAGCCGAGCAGCACCGAAGCGGAGCGGCGGGCCACATCGGCATCGAGCGGCTGGCCGCGGCGGACGAGCGCAAAAATGGGCATGGTGGCCAGCGCGGCCGCTACCAGCGACAAAGCGAACACATCGAGCGAAGTCACGACCGAGTATTGTCTCCCTTTGCCCGGCGTTGTGGACAGGTCAACACAAACGTGAAGAACCGCGGCCAGAGAAAGATCAGCGGCCATCGGCGCTCGCGCGGCGTCAGCTCGATCGTCCCCGCGCCGCTCCGCTCGATTTTGCGGACGATGTAGTCGAGCCAGCCTTCGTAGAGGACCACATGCTTGAACAGGCGCACGGTCGTCCGCGCCTTGGACCGACGGAAATACCGGCGCACCCGGCTCGGCGGCCAGGCGGCCTTCGAATCGACGACGGCGAAGCGGCCGTCCTCCGTCGACCTCAGGACGCCGGCCTGTGTCAGCGCATTCAGCAGGGCCCGGTACGGCGGCTCGAGGTCGGCGCGTTGCGACTCGATCAATGTCCGCGCATGGTCACCCACTTCGGGGCGAATCTCCCCCGCCAGCGACCGGCGCAGGGCGGTGACGAGGTAGTCGACCACGTCGAACGACTCGGGCAGGTCGGCCCCCATCCAAGTGAATGTGTGCGCACGGACCGACACGATGATGTCGCGCACGGCGGCCGCGGCGGCCTCGTCGCGGGCCCACGTAAGGCGGCTGACCTGCATCAGCCGCCCGTGACAGAAGTGATCACGCGCCTCCGGCGACGTGGCGTGTTGCAGGTCCGCCAGCGCAATGACGCAACACTTGGCCAGCCGACCACCGGCTGCTGCGGGCTGCTTCACGGCGATGACGTTCGGCGCCAGTCGCGCGCCGAGCCAGGCGGCCAGGCCGGGCCGGTAGGACGTGCCCACACGTTCGGCCAGGCACCGGTACGCGGCGGCGTTGTCTTCGACCACCACAAAGAAGTCGAAGGCGCTGTCAGCCCTCGGCTGACGCC
>BTVE01000127.1:0-8339 GCA_045862915.1 Acidimicrobiia bacterium
GGTGGCCGTGCCGCGGACGTCGGGCATCCAGCCGGCGCGGCGGTCGATGTCGACGAACCCCCCGCCCGCGGCACACCCGGCTGCAAATATGCGGCGGCGTCCGGCTTCGTCTCCCTGCCAGCGGCCGCCTTCCCACGACGCCCGGCACGTGACAATCGCCGGCCGTGGCGCGTGCGCCACGGCGGCGGCGACGTCCAGGTCCGCGACGCCGTCGACTCGCAGCTCGACCAGATCGCCGGCGGTGGCGTCAGTCAGCCGGCGCATCAGGTCCGCCTGTGTGTCGGCGGTCACGGTCTCGACAATCTGTGTCCTGGTCATGGTGTCTGCACAAACAAAAAGGCCTCTCCAGCGTGCTGGAGAGGCCTTTGAAACTCGCGTCGTGTGGTGCCTACCGGCGCGCGTCGCCCTCCCCAGCCTGCTGGGCATACCACCACCAATACGACGCCGCAAACGAGGTGTGGAGGGAGGAAGGACGCATCACAAAACTGGATGGAGGCTATCAGACGGCTGGGACGAGCGTCAACCAGAGCACCGGGGCCCGCATGTTATAACGGGGCGTGGCACCCCTGAAGTTTCATACAGGACGCGCGTGGACGTCTGCCCTGCTTGTCGTGGTTGGCGCCGTGATCGCCACATGGCCCGTGGCCGGCCAGTCCCCTCAGTTCCTTCCAGTCACCGAGATCCGTCCGGGTATGGTGGGCATCGGCCGCACCGTGTTTGCCGGTTCGAATCTCGAGGAGTTCCGCGCCCACGTGCTTGGAGTGTTGCGGAACGTGATTGCGCCGGGACGTGACCTGATCGTGGCCCGGCTCGAGGGGGGCCCACTCGCACAGACCGGCGTCATCCAGGGCATGAGCGGCAGTCCGGTCTACGTGGATGGCCGTCTGATCGGCGCGGTGTCGTATTCGCTGGGCTCCTTTCCGCGCGAACCCATCGCCGGCATCACTCCCATCGCCGAAATGATTGACGCGATGCGCGCCACATCCGACCGGCCTGCGCGAGGCGAGTTTGACCTGACCTGGCCTGCCACGTCTGAGCAGGTGTTTGGCGCGTTGTCGAAGGTCGCCGCTCGTGCCGCGGCACCGTTGCGCTCCCCCCTCCGGCCGGTCGATGTCGTCGGCGCGCCGTCCCTGGCGGACTGGGCGCCGCAGTTGCGGCCCATTGGCGCCGCCATGATGGCGCGCGGCCTGACCAGCGGCGTGCGGCATGACCTGGAAACGGCACTGGGCTCGCCCGTGGTGGAACTGCCGCAGGGTCAGACCAACGGCGACAGCTCGCCGCTGCGGCCCGGTGATCCGATCGGGATGACATTCCTGCGTGGTGACCTCGAGATGGGCGCCTCCGGCACTGTCACCCACATCGACGGCGCTCAGGTGTACGCCTTCGGGCATGCGTTCCTGCAGCAGGGCCCCACCACCATGCCGATGACGCGGGCGCAGGTGCTCACCGTGTTGCCCAGCCTCGACTCGTCGATGAAGATCGGCGAGATGGGTCCGGTCATCGGACGGATGACGCAGGACCGCTCCGTTGGTGTTGGCGGCGTGCTTGGTCCCGGGCCGGACGAGTTGGACGTCACCGTGACGCTCAAGGCGTCGGACGCCAAGGTGCGCACGTTCAACTTTCACGTGGTGCACGACCAGAGCCTGACGCCGCTGTTCGCCTTCGTCTCGATGCTCAACGCGTTGTCGTCCTGGGAACGTCCGGCGGGCCCCACAACAATCGGCGTGAAGGGCGAGGTCAACTTCGACACCCTGGGCCGCATCACCATTGACGACACGTTCACGGGAGACACGGCGCTCACACAGGCCGCCACCACCGTGCTCACCCCGCTTGGGGCGCTGGCCACCAATCACTTCCGGCCGGTGCTCCCCTCTTCCATGCACGTGGAACTCTCCGTCTCGGAGGAACACCGCTACGCGACGATTGAGCGCGCATGGCTCGACACGGTGCGTCCCACCGCGGGAGCCACCCACACGTTGCATGTGCAGCTGCTGCACTACCGCGGCGGTACAGAGACCGTGTCCCTGCCGATCACGATGCCGGCACAGGCGTCGGGCCCGTTGACGCTGCTGATCAGTGATGCCGCCGGCGTTACTTCCCTCGAGGATCAGGAACTGCGTCCGCAGCCCCCCGCCAGTTTTGAGGCGTTGTGGGCACGCCTGCAGGAATCACGCGCCAATCATTTTGTGCATGTGCGGTTGACCACCGGCGCCTCTGGTGTGTCGGCTGCCGGCCACTCACAGCCGAGCCTGCCCGGTTCAGTGCAGGCCGTATTTGACGCCGACCGCTCCGCGCCGGCAGCGTCTCTCTCTCGAGCGGTCGTGGGTCGCTGGCAGATCAAGGTGCCAACGGTCGTCTTCGGCTCACGCGAACTGGCCGTGACCCTCCGTCCGCCGCAGTGATGGTCAACTCCGACAAGGTGTCTTCGATGAAACACTCGCGAACTGGTGTGTTCGCCATTGTGCTCCTGTCAGGTCTCGCCGCATGGTGGACCAGCGCCTCCGCCTCCGGGCCACAGTTCTGGACGGTCGCCTCACAATCGGACTTTCTTGAAGGCCGCCCCACCGGCGTGACCATTGATGCGCATGGCCGGCTGCTGCCGTCGCCCGACGTCTCGGTCGTGAACGACCTGACGGCGCCGCAAGCCTGGAGTCTGGCGGGCGCCAACGGCACGTGGTACGCGGGCACCGGTGGTGACGGACGCCTCGTCCGTGGACGCGGTGGCGACGTCACCACCGTGCTCGACGTGGAGCCCGCCGGCATCCATGCGGTGGCGGTCTCGGGCACCAGGGTGTTTGCCGGCAGTTCCCCCGATGGCGCGGTGCACGTGGTTGAGGCTGACGGAACAAGCCGGGTGTTTTTTGATCCGGCCGAACCGTACATCTGGGCCTTGGCCTTTGATCGCGACGGCCAATTGTGGGTCGGCGCAGGGCACCCCGCGACGATCTATCGCGTCGCCCCCGACGGCGCGGCCACCGTCGTCGCGCGTCCTCCCGCGCGTCATGTGGTCTCGCTGGCTGTTGATCAGACCGGACGTGTCCTCGCAGGCACTGACCTGCCTGCGCGCCTGTATCGCATTGAAGGCGGGGCCCGGCTCTCCGTGCTGTTCGAGTCGCCGCTCACGGAACTGCGCGCCATTCGCCCCACAGCCGACGGCGGCGCGTTTGCGGTCGGCCTGTCCGCCTCGGGCGAACCCGGCGGTGAGGCTGCCGTCACCGGCAGTGTCACCATCACGGTGGGCGGCGCACAGCTGAGCAGTTCGAGCACGGCCGGCCCGTCCGAGCCGCCCACGGGGCGCCGGTCGATCCTCTATCGCGTGGCTCCGTCGGGCGATTGGGATGCCATCTGGGAAACCACCGATGCCGTCTACGACATTGCCGTCGTCGATCCCCAGACGGTGCTGATTGCCAGTGGTCCGGACGGGCGCATCTACAGGGTGCAGACCGACGGCTCCGCACAGCTGGTCACGGCGGTAGATGCGCGCCAGGTGACCCGCCTCCTCCGCGACGGCACACGGACACTGATGGCCACCGCCAATCCCGGCCGCATCCTGGCCCTCAGTGACACGGCCTCGCCGACCGCCGGCGCCTCCACGTACACGTCCACGGTCCGCGACGGCCGGACGCTGACGCAGTGGGGCACGATTCAGTGGGACGGCAGCAACACCGTGACCCTGCAGACACGGACCGGCAACACCGAGGTGCCCGACGAGTCGTGGAGCGACTGGTCATCCGCCTACAGCACTCCCACCGGCCAGGGCATCACGAGCCCCGTCGCGCGGTATCTGCAGTGGCGCGCCAGCTTCCCTGCCGGCTCGTCGCTGACGTCAGTGACCGTGGCCTATCTGCCGCGCAACTCCAAACCTGCCGTGACGGAAGTGACGATTCATCCGGCCGGTGTCGTGTTTCAGCGCCCCTTCACCAGCGACGAAGGCGCCATTGCCGGCCTTGACGACAACATCGCGGCCGCGCGGCGTCCTCCCGGGTCAGACACACCCTCGTCGCCCTCACTGGGCCGGCGGATGTTCCAGCGAGGCCTGCGCACGCTGCAGTGGAAGGCCGAGGATCCCGACGAAGACCGCCTGTCGTACACGCTGCAGTACCGCCGCGAGGGTGAGACCACCTGGCGGCCGCTCCGCGAGAATCTGGCCGACCCGTTGTTTGTGTGGGATACCACGAGTGTCGCCGACGGCCGCTACTTCGTGCGGATCACGGCCTCGGACGCCCTGACCAACACGGGCGACCGTGTGTTGACCGGCCACCGCGACAGCGACGCCATCGACGTCGACAACACACCGCCCGAGATCACCGTGACGATGTCGGGGGTGCGGGCCGAGGTGCGCGTGACCGACGGACACAGCGGTGTGCATCGCGTGGAATACGCGATCGGAGGTTCAGGTTGGCAGGTGTTGCGCGCGGAGGATGGCCTCTCCGATTCCCGCACCGAGACCTACGTCGTGACGTTGCCGGATGCGGAAGCCGCGCGTGGGCTGGTGGTGCGTGCGACGGATGTGATGCAGAACGTGACGAGTACGTCGGCTACAGGCCGGCGGCCGTAACGTGTTCGTTGATGTAGAGGTGCATCGACGTCACGCTGGCCGGTCCTGACGGCCGGCGGCTCGGCTGCGACTGCCGGGAGCGGATGATCGCTTCCATCAGGCGGCTGACTTCCTCGCGGTCGTCGTCGGACAGTTCATCAAATCGCAGGTAGCGCCCGTGGCGCATCAGGGACCGGTCCAGTTGCGACACCAGTTCCTGTTCGCCGCGCCACCCGTAGGAGGCCGGCAGTGAATACCGGTAGTCGGCCGACGGCGCCCCAAGGGCATCCGAATATTCGAGCACGTTGGGCTGACCGGAGCCGTCGCCCGGCAGGGTCATGATGTACAGGGTGCCCACACGTTCGTTGAGCTGGCGGAATTGCGTGGTCGGCGAATACAACATCGCCACCACCAGCAGAGCCGACACAAAGGCGCCGGAGCAGGCACCGCTGCCGACCGCGACCCAATGCCAGTCTTCAAACAGCACACTCAGGCGAGCCCGCAGCGACTGACGATCTTCTGCCGAGATGCGACTGACCACCCCGGGGGCCAGGCCGGCCAGCATCTCCGCCGGAGGAGGTGCGGGCACGGCACCGCGCAGCAGATCACCCAGCGCCTGGAGGCTGTCGATGTCGGCGCTGCAGGCGGCGCAACCGTCCAGGTGCGAGGCGATGGCGAGACGGTCGGCACCGCCCAGTTCGCCATCAAAATACGCCGCCAGATTCTGTTGCACCTTTCGGCAGGTCATGACTGCACCTGACGGAGGGCGTCACGCAGATGTTCACGGGCGCGTGCGAGACGCGACTTCACGGTGCCCACCGCGACCCCAAGTGAGAACCCGATTTCTTCGTAACTCAGCCCGTCGATCTCGCGCAACACGAGGATGGTGCGCTGGTCGAACGGCAGCCGGTCGAGCGCCTCCCACACACGGCGGGCGGTCTGCTGCTGCTGGGCCACCTGGTCGGGCTTGGCAAACGCGCGGCTGTCGGGGAGATCGCCGTGCGCAGCCACATGGTCTTCGAGGGCCACCTGCTGCGCCTGATGGCGACGCCGCCACCAGCGGCGCCGGTTGGACGCCTGCGTCACGACAATTCGGTAGATCCAGGTGCGGAGCGCGGACTGGCCGCGGAACTGGGACAACGTGCGAAACACCCGCAGGAAGACTTCCTGCGAGAGGTCGAGCGCTTCCTGCGGATCTCCCAGCAGGTGCAGCGAGAGCTGGTAGACCATACGCTGGTGATCGGTCACCAGGCGGGTGCAGGCGGCTTCGTCGCCGGCGGCACACTGCTGGACGAGTGCCCAGTCGTCGGCCCATTCGGCGCGGCCTTCGGCGCCGGATCCGACACGAGGCTCCGACCAGACAAGCGATCGCAGAGGCTTCACAGTGGTCTCGCCCAACATGTTAGCACTCCCCCTTTTCTGGTTTGACACCGCCGGGCGCGAGAGGTTCCTGCGCCTTCCCCACTACAATCGCTGGCGTGCGCCTCTCAGTGGCTCTGGCCGGGCTGATCGTGATCGGCGTTGGGGCCGTGTTTGCCGTGTCGCGCCTCAATGAGGCCGAGCGCTACCGGCGTCTGGTCGCCAGCGGCGAACAGGCGCTGGCCTCGGGCAATACCTACGCCGCGATCGAACACTTCTCCGGCGCCATTGCCCTGCGGAGCGACTCGGTCACCTCCCATTTGCGCCGCGGGGACGCCTACCGCGCGCAGCGCCGGTTTGACGATGCGGCGCGGGATTATCGGGAGGCGGCCCGATTGCAGCCGGGCGCCGTGGACCCGCTGCTGGCCCTGGCCGCGCTGGAAGAAACTCAGGCCGATGCCGCCGGCGCCGCCGAGTGGTACGCGCAAGCGGCCGCCATTGACCGACAGTCGCCGAGCCTCCTGTATCGACTGGCGCTCACCCGTTTCAGGAGTGGGCAAGCCGCCGCGGCCGTCGACCCGTTACGGCAGGCCATCACGCTGGAACCGGGGTTTGACGAGGCGTTGTACCTGCTGGGCGTGGCGCTGCGGGATCTGCAGGACACGGCCGGCGCCATCGATGCGCTGGAACGCGCCCTGCGGGCCAACCCGTCCCTGGTGCCCGCCCGTGAGGAACTGGCCGATCTGTATCGGGCGCTGGGACGTTCGGCCGACGAGATGGCGCAGCTCCAGGCCCTCTCGTCGGGACACCCGGGCCGTGATCGCGACATTGCCATCGGGACGGCGCAGGCGGAACAGGGCAACTTCGCGGCGGCGCGTGCGACGTTTGCGGCCGCCGAGAAGCAATACCCCGGCGACTCCCACCTGGCACTCGCCCGTGGACGCATGCTTGTGCGCCAGGCCGAAGCCACTCGGGACACCCGTGAACGGACGCGCCTGGCAGCCGAAGCACTCACACCACTCGAACAGGCGCTGGGCGGCACCGTGCGGCGCTCGGAGGGCCTGGCGGCGTACGGCCGCGCGATGCACCTGTCGGGCGATGCGCAGGATGCGACGCGACTGCTGCGCGAAGCGGTCGCCACGACGCCGTTTGCGCGTGTCGCCTTCCTGTACCTCGCCGAGGCGCTGGCGGCGACTGGTGACTTTGAAGAAGCCCGCGTGTGGTTGACGCGGTTTGACGTGCTCACCGGGCCTCAGGCGCGCGCCGATCGGCAACGCCAACTTGGTGACTGGTCCGTGCGGCTTGGTGACTATCGCGCGGCCCGGCAGCACCTCGACCCGCTGCTGACACCCGAGACCACCGACCTTGCCCTGCTCACGTGGTCGGCCGAAGCGCACTGGCACACCGGCGACACCGACAGTGCTCGCAGCCTGCTCGCTCGGGCCACCGCCGTGGCGCCTCGAGACCCGGCCGTGCGTCGCCTGCGCCAGCTCATCCGCTAAGCCTTCGGCACCTCGGCACCTCGGCACTCCGGAACCTCGGAACCTCGTCTACGTCGCCCTGGGATCGATGCGGTCGCGCAGCGCGTCACCAACGAAGTTGAAGCCGAGCACGAGCAGCGCAATCGCGAGACCGGGGAAGATCGTCAGGTGCGGCGCGTCGAACAGATGCGCGCGTCCGGCGTCAAGCATCGTGCCCCACGACGGCGTCGGAGGTTGCACGCCCAGTCCAAGAAAGCTCAATGAGGCTTCAGCGATGATCGAACCGGCCATGCCAAGCGTGGCCTGCACGGTCACCGCCGGCAGTGTGGGCGGAATGACGTGGCGCAGCAGGATGTGCCACGACGGCGCACCCAGGGCCCGGGCTGCCTGCACGTATTCCAGTTCGCGGACCTTGAGCACCTGACCACGCACGACACGCGCATAGCCAACCCACCCGATCACACAGAGCGCCAGCACGACATTGGTCAACGACGGCCCAAGCACGGCCACCAACGCGATGGCCAGCAGAATGCCGGGGAACGCGAGCAGGACGTCCATCACGCGGCCGATGACGGTATCCACCACACCGCCCGCGTAGCCGGCGACCGATCCGATCAGGATCCCAAGCACCGAGGAGATGCCCACCACCGCCAGCCCGACACCCAGCGAGATGCGTGCGCCTTCCACCAGCCGCGCGAGAATGTCGCGCCCGAGTTCATCGAGGCCAAGCGGATGTGTCAACGACGGCGCGGCCAGCCGCTGCGAAAGCAGCTGCGTATCCGCGTCCCAGGGCACAAGCGCGGGGCCAAACACCGCGGCGCACGCCGTGATCGCAATGATGACGAGGCCAATCCGGCGGGTCATTCGTATCGAATCCTTGGATCGAGCCAGCCGTAGGCCAGGTCCACCAGCAGGTTGACCATCACGTAAATCGTGGCGATGAACAGGATGCAGCCCTGCAC
>BTVE01000128.1:0-8202 GCA_045862915.1 Acidimicrobiia bacterium
GCCCATCGCCACGCCGGCGACCGGCGCCTTGAGCGGCACACCGGCGTCCATCATCGCCATCGCACCACCACAGACCGACGCCATTGACGACGAGCCGTTGGATTCGAGGATGTCGGACACGACACGCACGGTGTACGGGAATGTGTCCTGCGACGGCAGCACCGGCGCCAGCGCCCGTTCCGCCAGCGCACCGTGACCAATTTCACGACGGCCGGGGCCACGCAGGAACTTCACTTCGCCAACCGAAAACGGCGGGAAGTTGTAGTGCAGCATGAACCGCTTGTACATCTCGCCGTCGACCTTCTCGATCTTCTGAGCGTCATCGTCAGTGCCGAGTGTCGCGGTGACCAGCGCCTGCGTCTCGCCACGCGTGAACACGGCCGAACCGTGCGCGCGGGGGAGGACGCTGACTTCGGTCCAGATCGGACGGATTTCGTCGAAGCGGCGACCATCGAGACGCTGTCCACGCTCGAGGATTTCTTCGCGCAGGATCCGTTCTTTCAGCCCGCTCAGGATCGCCTTGGTGTCAGCAGCTTCTTCCTCGCTGGCGGCCCCGGCAATCTCCTTGATGACGTTGTCCACCGTCGCGTAGTTCTCGAGCTTCTCGCGGATCCGCATCGCGTCAGCCAGCGGCTGATAGGCGCGGTCTTCGACGGACTTGCGGAGGTTGGCGTCGATGGTCTTTGCAGTGACGCTGACTTTGGCCTTGTTGACGGCCTTGGCGAGGTCGTCGATCGTCGCGACGATCTGCTTGATGGCCGCGTGCGCCGTCTCCAGCGCCGTGATCATCTGCTCTTCGGTGACTTCGTTGGCGCCCGACTCGACCATCATGATCGCGTCGGCGCTGCCCGCCACGACCAGGTCGAGCGCGCTGACCTTCCGCTGCGCGTAGGTCGGGTTCACGAGGAACTGACCATCCACCAGGCCGATACGCACACCGGCAATCGTCTTCTCGAAGGGAATCGACGAGATGGCCAGCGCCGCCGAGGCTCCGGTGATCGCGAGCACGTCCGGGTCGTTGTCGCTGTCGGCGGAGACGAGCATGCCGACGATCTGCGTTTCGAAATACCAGCCCGCGGGGAAGAGCGGACGCAGCGGCCGATCGATCAGGCGTGACGTCAGCGTTTCCTTGTCGGCCGGCTTGCCTTCGCGCTTGAAGAAGCCGCCCGGGATGCGGCCTGCCGCGTACGCGTACTCGCGGTAGTCGACCGTCAGCGGGAGGAAGTCGATGCCGTCGCGTGCGCTGGCCGCGCGGCACGCCGTGACCAGCACCATCGTGTCACCCTGACGGATGACGACGGCGCCGTCGGCCTGCTTGGCCAGCTTGCCGGTCTCAATCGACAGTGTCGACGAGCCGACCGTGAGTTCTCTTCGGTGCATGAGTGCAGTTCCTTGTGATCCGTGCGAAGACGCGGCGGCTTACTTGCGGATGCCGAGTCGCTTGATGAGGTCGAGGTACCGATCCGCGTCCTTGCGGCGCACGTAGTCCAGGAGCCGACGACGCTGACCAACGAGCTTGAGCAGGCCGCGACGCGAGTGATGATCCTTGGAGTGCGTCTTGAAGTGTTCGGTGAGATACGCGATGCGTTCCGAGAGGATGGCCACCTGCACTTCAGGAGAGCCCGTATCGCCGTCGTGAGTCTTGTACGTGGAAATAACTTCGGTCTTGCGATCCTTGCTGAGCACGTCACAGTCCTTTCACGAGCGTTCGAGAGTGCGCGGAAGTGCGCAGGACAAGAACGCCGTAAGTCTTACGCCGTCAAAGGGTTAATTGTAGACCAGCACGACCGACGGGTGCAAAGCTCCGCCCCGCAGCTCGGCCAGGGCGACCAGATTGCCGTCCGGGGCGATCAGGCGCACGGTTGAGGTGGCCTGATGAGGCATAACCCATGGCCCATCAACGAATTGCGGACTCACCGGGTTGCCGTGTCGCACCCGGATCAACCCGGCTTCCGTGAGCCGGACCGCGGGCAGGTCGGGCAGGGCGTCAGCCATCGGAATCAACCGCGCCGAAAGGTCCAGGCCGGCCTCTTCAGTCGCGTCGAGGGGAATGGCGGCCTCAACCGTGAAGTGCCCGGACTGGAGCCGTCGCAGGGCAGACAGGTGGGCCCCGCAGCCCAGCGTCTCGCCGAGGTCGCGGGCCAAGGAGCGCACGTAGAACCCCGCCGAGGTCGAGACGCGGATTGTCACGGTGTCTCCCGAACGGGTCAGCCACTCCCAGTTGTGGAGCGCAACGCGGGCCGGCTTGAGGTCGACGGGAGCATCCCTGCGCGCCAACCGGTAGGCTTGGGTTCCGTCCACGCGTTTGGCCGAGAACCGGGGCGGGATCTGGTCGAAGGGGCCGCGCATCTGGTCGAGCGCGGCGGCGATCGCGTCGTCCGAGGGGAGTGGGCCCTCGTGACGGACCCCAGTGATTTCACCCTCGGCGTCGTCGGTGGTGGTGCGCCAGCCGAAGCGAATCGTGGCGTCGTACGTCTTGTCGTGGCCGGTCAGCAGATTCGAGAGTCGCGTTGCTTTGCCGAGCAAAAGCACGAGCAGGCCTGTGGCGGCCGGGTCGAGGGTGCCGGCGTGGCCTATCGAGCGTTGGCGGGTCGTACGTCGCAAGCGGGCCACGACATCGTGTGATGTCGGGCCCGCCGGCTTGTCAATCAGGAGAATGCCGTTCACGTGGTGCCGGGGCTGAACCCCCAGCCTACTTTGCCGCGCGCCGAAGGGCCGCTGCCTTGTCGGTGCGTTCCCAGGTGATCGCGTCGAGGTTCGTGGTCTTGCCGAAGTGGCCGTAGTTGGTCGTGTGCGAGTAGATCGGGCGCAGCAGCTTCAACGTCTGGATGATGCCGGCCGGCTTGAAATTGAACACGGACGAGATCGCCTTGAGGATCAACTCGTCGCTGACCTTCCCGGTGCCGAACGTGTCGACATGCACACTGACGGGATCGGGGTAGCCGATGGCGTACGCGAACTGCACTTCGCAGCGATCCGCGAGGCCTGCCGCCACGACGTTCTTGGCGACGTAGCGGCCCATGTAGGCGGCCGAGCGGTCAACCTTGGACGGGTCCTTGCCCGAGAACGCGCCACCGCCGTGCCGGCCCATGCCGCCGTACGTGTCGACGATGATCTTGCGACCGGTGAGACCCGAGTCGCCATGCGGACCACCCACGACGAACTTGCCCGTCGGGTTGATCAGGAACTCGGTGTTCTTGTTGAGCATCTTCGCGGGGAGCACCTTGCGGATGATCTCCTTGATGCAGAACTGCTCGATGGTCGAGTGCTTGACGTCTTCGGTGTGCTGCGTCGAGATGACCACGTTGGTCACTTCGACCGGCACGCCGTCGCGGTACCGCACCGAGACCTGGCTCTTGGCGTCGGGACGCAGCCACGACACTTTGCCGGCCTTGCGGACCTTCGAAAGGTACCGACCGAGGCGATGCGCAAACATGATCGGCGCGGGCATCAGTTCCGGCGTTTCGTTGCTCGCGTAGCCGAACATCAGGCCCTGGTCACCAGCGCCCTGCTCGGCCTTCTTCTTGCCCTCGGCCGCGATCGCGTCGACACCCTGGCTGATGTCAGGGCTCTGCGTCGTGAGCAGGTTGGTGATGAACACCTGATCCGCATGGAACACGTCATCGTCGTTCACATAGCCGATGCCGCGAATCGCCTGACGGATGACGGCGTTGTAGTCAAAACGCGCCTTCGTCGTGATCTCGCCGGCGATGACCACCTGGTTGCTCTTGACCAGGGTTTCGCAGGCCACACGGCTTCGACGGTCCTGCTCAAGGCAGGCGTCGAGGATGGCGTCAGAAATCGTATCGGCAACCTTGTCGGGATGCCCCTCACCAACGGACTCGGACGAGAAGATGTACTCGGACATAACCGCGCAAGATTATCATGAGGATGCCCTATCCCGGCAGGAGACATATGGCCCGATCACGTGGTGTCGTGTTGCTGTTCTCCCTCGTTGCTCTCGCCTCTGCGGCCTGTTCCCGCGCCATCCCAACTCACGCCTCCACCCATCCCGTACCCACCTCGTGTGGCGCACTGTCGACGACGGCCGTGGCTGTTGACGCCGTCGGGGGACGAGCGACGATTTCCGTGCTGGTGGGCGCCGGTTGCCAGTGGACGGCATCAATCAGTCAGGCCAATGCCTGGGCGGTTGTGGAAGGGGCAGAAGGATCCGGGCCGGGAGCCATCACGGTTCGTGTAGACCCAAACCGGGCATTTCAGTCACGGTCTGCACTGATCATGGTGAGGGAGCGGGGCAGTAGCGTTGGCCGCGAAGTGCAGGCTCTCGTCGTCGGGCAGCGAGCCGCCACGTGCCTCTACTCGGTGAATCCGGTCGCCGCCGAGTTTGGCGACTTCGGGACCTCCGATGGATCCGGTGACACGCCGTACTCGGTGGAGGTGCGGGCTGAGCCGGCCGACTGCCAGTGGACCGCCACGTCGGATGTGCCGTGGATCCGGCTGTCGCACAACGCGGATCACGGCACCGGCAACGGGAGCATCCGGCTCAGTGTGTGGGGGAATATCGGTGGACCAAGCCGGCTGGGCGCCGTGACGGTGGCCGGATTGTCAGGGGTGAACCCCGCGGCGTCGCTGTCGGTGCTGCAGAGCGCGCGATAGACCTTAGAGGCGCGCGCCGATCGCCGCGACGACCTGAGTGGTCACGGCCTCGCGCGATCCGGGGATGGAACACGCCGCCGCGTTCACATGTCCGCCGCCTCCATGCGCGACGGCGACTTCGCGCACGTTGACCGCGCCCTTTGAACGCATGCTGACACGATAGCGGTTCTCGTCCTGCTTGCGTACCAGCGCGACGGCGAGCACTTCCTTCGCTCCCAGGGGGAGGTTCACGAGCCCATCCGTGTCATCGCTGGTGGCGCCATTGGCAGCCAGCACCTCATCGTCGTAATAGAGCACCGCGAGGCGCTGGTCGTGATGCAACGTCATCGCGTTGAGCAACGCGCCGGTCAGCCGGATGCGGCCGATCGAGAAACTGTCGAAGATGTCGCGCGACAGCTGGGCCGTCGACAGGCCCGTGGCCGCGACGCGCGCACACGTCGCGAACGTGCGTTCCGACATCGGGCCATGCCGGAAACCACCGGTGTCTGTGGCGATGGCGAGGTAGAGATGCGCCGCGATGTCGTGTGTCCACTCGACGCCAAGCGCATCGATGATGTCAGCGACCATTTCGCCGCAGGCCGCCGCGCCGGCGTCGAACCAGTTCACCGAGCCGTACATCGTGTTGCCGATGTGGTGATCGATGTTGATGATGGTCGGTCGCTCGAGTCCGGCGACTTCAGGACGTGACAGGTCGCCGCACTCCATGACGATGGTGGCTTCGTCGACGTCCGGCAGCGGCTCGGCGCTATCCGCCACCTGAATGCGATCGATACCCGGGAACGCGCGGTAGGGCGCAGGCGCGGGGTCCTTGTTGACCAGCCGGACACGTTTGCCTAACGCATCAAGCGCGTAGGCCATCGCCAACTGGGAGCCGATGGCATCACCATCAGGCCGGGCGTGGGAGGTCAGCAGGAAGTGGTCGTGCGCGCGAATCGCCGCGGCAACCGTCTCGGCAGAACCGCTCATTCGTCCTCTTGCCGCGCCTTGCCGCTGCTTGCCGCTTCTGTCTCCGGCTGCCCCTCGCCGCTCCCCGCCGCCTCTTGCGCCCGTGCCGCGTCTTCCTTCTTGAGGTCGAGCAGGATCTGCTCGATGCGGTCCTGGTGTTCGATGGCCTTGTCGTAATAGAAGGTGAGTTCCGGCACGCGGCGGAGGCGCAGGCGTGAGCCGAGCTCCCGACGGAAGTACGGGCGCGCGCGTTCGAGGGCTTGTTGCGATTCGCGTCGCTGCTTCTCGTCGCCAAACACGGTGTAGTGCACACGCGCCAGTTGCAGATCGGGCGTGACTTTCACGCGGGTGAGCGTGAGAAAGCCGATGCCCGGATCGTGCAGCTGCTGCGAGATGATCTGGCTCAGCTCCTGGCGAATCTGCTCGCCGACACGATCCGGACGTGAACCCTGGGCCATGGTCGTGCCTTACAGGGTCTGCGCGATCTTCTCGATCTGGAAGACCTCGATCTGGTCGCCCACCTCGATGTCGTTGAACTTGTCGAGGCTGATGCCGCACTCCATGCCATTGCGCACTTCGCTGACATCGTCCTTGAACCGACGAAGCGAACTGAGCCGCCCCGTCCAGAGCGTCTGGCCGCCGCGCAGCAGACGCGCCTGTGTATCGCCCGACCGTGTGATGCGTCCCTCGGTGACCGTGGACCCGGCGATGGTGCCGGCTTTCGGCGAACGGAAGATCTGCTGGACCTGCGCGATGCCGATCCGCGACTCCCGCAGCGTCGGCTCGAGCAACCCGGACATCGCCTTCCGAATCTCGTCGGTGACGTTGTAGATGATCGAGTGCTGCCGGATGTCGACTTCTTCGCGTTCGGCGACGTCGGCCGCATTGCGATCCGGCTTGACGTTGAAGCCGATGATGATCGCCTTCGACGCACTCGCCAGCAGGACGTCGGATTCGTTGATGGCGCCCACACCGGTGTGGATGATGCGCACCTTCACCCGTTCGTCAGTCAGCTTGGCCAGCGTATCGGCCAGCACTTCGGCCGAGCCCTGCACATCGGCCTTGATGATGATGGCCAGTTCCTTGAGCTGGCCTTCCTGCATCTGGGCCTGGAGTGATTCGAGCGTGAGCCGCGAACCGCGCGCGCCGAGCGCCTTGGCCTTGGCCTGCGCCTGACGATACGTGACCACCTGGCGCGCCTTGATCGGATCGTCCACCACCTGGAGGATGTCGCCAGGCGAGGGCAGGGCGGAGAGGCCGAGGATTTCGACCGGCGTGGCCGGACCCGCCATCTTGACCTTGCGGCCGAGATGATCGAACAACGCGCGGACCTTGCCGTCCACGGTGCCGGCGATGAACAAGTCGCCGTCCCGAATGGTGCCGTCCTGCACGAGCACGGTCGCGACCGGGCCGCGTCCCTTGTCGAGTTTGGCTTCAAGCACGGTGCCTTGCGCCATCCGCGCGGGATTGGCCTTGAACTGGCCCATGTCCGCCACGAGCAGGAGCATCTCGAGCAGCTGATCCAGGTTGGTCTGCTGCTTGGCCGAGACCTCGACCATGACCGTCGTGCCGCCCCAGTCTTCCGGCTGCAGGCCCAGTTCGGCCAGTTCACGCTTGACGCGCTCGGGGTTGGCCCCCGGCTTGTCCATCTTGTTGGCCGCCACGACGATGGGCACGTTGGCCGCCTTCGCGTGATCGATCGCTTCCTTCGTCTGGGGCATGACGCCATCGTCTGCCGCCACAACGAGGACGACGATGTCGGTGACCTTGGCGCCGCGCGCACGCATCATCGTGAACGCTTCGTGACCCGGCGTGTCGAGGAAGACCAGCCGGCGCCCGTTGGTTTCAACCGAATACGCACCGATGTGCTGCGTGATGCCGCCCGCTTCACCTTCGGCGACCTTCGCCTTCCGGATCGCGTCGAGCAGCGTCGTCTTGCCGTGGTCGACGTGACCCATGACCGTGACGACCGGCGCGCGTTCGACCATGTCTTCCGGCTTCGAGTCGGTGCGTTCGATGTCGACGACCTCTTCTTCGAACGAGCGGATGAGGACTTCGGCGCCGAAGTATCGCGAGATGAGCTGCGCCGTCTCGGCGTCGAGCGTCGAGTTGATGGTCATCATCATGCGGAGGTCCATCAACTTCTTGAGGACGTCCTTGGCCTTCACCTCGAGCTTGTCGGCGAGGTCCTTGACCGTCATGCCTTCCGCGAGCGTGATCAGTTTGGTGATCGGCGGCGGGGCTTCAGCCATGACCGGCGTCGAGGGCCGATCGTCGCGCCGCGGTCCACGGCGTGAGCCGATGCCGGCAGGGCCACGCATGCCCATCCCTGGCCGGCCGCCCATCGGCGGCCGCATGCCGGGCTGTCCCGGGCGCACTGGCTGAGACGGGAGCGGGCGCGGACCTCCCAGCGGCGGGCGTGGGCCCGACGGCGTCGGACGCGCTGTGCCGGAGGGCCGAATCGTGCCCGGGATCGGCGGACGCGTCGGCGCGGGCGGCGCCACCTGCGGCCGCACGACCGGACGCTGCGGCACCGGACGCGCCGCGGGGGCTTCGCCGGTGACGGGATCTTCGATACGCAACCGGCGTGTGGGCGGCACCACGCGGCCCATGCGCGGCGGCGCGGCGGGCGCCGGGGGC
>BTVE01000129.1:0-8198 GCA_045862915.1 Acidimicrobiia bacterium
CGCGGCCAGGGTCGCGGCAAAATCGTCGACGCCGTGTCGATTCGCGACCCCCCGCTGCGGTCGAAGACCGCGCGATCCCGGGCCATTGGGAAGGCGACCTGCTGGCTGGCGCCCGTCGCTTGTATATCGCGACGCTCGTGGAACTCCAGTCCTGAGATGTTCTCCTTATGCGCTTGGCCGGCAAGGACACGGCCACCGTGGTGCAGGCCCTCACACGCGACGTCCGGACGCTGTCGCATGGGCTGATGGCTTCGCTCACGTGGGACCGTGGGTTGGAGTTGGCCGCCCATCGGACCTTTCACCATCGCGACCGATGTCCAGGAGTACTTCTTCGATCCGCAGAGCCCATGGCAGCGCGGCTCCAACGAAAACACAAACGCCTCCTGCGACAGTACTTGTCGCACGGCACCGACCTCGCGCAGGTGAGCCAGACGGAATTCGAATAGCATCCCGCGACGGCTCGATCGCCGCCCGCGCAAGACACTCGGGCACCAGACCCCCGCTGATAGACTGGCCGCCATCGTTGCATCGACCGGTTGGACCCACCGCGGTTATATCAGGGGAACAGCCACGCAATACGGACTATCGGGTCAAACGTCGGGTGTTACTAAAGAGTGTTTAGGGGTGATCGTGTTCCGTAGCTCATTGCACGGGTCGTTACTTACCCATCCAGGAGTTTCTTGAGCGTTCGAGCGAAGGGGTCGTGGTAGCGGAGAAGCGTGGAAACGGCGAATTCGCTGGGGAAGCCGCGGTGGGCGTCGGGCATTGTCCGCACCCGACAGTCCGCAAACCAGAGACTGCTTGCTTGGAGATAAACGAGGCTGTGCCGCAACGCCCGCAGCTGAGCGACAGTATGTCCCAGACATCGAACGTCGCAAGTTCGACGCCAGTCGACGAGTAGGTTAATCATCACGGGCGGCGGTTGGGACTGCATTTGAATATGCCTCGCGGAAGGGATCGCATGCGACGTGGGGCAGTCCTCCGGACTGCGTCCCGGCACGAGCTACCGCTCCAACTGCCGCCATACCCGGCCAACGTTGGTCTCCCAGACACAAATGACCTGGGGTGGTGCAATGCCATGCGCACATCTGTGACGAAAGCCTTACAATCGCGACGACAGATTGTCATATCCATGCGGGAGTCTGGTCTGACACTCCCCATCGCCGATAGGCCAGCCATTCGTCGGAGGATCGCTCATGAAAACTGCAATCCAGTCGTCCGTCGTTCTTTTGCTCTTGCTCGTGATGACTCCGGTAGCCGAAGCGCAGATGCAGTATTTTGGCTATTTTGGTTCAGACTATATTGGCTCGTGCGGCGGCCAGTGCGCCGACGAGTTCACAGCGCACTCCAACGTGGAGTGGCATTACAGCGACACTCCAGCTGGCTTTACGAGCAAGATAGTCACCGCTGCCGCCGCACCACGATATGACAAGAGCATCCTCAATATTGCGGGGCTGTTTTTTAACGGCCATGCACTCGTTGCAAACTATTCAACTGTTGCAGCCAATCTCGAAGCCGCAATTGAGCAGGCTTCCGTCGGCGGGCAGACGGTCGATCTCACGAGCCATGTTGCGGCGCTGTATTTGAAAGATGAACCTCTCTGGCAGCACTACAGCTCGTGGGACAGGGCTGCGCGAGACGTCAGCAGTCCGGGAGGCGCCACCATCACGAGCGGAGAGCTTGCGGAGTACACCTCGCAACGAGATAGCCTCGTCTCTGAAATTGCCTCGCTCGCCGGCGAACTGGAATCGCGATTTCCGACGATTCCCAGGGCGGTGGTGTTCGCTGTACCAGAGTTCGATGCAAACGCTCCATACTACCTAGGAGCGATCGACCAGCATTTCGATTGGCTCGGTTTCGATTGCTATACCGACCAAGGCACATTTGAGTCTTGCGGCGGTATCAGCATTGGAGGCTATGTGGGGGGGCTCAAGAATCTCATGACGCCTTCCCAGCGACTCATCCTTGTACCGCCGGGCTTCACGTTTCGAGACTATCTGGAGGGCGACTCGCCGTCCGGACCTACATCGGGCGAGTTGGAAGCCCTCCGCGTGTTCACCGAAAAGTACTGGGAACTCGCTAAGCAAGAGTCCACGGTAATCGGCATCTTTCCGTACGTTTGGGCGAGCTACAACGAGCGGGACGTTGCTGTTGGCTATGACCGCTACTATTGGGCTGTCCGGTCGTTCAGCACGACGCAGGGTGAACTCGGAGACGTATTTAAGTTGATGGGGGAACAAATACTCGCGCTGACGGCAAGTTCGCCAGCTATGTTCGTCGATGCGCCGGGTAGCTATGCCAGCGTCCCTCGTTCCTTCCACGTAGGCGGATGGGCTATCGACCAGGCTTCGATCACAGGAACGGGGATCGACACGATCCACATTTGGGCCACTCCTCCTGTCGGTTCGGCCGTTCACCTCGGAACTGCATCTTTGGGTGGTTCTAGGCCGGACGTGCAATCTGCCTACAGTCACGCGCGGTTCCTGTCGTCTGGTTTCGGCTTCAATGCATCGATGCCGAGCGTCCTGGGTTCGGGCAATTTCAAGCTCACGGTATTTGCCCATAGTTCAGTGACAGGGTCATTCAGCAACGCGGTCGAACGCTGGGTCACCATTCCAAGTTCGCACGCGTTGATGAGCGTCGATACACCGACCGCTTCCGCCACCGTTAACTCGGGCTTTGTCGTCGCGGGATGGGCGATTGATAAGAACACGCCCAGCGCTTATGGCGTGGGCGTAGACGCGGTTCACGCATGGGCGTATCCCGTCGGTGGAGGATCTCCGATATTCGTCGGTGCTGCAGCCCTCGGTGGAAGTCGACCTGATGTGGCGACAGCGCACGGCGCACAGTTCAACGATAGCGGATTCAGCCTAACAACATCAGCGCTCTCGCCTGGGCAATACGACATTGTCGTGTACGCAAGGAGCGTTCTCACTCTCACTTTCAACAACGAAGTGACGAGACGCGTGACGGTGCAATAGCTTGTTGAGGGTTTTGCAGCGAAAGGCGGCGTCGAAGGTTTGCGGACGCCGCCATCTGCCGACGCCGAATTGAGCTCGACATGGAGTGCAACCTCGTTGGACTACACGAGGGCCCATCGGCGCGAGCCCTCGAGACGATCCCCTGGGTCGTCATCCGAGCGTCGCCGACGTCGCCGTCGATCGGCTGCTCGTGCGTTCCGTATCGCCGACGCTTGGCGCCGTGGGGAATGGCGACGTTGTTGGCAATGCGGTAAAGCCATGTGCGCTCGCTGGCGGCACCACGGATGGCCGGTAAAGCGCGCCACAACGCGAGCATGATTTCTTGCACCAGGTCGTCGCGGTCCTGCTCGGTATGGGCATACACCGCCGCTAGCCGACGTATTGCGCCCGCCGTAGGTCTCGACGATGCGGGTCGATTCTCTTACGGTGGGGGCCAACAGACCGGCGCGAATGGCCGTCCGCTGACAGGTGGCCGCCATCGTTGCATCGACCGGTTGAACCCACCGCGACCTTGCGCGTTGGTTACACTCGTGGTCCTGTCAGGCCGGTGCCGGCTGCAGTCCGCCCCGATCGACGAGGTCGCCTGACGTTGACTGCAACTGGCACATCCAACGTGCCGATCCTCGAGTTCAAGCTCAATCGGTTGCCGGAGCAACTCAAAACGGTGCGTCACTCATCAGCACACCCTCGAGACGGACCAGGCCACCTCCCGAGGTGTGCTCACATGCACAACGTATCGGGCGCCCTCGAGCACGACCTGACCGGCACGAAAGATTCGGCCACGTCCCCTGAACGACTGCACGGAGTCTGTAGATTGCACGCGTCAGTCTGTCACGGGCGGCCAAGCGCATCATCGGTCATGGCCGGCGCCACAGCTATTCCGCGTCGGCGTACGCGCGGATGATGTCGGCTGCCTTTGCGACATCCGGCTCGACGCCGAGCGCGACGATCTGCAGCAGGCGTGCCTGTGCCCCTGACAGATCACCGGCGAGGATGGCTCCGGCCTGCTTGAGCTGGAATCCACCGCCATCGTAGCCGTACCGCGCTTCCACACGCCCGGCCACCGACCGCGACGACACGGTCACGAGCATCCCGGACTTGACCGCGTCGGCGATCGCCGGCACCAGCGGCGGCGGCACGTTCCCGCGCCCGAAAGCGACGATGGCGATGCCGCGGGTTTCGTGCGCCATCAGCGCGCGCACGAGAAAGTCGTCCATGCCCGTGTACGCCTCGAGCAAAGCCACGCGTGTATCAAGCCGCTGCACACGGAGACCCGGCTCGGCAGCAGGATCCTGGAAACCGGGGCGGGCGACGGTGCGGCGACGGAGCACGACGCGGCTGCCGTCCACCGCGCCAAGTGGTCCGAACTCCGGTGTCGAAAACGACCCCGATGACTCGGTGTGCAGCTTGCGCACCTCGCGGGCCGGGAAGACGTGGTCGTCCATCACCACGAGCACCCCAAGGCCGCGCGCGGCCTCACACGCCGCCACCCGCGCGGCGGCAATCAGGTTGGCGGGACCATCCCAGCTGGGATCGGAGACCGTCCGCATCGCGCCGACCAACACCACGGGTTTGGGCGACGTCAGCACCAGGTCGAGGAAAAACGCCGTCTCTTCGATGGTGTCGGTGCCGTGTGTGATGACCAGGCCATCGATGTCCGGCCGCTCGAGCCACGCCGATGCTCGACGCGCCAGCCGCCACATCTGCTCTGGCGTGACGTGTGGGCCCGGCAGCCGCGAGAACTCCTCGATCTCGAAGTCGGCAATGCTGCCCAGTGTGGGCACCTGCGCCACGATGTCCGCCGCCGTCATGGCCGGAACCGCTGCGCCGGATGCAGGATCTACCCGCATCGCAATTGTGCCGCCGGTGAATAGCAGGCCTATGGACATGGCTGAGGCAGTGCGACGTGCGACGTGCGGAGTGCGACGCAGGGCATCGTCATGCCAGGACGTCGAGGTACTTCAGGGCGCCGCCGGTGTTGAAGATCACGACGGTGTCGCTGGCGGTGATGCGGCCCTGCTGCTGCAGGACCTTGAGCGCGTGCAGGGCAGCGCCGCCTTCCGGCGCGGCGCTGATGCCTTCCAGGCGTCCAAGCTCGCACATGCCGGCAATCATGTCCGCATCGCTGACGGCGACGGCCGCGCCGCCGCTTTCACGCACGGCGCGCAACACGAGGAAGTCGCCAATGGCTTTGGGCACACGCAGGCCGTCTGCGGCCGTGTGTGCGTTGGGCCACATCTGCGAACGCTCTGCGCCTTCGTCGTACGCCTTGATAATGGGCGCGCAGCCTTCGGCCTGGACGGTCACCATCCTGGGGCGTTTGACGGGGTCAATCCAGCCGAGCGCGCTCATTTCCGCAAAGGCTTTCCACATGCCGACCATGCCGGTGCCGCCGCCGGTGGGATAGATGATCCAGTCGGGCAGCGTCCAGTTGAACTGCTCCGCCAGCTCATACCCCATCGTCTTTTTGCCTTCGATGCGGTAGGGCTCCTTGAGCGTCGAGACGTCGTACCAGCCCAGCGGCTTGCCGGTCTCCGCCGCAATACGCCCGGCATCGGTGATGAGACCGTCGACCAGCGTGACGTCAGCACCGTAGAGTTCGCACTCCCGGATGAACGGCACCTTGACGTCTTTCGGCATGAACACCTTGGCGGTCATGCCGGCCGCGGCTGCATACGCAGCCATGGCGTTGCCGGCATTGCCGGCCGTGGGAATCGAGAGCGTCGTGGCACCCAGGTGATGCGCACGTGTCACCGCCGCCGACAGCCCACGCGCCTTGAACGAGTTGGTCGGATTGAGCGACTCGTCCTTCACATACAGCCTGGGTAGCCCAAGCGCGGCACCGAGCCGCTCGACGTGAGGCAGGGGAGTCCAGCCTTCCCCGAGCGTCACTGGGGCCTCACCCTCAAACAGCGGCATCAGTTCGCGGTACCGCCACATGTTGGCGTCGCGGCCGCGCAACGAATCGCGCGACCACGCGCGGGCGGCGTCCATGTCGTACCGCGCCAGCAGCGGCGCGCCGCAGGCGCACAAGTGTTGTGTCTGTCGAGGGTCGTACGCCGGCGCCCCGCAGGGCACCGAACACTCCAGATGGGTGAAGTACGACGGCACGGCGTTATTTGCCGAGCAGCTCGACGTCCTTCTTCTTCTGAAGGTCGTCAATCATCCCGATGTACTGATCGGTGACTTTCTGCACCTCATCGAGCGCACGCCGCTCATCGTCTTCCGAGATGGCGTGGTCCTTGAGCATCTTCTTGAGCTTGTCGTTGGCGTCACGACGCACCTGGCGCACCGCGTTGCGGCCCTCTTCGGCGTACTTGTGCACCATGCGCGACAGTTCCTTGCGGCGCTCTTCGGTGAGCTGCGGCACGGGAATACGCACGACCTTGCCGTCCGACGACGGGTTGAGTCCGAGGTTGGCCTTCTGGATGGCGCGTTCAATCGCGCTCAGTTGCGACGGATCAAACGGCTGCGCGACGATGAGCGACGGCTCGGGGATGGAGAGCTGCGCCACCTGGTTGAGCGGCATCATGGAGCCCCACGCTTCGACCTGCACCGGGTCGAGCATCGTGATCGACGCCCGGCCGGTGCGGACACCGGAAAACTCGCGTCGCGCGTGTTCGAGGGCGCCGTCCATGCGCCGCTTCACTTCTGCCGTCAGTCCTTTGATGTCTTGAACGTCCATGTCTCAGATTCCCCGGGAGATCAGGCGCGAACGATCGTGCCGACGGGCTCTCCCATGATGACCCGTCGCAGGTTGCCCGCCTCGCGCAGCTTGAACACGATGATGGGCAGCTTGTTGTCCATGCAGAGCGAAATCGCCGTCGCGTCCATTACCTTGAGGCCCTGTTCGAGCACCTGCAGGTACGACAACGACGTGTAGCGCGTGGCGTCAGGATTGGTCATCGGGTCGGCGGTGTAGATGCCGTCCACCTTGGTGGCCTTGAGGATGACCTCGGACCGCATTTCCATCGCGCGCAGTGCCGCGGCGGTATCGGTCGTGAAGTACGGGTTGCCCGTGCCTGCGGCAAAGACCACGACGCGGCCTTTTTCGAGGTGACGGACGGCGCGGCGGCGGATGAACGGCTCGGCCACGGCCCGCATCTCGATGGCGGCAGCCACACGGGTGGTGACGCCAATCTTCTCGAGCGCGTCCTGCAACGCCAGCGCGTTGATCACCGTGGCGAGCATGCCCATGTAGTCGGCGGTTGCGCGATCCATGCCCTTCGCACTGGCGGCCAACCCGCGAAACAGGTTGCCCCCACCGATGACGACGCCCACCTGGACGCCCATCGCGGCAATCTCACCGATTTCCTTGGCCACCTGATTGGCGACCGCTGGGTCGATGCCGAAGGGCTGTTCGCCCATGAGGGCTTCACCGGACAACTTGAGGAGCACGCGGGAATAAGCGGGGGATGACACGGACATCGATTATACCCGCCTGGTGATGGCTTCTTTTCGCCGCGCCGGAGTACTCTGACTGCCGGCATCCCCATGAGACGCCCCGCGCCGCAACAGGACTGGCCTGAGAGCTGGCGGATGAGCCATCGCTATGACCTGCTGCAGCGGCCGGCCTGAGGGCTGAGCTGTTACTGCGTCGTGCCGGTGGCGGCATCTCTGACCGCCTGATCCACGAGTGCCCGCAGGTCGTACATGTCGTCGGCGGTCAGGCCCTGGCCGATGACAGCGGCGCCGTACACAAATGCAATCAACCCGATCGACGCCGGCAGCGCCAGCAACATCCACGGCGGGTTGCCGAGCGTCCACTGTGCCAGTCCGTACCACGAGCACACCAGCCCGGCCATGCCGAGGAACACGTAGACCGCCATGAAACCTGTCCAGACGTTCGGATGTGGGCTGAATCTGCCTTTGAGGACAGGACCGGACTCGCGGTCGATCACCTCGAGGTTGAGAAACGGCGACAACCACGTCCTCCGCACGGGGGGCAGCTGCAACACGGCATGACCAGGCAGGACCTGTCCTGTCAGCGTCGTTTCACCGGAACTCAGCAGAGCATCGAGCCGCGCGAGGACGGCTGACCCCGGCACCGACAGCGGCACCTCAAACGTCGGCCGCATGCGGGGAGTGGCGCGGCGGGCGGCGCCTGGCCTATATGCCTTCACCATGGAGATACCGTGTTGAGTGTCAAGCGGTCGCCGTGGTCGCATCAAACGGCCGCTGATGCTTAAGGACGCCGTAGGCGACGTGCAGCAGTTT
>BTVE01000130.1:0-8066 GCA_045862915.1 Acidimicrobiia bacterium
CTCTTCAACGAGAAGCTGCGGGAGTGGGAAGACTATTACAATTACCACCGGCCTCACGGCGCCTTGGACGGCCAAACACCGTATGAGCGTCTCGTGGCCAAAACCAGAGCCGGCGTGTTACCGAAGTCCTAGGACCTTACAAACAGGATTTTGGTCGGGGCGACTGGATTCGAACCAGCGACCCCCTGCGCCCAAGGCAGGTGCGCTACCAGGCTGCGCTACGCCCCGACCGAACTGCCAGTGTACCCCGAGAGGTGTGTTGAGGGCACGCAGAAACCCGTCCGCCTCCGCACAGTTGTGTCAATGGACTAGCACGTGCTAGCGTGTTGACACATGACAGCCAAACGCCGCACCCGCGCGCCGGAACTGCCGGCTGACCTCGGTCGACGCGAGCGACAAATCATCGACGTCGTCTATCGCCTTGGCCGCGCCAGCGTCTCCGAAGTGCGAGCCGAATTGCCCGACCCGCCGTCCTATTCGGCCGTGCGGGGCATGCTCAACCTCCTCGAAGAAAAAGGACACCTGCGCCACGTGGCCGACGGCCTGCGCTACGTGTACCTGCCTGTCGTCGAGCCCGAAGATGCGCGCCGTTCTGCGATCGCCCACGTCGTGAAGACGTTCTTCGCGGGATCACCGGCCAGCGCAGCAAACGCGCTGTTCGACCTCGATGACCACGCGTGGACCAAAGATGAACTCCAGCAACTGTCGGCTCTCGTCAAACAGGCCATGAAGGAAGGGAAATCCTGATGCTCACTCCACTCCTCGACATCGTCATCCGCGCCGCAGTTGTGCTCGTTGCCACCTTGGCGCTCACACGAGTGCTGCGCCGCCAGTCTGCCGCGCTTCGCGCCACGGTGTGGACCGCAGGCCTGGTGGGTGTGTTGCTGCTCCCGGCACTGACCGTCATCACGCCGGAACTGAACCTCGCCGTGTGGGCGCCGGAGGAACCGCAGCAGCCCGTCGCGTTCGAGGTGAATCCTGAACCGGAGACCGTTGTGAGCGCCGAGTCCGTCGATGCCGCCACGCCGGTCGCGCCGCTTGCGCCCGCCTCGGCGGAGGTCATCGTGCCGGTGGATGCCTTCGAGGTTGAGCCCGAGTCGCCGCGGGCATCTTTGTCCATTGAGCCTCGGGATGCCGCGATCGCCCTTTGGGCCGTGGTCGCGCTCGCGCTGCTGACCCGACTGGCGGTGAGTTATCGCCGGCTGGCCACACTTGCAGCCAGTGGCACCTCCTCGACCGCGTGGGTCTCGACCGTCAGTGAGGTGCGCGAACACTTGGGTATCCGCCGCGATGTTGGCGTGAGGTTGTCTGAGCGGGTAAGTGTGCCAGTGGTGGCCGGGGTGTGGCGCCCGGTCCTGCACCTGCCGATGGACGCGGCTGAGTGGGATACAGAGCTTCGTCGCACTGTTACGCTGCACGAACTGGCACACGTCGCCCGGTGGGACGGTCTGAGCCAGCTCGCCAGCCAGGTCGCGTGCGCGGTTTACTGGTTCCTGCCGGTCGTGTGGGTCGCCGCAAAAGAAGCCTCCGCATTGCGCGAACAGGCGAGTGACGATGTGGTCGTTCGCGCCGGTGTGCAACCGGCGTCGTACGCGGAGCGCCTGCTGGACGTCGCCCGCGCGACCATCAGCCCGGCCTCGCCGGCCACACTGGCGATGGCACATCCCTCACGCATCCGCGAGCGTATCGTTGCGGTCCTTGACCCCGAGTCGCCGCGCGCGCGGGGCGGGCGTTCCCGCTTTGCCGTTGCCCTGATTGCCATCGGCGCCATCATCGGCATTGGATCCGCCGTGCGCCTGACCGCGCGCCCGCTCATCCAGTCTGCAGACAGCGTCTCTTTCTCATGGGATTGGCCACAGTGGCCCGTGCCCGCACCGCCGGCGCCCCCGGCGCCACCCGCGCCTCCAGCTCCGCCTGCGCCGCCCGCGTCTCCAGCACCACCTGCGCCGCCGGCACCACCCGCGCCGGATGCACCTCCTGCGCCGCCTGCGCCACCGGCACCACCTGCGGCCCCTTCGGCCTGGCGCGCCGACTGTGGCCGCGATGTAAAGCAGAACTCGTTTTCATCCAATGACAACGGGTCGCGCAAGGTGCGGACGATGAGGATCGTGTCGGCCGATTGCGACATCGAGCTGCGGATGGATGGCGACATCGAATTTAGTCGCGACTTCAACGACATCGTGCGGATCAGCAACGGCGGAATGTTCCGTATCGATGCGCGTGAGCACGGCACCCGCCGAGAATTGCGGATCGAACCGCGCGGAAATGGTCTCGAGCGTGTCTACCGGCTCAATGGCCAGGAACGCCCGTTTGATGCGGACGGGCAAGCCTGGCTGGCGGACTTCCTGCTGACGCTCGAACGCCGCACGGCAATGGCAGTGGATACGCGCCTGCCGCGCCTGCTCGAGCAGGGTGGTGTCGCAGCGGTGTTTGCCGAGACGGCGCAGATGCCGTCGGACTTCGCGCGTGACCGCTACTACGAGAAGCTCACGCAAGTTCGAAGCCTCTCCACGGGTGAGACTGCGCAGATGCTGGCGCAGGTCGCGTCCATGACCAAGTCGGACCACTACTCATCGTCGGCGCTTTCGCGCACGCCGGCCGGGCAGCTCAGCAACGATCGCGTCCGCGCCGCGGCGTTTGACGTGGTCGCCTCGATGGACTCGGACCACTACGTGGCGACTTCACTCCAGACCATCCTGAAGTCGGCCGCGCCGAGCGACGATGAGATGGACTTCCTGGTGCAGGTGCTGGACCGGGTGTCGTCCGATCACTATAAGCACGAAGTGTTGACGTTCATGCTGCGGGGCAACCTGAACGCGCGTCATCGCGCCGCTCTGGCGACGGCGGCGGGCAAGATCCGCAGTGACCACTACGCGTCGAGCTTCATCACGGCCGTCACTGAGCTGCCCGGATCGGGCCGCGACGACTTGCGTCCGCTGCTGGCCGCGATTGACGGCATGTCGTCCGACCACTACGAGATGGAATCGCTGCGGTCCTTGCTGCGTCTGCGCGGCTTGAACGAAAGTGATCTGCTCGCCGTGGTCACCCGCGCCGCGCGTGTGCAGAGTGACCACTCCCAGAGTGAGGTGCTCACGGCTGTTGTGCGCCATCCTGCCGCGACCGCCCGTGTGAAGGACGCCGCAAACGACGCCGCCACGACCCTCTCGCGGCACTACCGCGAGCAGGTCCAGCGCGCTACGGGACGCATCTCCTGATCGCGGCCGCGGTCAGGTCGATGTCCGCTTCGGTCGTTGAGTAGTTGCTGATTGAGAGACGGAGCGCGGCCATGCCGTGCCACGTGGTGCCGCTGGCCCAGCACGTCCCCTCGCGCTGCAGGTGCTCGATCATCGTCCGCGTGGCCTTGTCCGCTTCGTCGCCCACGACGCGGACGAGCACCTGGTTGATGACGACGTCGTTGAGGACTTCCAGGCGGGCATCATCACGCAGGTGCGTGGCGAGACGGGTGGCCAGGTCGCAGCAGCGGTCGACAAGCGCCGAGAAGCCGTTGCGTCCGAGACTGCGCAGCGCCGCATAGACGGGCACGGCGCGTCCACGACGCGACTCTTCAGGGACGAACTCGTGCGGGTCGCGCTCCTTTGCGGACTCGATGATGTACGCCGCGGATAACGTCATCGCCCGGCGATGGGATGTCGGGTGGGCCGTGAAGACCACGCCGCTGTCGTAGGGCACGTTGAGCCACTTGTGCGCGTCGGTCGCGACCGAGTCGGCCCGGCCGACGCCGTGTACGAGATGCGCGCGTGAGCGGCTGGTCGCCGCCCAGAGGCCAAACGCGCCATCCACATGCAGCCACGCGCCATGCTTGGTCGTCTGGTCGGCGATGGCATCAATGGGATCAAACGCGCCGGTATTCACATTGCCGGCCTGCGCGCACACGATGGTCGGGCCCGTGAGCGCCGCAAGCGCCGGACCCAGGAGTTCCGCGCGCATGCGTCCCTGATCATCGGTGGGAATTCGCGTCACACGCTCTGCGCCGAGGCCGAGGAGCTTGAGCGCATTGAAGATCGTGTAATGCGACTCGTCGCTGACAACGACGTTGATGGCGGGCGCACCGTAGAGGCCCTGCGCTTCGACGTCCCATCCGGCACCGTTGAGCACATGGTGCCGCGCGGTTGCCAGCGCCGTGAAGTTGGCCGCCTGGCATCCAGTCACGAAGCCCGTGCTCCAACCTGACGGCAGGCCGGCCAACTCCTTGAGCCATCCCGCGGCGACCTCTTCCACCACCGACACCAGCGGTGACAACACGTACACGCCGGCGTTTTGATCCCACGCCGACACGAGCCAGTCTGCCGCCGTAGCCGCAGGAACGCTGCCGCCGACGACAAACCCGAAGTACCGCCGGCCCTGCGTGGCGACTGTGCCACGTTGTCCCGCGGCTGCCAGCAGATCGACCACCGACTCTTCCGACTCGCCGTCAACAGGCAGCGGTCCGCCGAGCTGCCGACGAAGTTCATCGGCTGTGGCGAGCGCGGCCACGTGGCGGTCGCCGATGGAATCCAGGTACTGAGCGGCGTGGTCGGCCGTGCGGTGCAGCAGCGGGGCGCGAGTGGACATGCAGCATTGTGGATCCAACACACCAACCCGCACGAGTGCCACCGCGTCGAACGCGCATGCACACCCTCAGGCTCGACTTCCGCCTGGCGCTTCGCACCCTGCGGATGAATCCGGGGTACGCCGCCGCTGCGATCCTCACACTCGCGATCGGCATCGGCGCGAACGCGGCGGTGTTCAATCTCGGATACTCGTTGCTGGCCAGGCCAATACCGGGTGTCAGCGAGCCTGACCGGCTGGTGTCGCTGACCTTCATGTCGCCTGAGCGCACTGGTGCCGGCCTGATCTCGCATCCGGAGTTGACGCAACTGCAGGACGCCGTCCCTGGCTTGTCCGGTGTCGCCGGCTATCGAGACACCGAGTTGCATGTGGCGATCGACGGCGTCGCCGCCCGCCGCGTGGAGGCTGATGTGGTCAGCGCCGGGTACTTCGACGTGCTCGGATCCCCCGTCGCCGTTGGCCGCCCGTTCACCGCCGACGAATTGGAGAACCCCTCGGCGCCACCAGCGGTCATCGTCAGTCACGGATTCTGGCAGAGCGCGCTGGGCGCAACCGCGGATGTGCTCGACCGCTCGGTGACCATCAACGGCGAGCGCTTCGCGATCGTCGGCGTCACACGCCCAGGGTTCAGCGGCACGTCCCGGGCCGGCCGCGCCGAGGTGTGGGTGCCGTCAGCTCAACATCGACTGGTGCTGCCGATGTACCGCGGGGACGTCCTGTCGAGTGGCACGTCCGCCATCTACTTCGGCATCGTCGGCAGACTGGCTGACGGCGCGACGGCCGCGCAGGTGGAGTCACAGGCCAACGCGACCCGTGTGCAGGTTGCCGGGAGGGCCGGTGCGCGACGCGCCAATTGGGTGTACGTCGTTCGTGCCGGGACGGAACCCACGCCGTGGCTGCGCGAGCGGGTTGATCGATTGCTGCTCGCCCTTGGTGCGGCGGTCGTGCTGCTGCTGTTTCTCACGTGCGCCAACGTCGCGAACCTGCTGCTCGCGCGTGCTACGGGCCGGCGTCGTGAAATCGGGACCCGGCTCGCACTCGGCGCAGGTCGATGGTCCATCGTTCGGCTGTTGCTCATCGAGAGCGGTGTCCTGGCCCTGTGCGGAGGCGTGGCGGCGATCGGGGTGACACTGATGGCCGGCAGGCTGCTGGATGGTCAGGTGCTGATTCCCGGCATCGTGACGGTCGGTGCAATGCCGATGGATTGGACCGTGTGGGCCTACGCTGCGGGAGTCTCGCTGCTGGTGGCGATGGCCGCCGGTGCCGCACCGGCGTTCACTGTGTCGCGCGCGCGCTTCACTGCCGGCGGCCGAGGTCAGGTCGAAGGCTCGTCGCGACTGCAGCGTGCGCTGACCGTCGCGCAGGTCGCCTTGTCAGTGGCGTTGCTCTTCGGTGCCGCACTCTTGATGCGGTCGATGCAGGCGCGCATGGCGATTCCGGTCGGGTTTGATCCGGCGCAGGTCTTGTCGGTGTCATTGGAGCCGTCGCTGCAGCGCTATACGCCCGAGCGGACCGACGCCTTTTATCGAGAGCTGCTCGACCGCGTGCGTGCCGAATCCCAGGTCCGCGCGGCCGGCCTGGCGTGGCTTGCGCCGTTTTCACAGGGCGCGTCCGACACGAGCCTCTGGGCCGAAGGCGCCACATCCGAGTCGGCCGTGTCGGCGAACCACAACATCGTGTCTCCGGGATTCCTCGCCGCGATGGGCATTCCACTGCTTGAAGGCCGCGACTTCACTGAACAGGAATTCCTGCGGCGCGAAACGCCGGGCAGCGGTGTGGTGATCATCACCGCGTCATTGGCGCGCCGCATGTTTGGCGACGGGCCTGCGGATGGACGCCGGGTGACGATGCGGTTTCCGGAGGGTACGGTGCGCACGGTCGTCGGAGTGATTCCCGATCAGCGGCAGCACCGCGTCATGGATCCAGACCCGGATCTCCTGCTCGAGCCGTTCGGTCAGTCCTTTACGCCTGGATTCGCCGCGCTGCAGGTGTCGAGCAACGGCCCAGTGACCACGCTGGTCGACCGGGTGGCTGCGGCCGTGCGTGACCTCGATCCGACGTTGCCCCTGTTCCAGGTACAGACGCTGGATGCGTCGCTGCGGCGCACACTGAACGAAGAGCAGCTGGTTGCTCGCAGCGTGTCGGTGTTTGCGGTGCTGGCGATGCTCGTCGCGGCCATCGGCCTCACGGCCGTGCTCGCGCGTGCCGTCACGTCCCGTCGTCGGGAGTTCGGTGTGCGGATGGCATGCGGAGCCACACCGGCAAGGGTGGCGGCCCAAGTGACACGCGAGGCGTTGTGGCTTGTGGGCATCGGCACCGGTCCCGGCATGTTGTTGTCGGCGTGGTTTGTGGGGCTCGTGCAGGCCCGGCTTTATGGCGTCGAGGCCAGTGACCCAACCTCACTTGCCGCGATCGTCGCTGGCACGTTCGTCATTGGCTTGCTCGCAGCCGTGATTCCCGCGCGCCGTGCGGCCGCCGTGGCGCCCGCGGACGTGTTGCGGTGAGTGTGAAGCAATATCGGGCTGTTGACGGTGGCTGAACCCTGCGGTTGTGGAGTGACGTTCCGCAATGTCAAGGTTGAAATCATCGGGCACTTCGAGCCCGCCTCCTGCCTGGTCGGATTTTCACGTCCCTTGATCTTCTGCCCCTACGCGCTACGATTAGGCGAGCACAGGAGGCAGGGATGCACGACATCCAATTCACAGTTCACATCTTCCGGGAGGGACAAACGTTCGTCGCGCACGCGCCGGAACTTGACGTGTCGTCCTGCGGCGACACAACAGCCCAAGCGCAGAAAAACATCCGCGACGCGGTTCTAGGTTTCCTGGAAACCGCCGAGGCACACGGCACGCTTGCCGAGATCCTGGAAGAATCCGGCTACGTCAGGGAGGGCGAGAGCTGGCGCGCGCCCGAACTCGTCTCAACAGGCCGCATGGCCGTCGGTCTCGGCTGATCTCATCTACACCAAGCCCGGCATCGCGCGTCCGCTCGTCATTCCCGCCTACAAATCAGTCCCCGTTTTCATCATCAAGAATCTCCTGCGTACCTCCGGCATGAGCCGGGACAGGTACTTCGAGCTTCTTGGTTCGTGACCGCCTCCGGGCGGCTCGTTTTTCTTTGCCCTGCTCGCTCCGTGGATTAGGGTTGCTCCCATCCTGAGCATCCTGTCCAGCGGACCCCAGGACTTGCTCTGGCCATATTTGTGCTGGCGGAGCCTATACAAGCGGATGTCTACGAGCCGTGGTGCGACGAGCGCGGTGCGGAGTGCGCTGCAATGTGTGGCACAACCGTCACGCACACTTACCACTACACCTATTGGGACCCGTACTGCGGTTTCGACTACGCGTCGCAAATGTGGTGGGGCTGCCAAAGGGCCTACGGCACTTGGAGCTGGGGATCTGGTGTTCAAAACTTCGAGTGTGATGAAGTCTCGCAGTCGTCGTTGTGTCAGTGCGCTTACTGAGCCGCGTGGTCCAGAGTCCGCCCCGGCGGGCTCT
>BTVE01000131.1:0-7920 GCA_045862915.1 Acidimicrobiia bacterium
CACTCGCGGCCGTGCAGGCGATTGCTGCCCTGATCGCGGCGTGGTTGATCGGGCAACTGGCGCGTGGCCCGCACACGTTTGAGCGCGCCCGCCATGTGCTCGCATTCGCTGCGGTGTCGGCGGTCGTTGGTGCAACGCTTCACGCCGCGGGCGTCGTCGCCGTCTTCGCCCTGACGGGGGCTGCGTCAGCGTCCGCCTCGCTCGATCAGGTCGCCATGCAGTGGTGGTGGGTCGACCTCACGACACTGGTGACACTCGCGCCGGCGTTCACACTCTGGCTGCTGCGCCCCCGACTGGCGCTGACCCGGCGACGGGGCGACCGGCGCCCCGCTGAGCGGGGCCTCGCGTCGTGGTTCCAGGGCCGCGCGCGGGAGTGCTGGGCGCTCACGATCGTCACGGTCGTTGCCGCCGTGGGCATCTTCGGTCCGTGGTTGTCGCTGGGTGAACGGCTGATGCTGGCGCTGCTCCTCCCGTTCCCGTTGTTGAGCTGGCCAGCGCTGCGCTTCGGCACACGCGAAACGGCCTCCGTGATCGCGGTGCTCGCACTGGCCAAGAGCTGGGCCTGGAGCGCGGGCGTCAATCCGTTTGCATCGCTGACGCCCACCGATGCGGCCGTCGAGCTCTCGATGATCGGCCCCGCCCTCACCGCGCTCGTCATCGCGGCGGCGATCGAACGACGCAACCGGCAGGACTCCGAGCTGCACCTGCTGGCCGTCACCGACCCGCTGACGGGCCTGGCCAATTACCGGCATCTGAGTCACTCCATCGAAAGACAGATTCGTCGTGCACGTCAGACGGGTGAGCCGTTCTCCCTGCTGCTGCTGGATGTCGACAACCTCAAGGTCATCAACGACCAGCTGGGTCACAACGTCGGCAGCCGGCTGCTGGTCCGGCTGGCCGATGCCCTGCGAGCCTCGTGCCGTGTGACCGATCTCATCGCACGCTACGGCGGGGACGAATTTGCCGTCCTCCTGCCGGGCTGTGACGAAGCCACCGCTCGCACCCAGGCGGCCCGGGTGCAGTCCGCGCTTGACGCGGACGCGGCCACGCCGCGCATCGCCGCCAGCATGGGCGTGGCAGTGTTCCCGCGTGACGGCGACACCGCCGATCAGCTGCTGGACCGCGCCGATGACGAGTTGTACGCGATGAAAGGACGCAACTCGTCCAGGCGCGCCGGTCGAGGCGCTTCGAACGCCCACTCCTGATCGCGCCATCGCCACCGCACCTGCCAGGCGTGCAGCAGATGGTTTGGTACACGCAGCGCCCGCCGATCGTCGTCCGTTTGCCGCCGTTCCACGAACCGGAGATAGCGTAACGGGTCCGATCCGTACAACTTGTCCCCCACGATCGGAAATCCTGCATCACCCAGATGCACGCGGATCTGATGCTTGCGGCCGGTATACGGCTCCACCTCGAGGAGCGTGAGCGGGTCACCGTTCCAATGCCAGCGCTCGACCACACGGACCATCGTCTCCGCCACGACACCGTCTGCACGGACGCAGGCCTTGATCGCCACCGGACTGTCCACATCGGGGCCAATCGGTCCGGTGAGATGCAGCGTCTCGCCGGGCACGTGGCCTTCGACAATGGCGAGATACCGCTTCTCGACCTGACGTGTCATGAACAGCTGGCCCAGCTCGGATGCCGCCTCTCGCGTGCGGGCGATGACCACGAGCCCCGAGGTTTCGCGGTCGAGCCTGTTCACCAGCCTCCCGTCACGCGCCGAGTCGCCGGGCGCCTGCCGAAGGTGCAGACGTACCCGGCCAATCAGGCTGGACCACTCACCGTCTTTTGTTGGATGACACACAAGGTCGGCCGGTTTGTTGACCACCAACAACGCTTCGTCCTCATAAAGCACGTCGAGTGGTACACCGGGGGAGATCATGGGGGGACGGTACCACGGCTATCATGGAGATGCGCATGGCCGCTCCCCGTTCGTCATCCCCCACCACTCCCGCGGGTCCGCCTGCGCACTGGTTGTACGTGCTTCTCGCCGCGGTGCTGATCCCCTGGGTCATCGTCGGCGGCATGTATCTGACGCAGGACTCGACGTCCACAAATGGCGTTGCGCCGATCACGCCACCGACCGGGCCTGAGCGGCCGGCCGCCCGCGGGCCATGGGGGCACCTGTCGCTCACGCCGATCGTGATCTCTCCCCCGCTGGAGTACGTGCCGGCAGACTGGGGCCGGCAGGCGCCTGCCGAGTGGCTGTTCCCGGACAGCACGCCGGATCAGGTGGCGTCCTTCCTGCAGGCGAGCGGACTCTCGCCGGAACAGATCACGCCGCTGATGTCGCAGGCCCGTCAGGAATCACGCATCCGCGGAGTGATCATCCTGCCGCCGGCCTCAGTCGTGCGTTCGCTGTCGCCGGACGTGCGCGCGAGGCTGTACACGCAGCTGTCCAAGTCGACGTTGAACTTCGACCAGGCGCAGTCATTCCGTTTCATCGGGCAGACGCCGAACGACTGGTTTGGCGGCTCCATGATGTCCGCAGAGACCAGGCGCCTGGTGGAACCGCTCGTCTATCAGGACGGCGCATTCCTGCATTTCGCAGACATCGAGTCGATCCGAAGCGATATCGCCTCGCCGCTGGAACGACAGTACCTGGCCAAGGCATTGCTGCGGAACGCGACCGTGCTCGTCCGGCTGTCGGTCGACTCTCCCGAAGATGTGAATGGCCTGGTGGACTACTGGGGCGTGGGTGGCCGGCGCACGGACATCCGCCCCCTGCTGGAGTCCGTGTCGGCCTCGGACGACAACGCGTACGTCGATATCGTCCACCTGCTGCCGGCGTTTGCGCGTGATCACCTGTACCGGTATCCGAAAGTCCAGACCGTCGACCTCACGAGGCCGTCCCTGTCGAACTGTCTGTGGAGTTCACTGAACTTCTTTGAGCCGACGCCCGATGACCGGTATCTGGACGTGACCTATGCGCTCAACGCGCTGCGCACCCGCTACTACGTGGTTGAACACGGCTACCAGCTCGGTGACATCGTTGCCCTCGTGGATGAGGAAGGCGACCTTTTCCATGTGGCCGTCTACCTGGCGGATGGCCTGGTCTTCACCAAAAACGGCACCTCGCCGGTGGCGCCGTGGACCATCATGTCCATCGACCACCTGAAAGACTTCTATCGACGCCGGGCGGACAACCCCAGGCTGATCTATCACCGGCTCAACGCGTACTAGCTCTGATACAGTAGCGTCATCATCCAGCAGGCAAGGAGGCAGCAGTGGCCAAGGTGCTGATCGTCGACGATGAACCACGCGTGCGTGAGCTCATGCGCCGCCAACTCGAACAATCCGAACACGAGCTCTACGAGGCTGAAGACGCCGATGCGGCCCTGCAGCTCATGTCGCACACCCCGTGTGACGTCGTCTTCTGCGACATCCAGATGCCCGGCCGCGATGGTTTGTGGCTCACCGCTGAACTGCGTCGCCTCTATCCGATGTCCGCGGTTGTGCTGGCCACCGGTGTGAGTTCGGTGCCGCCCAAGATCAGCATGCAGGCGGGCGTACTCGCGTACCTGGTCAAGCCGTTCACGCGCCAGGCGCTGCTCACCTCACTGGACACGGCGGTCCGCTGGGTGGAGAACACACGCGCCACCGGTCCCAAGCCCGAGGATCAGGGCGAGACGCTCACCGACTGGCTGGATCAACTCAAAGAATTGTGAGTGGCGGGGCTGAAGCCCCGCCCTACATTCCACGCAGTTAGGGTGGGGCTTCAGCCCCGCCGTTCAAGCGACACACGTAGGGCGGGCCTTCGAGGCCCGCCGATTCACTCAGAACAATCCCGTGACTTTGCCGTCCGCAGTGAGGTCGATGGCCTCAGCTGACGGCACCTTCGGCAGTCCGGGCATGGTCATGATGTCGCCGCAGACCATGACGATGAACTCGGCGCCGGCCGCCAGGCGTACTTCACGAATGTTGACCGTGTGTCCGGAGGGTGCGCCTCGCAAAGCCGCATCTGTCGAGAACGAATACTGCGTCTTCGCCACACAGACCGGGTAGTGCCCGTATCCGCCGTCCTGCAGTTTCTGGATCTGCCCGCGGACCTTCGCCTCGGCCGTGATGTCGTCGGCGCCGTAGATCTTTGTCGCCACCGTCTTCATCTTGTCCCAGAGCGACTGGTCATCCTCGTACACGAACCGCGCCTGTGAACCGCCGGCGTCGATGACATCGACCACGGCCCGAGCCAGCGCCTCGGCGCCGGCCCCGCCATCCGCCCAGTGGGTGGCGAGGATCACGGGCACCCCGGTCGGGGCCATCAGTGCCTGCAGTTTTGCGATCTCGGCATCGGTGTCCGACGGGAAGCGGTTGATCGCCACGACACAATTCAGCCCATAGTGTTCGCGCACGTTGCGCACGTGACGCTGCAGGTTCGCCAGCCCGCGCTCCAGCGCGCCGAGATTCTCCTGCGTCAGTGCCGTCTTGTCCACGCCGCCGTGGTACTTCAGCGCGCGAATGGTGGCCACGATCACACAGGCATCGGGTCGCAGACCCGACTTGCGGCACTTGATGTCGATGAACTTCTCCGCGCCAAGGTCCGCGCCGAATCCGGCTTCGGTCACGACGTAGTCGGCCAACTTGAGCGCCGTCTGTGTGGCTACGACCGAATTGCAGCCATGCGCGATGTTCGCAAACGGACCACCGTGCACAAACGCCGGGTTGTTCTCCAGCGTCTGCACCAGATTCGGCTTGAGCGCGTCCTTGAGCAGCACGGTCATGGCGCCGTGTGCGTTCAAATCGCGCGCCCGCACCGGTTTCTGGTCGCGCGTGTATCCGATGACAATGTTGCCGAGGCGTTCCTTCAGGTCCGCGAGCGACGTCGCCAGACAGAAGATCGCCATGACTTCCGACGCCACGACAATGTCGAAGCCGTCTTCGCGGGGATATCCGTTCCCCGTTCCGCCCAGGGAGATGACGATGTCGCGCAGGGCGCGGTCGTTCATGTCCACGACCCGCTTCCACTGAACGCGGCGCACGTCGATGCCAAGCGTATTGCCGTGATGGATGTGGTTGTCGATCAGCGCAGCAAGCAGGTTGTTGGCCAGGGCGATGGCAGAGAAGTCACCGGTGAAATGGAGGTTGATATCCTCCATCGGCACGATCTGCGCGTGCCCACCACCGGCCGCGCCGCCCTTCATGCCGAACACCGGTCCCAGCGACGGCTCGCGCAGGCAGATGATGGTCTTTTTGCCGATGCGATTGAGCGCGTCGCCAAGTCCAACGGTGGTAGTGGTCTTGCCTTCCCCGGCCGGCGTGGGACTGATGGCGGTGACCAGGATCAGGCGGCCGGAGGGCCGGTCTTTGAGGCCGTCCACGAAGTCGAGCGACACCTTGGCCTTGTAGTGGCCGTACGGCTCGAGATGTTCCTCGGGAATGCCCAGCCGCGCGGCGACGGCGGTGGCGCGGTGCATGGTGGCTGCCTGGGCAATTTCGATGTCGGACTTGGGCACGCGGACTCTCCTTGGTCCCGGAGAGTTTACTGCGCCCAGACCGGTCCCGCCACGCGTTCGAGCGGCTCGCGTGTTACCATCCGCGTCCAACAACGCAGTTGACACGCCCCTTGTCGGGCCCGGAGGCAGTCATGGTCTCGCTCACCTCGCTCGTCGTCCCGATCGTGTTGTCCGCCGTGCTGGTGTTCGTCATGAGCTCCATCATCCACATGGCGCTGGGCTATCACCGCGCCGACTACTCGGCCCTGCCGAACGAAGACTCGCTCCTCGACGCGTTCCGGTCCGGCAAGGTGGCCCCCGGCGACTACGTCGCGCCGTATGCGAACTCGTCGGCAAGCATGCAGGAACCGGCGTACCAGGAGAAATTGAAGCGCGGCCCGGGCCTGATCGTCACGGTGTGGCCCGGTGGCAGCGTCAACATGGGCGCACTGCTCGGGCAGTGGTTCGTGTATTCACTTGTGGTCAGCGTCTTCACCGCGTACCTGCTGAGCCGCACGTTCCCGGCCGGCGCGGACTACCTTGCCGTGTTCCGTGTGGCCGGCACGGTCACGTTCATGGCGTACGGCCTGGCTCTGCCGCAGGCGTCGATCTGGTACCGCAAGAACTGGGGCACCACCCTGCGTTCGATGCTGGATGCGTTCATCTATGGCCTGCTGACGGCCGGCGCGTTCGGCTGGCTCTGGCCGTAAGGGTGCGTGGCCCTTCCGGCGATTCTCTCGCTGTTCGCCCTGTGTGCGCTGGTCATCGTGATCAGCGGCGCGCGGTTGTCGTATTACGGCGATGTCATCGCGGAGCGATCGGGACTCGGCCAGGCGTGGGTCGGCGTAGCCGCCATGGCGTCGGTCACGTCGCTTCCCGAGCTGGTCACCGGTGTCAGCGCCAGCCTGATTGACGCGCCCGCCATCGCGATGGGTGATGTCGTCGGCAGTTGCCTCTTCAACCTGCTGATTCTTGGCCTGCTCGATCTCGGCACGCCCCAGCAGCTGTTTCACCGGCTGCGTCCCGTGCATACGCTGTCGGCGGCGCTTGGCGCCCTGCTCCTGTCGCTGGTGGCGTGGGCGATCCTCACCGCCGGACACCTGCCGACGATGGGCGGACTCGACGTCATGACGCCGGTGTTGTTCATCGGGTACCTGCTGGCCATCCGCGCGGTCTACCGGTTCGAGCACACGCACGACCAGGTGCGTGACGACAACGTGCTTGCGGACCGCTACGCCGGCCTGTCGCTGTCGCATGCCGTGTGGCGATATGCCGGGTGGGCGGTGGTGCTGGTCGCCGCCGCGGCCAATCTGCCGTCGCTGGCGGTGGCGCTCGCCGAGGCGACGGGGCTCGGTCAGGCGTTTGTCGGCACCGCGTTTGTGGCGTTGTCCACGTCCCTGCCCGAAGTGGTGGTGTCGATTGCCGCGGTCCGGCTGGGTGCGTGGGACATGGCGGCGGCCAACCTGCTCGGCAGCAATCTGTTCAACGTGGCGATTCTCGCGATCGACGATCTCGCGTACCGGCGCGGCTCACTGCTGGCCGACGCAGGGGCGAGTCAGGCGCTGACCGCGATTGGCGCAGTCATCATGTCGGTCATCGTCATCGCGTGCCTGATCGCCAGGCCGCGACCGATTGCCGGCCGGCTGACGGTGCCCTCGCTGGCACTGCTGGTGGTTTATTTGGTCACCAGCTGGATGGCCTTCTGACCGCCTTCGGGGGACTCGACGGCGAATCCTTCGGGTTTGAGGGCCAGGACAGCGCACCGGACCTCGCGCAGCACACGTTCAGCCGTGTTGCCCATGATCAGGCCGGCCAGTCCTGTTCTCCCCACCGTGCCCAGCGCCACGAGGGTCGCGTGTTGTTCGGCAATGACGTCGGCGATGACCTTGTCGGGCTGGCCCTCCAACAGATGGACGACCGTCCCCGTCGGTGCCTCGCTCATCAGCGCGTGGAGCCGCTGCTCGGCTTCATTGCGGCAGACATCCCGATACTCCCGTGCCTCTGCGCGTGAGGCATGTGAGGCGAGCAACTGGTGGGCGAACGCGGACCACGCGCAGACCACGTGCAGCGTGGCCCCCGACTGCTCCGCAATGGCGGCCGCCGTTTTGAGCACCGCCTGCGCCAGCGAGTGGCGCGGGGGATCAAGCGGATCCGGGTCCACCGCGGCCACGATGGTCCGTTCACCGCCTGCCGCCTTGGGCGTCACGAGCCACACCGGACACGGACATCGGCGCAGCAGTTGTCCATCCACCGGTCCCGGCGGATGGGCGGCGGTCGTGCGCACGGCATGCGACCGCAGCAGGATGTCGGCGCGCCACGCGACGGCGGCCTGAATCAGCGCCGTCGCTTCGTCGCCTTCCAGCAGCGCCGACGTGACGCGCACGTCACGACGGCGCGCCTCGGCGACCGCCTCGGCGAGGCGGTCGCGCATGCGCTCCCTGACGACGGCGAGGAATCGCGCCGGCGCGCCGCGCAGCGACGCGGG
>BTVE01000132.1:0-7902 GCA_045862915.1 Acidimicrobiia bacterium
GATCGTCAGCCGGGCCTTGCAAGGTGCGCCCCTTCAGCGTTCCACCAATCACCCGCATCTCATCCGACTCCGACGAGGCCAAAACGTTCGGCCCAATGCGACGTGAGATAGGCCACCAGCGGCGCGGCCCCCGCATCGTCGAGCCACCCCACAGCGGCCCGTCTGGCGTCTTCCATCAACACGTGATCGCGCACAAGATCCCCGATGCGCAGGGTCGGGAGTCCTGACTGACGGGTACCGAAGAAGTCACCAGGCCCGCGAATCTCGAGGTCACGTTCGGCAATGACGAACCCGTCTGTCGTCGCGACCAGCGCATCGAGGCGCGCCCGACCCTGCTCACTGATCGGGTGTTGATACAACAACACACACTGCGACGCGTGGTCACCACGCCCGACCCGCCCACGCAGCTGATGCAACTGCGAGAGACCAAACCGTTCCGCGTGCTCCACCACCATCACCGTGGCGTTGGGCACATCGACGCCCACCTCAACCACGGTCGTGGCCACGAGCACGTGCGCATCGCCACGCGCAAACGCGGCCATGACCTGTTCCTTGGCCTCCGGCTTGAGTCGTCCGTGCAGCAGGGCCACGCGGTAGTCAGGAAACACCTGATCCTGCAGTGTCTCGGCCATCTCGGTGGCGGCGCGCAGGTCCACCTTTTCGGATCCTTCAACCAGCGGATAAATCACGTACGCCTGCTGGCCGTGCTCCAGGGCCGACCGTACGACCTGATACACATCGTCGCGACGGGATTCCGGCTTTGCCACCGTCCGGATGGGCTGACGGCCCGGCGGCAGTCCGCGAATGACGGACACATCAAGATCCCCGAACGCCGTAAGCGCAAGCGTGCGCGGAATCGGGGTGGCCGTCATCACGAGCACGTCGGGCTTGTGGCCCTTCTCGCGAAGAGTGGCGCGCTGGACGACACCAAACCGATGCTGCTCATCGATGATGACCAGTCCGAGGTCCTTGAACGTCACGGAGCCTTCGACCAGCGCATGTGTGCCGATGACCAGATGTGTGGTGCCGCTCGCAATCTCGGCAAGTGTGGCCCGCTTTTTTGCGGCCGTCAGACTTCCGGTCAACGACGCCACGCGAAATCGCGAGGCATCCAGCAGACGACGAATGGTCAGGTAGTGCTGGTCGGCAAGAATCTCGGTGGGCGCCATGAACGCGACCTGCATCCCGTTTTCCATCGCCACCAGCGCTGCCAGCAGCGCCACGATGGTCTTGCCTGCGCCGACGTCCCCCTGCAGCAACCGATGCATCGGTTCAGCGCGCTGCATGTCGGTCACGATTTCGCGCAGCGCGACCTTCTGCCCGTCGGTCAACTTGAACGGCAACACGCGCCGAGCGGACTCGCGAATGCGGTCGTCCACCACCACCGCTCGTGCCTTCCGGTCCTCCGCCTGCCGGCGTTTGCGAAGCACGAGTCCTGCCTGAAACAGAAAGAACTCTTCAAAGATCAATCGTTGCTGCGCCGGCGTCGCACAGTCGTTCAGCGCGTCGAGATTGGTGCCGGCCTCGGGAAAATGTGTCGCACGAATCGCGGTCACACGATCCGGACGTGTCCCTCGCACCGGTGCGGGCAGCGGGTCTGGAGCGTCGGACGGCATTTCTGCCAGCAGCTGGTGCACCAACGACCGCTGCATCCGTGTCGTGATGGCGCCAATCTTTTCGTAGATCGGTACGATTCGCCCGGTGTGCACGGTGACATCGTCGCCCTCCGCACCATCGGCGACTTCGCCGCGCACAATCTCGTACTCGGCGTTGGTGAACTGCAGTCCGCCGGAGCGATACTCCAGGAAGCCGAAGAGGACGACGGTCTGGTGGGGTTTGAAGACGTCCTTGAGGAACGCCTGATTCGGAAACACGGCCCGAATGGCACCGCTGCCGTCCCGCACGACGACCTCAAACAGCCGAAAGCCCGGACGACGAGTCGGCCGCACCCCCGACGACAACACCTCGCCGACGACGGTGGCGGTTTGGCCGGGTTTCAGTTTGGCGATCGGCGAGAGGCCGGCGCGGTCCTCATAACGGCGTGGGAATCGCAACAGCAGGTCTTCCACTGTGCGCAGGCCCACACGCTCGAACTCAGCGGCGCGCCGCGGACCGACACCACGAACGAACTGCAGGGGTTTTGACCACCAGTCCGACACGCCGCGCTCTGCCACTACTGCACGACCGTCGCGCTGCCCTTGCGCAGGTGCACCTCGCGGATACCTGAGGGAAGATCAAAGGGCTCACCGAGCGTGATGCCGTCGGGGAAATCGGGAGACTTCGAGAAGTACGAGACGACTTGTTCCAACAGGGGCCGAGGCACGGTCACGCCCCCAAGTGTGCCCGACTCGATTTGGAGCACGCCGCGGCCGGCCGTCGCCGAAAACGCGCCCGCGGTCGTGAGCGCCATGGTGCCGGACACGTACGCCATGGGATCGAACATCCCGCGCGGCTGGTCGCCGCGCAGCGCATCGAAGTCAATCGTAGCGATCGTCTGGAAGCGTCCCGCGTCGAGCAACGTCACGTGGACCTTGGACAACCCGACAGGCAGTTCCTCGGCGCCGTACACCTGGAAGTACGCGTTCAGTTCGGTATCGGTGAGTGTCGTGCGAAACGGTGTTTTCGGCGCCGGCTCCACCAGGGAGCGGACGATGATGGCTTCGACCTTGGTGCGGGCACGCGCTGCCTGCGCGCGGTCGGCGGTCTGTGCCGCGACGCCGACGGCGAGGCCGGCTGAGAGCGTCAGCGCAACGAGCGGTCGAATGCCTCCCATACCGCCATTCTAGCCGCCTCCCTGCCGCCCTGGCCCGGCCTGCTGCCGGGCACGTGTGATGAAGTCGATCTTCTGGCGCTCCATGTCTTCCTCGAAGATGCGGAAGGCCGCCCGCTGGCGGACAGTCAGCACGGCGTCCAGCGCTTTTCGCGCATCGCGTATCTCCTCGGCATGGCGCGCCTCCATTTCGTCCATCCGGCGCAACATGGCGGTGAGCGTCGCCTCGTCGGCCGAGACCACCTCGCGCTGATTCGGACCGGGACGCAGCGGTGCCGCGCGGCGGAGTTCATTCAGCTGCCGGACCCGTTGCTGCACCTGGCCTCGCCTGACGTCCTGCAGGCGTTTCATCGCCGGGAAGAACCGCTGGTACTCCTCGTCGGTCAGTTGCAGGACACGTTGCGCCTGGACGAGGACAAACGCGTCAAACAGTTCCTGCAACTGCTGAACCGGCATGCCCGGCGCCGCGGCCGGCAGTTCCATCCCCTGACGCCCTCGACCTGCCTGGTTGGCCTGGCCACCCTGAGCCGCGTCGAGCGGACCCAGCAGTGCCACGCTGATCACAAATGCGAGCATCGTTGTTGCCATCACTCACTCCCTGGGGCGGTGCCTTCCGCCAATTCCGCTTCGAGCAGTCGCGCGAACGCCAGACGTTCCGCAGCCGACAGGCTCTGCAGTGCCCGGTCTCCCGCGCCCCGGCGCGGGCTGAGGACGTCAGCGACCGCATCCTCCTCAACCGAATCCAGCACGTCGCTGACGAAAGCCCAGTGCACCGCATCAAATGCCGTGTCGTCGGCCGACCAGGCGACCTCGGTCGGCGTCACCGGCCGCTCTGCAGACGGCCCCTGCGGCACCAGCACGGCCATGGTGATCACGGCGGCTGCGGTGGCCAGCGCCATCCAGAACCGCGCGCCACTCTTCCAGAAGGGCGTCGGTCGCTCGGCGACCGCCACGGCCGCGGCCACACGCTGCGGGAAGTGCTCCCAGAACATGCCCGGCGGCATGTCGTCAGCCGCCTGCACGTCGGCATCCACCATTGCCAGGACATCGCGCAGCATCGCGACCTCCTGCCGGCACGCCGAACAGTCGTCCAGGTGCGCCATGCGTGATGCCGGCAGCGTCCCGTCGAGCGCGTCGATCCGTTCCTCGTCTCGCAGATGGTCCGTCATGACAACAACCGCTTCAGGTTACCAAGGGCGTGAAAGAAGTTCGCCTTGACGGCTCCCGTGGAGCTGCCAAGGATGGTCGCAATTTCTTCGTGCGGGAGCTCCTGATAGACCCGCAACAGCAGGGCTGCGCGCTGCTTGGGGGGCAACTGCGCGATTGCCCGGCGCACTTCCGCCACTTTCTCCGCGCGCACCACCCGCAACAACGGGTCATCGGCGCGTTCGTCGATGTGGCGCGCCGGTTCAAGCTCTTCGGTCTCCGGGCGCTTGGAGGCCACGCGGTTGAGGCACACGTTCACCGCCACGCGATACAGCCAGGTGCTCAGCTGCGCGTCGCCCTTGAAGTTCTTCAGCCCCTTGAAGGCCCGCACGAACACGTCCTGGGCCAAGTCGGCTGCATCCGCGTGATTGCGGACAAACCGAAAACACACCTGATATACGGTGCGCTGATGCCGGACGACAATTACGTCGAACGCCGCGCGATGGCCGGCCAGAAAGGCCCGGACCAGCCCGGCGTCATCCACGCTCGAGTAGTCGGCCTGCGCGGAGTCCGTCATCGGGCGCCCCCACGTGAGGGGGCGGGCGGCGGTGGCATGCGTGCCGGGTCCCATAGCCGTTTTGACCGGCCCTCCCGGGCAGAAGTTACAAGGGCGTCAACGTCGGCGGCGGAGGGCAATCCCGCCTGGGCACCCCGGGCGCGGCAGGACAGGGCCGCCACGGCGTTGGCCGGGTCCATCAGGTCCATCGGGTCCGACGGGTCCGTCAGCATGGCCCAGAGGAGGCCGGCGCGGAAGGCATCGCCGGCGCCGGTGGTGTCGACCACGGGCACTTCAAAGCCCGGCGAGTAGGTGTCCCGGCGACCGTCCCAGGCGACGGCGCCGTGGACGCCGAGGGTGGCAACAACGAGGCGGGGGCCGCGGGCGTGGAGTTCGCGGAGGCGGCCGGCCAGGCCGGACGACACCACGAGCACGTCCAGCACGGCGAGCAGGTCGTCCAGCCTGGGCAGGTCCTCGTCGACGTCAGCAACCGTGAGCGTGCCTGCGGCCCGCGCGGCGCGCGCTGCCGCAATCGAGAGCGGCAGGTCCGTTGTGTCGACGAGCAACGCGCGCGACTGGGCCACCAGTGCGAGCGGCGCCGCCTCCGGCGCCCAGTCGAGGTCGGGCGAACGCGTCCACAGGACCGTGCGGGTGCCTTGTGCCTCTTCAACCAGGATGAGCGCGGACCGGTTCGGCGCGTCCACCTCGCGACAGGCGTGGACATCCACGCCTTCGGCCACCAGGGCCGAGCGAATCAGCCTGCCATGGTCGTCAGCGCCGAACGTTCCGATGTAGGCTGACCGCAGACCAAGACGCGCGCAGCCCACAAGCGCCGTGGCGACCTGACCACCGGGCCGCGTCTCCAGTTGCGCCAACGCGGTCTTGCTGTCGGGCGGGGGCAACACCGGCAGACTGGCGACAAGGTCGACTGAATTTTCGCCAACGCCAATCACGTCCCAGGCGCGTTGACTTTCGCCTTTCTTTTGCATACAGTCAGCCCGTGCAGCCACTCACCAAACGTCAGCGCGAAATTCTGGACTATCTGCAGGAATTCATCCAGCAGCACGGCTACGCCCCTTCGCTGGAGGAAATCGGCCGGCGCTTCAGTTTGTCGTCGCTGGCGACAGTCCACAAACACCTGACCAACCTCGAAGAGAAGGGGTTCATCCGGCGCCTGTGGAACCGGAGCCGGTCGGTGGAGTTGCTCTCGGCTCCAACAGGCCAACGGGCGCTGGAACTGCCGATGCTGGGCTACGTGGCCGCCGGCATGCCGATCGAAGCCGTGACCGGCAACGAGACGATTGCCGTCCCCGAAGATCTCGTCGGCCGGCGCGACACCTACGTGCTGCGCGTCAAGGGCGACTCGATGATTGACGAGCAAATCCGCGACGGCGACTTCGTCATCGTCGAGGATCGCAAGACCGCGGACAACGGCGAGATGGTCATCGCACTTGTGGGTGGCGCGGACGTCACGCTGAAGAAGTTCTATCGCGAGCAGGGGCGCATCCGGCTGCAGCCCGCCAACCCCGCGATGCAGCCCATCCTGCTGGATCCATCGATGGTGCAGTTGCAGGGCGTCGTGGTCGGAGTCATGAGAAAGTACTGATCATGTCTACTCCGGCCCCCAAGCAGCTCAGCTTCACCATCGTGCCTGACGAGTCCACCGACACGGCACGTGACTACGCCAACTTCTGCGCGGTCGGCCATACGCCGTTCGACATGACCCTCACCTTCTGCGACGTGCGGCCGCTCACCGACAAGGACATCCGCACCGCCGAAGAAAGCCAGGTCGTCAAGGCGCCCGTCGTTGCCAAAATCGCCCTGCCCTTCTCGGTCGTGCCCGGCCTCATCAACGCGCTGCAGGAACAGATGCGCGCGATGACCGACGCGCAGGCCCAGCAGCAGGCCGGCTGGCCGCAAGGTCCCCTCCACTAAGCCGCTGGTGAATGGCAAAAAAGGCCAGTGACGCCGCGCACGCGGCCGCCGTCTTCGACGCGCTCGACGTGCATCATCCGCACGCCTGGACGGAGCTGAACTTCACGACGCCGTACGAGTTGCTGGTCGCGACGATTCTGTCGGCGCAGTGCACCGATGCGCGCGTGAACCAGGTCACGCCGGAGCTGTTCAAGAAATTTCCCGACGCGCGAGCGCTGTCAAAAGCCGATGCGGCCGTGCTCGAACGGATGATCCAGTCGACCGGGTTCTTTCGCGCCAAGACCAGGAGCCTGCTCGGCATGGCCACGGCCGTCGTGGACGAACACGATGGTCAGATTCCGTCCGACATGGATGCGCTGGTGACGCTGCCGGGCGTTGGCCGCAAAACGGCCAACGTCGTCCTCGGCCACGCGTTCCGGATCCCCGGCTTCCCCGTCGATCGCCACGTGTTGCGTGTCGCGACCCGAATCGGCTTTCTGAAAGGCAAGGCCACGGAAGACGCAGTGGTCGCCGAGAAGAAGCTGACATCGCTGTTGCCGCCAGAGCGATGGACGCGCGGGTCGGACGCGCTCATCCTGCACGGCCGCCGCATCTGCAAACCCAAACCGGCCTGTCACATCTGCGGCGTGCGGCCGCACTGCGCGTACTATCGGCTGCATGGACCCGGCCGCGTTTCCGCCTGATCGCTTTCAACAACTCGTCGACGAGGCCATCGCCTCACTGCCGGAGCAATTCCGGACCGCGATGACCAACATCGCCATCGTGGTCGAAGACGACCCGACCCTCGCACAACTCGCGGAAGTCGGCATCGAACCGCCCGACTCACTCTACGGACTCTACGAAGGCATTCCACTCCCCGAGCGCCAGTGGGCCCACGGCAACGTCCTGCCCGACAAGGTCACACTCTTCCGCCGCCCCATCCTCGAAGACGCGTTTGACGATGAGGATGTCATCGTCGGCATTGGCGAAACACTCATCCACGAAATCGGCCACTACTTCGGGCTCGACGAAGACGAAATCATGGAGATCGAGGAGAAATACTGGCGGGGCGACTAGAGTTCAAGGCACATTGACACGTCGGCGGTGGCGTAGGGAACGTCGTCGGGCAGCGGGATGTGCGTGAAGCCGAGGCGCTCGTAGAGGCGCAACGCAGACTGCAGCTTGGAGCTCGACACGAGCACGAGTCGCGTGGCTCCGCGCGCGCGAGCGCGCGTGATGCAGTGTTCGACGAGACGACGTCCGAGCCCGTGGCCGCGGGCGTGGCCGGCGACGGTCACCTTGAGCAGTTCCCAGGCATCGCCATGCGGCGCGATCGCTGCGGTGCCCACAACGACCGGTCCCTCCACAGCCACATACACTTCCCCGCCAACGGCCACGATGGAACTCATCGGGTCCGCGAGGTGCGGCTCATCGGCCGGTTCATACAGCGCGTGTGCATCGAGCCAGTCGCGGTTGAGACGATAGAACGCCTCGCCATCGCGCGGCTCGAACATCC
>BTVE01000133.1:0-7467 GCA_045862915.1 Acidimicrobiia bacterium
GAGAAGCGCATCGCCCGCATCTATCAGGAGTGCCGGACGCCGGAGCAGATTCGCCTGTCATTCGACGACTTGCAGGCAGAACTGAGTACCGAGATTCAGGCCGCCATGTCGCAGACCCGGCGGCAATTGCTCGAGCACTTCGATGAAGAGGTGCATGAGAAGCTGCGGATCAACTTGCGCGAGAGTCAGGAGCACCTCAATCGCTACGAGCGGCTGCTGATGGACCTCACTCGCCACGAACTTGCAGCCTTTGCCGAATTTCCATCAGGCACCTCAGCCTTTCGCCTTGTGGCGCGTCCACCCGGGATATCTGACGACGTGCCGGTGGGGCTGTACGAGCTCCCTCGACGATCCGGAGACGCGCACTACTACCGGCTCGCGCACCCGTTGGCGTCGTGGGTCATCGGGCAGGCAGCAGGTCGCGCGATTCCTTCAGCGGAGCTCGAATTCCGGTACGACGGTCGAGAGGCGAGGATCGCGGCGCTCGAGCCATTCGTCGGCAAAGCAGGCAGCCTCGTCATCAAGCGTCTTACCGTTGAGGCCCTGGATCGGGCCGAGGATCACCTGCTCGTCGCGGCCATTTGTGACGATGGCACCGCGATGGATGGGGAGACGGCCAGCCGGATGTTCCAGCTACCGGCAGACGTCGTGGGCGATGCCGATGTGAACGGCCTTGCCGACTTGGAGGCGGAAATTGACAGGCAACAGGCCTCGCTCCTCGCCGCCACATCCGCTCGAAACGCGAAGTTCTTCGACGATGAAGCGCGGAAGCTGGATGAGTGGGCGGATGACTTGAAGGTGGCGCTCGAGCGCGACATCAAGGACATGGACCGTCAGATTCGTGAGGCCCGGCGCTCCGCGTCGCAGGCCGTGTCACTGGAAGCGAAACTGGCGGGGCAGAAGCAGCTGAAGGCGCTGGAAAGCCAGCGCACGGCCAAACGTCGGAGCCTGTTTGATGCTCAGGACCAGATCGATGCGCGTCGGGAGCAAATTATTCAGGACATCGAGGGCCGGATGGCGCCGAAGGTAGACCTGGAACGGGTGTTGGAGGTCCGATGGCGGCTCCGGTAAGATGGATGCGAAACGGTTCCAGATTGGTGGTGCCATGCCGACCCTGACGTTGAAGAACATCCCAGCGGACCTGCACGCGCGTCTCAAAGCCAGCGCGGAGCGTAATCGCCGCAGTTTGAACAGCGAAATCCTCGCGCGCCTGGAGGGTGGTGGTGACACTGGCCCGATAGACCGCGAAGCCTACTCCCGCGACCTGCGCGCTTTCACGGCCGCATTGCCTCGAGTGGACCATCGGCTTGTCGCCGGCTTCAAGGAAAAGGGACGCGCGTGATTGTTGTCGACAGCAACGTCGTCGCCTACTGCTGGCTCAACAGTCCGAAGACCGAGCTTGCGCAGCGCGTGCGTGTGCAGGACAACGACTGGCACGTGCCCGTGTTGTGGCGGTCGGAACTGCGGAACATTCTGGGTGGCTACATCAGGCGAGGCGACCTCACGCTCAAGCAGGCCACGGTGGTCATCGAGCGGATGGAAGCGGAACTTCAGGACCACGAGCACATCGTCGAGAGTGACGACGTGCTGAAGGTGCTGAGTGGAAGCGACCTGTCGGCGTACGACTCGGAGTTCGTCGCGTTGGCGCGTGCGCTCGGTGTCCGATTGGTCACGGAGGATCGGGGCATTCTGAAGGCGTGTCCGAAGGACGCCATGACGATGGAGGCGTTCCTGCAATGAGCTCGCGCCAGAAGCTCGAACTAACCTGGATCGGCAAGGAGCATCGGCCCAAGCTCGAGCCACGAATTCTCATCGAAGATCCGGCGTTGTCGTATCACGCCTCTCACCGCCACGGCGCAAACGACACATTCGACAACCGGCTGATCTTCGGGGACAACCTGCTGGCGCTGAAGGCGTTGGAGCAGGAGTTCGCGGGCAAGGTCAAGTGTGTGTTCATCGACCCTCCGTACAACACCGGCAGTGCATTCGAACACTACGACGACGGCCTGGAGCATTCGATCTGGTTGTCGATGATGCGAGATCGGCTGGAGTTGATTCGGTCCCTGTTGTCGGCCGACGGATCGCTGTGGATCACGATTGACGACAACGAAGCACACTACCTGAAGGTTCTGTGTGACGAAATCTTCGGTCGGAGCCGGTTCATTGCCTCGATGGTGTGGCAGAAGCTGTTCACCGTCAAGAACTCGGCCCGGTTCTTCTCTGACATGCACGAGTACATCCTCGTGTACGCAAAGGACGAATCCGAGTGGCAACGCAACCTGCTTCCCCGGACGGAAGCGCTGAACGAGACGTATTTGAACCCAGACGATGATCCGAGAGGTCCTTGGACCACGAACGCAGTGCAAGCGAGGAACTTCTACAGCCAAGGAACGTACACAATCCGCTCTCCTTTGGGTCGAACATTCCTTCCTCCACAGGGCACGTACTGGCGAGTGTCAGAACCAACCTTTGCTGGATTGGTCGCCGACAATCGAATCTGGTGGGGCAAGGATGGTAATGCGATTCCACGGATCAAGAAGTTTCTGAGCGAGGCAAAGCAGGGGGTCGTGCCGGCCACAATGTGGTTCCACGAAGACGTTGGAACGAACGCCGAAGCAAAACTAGAAGTGCGTGCGCTCTTTGATCAGGCGACAGACGTGTTTATGACGCCGAAGCCGGAGAAGCTGATAAAGCGCGTTCTGGAGATATCGACAGCTCCTGGCGACATTGTCCTCGATTCCTTCGCAGGCTCTGGAACAACTGGCGCCGTAGCCCACAAGATGGGCCGCCGCTGGATCATGGTCGAGCTCGGGGAGCACTGCCAGACCCACATCATCCCGAGAATGAGGAAGGTGATCGACGGGCAGGATCCAGGTGGAATCACCGAGGCTCTAGGTTGGAAGGGCGGCGGCGGATTCCGATACTTCCGCGTCGGCCCATCGCTTCTCGAAAAGGACCGTTGGGGGCAGTGGGTCATCAACAAGGACTTTAATGCCGCGATGCTAGCTGAGGCGGTGTGCAAGGTTGAGGGGTTCCGCTATGAGCCGAGCGATTCGGTCTACTGGCAGCACGGCCGGTCCACTGAACGCGACTTCATTTACGTGACCACCCAGACGCTTACCCAGGAGCAGCTCGAAGCCCTGAGTCAGGAGGTTGGTGAAGATCGGTCCCTGCTCATCCTCTGCAGCGCGATTCGCGGTAAGGCAGACCGCTGCGCCAACTTGACGGTGAAGAAGATCCCCAAGGACGTCCTGTCCCGGTGCGAATGGGGCCGGGACGACTACAGCCTGCGGGTTGAGAACCTGCCGATGGCGCCGCCACCTGCCGGCCAGCAGGGCCTGGGGTTCGACGAGTAAGACATGTCGCACCACGTCAACAGCATCGCCGGCCGTCTCAGCCTGAGAGCCCCGCAACGAAAGTCGTTGGAGATTCTGGATCGCGTCGTTGACCTGGTGCCGCCGAAGAAGGGCACGGCGGTCGCCGACGCGCTCAGGGCGATTCAGGTTGAATTCCCGTCCGTTGCCGACTTCGAACGCGAGTTCCCGTCGATCTGCTTCGCCCTGGCCACGGGCGTTGGCAAGACCCGCTTGATGGGCGCGTTCATCACGTACCTGCACGTGACCCACGGCGTCAGAAACTTCTTCGTCATGGCGCCGAACCTGACGGTCTACAACAAACTGATCACGGATTTCACACCGAACACGCCTAAGTACGTCTTCACTGGCATCGCCGAGTTCGCCGTTGAGCCCCCTGAGGTCGTGACCGGCGACACCTACGACAAGACGCTGATTCGGCAGGACACACCCTGCTCGATCAACATCTTCAATATCTCCAAGATCAACTCTGAGGTTAGAGGAGGGCGAAGTCCGCGCATCAAGCGCCTATCCGAGTACATCGGTCAGAGCTACTTCGACTACCTGTCCGGCCTGAAGGACTTGGTCCTCATCATGGACGAGTCGCATCGGTACCGAGCGTCCGCCGGCGTCCGTGCAATCAACGAACTGAGTCCGGTGCTGGGACTGGAACTGACCGCGACTCCGCAGGTGGAGACGGCATCCCAGACCGTGCGATTCAAGAACATCATCTACGACTACCCGCTGGGCAGCGCCATCGCCGACGGGTTCGTCAAACAGCCGGCGGTGGCGACTCGCGGCAACCTCAATGTGACGGGGATGTCGGCCGAAGCGCTCGACGAGATGAAGCTCACCGATGGCGTGAGGCTTCACGAAAGAACCAAGGTCGATCTGGAGACGTACGCCCGGGTAAACGGCCGGCCAATCGTCAAGCCGTTCCTGCTTGTGATCGCCCGTGACACGACGCACGCCGCGACCCTTGTTGCACTGATGGAGTCCGAGAAGTTCTTCGACGGTCGCTACAAGGGCAAGGTCATCCAGGTGGACTCGAGCCAGTCGGGCGAGAAGGAAGAGCAGATGGTGCAGAAGCTGCTGAAGGTGGAGAGCGCCGACGAACCGACGGAGATCGTCGTCCACGTCAACATGCTCAAGGAAGGCTGGGACGTCACCAATCTCTACACCATCGTCCCCCTGCGCGCCGCTAATGCTAGGACGCTGATCGAACAGTCGATTGGCCGAGGTTTGCGACTTCCCTATGGCCGCCGGACCGGTGTCGACGCTGTCGATCGGCTGAGCATCGTGGCTCACGACAGGTTCCAGGAGATCGTCGATGAGGCCCGCAGGCCTGGCTCGTTGATTCAGCTCAAGACGATTGAGCTTGACCCCGAGGAATTGGCGCGGGGCCGGAAGACCGTGGTCGTTCCGTCGAACCTTCAGGCTGCGCTGGGTCCGCCCACGGAGGCGACAGGTCTGGCCGCGGACGCCCCGTCCGCCGGACCCTCGAGATACCCGCCGTTGTTTGAGGATGCAAGGGACCGGTCGGTCGCGGCCGTCGTCGCGCAAATTGCGGAGTCGTATAGCCAGAGACCAGAGCAGGCCCCAACAGCCTCACACCTCACGAACCCTGAGGTCCAGGAGGCTATCGTCCGGGAGACCATGGAACGATGGGCGCCGGCGCAGCCTCTGCTGGAGGGGGTTGAACCGCCGCCGGACTTCGCACGCATCGCACATCAAGTCCTGAGTTTTGTTTTGGACCAGACGTTCGAGATTCCGAGGATCCTGGCGGTTCCCAAGGGCGAAGTTCGGTCCGGCTTTCACCCGTTCACGCTCGACTTGAGTGGGCTCCGGCCCCCGCCCCCTGATGAAGCGATGTGGATTCAGTACCTACAGAGCGGACGGGCGGTGCTGCTGCAGACTGGGCACGGCGGCATTGAACGCGACACTCCAGAGGCTGTTGTGGTCCGAGCTCTGCTGGACTTCCCGGATGTGTCGTACGACGACAACGCCGAAGTACTGAACGACCTTGGCCGGCAGGTGGTGCAGCACCTGCGGTCCTACTTGTCGGACGATGACGTGCGGAAGGTGTTGCAGTACGAAGAGCGGAGAATCGGCGAATTCGTGCACGCGCAGATGCAGCCCCACCACTGGCTCACGGCAACTGAGGGACACGAGGTTCGAGTCAGCCAAGGCTTTGTGCCCCTGAAGTCGTGCGCGTACACGATCGCAGCGGACGAATCGCCGCGCGACTTCAAGACTCCTCCGCAGGACCGAAGCAACATGGGGCGGTACATTTTTGACCACTTCCAACGCTGCATGTATTCGCTGCAAAAGTTCGACTCCGACTCAGAGCGCCGGCTTGCCGTCATTCTCGACCGTGATTCCAAGCGCTGGTTTCGGCCCGTAAAGGGACAGTTCCGGATTGATTACCGGCTTGGCTCAACCGACCACGAATATCAGCCAGACTTCATTGCCGAGACCGACAACGAACTGCTGATGATCGAGGTCAAGGCCGCGAACGAGATGGATGCACCCGAGGTGCTGGCCAAAAAGGCCGCCGGCGAGGCATGGTGCCGGGTTGCTTCGGAGCATGCGTTGAGGCATGGGGGCAAGCCGTGGCGGTACGCGCTGATTCCGCATGATGGGATTCAGGAGAACGTTAGTCTGAGGCGGCTGACGCTTCTGAGTGGCGACAGATGAGGTATCTCGTCCGCGGGCACCTGGTGGCTTCTGAGCTTACGGCGAAACCGGAAGGGCGCCGTGCCGAGGCAGTCACAAAGGCGATCGTCGCGCTCGGACCGCTCGGGCGATGCGTTGATTTTGGCTGTGGCAAGCTGAGATACACGTCGCTGCTTGCGGAGCAAGCACGCACTCTAACGCTGGTGGATTCGGAAGAGCAGCTATCTAGAACCCAGCAACTTGGTGGGTGCCGGACGACAGTGAGGCAGGAAGCCGCACTGCGATGGCCATCAGCTCGGATCTGCACGCCGACCGAGTTCGCGGCTAATCGCCGTCCTCTCGTGGACTTTGTGTTGTGCGCAAATGTTCTGTCTGCGATTCCAAGCCTGAGGACAAGGAAGGCAGTGCTTCGCTCGATTCGAAGTCGATTGAGTACGCGGGGCCGTTTGCTCGTGGTAACGCAGTTTCGCAACTCTCACTACGACCGCCTGAATGCCAATCCGAATGCCGAACGGTATGCTGACGGCTGGTTGATTTGCACGAAGTATCGCGCATCGTTCTACGGACTGTTGAACGCGGCGAACCTTGGTAGGCTGCTAGCCGCAACTGGCTTCCGCATTGCGGCGTCCATGACAGCAGGTCAATCGGCAATCGTGATGGCTCGACCCGCATGACGATACTAGGTCAGCCAGAAAAGTACTCGGAGATCCTCAGTCGGGTGTTCTGGGGGCACTTCGTTTTTGCCCTCCTTTGCATGGCTGGCTTGGCCCAAGCCTCTCCGTGGGTCACCTCTTTCGTTGACAAGTGGCAGCATGAGGTCAGCCTGGGCGCGGTGGACGGGCTCAAGGCTGGCGGAGTGGTGGCGCCGCTTCTCATCGCACTGGTTGGCCGGATTATCCAGCTGCACGACCGGATTTCTGACATTGTTCGCCTGAGGGAGCACTTTGACGTCGAGGTCATCCTCCGACCATTGATAAGTGGAGTGGGGCTGCAACCTGATGAGGCCGGTGTCGCCTGTGTTAGAGCGAATCGCGATTCCATCATGGTTAAGACGTTCTATCGCTACGCCAGCTTCGAGAATCCGGTCATTGATTCGCAGCTCGTCAGAAGCGCGGCCGATAGGTGGGGATGGTTCTGGACCTTCTTGGAACCGATTCCAACTGTGCTCTTGACCTCCGCTGTGCTCCTTTGGCTTGGAAGCGCCCTTTGGACCTGGTTTGTGGGCTTAGCGGTTCTGCTGATGTTGGTCTGCACTGCATTGTGGCGTCCGCTCAAGCGAGGTGCTGCAGACGAGGTGGAAGCCATACTGGACGACCATGACCGCAGGTTGGCGATCGCTGAGGTACTGGTGCAGGTCTGTTCGGTGTTAGCCACTACGACCACTAGTCAGGCGTCTCGCACCGACGAGCGCGCGAACAAGTCGTCTTGACGTGCTACC
>BTVE01000134.1:0-7420 GCA_045862915.1 Acidimicrobiia bacterium
GCCCATCGCCACGCCGGCGACCGGCGCCTTGAGCGGCACACCGGCGTCCATCATCGCCATCGCACCACCACAGACCGACGCCATTGACGACGAGCCGTTGGATTCGAGGATGTCGGACACGACACGCACGGTGTACGGGAAGGTGTCCTGCGACGGCAGCACCGGCGCCAGCGCCCGTTCCGCCAGCGCGCCGTGACCAACTTCGCGACGACCGGGGCCACGCAGGAACTTCACTTCGCCGACCGAGAACGGCGGGAAGTTGTAGTGCAGCATGAACCGCGTATACGACTTTGCGGGAGTAGTCTGAGCCATCCTGTTGTGGCATGCTGCCTGGTTGCCACGTAAAATCCGCCAGCTGGTTGCCGACCTCGAACAGGCGGGGTTCGTGCGGGTGACCGGCGGAAAAGGGTAGCACCGCAAGTTTCAGCACGCGAAGCTTACAGGCTCTGTCATTCTGAGCGGCGACGATGGCGACGACGCGAAGCACTATCAGGAGAAGCAGGTCCAGGCCGCCCTCAAGGAGGTGACCAGGTGAAGCCGCAAGACCGCTATCTGAAGTTCATCCAGTGGGACGTCGAAGACGGCATCTACGTCGGCTACTGTCCAGACCTGTTTCCGTGGGGCGCGGTATGTCACGCGACGACCGAGGAGGAAGCCTATCGGCGGCTGTGTGCGTTGGTCGCGGAAGAGGTTGATGAGTTACAGCGCGCAGGAAAGACATTGCCTCGGCCAGGCACCCGTCCGATGCGTGACGCAGTCCCGGCGTAGCCGACTAGCTGAGCTGCGTCGGCGACAAGAAAAGAGCCCCGGGTTGAAAACCCCGGGGCTCCATCAAAACAAAACCTCCGCGCCTGTGAAAGCAGGCGTGTGCGGTCTACCGTCGCGGCCCGCGGTCGCGGTCGCGACGCGGACCACGATCCCGGTCACGATCGGCACACCGGCACCCCTCGTCGACATCGCGCCACCACAGACCGACGCCATCGAGGAAGCCAAGCCCCCGATGTGGACGTGTGGCACGAATCGCCCACCAGACGCCGCAGTGAGTACGCAGAAACTGCCACCCCCCTGCGTAGCGGTGGGACGCAACGTCGGCATCCGACTTGCCTCCGATCTGCGGCGTGGCGCACTCGCTCAGCTATCGCCCGCGTCAGCCAGAACATGGTGCGCTGCATCAGATCGTGCGCGAGCATTTCGAAACGTTTCGCGCGCAGGCGGCCGTGCACCGCGACGGGAGGGGCTGCCGAAATTCGTTGAGCGTGCGTTTCAGGACTTCCTGTCATGTGGTTGCCTGGCTGCGGGCTTCGCGCGGTTCCGGTGCGCGGGGTGCCGCCAGGAGCGGCTGGTGGCGTTTTCATGCAAGGGGCGAGGGTTCTGTCCGAGTTGTGGCGGACGGCGCATGCCGCCTGCGCGCGAAGCGCTTCGGCGAGCCTCGCCGGAGCCAACGGCGGAGGCGGGACAGAACGAGCGGCGCACCTGGTGGACTACGTGTTTCCAGATGTGCCGGTCAGGCAGTGGGTGCTCACCTTACCGTCGCGGGTACGGTACGCCCTGGCATGGGACCACGGCCTCTGTCGCGCGGTGGTCGCCGTGTTCGTGCGGGCAATCCTGGGCTGGTACCGGCGTCACGCCCGCCGGCGGGGCGTCTCGAAGGGGCGCAGTGGTGCCGTGGTGATCGTGCAGCGCTTCGGATCGGCGCTCAATCTCAACGTGCACCTCCACGCGCTGGTTCTCGACGGCGTGTTCGCTCGCGGCGCTGACGAAACGGTGCGGTTTCACCCGGCACCGGCGCATCCGGCGCCTGACTTGATGCCGCCGCTCGCCACGATTGCGACTCGACTGCGGCGGCTGTTTGCCCGGCGCGGCGTAGTGGATGGCGGTGATGCGCTGGATGGGTGCGATCCTTTTGAAGACGATGCGCCGACGCTGGCTGGGTTGGCGGCGGCGTCGGTGCGGGGCGTGGCGGCGTTGGCCTTCGGCGAAGCTCAGGCCACCCCGAGCCGGGTCGAGGGGTGGGGCCTCGGGCCGGCCGGCCGGTGCGACGGTGGGGGAGCGAGGTGGCGGAGGGCCGAGCGGATGATGAGCCGCGTCCGTGGCACGCGCGGGTGCGCAGCTTCGATCTCCACGCCGCAGTGGCCGTGCGAGCGGGCGCACGTGACCGGCTGGAGCGCATGTGCCGGTATGCGCTGCGTCCGGCGGTGGCCTTCGACGAAGCTCAGGCCACCCCGAGCCTCGTCGAGGGGTGGGGCAGGAGCGACTGCGCGTCTCGCCGGAGGGCCAGGTCGTGTTGGACCTCCGCCGTCGGTGGGCGGATGGCACGACGCAGTTGGTGTTCGATCCGGTGGAGTTTCTTGAACGCTTGGCCGCGTTGGTGCCGCGGCCACGGATCAACTTGGTCTTGTACTACGGTGTGCTGGCGCCGCGCGCGGCGTGGCGGGACGCGGTGGTGCCGTCTCTGGTGGCTGAAGGTGCCGAGGCACGAAGCGTCGGCAACGCCTGCGGCCATAGCGGCCGCGTTGGCCGTCGTCCCAATCGCGCGTGGGCCGAGTTGATGGAGCGCAGCTTCGGTTTTGATGTGCTTGCGTGCCCGCGCTGTGCTGGGCGGATGACGCTGGTGGCCCTGATTCGTGACGCGGCCGTGGTCGGTCAAATTCTTCGGCACCTGGGGCTACCGGACGCGGTGCCCGTGCCGCGCGCCGGACGAGCACCGCCCCTCCCATGGGAGGCCGACGCCGTACCAGACTGGTCTGGCTTTGACTGACGAGGTGACCCACCATAGATGACCAGTGTCGATGACCCGCGCGCACGCGGGTGGCCGGAGGTCTGTCGTCCGGTGCGCGGATCGGCCGCCTCAGGTGTGCTTTGCGGCAGGCGGTGGCCTGGACTACACTGCGCCGGGGCGCCGTAGCGGCGAAATCCGCCCCACGTGATCTGCCCCAGCGTCTAATAGGGACCGTTATGTCATCGGAACACCCACTTCATACGGACTATCGGCGAGTAGGAGGCGAAGCAGGGCCGCGAGCAGGCGTGTCATCGCGCGTCCTGCTTCTGTGCGGGCAGGCCCTGCCACAGGCTCTGGAGCGCCCGGCGCGACTCCTGCAGCGCAGCCGGGGCGGGTCTGGTCACGACATAACACCGCCGTGATCGTCCGCCGCGCTCGGCCAAGGGTTCAGAGAGCGTCGATGTCAGTAACCCCTTTTTTTCGAGTCGATCGACGGTCATTTACACGGCGCCGCGCGACACCGATCGGTTGGTGCGGCGTTCGAGCTCGGGTGAATGGTGACGCCATAGGCGTCACCATCCTGCGACGCGCACAACACCGAGATCAGGACCATGTGTTCGAACTCACCGAGCACGACTGGCGGCATGCCGGCACTATAGTCCAACAATGTTGTCCAAATCGACCACGCGGACGCGATTTCTCCTGCCGTCGCCTTCGCGAGGGCCCCTGGCGCGGGCAGAGAGTTCGCCTAAGCTCGCGTGCACCTTTGGAAAGTCGTACGACGGCGTGGTGACGCCGGTGTGTTATAGAAGATCGACACCCCAGCCTCGATGGCCGCCCACCAGGATTCGCCGCGCGTGTTGCTGGTCGACGACGACCCGACCTTTGTGAGATTCGTCTGTCGAGCGCTCGAGAAGTTGGGCGTCCGACCAGACGTCGCCCTGACTGGGCAGGATGCGCTCCGCCGTTTTGAGACGGGCCAGTGGGCGGGCGTGCTGCTCGACCTGCGGCTACCCGACATCGGGGGCCTGGAGGTGCTTCGCCGGATGCGCGATGCAGGACGGCCGGAGCCGGTCATCGTGCTCACCGGCGCCGGCGACGTGCCGGCGGCCGTGGCGGCGATGAAGTTGGGAGCGCTCGATTTCGTCGAAAAGCCGCTTATCGGGTCGATGCTCGAGATGGTCGTGGAACAACTGCTGACCAACGGCAGTGACCGACCGACCGACCGACAAGATTCCCTCGTGGCCCAGTTGCCGGGCCGAACCCTTCGTCTCGCCTCGGTGGTGGTCCGCTTTGTCGAGACCAGGAGTGACGCGCGGACGGTTGATGGATTCTGTCGTGCGGTCGGCCTCTACAAGAGTCCACGCACCTTTCGCGGCTGGAGCCAGGCCGAAGGCGTAGAGGCCGCCGCCCTCCACGATCTGGCGCGGGTCCTGCGGGCCGCGCGGCAAGCAGCGGCAGACGGCTATCGCCTCGCTGAGTGTCTGGAGGGCGACAGCCGGTCGATACGCGCCCTGCTCGTCCGCGGGTTCGGGACCCCTGAGGGCCCGACGTCGGCGGCGTCCGTTCCAACTCCGGTTGAGATTCTCCGCGCTCAGCGCTACCTCTCGGCGCCGCGATTGGTCGAGGCCATCCTCTTGCTGTTGTCTGCGCCCATTCCCGACTTTCCACGGTCCTGACGAAGAATTCGCCGGATCTTGTGCCGGGATTTGCTTGCCGAACGGGCGCGCCTGTTAGAGCATTACGGCCCTGGCATCGACGGTGTCGGCCCGACTCCAGACCGCTGCAAACATCGTCGTCATCGCCGCTGGTCTTGCTGTCGTGTGGCTGGTCTGGGACCGATCGGCGAACGTGCAGCGGGACGGGCCGCCCACGTACAGGTTTGAGCTTGCATGACGAGGAGTGATCACGATGGTGAAGATTCGCAGCCGAGTACTGGTATTTACGACCGTGTTGTCCATCGCCGCTGTTGGCGTACCGCCCTCCGCATTTGCAAACGGATCTGGTGAGCCGGCACAGGCTGTCGTGTCGGCGGATCGCCGGTTCATCGTTCCTTCCGGGTCGATGGCTGCCCTGCCACGCATCAACATCGCATACGCGCGGGCGATCCTGACCCGCGACGTGAATAGTTCAAACCCTCGGACCGCCCGACGGGCGACTCGGCTCCTGGACATCTTGGACGTGATTACCGCCGGGACGCCACAAGAGCGCCAGGACCGGATCCAGCGTCTACTCCAAACTCGTCCGCATCCCGCGGCCAGCCACCCAGGGGTTGGCGGCGAGTCCGCGAGGTTGGAAAGAGGGCGGGTTCCGCCGTCCGGGATTCCAGCCTGGACGTCAGGCGCTGGAGCGGACGTCGAGTCAACTTGGCCATCGGGACCATTTGTTCGGCCCAACGTGACCGACTGTTACGACGGGCCACCGCCTTGTGGCACCTGGGCGGAGATGGATGCGCTTGGCGACGCGCTCTATGACACCCAGTCGGAGTTGGCGGGCTACGAACAGGACTACGAGGAAGGATGCAGTCTCGATCCCGAGGACTGCGCCAGCGAGGAAGAGGCAGCGGTCGATTTGGTGGGGATTGCGCACGGGCCCAGTGCAACCGAGTCGCTCGGTGAGTGCGAAGATGAAGGGGAGGACGCGATTCTGGCACTCGCCGACGCTGTCGGCGAGACGGCGACCATGATCATCGCGTATGAAGGCGCCGTCCTCGCTGGAATCACCTTATCGGCGGCCGCGATTGCGGCATTCTTGGCACTGGCCTTCTCAATTGGTTTCGTCGCTGGGTGGTACGTCGGCGTTTGGCTCGCATGTGCCCAAGCGATTGTTCCAGCGGATGGTGTGCCGCCCTCATTCAGGCTCGAACCAGTGTATCGTAACTAGAATTCGCGTGGTTGAAGTCGAAAGGGTGTGACGTGGACTTCGCATTACTGTGTCTCGGTGTGATCAAGACGACAGTCGGATGCGCGCTGTGGCGGAACGGCGGCAGGCAGGCGGTGTTTGGCAAGGCCATCGCCCTGGCGGGGGGCATGCTCGCTGCACTGGCTGCCTATCTACTGCTTAGGGACGCAGGTAGTATGGCGCGGTACCCGGCGCTCGCTGTATTCGTCGCTCTCGCGATGACTCCGTTTCTGACAGGCGGCCGCGCGGTGTGGCGCCTCATGCGCGTCGAGCTATCGCTGGCGGGTGCGGCGATGGCCGCCATCGGAGTCTGGACCCTTGTTGATCATCCATCCGGATTGAGCACGACTCTTGAGATTCTCGGTGGCGTGCTGACGGCGTCGTTCATCGCCGCAATGCTAGTGCGAGTCTCGAAGGTGCTGCTCGCCTGGCGTCGGGGCAGTTCCGGGGGGATGGCCCGGTAATTGTTGAAATTTGAAGCGGCGGCTCCTCACTGCTCGTGATACCGCGAGTGGTGACCAAACCCGAGGTCGAGGCCTCGCAGAAGGAGCCGCCAGCGTCTGATAGGGACCGTTATGTCACCGGAACAGCCACTTCATACGGACTATCGGCGACTCTACGCAATGGTTGAGCTCTATCCGCAGAGACTTGAGCGTGCCACCACGATTCGTTTCGACTTCCGGCGGCTCGACGATGGCGGGGCACCGGTGTTGCGTACCGTCGGTGCAAGTGTTCGTGGTGACAGGCTTATTGCCGAACTCGCGATCAAGACTCGCGATCTTCCGCCTGGTGTGTATTCGCTGAGCGCCAGGCTTGAAGGCAGCCGTGTTGACGCCTCGCACCCCCAAGGTAGTGGGTCACTGACCCACTACCCGGACCGTCTGGATGGAGTCCGCATCGGAACGCCAACGTATGGTGAATCCGCGGAAGGTCTATCCAGTCGACCCCGGGCTCATCAGGACCTTTGACCGCACCGGCCGCACCAACATCGGCCATGCGCTTGAAACGGCCGTACTGATCGAACCGGAGCGGCGCCGCTGTGACGTCACCTACGTCCGAACGCCGTCTGGGTATGAAGTCGACTTCCTGGCGAAGGATGCCAACGGACGCATGGACCTCATCCAGGTCTGCGCCGACGCCAGCGATCCGGACACCGCTCATCGGGAACTCCGCGCGCTGAGCGACGCCGGTGTCCTGTATCCCCACGCGACACGACGCCTGTTGACGATGTCCCACGACGGCGCTCCGGCGGAGGCACCGCCGGACACCATTGTTCAGCCCGCGTACGAGTGGTTGCTGGGTGCGGACGTCGTGCCCGAGTGACGCATTTGTCGGACGACGCGGTCTCGTGGGATCGGGTCGGCACGAACGAAAAAGCCCCGGGGGTTACCCCCCGGGGCTCCGAACAAAACGAGAACTCCGCGCCTCCCTGTGAGAGAGAGGTGCCTTAGCGGTCGCGTCGCGGTCCGCGGTCCCCACGATCGCGGCGCGGGCCACGGTCGCGGCGTTCGCGGTCGCCACCCTCATCGGGGTGCGCCGCCTTGTAGGCATCGCCGGCACCCGGGTAACGCGGCGCCGTGCCTTCATCTTCGCCGAGCAGCACCTTGCGGGAGAGGCGCACCTTGCCTGACGGGTCAATGTTGATGACCTTGACCAGGATCTGCTCGCCTTCCTTGAGCTCGTCGCGCACGTTGGCGACGCGGTAGTTCGCGATCTCCGAGACGTGGAGCAGGCCGTCCACGCCGGGCATCACTTCGACGAACGCGCCGAAGTCCGTGATGCGCTGTACGCTGCCCAGAT
>BTVE01000135.1:0-7273 GCA_045862915.1 Acidimicrobiia bacterium
TGACATCGCCGATGCGCTGGCCTGCGGTCACCTGCGCGCCAACAGCGACGCGCACGTTGATCACATGTTCGTGTTCCCAGGTGCCGCCGGCGCCGTTGGGCGAGGAGATCATCACCGAGAAGTCGTTGCTGTACAGCGTACTCACGCTGGTGACCGTTCCGGAAACGACGGCCACGACCGGTGTTCCCAGCGGCGCGTAAAACGTTGGCTGGGGGTTGGCTTGCGGATTGGGGCGCGCGGAGTTGGGCGGACTGACGCGACCGTAGTCGTCCAGCGGGAGCCAGTCGGGTTCCCGTCCCTCGCGGTTGGCAAACAGGGCGGCGTAGTTGACCGTGGAGAGGTCGATGGGCAGCTGCTGCAGCAACAGCGTGCCGTCGGATGCCGTTGCGGGACTGCCGCCGGTGCCCCCGGTCGAGGGGGTCGTTGGGGTGGAACCCGACCCTGAGCAGGCCGTGGCCATCAGCACGCACGCGAGGAATACGCCCGAAACAGCGACGTTCATGGCGCGAGTCTATCGCGGCGCGCGCCACTGACGACGCCGCACTCTGCAATCCTGAGAATCCCTGAGGCGTCGTGCGCTGCGTCAGCCGCCGATCCGTCTTCCGTTGGTGTCGTACAGCTGCACCGTTCCGAACATGCCCAGCGCCGTCGTCACCTTTGCGGCATCGCCGACCGCCACGATCTGGAGCCGTTCGGGCGCGAGGTACTTCTGCGCTGCGGCCTGCACCTGCTGCCGGGTGACCGCCATCGTCCGCTGCGGCAACGTGTCCCAGTAGTCGGCGGGCAAGCCATACAGCCAGCGAGTCACGTGGTTGCCAAGCACGGCCGCCGGTGATTCCAGCGACAACGCGAACGACGCCACCATGCCGCGCTTGCGGTCCTCAAACTCCTTTTCGGGCACCAGCTCAGTGCGCATCCGCGCGATCTCGGCCATGAGATCGGTGAGCGCAGGCTGCGTGACCTCCGTGCGGACGTCCAGCGAGGCCACCCAGCCGCCCCGATAGGGGGCGGCCAGCACGTTGCTGTACGCGCCATAGGTGTATCCCTTTTCTTCGCGCAGATGTGTGAAGAGCCGCCCAGTGGGGCCGCCGCCCAGCACTGCATTCATCACATTGACGACGTCGTAGTCGTCGGCCGTGCGGGAGACCATCTGTGTGCCGACCCAGAGCGAGGTCTGCACGGAGTTGGGCCGCACGATCAGCGAGACGGTCGACGGCCCGATGGGTGAGGGATCAGTCACCTCAGGCATCGCACGACCGGACTTTTTCCACGTCGACAACAGACTGTCGGCAAGCCCCCGCGCCTCAGCCATCGTGATGTCACCGGCGATCGCCAGCACGGCGTGGTCGGGCACAAACCGTTCCCGGTGGAACGCGGCCAGATGCTCTCGTGTGACGGCATCCAGCGTGCGCTCGGATGTGGTGACACGCGCTCCCGGGTGATCGCCGTATACCGCGTCGCTGAAGCGTTCGTTGGCCAGGAATCCCGGTGTGGACCGCTGCTGCACGAGACTGGCCCGCACACGGGTCTTGTATCGCTCGAGTTCTTCCGCCGGAAACGTCGGATGGAGCAGGATGTCGGCGGCCAGGCCAAAGGTGCGGGAGAAATTCTCCGTGAGGCTCGATCCCGAGATCGTCGCGGTCGTGGACGACACGCCGGTGGACACGTTGACGCTCGAGGCCATTGTCTCGAGGGCTTCGGCGATTTGTGAGGTCGAGCGCGTGGTGGTGCCTTCCGGCATCATTGCCGCAGTCATCGAGGCGAGGCCCACACGGTCGTCCGGGTCGTAGTAGCCGCCGGCGCCGCGAATGACGAGCTGGAACGTGACCTGGGGGACCTTGTGGTCCTCGAGGACCATCAGGTGCAGGCCATTGGACAACGTCGCCTCAGCCGGCCTGGGCAGACTGATCTTCAGCAGCTCGGTATTGACGGGCGCGCGGCCCTTGAGCACGACCGCCTGCTGCGCCTGCGCGGAGAGGACGGCGCCGGTGGCGGCGACAAGAGCGGCGATGGGAACGAGGCGCATCATCGACCTCCCTGCTGTGCGGCCGTGGGCAGCGTGACGATCACGGTCCGGTTGTTCTCGACGAGATATTGCTTCGCGACACGTTGCACGTCGGCCACAGAGACCTTCGACAGACGGTCGACGTACGTGTTGATCAAGTCGGGATTGTCGTAGAAGAGCGCATATTGTCCGAGCAGGACCGCCCGCTGCAGTGAACTGCCGAGGCCGGAGACGAACTGGCGTTTTTGCGCGTTGCGCGCCTTTTCGATTTCCCACTCCTCGATGGGGCCCGACTTGATCTTGTCGATCTCGGCATAGATGGCCTTTTCGAGGTCGGCGATGGATTTGCCCGGCAGCGCCGTGGCGCCGACCTGGAACAGGCCGGGCCCGCGGGTACCGGCCGCGCTGGCCGACGCGCCGGACGTGAGCTGCTGCTCGCGCACGAGCGCGTCGTAGAACCGCGAGCTGCGTCCGCTCGACAGGATCGACGCCAGCACCGTCAGCGCGTCATCGTCGGGGGTGTTGGCGGGCGGCTGGTGCCAGGCGATGTCGACCCGCGGCAGGCGCGCCAGCGGGTCTTCGAGCGTTTCGCGCCGCTCGGTCTTTTGGGGCGGCTCGGTCATGTCCACCTCGGCCGGCGCCGGTTGCGACGGAATGCGGCCGAAGTACTTCTGCACCTTGGCCAGCGTGTCCTTGGTGTTGACGTCGCCCACGATTGAAATGACTGCGTTGTTGGGCGCGTAGTAGGTCCGGAAGAACGCCTTCACATCGTCCACTGTCGCAGCGGAGAGATCCGCCATCGACCCGATGACCGAATGGGAGTAGGCGAAGTTCGTGTAGGCCAGTTCACCCAGACGTTCGAACGTGCGTCCATACGGCCGGTTGTCGACGCCCAGCCGCCGTTCTTCCTGTACGGCGTTGATCTGGTTTTCCAGATTCTCCTTCGTGACGTCGAGCGACCACATGCGATCGGCCTCCAGGAACAAGGCGAGGTCGAGCTGGTTGGCCGGCAACGTCTCGTAATAGAGCGTGCGGTCCTGATTGGTCGTGCCGTTCATCGACCCGCCGTTGTTGAAGATCAGCGTGAAGTGTTCACCGGGGCCGACCTGCTCGGAGCCCTTGAACATCATGTGTTCAAACAGGTGCGCAAAACCGGTGCGTCCCTTGCGCTCGTCGCGCGAGCCGACGTTGTAGGTCACCGCGATCGAAAACACGGGCGCGCTGTGGTCTTCGGAGATGATCACGCGCAGCCCGTTGTCGAGCGTGGTGTCCGTGAAGGTGACGCGACCGGCGCCCTGGGACGCGGCGGACAGGCTGGGGGCGGGGTGGGCGAGTGGCCCTATCAGGAGCACGAGCAGCAACGGCAGACGCACCTGCGGGCCGCGGGATCGGAGGCTGAACATGCGGACTCCTTCAGAAAAGCGGGATGACGCGATTATACGGACTTGCCGCCTGGCGTTTCTGCGGAGATACCTCCTACGGTCCTGTGTAGTAGACTCCGCGCCATGCGTGCCATCCGACTCCTCCTGTGTTGTGCCCTCCTTGGATTCATCACTGCGGACATGCAACTGGCCCCACCCCTGTCGGCCGCTCGCGGCGACGGGCAGGCCGGCGCCGGGTCCGCCACCGGCGATCCGGTGTCCTCCGCGCTTCGAAATCTGCGCTGGCGATCGATTGGTCCGGCCAACATGGGTGGCCGTGTGACCGCCGTGCAGGGCGTACCCGGCAATCCACGTGTCTTCTGGATTGCGGGTGCCGACGGCGGCGTGTGGAAGACCACGGATGCCGGCACGACGTTCCAAGGTGTGTTCGAGGACGAGTGGTCGTATTCGGTAGGTGCGCTCGCGCTGGCGCCGTCCGATCACAATGTGTTGTGGCTCGGCGCGGGTGAAGGTGATCCGCGCAACTCGGTGGGATACGGCAACGGCGTGTACCGTTCGACCGACGGCGGAATGACATGGGCGCACCTCGGCCTCGATGACTCCGAACGCATCAAGCGTATTCGGGTGCACCCGCAGAACCCCGATGTCGCGCTCGTGTGTGCCATGGGCAAGGAGTGGGGCGACAACGAGACGCGTGGTGTCTTCAAGACGACCGACGCCGGCAAGACGTGGCGCAAGGTGCTCTACATCAACCAGGAGACCGGGTGCTCGGATCTCGACATGGACCTGTCGAACCCTCGCAATCTCTACGCGGGCATGTGGACGTTCCGCCGCAAGCCGTGGCGCTTTGATGACGGGGGCAAGGAGACCGCGCTCTACGTGAGCCGCGACATGGGCGAGACCTGGAAAAAGATCACCACCACGCCGCGCGAGCCGATGGCGCGTCCCGGCGTGTCTGTCGCGCAGAGTGATCCCCGCATCGTCTATCTGGTGACCGAATATCCGACCGCGGGCACGCTCTTCCGCTCGGAGGATTACGGCGAGACCTGGACGATGGTGAATGACGACCGGAACATCAACTTCCGCCCGTTTTATTACTCGGACGTCATCGCGGATCCCAACGACCCGAACACGGTGTTCGTGATTTCGGGCGGCAACTACAAGTCCACCGACGGCGGCCACACCTTTGCGCGTGTCGCCGGCGACGTGCACGGCGATCACCAGGCGCTCTGGATCGATCCGAAGGACTCCAACCGCGTGCTGAATGGATCGGACGGCGGTTTTCAGATCAGTTACGACGGCGGGTTGAATTACCACATCTTCCGGAACGTGGTGTTGTCGCAGTTCTACCAGATCTTCGTGGACGACCGTGACCCGTACTTCGTGTGCGGCGGCCTGCAGGATAACGGCAACTGGTGCGGGCCCAGCCGCAGCAAGGCAAACGCGATTCTCACCGACGACTGGTACACCGTCAGCGGCGGCGACGGCTTTTATGCCGTGCCGGTGCCCGGCAAGCCGCACATCGTGTATTCCAACTCGCAGGGCGGGTACTTCAACGTGACGGACACGTTGACCGGCCGCACGCGCAGCATTCCGCCGTACCCCCGCATGATTGGCTCGCAAGGACAGGCGATGAATCAGGCGAAGTACCGCTTCAACTGGGATGCGCCGATTCACATCTCGCCGCACGACCCGGCAGTGACCCACTGGGGCGGCAACGTGTTGTTCCGCAGCCGCGACGAGTTCTACACGTGGGAGATCATCAGTCCGGATCTGTCGAACGCCGAGCCGCACAAGCTGCTGGATTCCGGCGGCGAGATCTACAACGACAACACCGCGGCGGAGTTTCACGCGACGATCCTGACGGTGGCCGAGTCACCGCGCGAGAAGGGCGTGATCTGGGTCGGCACTGATGATGGCAACGTACAGATCACACGCAACGATGGGCAGGCGTGGACCAGGGTCAATGCGAACATCCCTGGCCTGCCGGCAGAGGCCTGGGTCGGCAAGATCGACGCGTCGCACCACGTGAACGGCCGCGCGTACATCGCCGTGGATCAGCATCGGTTGAACGACTTCGGCCCGCACGCGTGGCGGTGTGACAACTACGGCGCGACCTGTGTGGATCTGTCGGCCGGCTTGCCGCAGGACGACTACGTCAAGGTGGTGCGCGAAGATCCGAAAAATCCGAACGTGTTGTACGCCGGCATGGAGCGTGGGCTGCAGGTCAGTCTCGACGCCGGTCGCACGTGGCACGACTTCCGTCTCAATCTGCCGCGCGTGTCCGTGCGGGACATCAAGATCCATCCGCGCGACAACGACCTGATCATCGGCACACATGGCCGTGGGGCCTGGATCCTTGATGACATCGCGCCAATTCAGGGGCTGGCCGATGCGATGAACCAGAGTGCGGTGTTGTTCGACGTGCAGCGCGCGACCCGGTGGGAGAGCTGGAACAAGGACTCGAACCTCGGCGCCAGCACGTGGCGGGGTGAGAACCCGCCGTCGGGAGCGATCCTCAACTTCTATCTGCGGTCCGCAGCGCCCGCCACGGGCGCCGGGGCCGTGTCGCTCACGATCGCCGACAGCCGGGGCACGGTGGTGTCGCGGATGTCGCCGCGTGGCGTGGCGGGCGTGAACCGCGTGACGTGGAATCTGTCGCTGGATAACCCGGCCGGTGTGGCCGCAGGGGGCCGGGGTGGACGCGGTGGCGGCGGCGTGCCCGCGCTGCCCGGGCGGTACACCGCGACACTCACGGTCGGTGACGTGAAGATGTCGAAGTCGTTCGAACTGCGCGGCGATCCGGACGTGGACCTGCCGATGGCCGACTACCAGGCGCAATACGACGCTGCCGTGCGCGCGCGGGACCTGATGGTGGAAGCCGGGCGCCTCGTCAGCACGTCCGACGACCTGCTCGCACAACTGGAGACGGTCGAGGCGCAGGTGCGGCGGGCGCGTATGCCCAACGCGGATCAGATCCTGGAGCAGACGGCATCGGCCAGGGGGCAGCTGGAGGACCTGCTGAACAAGCTGCGCCGGCCCCAGCCGGCGATGAACTACCGGATGTATCCGCGGCTGGTGGAAGAAATCCGAACCACGCTGAGTGGGCTAACCGGTGCGCAGGCGCGTCCGACCGCCGGATTGTTGACCGTCCTCAAGGAACTGGAAGGCGACTCGGCGACTCGCGCGCAGGAACTGTCGAAGATCATCGACGGGTCGATCGCCACGCTGAACCGGATGCTGGGTGACATGCCGCCGGTGGTGGTGCCCGGGCGCGGCGGACGATAACCGCGACTACTGGAAGATGGGCGACCGGTACGTGTGCCGGCCGCCCATCACCGTCAGGAGCACCGTGACGCGGTGCAGATCAGCCGGGGGCATCCTGAAGATGTCGTCGGACAACACCACGAAGTCGGCGAGTCGATCAACCGTCAGTGTGCCCTTTTCCCTGGCGAAGTGTTCTGCGTACGCGGCGTCACTGGTGAAGTGCCGGACAGCGGCTTCCACGCTGATGCGTCCGTCGGGATACCAGCCGCCAGGCGGTGTGCCGTCAGGCATCTGGCGCGTCACCGCCGCGTGGATGCCGCGCATGACCTCCATCGTGAACACGGGGTAGTCGGAGCCAAAGGCCTGCACGGCACCCGCCCGATCGAACTGCGCGAAGGCGTTGGACACGGCGGCGCGCGCCGGTCCCAGCGCCGGCGCATAGTTGGTCAGCGTGATGGTGTCCGGACTGGCAAACATTGCCTGCGTTGACGCGATGACCCCCAGTGCCTTGAAGCGTGGCACGTCGGCGGGGTCCGGAACCTCGACGTGTTCAATGCGGTGGCGCCGATCGCGTGGGCCGTTGGTATCGGTGACGAACGCGAAGGCATCCAGCGCCATG
>BTVE01000136.1:0-7200 GCA_045862915.1 Acidimicrobiia bacterium
CCGACGTCTTTTTTCGTTTTCGAAAATCGAAATGCAGATAGGCGAACTCGACATCTACAACCGCATCGGCGAAGCCGGATTTGAGCGGCTCGTTCGGGCGTTTTATACCCAGGTCGTCGACGATGAAGTGCTTGGGCCGATGTATCCGCGCGACGACATGGCGGGTGCCGAAGAGCGGCTAAGGGACTTTCTGGTCGGCCGTTTTGGTGGGCCGCAGCGCTACATTGAGCGGCGCGGGCATCCCCGCCTCCGCATGCGGCACGCCCCGTTTGCCGTCGACCAGGTCGCCCGCGACCGTTGGGTCACGTTGATGGACAAGGCTTTGGATGGGTCGGATTTGCCCGAAGACGTAGTTTCAACGCTACGTGGCTTTTTTGGGCAAACAGCCACGTTCATGATGAACCGCGGTTAGCCGCGACGCCCAAAAAAGACGTCGGGTGGCGTTTTCGTCAAAAAAGCCACCCGACGTCTTTTTTTTGCGGAGTCACTGGCGCAGGGCGGTGAGGGGATCGATGCGGGTGGCCCGCCGGGCGGGCCACCAGCATGCGACCACGGCGACCGCCACCAGAACGGCCGGAACCGCGGCGAAGCTGACACCGTCCAGGGCCTCAACACCCCACAACAACTCACGCAGGAAACGCACGGCAAACGCCGCGGCGGCCAGCCCGACCACCAGCCCGACACCGGTCACCCAGACGCCCTGCGCCACGATGGTGCGGACAATGTCTGCGGGCCGCGCGCCGAGCGCGGCCCGCAGACCGATCTCCCGACGCCGCTGCACGACGTTGTGGGACAGGACGCCAAAGACCCCCACGGCCGCGATGAGCAGGGCAAGTGCCGAGAGCCCTGTCAGCAACACGGCATACAGCCGCGGCCGGGCTAATCCGGCGCTGAGGCGATCCTCCATCGTCATCACGTTGTCGAGCAGGATGGCCGCGTCCGCATCACGGGCAAACTGGCGGAGCATCGGCACGAGCGCATCGGGCGCGCTGGTGGTGCGGACCACCAGCACGGGTTCGGGCATGCGCACGCCCTGCGGCACCTGCCCGGCAGCAAAAAACAGTTCGGGCCCCGGCTCTTCCCCCCGCGAACGCGGATGAATGTCACGCACCACTCCGACAACTTCGGATTCGGTGCGGACGTTGTCGGCCGACACGGGCAGCCGCGCACCCAACGCCCGGCCGTCCAGGTACGTGCGCGCAAAGGTCTCGTTGACCAGCACGACCGCAGGTGAGGCCGCCGTGTCCTGCATGGTGAAGTCCCGTCCCTCCACCATCACTGCGCCGAGTGCCTCCAGGAAACCGGGGCTGATCGTCTTGACCCCCGCCTGGGCATTCACCGGTGCGTCCTGTCTCGGCCGCGGGGGCATCGTGAAGCCCATCAGCCCCTCCACGTTGGTCAGCGGCAGGGCGGACGTGAAGCCGGCGTGCTGCACACCCGGCACTCCGCGGAGCCGGCTCAGCATCTGGTCGAGGACATCGGCCCGTCGCGCCGGAGAAAAGGGCGGATCGGGCAATGGCACACGCGCCGTCAACGCATTGAGCGGCTGGTAGCCACGGTCGGTCTGCCACAACGCGGCAAACGACCGCCCCAGCAACGCGGCGCCCACGAGCAGAACTGTCGCCGCGGCGACCTGCGCGACGAGGATCACGAGCCGCAAGCGGCCCACCGACGTCCGCCGGCTCAGCCCCACCGGTGCCTGTCCGTCCTCCGTGAGGACGTCGACCAGACGCAGCCGCCGCGCCTGCCACACGGGGAGGAGCCCACTGAGCACTCCGGCCACCACGGACGCGACCACGGCAAACACCACGACACGCCAGTTCATGACGATCTCGTGCACGCGGGGGAAGTCTGCCGGCAGCACCATCGGCAGCAGACGGTGCAGCAGCGCCGCGAGCCCCACGCCGACCACACCGCCCAGCAGACTCAGCAGCAACGATTCAACGAGCAGTTGTCTCGCCAGGCGCCCCGCACCGGCGCCAATCGCCGCGCGACTGGCCAGCTCACGCCTCCTGCCGGTGGCCCGCGCAAGCTGGAGACTCGAGACATTGGCGACGGCGGTCAGAAACAGGAGTCCAACCGCCACCAGGAAAACAAGGATGGCCGGCCGGACTTCACCCGTGGCGAACGCAATTGCCGGAGTCGCGGTGACGAGGCGATCACCACGACTGCCGAAGACAGCCGTGTCAATCATGGCGGGCGGCGGCCCCGTCTTCGCGCGCGCCGTCGCCTCCGCGCTGGCCTGCGCCGCGGAGACGCCCGGCTTGAGCCGGGCGACCCCACCAAACAATGCGATGGATGAACTGCCATCGCTGCTCACGACAATCGGCGGCACCTGCAGCGGCGCCATGAAGCGGGACTCGGACTCGGGAAACGTGATGCCGGGCGGGAGCACGGCCACGACTTCGTAGGCGTCGCCGTCCATCCGCAGCGTCTGCCCGATCGCCGAATCGGCGCCGGCGAGATGAGTCTTCCAGAAGTCGTACCCGACGACGACCACCCGACGACGCTCCGCAACATCGGCCTCGGAGAAAAACGTCCCGCGGTACGGCGACACGCCAAGGACCGTAAACATGGACGCCGTCACATACGCGCCGCGCACACGTTCGAGACTGCCGGACTCCCCGATCACCATCGAGGCTGCGCGAAACGCCGCCACGGCGTCGATCGTCTCAGGCGCACCGGCTGAGGTATCCCGCCACGTCTGGTACGTGACGTGGCTCATGATGGCCGGCAGCTGCCGCGTCGCGCCTTCGCGGGTCTCGCTGATGCGGACCATCTGGGTCGACGCCGGGTACGGCAGTGGTCGCCGCAGCACGGCATCCGCCACGCTGAAGAGTGTGGTCGTCGCCCCAACAGCCAGCGCGGCCGTCAGGACGGCCGTCAGTGTCAGTCCGGGCTGCCGAAGGAGGATGCGCCAGCCATACCGCACGTCCATCCACCAGCCCGATGCGCCCCCGCCGGCGGTGGACGGCGGCTCGACGGCCAGGCGGCGAATCGTGCGGCGCGGAGGGCCATCGATACCGTCCGCCCATTGTTGAATCATCGTGTCGACGTGCCGAGTCGCCTCCTCCTGGCTCATTCCCTCGGCTCGCGCCGTCTGCCAGGCCGCGGCGGCATGCTGGGCCCATTCATCCGCCATGTCCTGCAGCGCAAGGTCAGTTGGTGAGCCCGGCTGCCCTGCGCGGCCACGACCTGTCAGCACCTCGAGGATTCGGACTGTCCAATCCATTGGTCTCCCTCCGCCGCCTACGGGGTCTGAATCCCCGCGACGCGGTCCAGCGCCTGGAAAAACTGCTGCCAGATGGAGCGTTCGCGCGCGAGCATCTTCCGGCCCGTGGTCGTGAGCCGGTAGTACCGCCGCTTGCGTTGCCCGGCCTTTTCCACCCAGCGTCCTTCAATCAACCCCTGGTCCTCGAGGCGGTACAGCGTCGGATACAGCGACGCGACGTGATAGTTGATGGCCCCCTCGGACCGCTCGCCGATCAGGCGCGCGATTTCGTACCCGTGCCGGGGCCGATCCTCGATGAGCGCCAGCACCAGCAGATCGGCGCTGCCCTTCCGGAGTTCCTTCGAGATAGGCGGATTTCCCATGTGTGGGTTATCACTATATAACGTCGGAGGCGTGTGGCGCCGACACGGAGATCGATGTCCCGCACGTCCCGCCTGTCCATCGTGTGTCTGCTCGTCTCCACAGGACTCCTGGCCGCCGGCTGCGAACAAATCCGCAACCTCACAAGTCCGGTGAGTGGTGCAGGCTCAACCACGGTGCACTACACGGCACTCGGCGCCAGCGACACCTCCGGGTATGGCGGAACGGTCGCCTGTCCGCCGTTCACGGCCTGTCCCAACGGCTCGGGCTACGTCCAGATCGTAGGCCGCAGGCTGCAGGCAGCGCAGCCGGAAACCAAGCTGTCGAACCTCGGAGTGCCGGGCGCCGTCATCAGCCGTCGCCTGCAGAATCTGGGCAATGAGGTGGGCCTCGGCATCGTCAACAACTTCACGGACGGTCAGGCCCCGTTTGTCCCGCGCGACACCACACTCGTGACCATGTTTGCGGGCGGCAACGACGCCAATGCCGTGGCGGCGTACCTGCGCGCCGGCCACGTCAGCGGTTCGGTGGACGCGTACATCGAAGCGCAGATCTCGGCGTTCGCGTCGGATCTGCGCACACTCCTGGACAGTGTGCGGGCGCGCGCCACCGGTGCGACGTTCATTCTCCTGAATCTGCCAAACATGGCGCGCCTGCCGTACACCGACAGCGCCACGCCCACCGAACGCGAGTGGTTCCGTCGCCTGACCGTCGGTTTTTCGTCGGCCATCAACGCGGTTCGGGCGCCGGACGTGCAGGTCATCGACCTGATGTGCCATGCCCCCGTGTACAACCGCGGCATCTACTCGGCGGACGGCTTCCATCCCAACGACCAGGGCTACCTGCTGCTCGCCGACCTCGTCTCGGCCGCGCTGGCCACAGCGCCGTCTGCCCCACAGACAAGTTGCGGGTTCATGCAGTGACCGCTATACTGTGAGGTGCTCGTAACGGGAATGCGATGGTAAGTGGGCCCGTGCCCACTTTTTGTTTTTTAGGCGCACTTCCGGTCGGGCCCCAGGCAGGAACCGCAGCGTGACGACGAGCCGAGAGCCAGCCGTGCAACGAGTGCGCGACGCCGCGCAACGTGTGGCGGTCAGCCACGGACTGGAGATCTTCGACCTCCAGTTCCGGCGCGAGTCCATCGGCTGGGTGCTGCGGGTCATGGTCGACCGCCCGTGGGATCCCGCATCCGGCCCAGAACGCCAGGAGGACGCGGTGGGCATCGAGGATTGCCAGAAGGTCAGTCATGACCTGGGCACCCTGCTCGATGTCGAGGACGACCTCGGTGCGGCGCTCGACCGGGCGTACACCCTTGAGGTGTCGTCTCCCGGGCTGGACCGGCCGCTGCGGGGGGCAGAGGATTACGAGCGCTTCGTCGGGAGGCTGGCCAAGATCGTGACGGCTGTCCCGGTGGAAGGACAGACGAGTTTTGCCGGCCGGCTGGCCGGGTTGGACGCGGACACGGTGTTGCTCACGGAAGGACGGCGCACCCACCGCGTGCCGCTCGCGGCGATCAAACGCGCGCGACTGGATGTGGAGTTCTGATTATGGCGACCGAACTGCAGCAGATGATCGACGTCGTGGCGAAGGACAAGGGCATTGACCCGACCATCGTCGTGTCCGCAATCGAAGATGCGTACCTGGCGGCCGCGCGCAAGGTGTTCAAGGGTGACGAAGACCTGCGGGCGCGCTTCAACATGGAGACGGGCCAGGTTGAACTCTACGCCGTGAAGCAGATTGTCGACGAGGTCGCGGATCCCTGGAAAGAGATTGCCCTCGCCGAGGCGCAGCAGGAGTACGGCGACGAAGCCGAAGCCGGCATGGAAATCGAGTTTCCGAAGGAAACCGAAAAACTCGGACGCATTGCCGCGCAGACGGCCAAGCAGGTCATCGCGCAGCGCGTTCGCGAAGCCGAGCGCGAAAAAATTCACGGCGAGTTCAGCCAGCGCGTCGGTGAAGTCGTCAACGCGATGGTGAAACGCTTTGAAAGCGGCGACATCATTGTCGAAATCGGACGCGTCGAAGCGCAGATTCCGCGCAAGGAACAGTCGCGCGCCGAAAACTACGCGATCGGTGATCGCGTGCGGGCGGTGATCAAGACAGTGGCGCGCAACGCCAAGGGCCCACAGGTCATCCTCTCGCGCACCGATCCGGCATTGCTGATCAAGTTGTTCGAGCAGGAAGTCCCCGAGATTTACGACGGCACCGTGATGATTCGCGGCTGCGTGCGCGAAGCCGGTGACCGTGCCAAGGTGGCCGTGTTCTCGCGTGAGCGGGATGTCGATCCTGTCGGCGCCTGCGTCGGCATGCGCGGCACGCGCGTGCAGGCCATCATCCGTGAACTGCGCGGCGAGAAGATCGACATCGTCGAATGGTCCGAGGATCCAGTGGAGTTCGTGACCAAGGCGCTCTCCCCCGCCCGCGTGCAGCGAGTGACGATCGTCGACGATGAAGCGCGGGTCATGGAAGTGCTGGTTGAAGATCGCCAATTGTCGCTGGCCATCGGCAAGAAGGGCCAGAACGTCCGCCTCGCGGCCAAGCTGACCGGCTGGAAGATCGACATCAAGAGCGACGAAGACAAGAAGAAGGAAGTGGAAGCGCAGCTGGCGGGCCTGGAGTTCGGCGGCGGCGCCGAGACGGACGCGCCGTTGTCGCTGCCTGATATCCACGACGAGGTGGTGGCGGCGCTCAGGGCTGCCGGGTTCACCTCGGTGGACAAGATCCGCGAAGCGGGAGCCGAAGGACTTTCGGCCATCCCGGGGTTTGACGCCGAGACCGTTGAGGCGGTGCTTGCGGCTGCGGGCCCTGCGCCTGCGGCGCAGGCGGCCGCAACGGAAGAGGCGTCGGCGACGGGTGAGGAACAGAACGGATAACGAGAGGGTGCCGTTTGGCTACAGTCCGGATTTACAAGATTGCTGAGCTACTGGGCTTGTCGAGCCAGGACGCCATGGCTCTGCTCAAGGCCGAAACCGGCATCGAGGTGAAGAGCGCCTCGAGCTCGGTCGAGGAGATCGTCGCGCGCCAGTTTGTCGAGCGTCAGGCTCGCAAGCGTGACATCGCCCTGCCGCCACCGTCTGCCATGTTTGCCGACGCCCCGGCGGCGGCCAAGAAGGGTGCCCCCGCAAAGGGTGGCGGAAAGGCCGGCAAGCCCGAACCGCCAAAGCCGGCAGCGCCCGCGCTGCGTCCCCGGCTGGTGAAGACCGTCAAACCGGCGGCGAGTGCCGCAGAGACGGACGCCAGCGATCACACGCCGGACGCTGCGGCTGACGCTGCGGAGTCCGAGGCCCCGACCGAAACGCCGCAGGTCCCTGCCGAGCCCGAGACGCCGGCCGTTGCCGCGCAGGCCGTGACGCCGGAGGTGGCCGCCGCCCCGACGCCGGCCCCGGTCGAACCAGAGCCGGTGCCAGAACCGGTCACGCCACCGGCGGCGGTTGAAGAGCCGCCTGCTCCACCGGCACCGAGTGTCGAACCCGAGGCCCCGGCCGTTGTCGCCGTCGAGCCCACGCCGCAGCCTGTCCCGGCGGCCGCCGCGGCACCTGCAGCCGCGGCCGAGCCCCAGCGCGCTCCCGCGCCACCGCCGCGAGTGCAGCCCCCGGCGCCCGCCGCGC
>BTVE01000137.1:0-7064 GCA_045862915.1 Acidimicrobiia bacterium
TTGCTCCTTCGCCCTCGCCCGCGCCACGTTCGGTCTGGGCGCCGCTGCCGGGCCAGAACGGGTACTGATGGATCGAGATGAACAACACCGATGGGTCACGCCAGAACACCTCCTGCGTGCCGTTGCCGTGGTGCACGTCAAAATCCACGACGGCCACCCGCGCGGCGCCCCGGCTGCGGAGCACGGCCGCCGCCACCGCGATGTTGCTGTAGAGGCAGAACCCCATGGCCTTGTGCGATTCGGCATGGTGCCCGGGCGGTCGGACCAGGGCCATGGCCGCCTCCCCGGTCTCCCAGGCGTGGACGGCGGCGTCCACCGCGGCTCCCGCCGCGAGGCGCGCCACGTCCACCGACTCGGGCGACGTGAACGTATCCGCGTCGATCATGGCCGCGCGGCCACGCAGGGCCCCGATCGAGGCGAGATACTCCGCCGTGTGCACACGCGCAAGATCCTCGGCAGTGACCGGTGTCGGCGCCACCACATGGCCGCCACCCAGGGCAAAGGCTCTCGCCACGGCTGCCAGTGTCTCGCCGCGTTCGATCCGTTCCGGATGCCCTGGCGGAGGTGTGTGTTCGGCAAATCGCTCGGAATGAAACAGGCGCATCGTCAGATCACAACACAGACCGCGCGTGTTGCTCGAGCGCACCAAGCGTCCGCTCCAGTTGCTGCCGCGCCTGCTCCACCGTGTCGTCGTCAGTGCGGGCGACGTAGATGGGCTCCCCAATGGCCACCGAAACCTTCGCACCCGGCTTGGGAACCTGATGGCGATCCCAGCTGCGTGCCGTCCACGCCGGCGAGGCCTCGATGTGGAACGGCAGGATCGGATGGCCCGTCGCACCGGCGAGCCAGACAGCGCCCGGCTGGGCGTGCCGCGCCGGCCCCCGTGGCCCATCCACGGTGAAGGCGACAGGACTGCCCGCCGCCAGGTCGCGGCGCAGCTGCACCAGCGCACGCGCCCCGCCCCGGGAGGACGATCCGCGCGCGGTGCCGTAGCCGAACTTGCCGATCACCCGGGCAATCCACTCGCCGTCGAAGTTCTCACTGGTGATGACGATGATCCCGCGATCGCGGAAGAAAAGCGTCGCGGACAAGACACGGCCGTGCCAGAACGCAAAGATCGGCGCGCGCCCACCGGCGGCAATCGTGTCGAGATGCTCGCGTCCGGAGACCACCCAGTGGTACGTGCCGCCGAGCCCTTCGATGATCGGCCAGGCCACGGCGGAGATGGCGCGCACCTGCGCGCGTTTCCAGCGTGAACGACGCCAGCCCTCAGTGGGAGCCGGCATCGTCGGGCGCCTGCCGCGAAGCGTGCAGCGTCTTGAGCTTGCCGTCCACGTAGGTCATCAGATCAACCATCTGGACGGGGGCGTTGGTCGACGCCTGCGCGCCCTTGAGCATGATCGAGCAGAAGGGGCAGGCCATCACGACCGTGCCTGCACCGGTGGCCTGCAGCTGGTCAAAACGCTCCTGCGAGATGCGTTTGCCCGACTCGTGCTCCTCGAACAGCAGGCCGCCGCCGGCGCCACAGCAGAAGGGATTGTCGCGATTGCGAACCGGCTCGGTGACATCCGCGCCGAAGCGCTGCAGCAGCGCCCGCGGCTCCTCGTGGGTGTTGGCGTAGCGGCCGAGGTAACACGGATCGTGGTAGGTGACCTGGTCGCGCTCCATCCAAGCCGCCCGCATGTCGCGCGTCAGCTGCTCCACCAGCGTGGCGGAGTGCACCGCCTCGACTTCGTAGCCGAGCAGCCGGTAGTCGTGCGCGATCGTCTTGACGCAGTGCGGGCACGAGGTCACGATCTTCTTCACGCCGGCGGCCCGCAGATCCTCGATGTTCTGGGTCGCGAGCTCCTGGTACATGTATTCGTTGCCGGTGCGCTTGGCGACATCACCCGTGCAGCGCTCCTTCGACAACACGCCAAACGTCTTGCCCTTCATGCGCAGCAGGTCGAAGAGTGACCGCATCGACTTCTGGTAGTCGGCCTCGAAGGCGCCTGCGCACCCGAGCCACACCAGGTATTCGTGTTTTTTCGGGTCAAACGTCTCCAACTCCGCCGACTGGACGAACTTGGCGCGCTGGTCGTACATCAGGCCCCAGATGTTCTGACGCCGTTCGAGATTGGTGTAGACACCGGTGAGGAACTCGGGCGCCTCGCCGTTGGAGACCAGGCCACGACGAGCGCCGATGATGTTGGGCAGGTGCTCCACACCCACCGGGCACGACTGCTCACACGCGCCACAGGTGGTGCACTGCCACAACACGCCCTCGTCGTACACGTCGACCAGCCGGGCGTCAGCCTTCCCTGCCAGCAATGCGTCTTCGTTCTGGATCGGGAACAGTTTCGGGTTGAGGCGTTTGCCGGTGCCGAACGCCGGACAGTTGTCCTGGCAGCGCCCACATTCCACGCACGTGAAGGCATCCAGCACCGTCTTGGACGGCAGGTCCTTCACGGTTTCCAGCCCGACCTCTTCCTTCTCGAAGTCGAGGTTCGGCACGGTGCCCAGAATGGGCGACTTCAGAAAGACCGTCGCCGGCGACAGGATCAGGTGCAGGTGCTTGGAGTTGGGTACCAGCACCATGAACACCAGGATGATGAGCATGTGGACCCACCAGTTGACCCGGCCGATCGTGCCGGTCTCGAAACCGAAGCTGATGAAGTAGGTGATCATCAGCAACGCGATGAACGCGGCGATGAGCAGCGACTCCTTCGAGACCGTGGCACCCAGCCCGGCCGGCCGCACAAACGCCCGCCGAATCGCCAGGCCGGTAATCCCCACGAGCACGGCGCCGGCAAAGGGCACCAGCGCGGCCTTGTACACGATGAACAACGTCGAGTGGGTCAGGTCCACGATGCCGAGACCGCGGAGCATCTCGACGGCCGTGAAGCCGCCAAACGCGACAAACCCCCAGAACACGGCCAGGTGGGCAATCCCGGCCGCCTTCCGGCCACCGATGACCTTCGACTGAAACACCACTTCGGAGATGAAGCGGTCCATCCGGGCGCCGACGTGGTCAAACGAGAAGTTGGCGGGCGCTGCGCCGATCAACTTGAACCGCGTGGACATCTGGGCGAAGAACCCGCCCACAAAAATGAGAAAGACAACCCTGAAGGCCCACGTCTCCCAGTGCATGCGAGGATCATACAATTGCCCGCATGATCGTCGGCATCGCCAGGGAGGTCACGCCCGGAGAACGTCGCGTGGCCGCCACCCCTGAATCCGTCACCAAACTCCAGTCACTCGGGTACACCGTCATCGTTGAGGCCGACGCCGGTCTGCGGGCCGGCTTCGCGGATCCCGACTACGTCGCCGCCGGCGCCACCATCGCGAGCCAATCCGACGTGTGGGCGGCACCGGTGGTCGTGAAGGTGCGTCCCCCGTCCGACGACGAGGCCGCGAAACTGAACCGGGGCCAGACCCTCATCAGTTATCTCTATCCGGCACAGAACGCGCCGCTCACGGCGCTGCTGCAGCAGCGCGGCATCTCGGCCATTGCGATGGACCAGGTGCCCCGCACGACACGGGCCCAGAAGGTCGACGCCCTGTCGTCCATGGGCAACCTGTCGGGGTACCGGGCCGTCGTTGAGGCGGCTGCAGTGCTGCAGCGCCCGATGGGTGGCCAGACGACGGCAGCCGGCAAGATTCCGCCGTGCAAGGTGCTGATCATCGGCGCGGGTGTGGCCGGGTTGGCAGCCATTGGCGCCGCGCGGGCGCTGGGCGCCGTCGTCCGTGCATTCGATACACGCCCGGTGGTCAAGGAGCAGGTGGCCTCGATGGGCGCCGAGTTCCTCGAGGTCTCGATCGCGGAAGACGGCTCAGGCCAGGGCGGTTACGCCAAGGAAATGAGCCCCGCCTTCATCGAAGCGGAAATGGCGCTGTTCGCCGCACAGGCGCGGGAGGTCGACGTCATCATCACGACGGCCCTCATCCCGGGTAAACGCGCCCCGATCCTCATCACGGCGGACATGGTGCGCTCGATGCGGCGCGGCTCCGTCGTCGTGGACCTGGCGGCCGAGCAGCAGGGCAACTGCGAACTGACCGTTCCCGGCGAGGCGGTCAATGTGGACGGCGTGACGATCATCGGCTACACCGACATGCCGTCGCGGCTCGCCTTGCAGGCGTCCACGCTGTACGCGCAGAACATCGTGCACCTGCTCGACGAAATGGGCGGCGGCGCGAAGTTCTCCATCGACGACCAGAACGACATCGTCCGGCCCATGACCGTGATCAAGGACGGCGCACTGACCTGGCCGCCACCGGCGCAGGCCCCCGCCGCGCCCACGGCGGCAGCCACGGCGACAGCCACTGCGGCGGCCACACCGGCACCGGCGACGACTCAGACACGCCCCACACCACCCGCATCATCCGCGAAGTCTCATGGCTCTTCCCACTCCGCGCCTGTGGGGAACACGTCGTGGGCGACCCTGGGTGTCACGGGCCTGGCGTTGTTCGCGATCGGCATCGCGGCGCCGCCGAGTTTTCTGACGCACCTGACGGTGTTTGTCCTCGCGTGTGTGGTGGGCTACCAGGTGGTCTGGAGCGTCACGCCGGCCCTGCACACGCCGCTGATGAGTGTCACCAACGCCATCTCGGGGATCATCGTGGTTGGCGGCATGTTGCAGATCGGCGGCGGCCTGTCGTCTCCGGCCAGCGTGCTTGGCGCGCTCGCCATTCTTCTGGCTGCCCTGAACATCTCCGGCGGCTTCCTTGTCACGCACCGCATGCTCAAGATGTTCCGCCGATGACGTCCTCGCTGCTTACCACGTCGTACATCGCTGCCGCCGTTCTCTTCATCCTCAGCCTCAAGGGGTTGTCGCATCCGGAGACCGCGCGGCGCGGCAACCAGTTTGGCGCCGTCGGCATGTTGATCGCCGTCCTGGCGGTGGCGCTGCACGCCGGCGTCCTCACCTCACCCACGTTCCTCGGCGCGATTGCCCTCGCTGCGGTGATCGGATCGCTGGTGGCCTCACGCGTCGCCATGACGTCGATGCCACAACTGGTGGCCATCCTCCACAGCTTCGTTGGCGCTGCCGCGGTGCTCGTGGGGATCAGCAATCACCTGGCGCCCGCCGTCGAACTCACCGGTGTCGAAAAGACCATCCACGACGTCGAGACATTTCTCGGCGTGTTCATCGGGTCGCTGACGTTCACCGGATCCGTGGTCGCGTGGGGCAAGCTGCAGGGCGTCATCCGGAGCAAGCCCCTGCTCCTGCCGGGGCGTCACCTGCTCAACCTCGCGATGATTGCCGCCAGCATCTGGCTCGGCTACGTGTACCTCGGCAAGGGCCACGACGGACTGACCGAACTGCTGATCATGACGGCCATCTCCGGCGTGGTCGGCGTGCATCTGGTCATGGCCATCGGCGGCGCAGACATGCCCGTCGTCGTCTCGATGCTCAACAGCTATTCCGGCTGGGCGGCCTCCGCCGCGGGATTCATGCTCGCGAACGACCTGCTCATCATCACGGGTGCGCTGGTCGGTTCGTCGGGCGCGATCCTCAGCTACATCATGTGCCGCGCGATGAACCGCTCGTTCCTCTCGGTCATCCTCGGCGGCTTCGGCGCGGATGAGGGCTCGGCCCCGGCGCAGGGTGCGGTCGTCGAGGGCGAGATGGTGGCGACCACCGCTGCCGATGTGGTCGCCCAGCTCAAGCAGGCACAGTCAGTCATCATCGTGCCCGGGTACGGCATGGCCGTCGCGCAGGCGCAACATCCGGTGAAGGAAATCGTGCAGATCCTGCGTGGCCTCGGCAAGCAGGTGCGGTTTGCAATTCACCCGGTCGCCGGCCGTCTGCCGGGGCATATGAACGTGCTGCTGGCGGAAGCCAATCTGCCGTACGACATCGTGCTCGAGATGGACGAGATCAACGATGACTTCCCCACCACCGACGTGGTCCTCGTCATCGGCGCCAACGACATCGTGAATCCCAGCGCGCTCGATGATCCGTCAAGTCCAATCGCCGGCATGCCCGTGCTGCACGCCTGGGAATCCGGTCAGTGCATTGTGTTCAAGCGCGGCAAGGGTGCCGGGTACGCAGGCGTCGAGAACCCGCTCTTCTTCAAGCCGAAGACACGCATGCTCTACGGCGACGCGAAGAAGTCTGTCGACGAGATCCTCGCCGCACTGAAGGCCTGACGCGCCGCCATCTTTCGGCACAGCTCTTGCGCCGGGTTGCGAATTTTCCTGGACGATGGCATCGTCGTCGGCAGGAATCACTCACGGTCGCGATCGCGATTAATGCAATGCGTTCGAGGCAACCGTCGGCAGTTTCTGCAACGTCCCGACGGATTCCCCCGAAAAAGGGCTGAAGATGCTCGCGGATCGATTCGTGCAGTTATTCACCTCGACAAGGAGTCAGCATGGACGCAGTCGAGGAACGAATCATCACGTTGGAAGCGCGCGGACGCGCAGTGGAGGAGCGCATGCAGGATCACCGGGACCACATGCAGCACGTCAACACGGATTTGAAGACCATGATCTCCGCCCTGGATGACAGGATGGAGCGGCGGTTCGACACACTCGACAAACGGTTCGTGTGGGTCGTGGCTCTGCAATTTGCGACGCTGCTGGCCATTCTCACCGGATTCATCAGCCTGCTCGGCCGGCAGTAGCGTGGCCCTCTCGGCGTCCGGCGCGCGCGGGTAGAATCTCGGCCATGCTCAGATTCATACTCGCCTGTGCCGGCGCGGCCATCGTCCTCAACCTCACCGCCCCTGTCCTGACCGCACAGGAAGCCCGGCGCCGATGGGAGCTCCAGCGTCAGATCCGGCTCGACAAGTTCGAGCAGGTCCTGCCGGCGGCCATGCGTGCACATGGAATCGACATGTGGATCGTGGCGGTGAAGGAGAACCACACTGACCCGCTCTGGGAGGACCTCGGCCGGGGCTACGTCAGCGGCATCGGATACTACGTCTTCAGCGATCGCGGCGGGCCACGCATCGAACGGGCTGCCCTGGGGCCCTCCGGGTACATGGTTGAGGAGTCCGGCGCCTACGACATCATCGGGCCTTCCTCGCAGTTGGCGCAGTTTGTCCGTGCGCGCGACCCGAAGCGGATCGGGGTCAAC
>BTVE01000138.1:0-6935 GCA_045862915.1 Acidimicrobiia bacterium
TGAACCGCCCCACGGGATGCGCGGGATTCAGCAGGTACCCATGCAACTTCTGGGGATCGATCTCCGCGCGGTCCGCATGCGGGAGGAGCACGCCAGATTCTACCGTCGTCCAGCCTGGGTGTTGAATCGCGAATGCCTAACTAATATTAGGACGCCAAGCCGCCGAGCAGGCGCGTAACCACGACCGCTCGACAGCCCGACTCTTCCCTTCAACTGCCTGAACGCGTGGATGTTAGCACCTGTTCTCGGGCAATTCTCCGCCCGTGGTTACGCGCCTGGATAGTGGTTACGCGCGAGGGCCGGCGCGTAACCACGGATACCCCTGGCCCCCCGCCGCCCGAAGTCCTTCGCATGCAACGGCCTGCAGGTGGGGCGGTACAGGCGTCCCGTGGTTACGCGCTTGGTCAGGCGCGTAACCACAGCGCAGCCCTCGCGCGCCCTGCGCGGGTGGTCGACTGCGGCCGGGGGCGACTCGGAGGGTCGCGAAGATCGTCAGTCTGAATCCGGAGCGCAAGGAGTGAGCCCTGCGCGCCTCGCTCCCCCACTCCGCCTTCGCCGAGGCTGCGGCCCGACAAGATTGGGAGCGAGGCGACAAGCGCCAGTTCGCAGGGCGAACGCATGGAGCGACGGATTCGAGCGGCCAGACGCGGAGCCCGCGGCGCAGCCGGCCACCCGCGACTCAGCGCGCCAGTCCGGCGGGGCTGAAGCCCCACCCCACGGCCACACGCGACTCAGGCGCGCGCCAGCGGTGCCAGGTCACCGGGCCAATCACCTCGTCGGACAACGGCACACCGGCCGCCTTCAGCGCGAGCTTGATCTGTCCGTGGTGATACCCCTCGTGGAAGATCAGGAACTGAATCATGTGCACCGGATGCGAAAAGTCCTGTTCGAGGTCGCGTCCCTCACGAGCCCGACCGCCTACCGCATCCCGCACCAGCGCCGCACTCTCGTTCAACTGCGCCGCCAACACGTCCGCATCGCGCTCGTCCCGCCACTCTCCTTCAGGCTTCGGAGCGCCCACCTCAGGCGCGTTCTCGATGACGGAACACAGCCGCTCGTACCGCATGTGGCTGAACATCGCCGCCACCGTGGGACTCCCCTCGCCGGCACGCGCGCCAAGGACGTCACCAGGAATCGCGCGCAGCAGGTTGACCAGCACCTCGTTGTGCCGATCCCACCCGGACAGGACAGCTTCCAGCAGCTCAGTGGACATCCGGACTCCGCTACACGCGTTCGAAGTTGCGCTCGACTTCCCGCCTGGTCAGCCGCAACACCACGGGTCGGCCGTGCGGACAGACCGTGGAATGCGACGTGCGCCGCAGTTCGTCGAGCAGGTACTGCATCTTCTCGCGCGTCAGCGGGTCGTTCGCCTTCACCGCCGCATGACACGCCATCGTCGCGGCCATCTGCCGGAGCGCGATGTCGACACTGGCGCCTGGTGACAAGCCATCCAGGTCGGACGCAACGGCGCGCAGCGCAGTGTCCACATGTTTCCAGTCGAGAATCGCCGGCACCGCGGTGATACGCATGCTCGTGCCGCCGAAATCCTCAACGTCGAAGCCGAGCTTCTGGAGCGACGGCGCATGCGACAACAGCGTCTGATGCTCACCCGCCGTGAGTTCCAGCACGACGGGCGTGAGGAGCGGCTGCACCTCCACCCGTCCGGTCGTCAGGCGCTCGGCAATCTGCTCGAACAATATCCGCTCGTGCGCGACGTGCTGGTCAATGATCGCAATCCCCTCATCGTCGACCGCAATGATGAAGGTGTTGCGGAACTGCCCCAGCGGCGTCAGCGGCTTGATGAGCGTCTGCACGGTCTGCGAGCCGCCGACGATGGAGAGCCTGTCGGCAGGAGGCGGCTGAAAGGGCGCAGGAGCAGCAAGGGGCGGGAAAGCAGCAAGAGGCGGCATGACGCCGGCAGGAGCGGCAAGTGGTGTCAACTCGCCCTGCCCGAACGCCCACGGCAACGCGTGCCCTTGTGGGATCGATGGCGCCGGGGTTCCGGGTTGCAGCACGAGTTCCGGCACGCCACCCTGACCAAGCGCATCGATGAGCGCGCGCCGCAGCACCTCATGCACGAGACTCTGGTCGAGGAACCGCACCTCGGCCTTGGTCGGATGCACGTTGACGTCAACCCGTTCGGCCGGCAGTTCGATGAACAGGTGCACCTCTGGGCTGCGTTCCTTGATGCTGCCCACGGCATAGGCCGCCTGTATTGCGTGAGCGATCGTGCGGTCCTTGACCAAGCGGCGATTGACGAACACATGCTGCGGGCCACGCACGGGGCCCTGCTCGGCCAGCGCAGCGATGTACCCGGTGACGGTCATCCCCGCGGCGACCTTCTTCACCGGCACGAGGTCGGGCCGGTCGCCGTAGATCTGGTAGAACCGCTCCTCGGATGATCCGGCTGGCGGCGCTTCAATCAGCACACGATCGCGGCTCTTGAGCGTGAACCCGACCTCGGGATACCCGAGCGCCATCTGGGTGACCAGCCGGGAGATCTGTGCGGCCTCTGCCGTATCCGCTTTCAGGAACTTGCGGCGCGCCGGCAGGTTGTAGAACAGCTCGGCCACTTCGATCAACGTGCCTTCAGGCGCGCCCACTTCCCTGTCGGACACGACCTTGCCGGCTTCAATCCGAATCTCGGTGCCGCTCAGTGCGCCTCGCTCGCGCGTGCGGAGCCTGAAGCGCGACACCGAGGCAATCGACGGCAGCGCTTCTCCGCGGAAACCGAGCGTGAGGATCGCTGCCAGGTCCTGCGCCTCGCGAATCTTGCTGGTGGCATGCCGCTCGACGGCCAGGCGTGCATCTTCCGCCGACATTCCGATGCCATCGTCTTCCACGGACATGAACTTCTTGCCGCCGAACTCCACGGATACGCTGATGCGTGTGGCGTCGGCGTCAATGGCGTTTTCGATCAGCTCCTTGATGACGGAGGCCGGACGTTCGACCACCTCGCCTGCGGCAATCTGGTTGGCAAGTTCCGGGGCAAGGCGACGGACGCGCGTCACAGCCAGTCCTTTCGCCTGAACACCCACAACATGCCGGCGACAATGACCGTGACCATGGCCATGATCCACCAGAACTGCACGGCCGGGCCGCCGGGCAGATGCGGCAGTTCGACGTTCATGCCGTACATGCTGGTCAACACCGTAAGTGGCATGAACAAGGTGGTGATGATGGTCAGCACCTTCATGACCTGGTTGAGGCGGTTGTTCTGCGCGGACAGATGCGCATCCAGCAGCCCTGTCACGCGATCCTGAAAGAAGATCGCTTCATCGGTCAGCTGCACCAGATGGTCGTACACGTCGCGGAACCGGTAGGCCATCGTGTCGGGGATCAGCTCGAACTCGCGCCGTGCCAGCCGCCCGACGGCATCCCGCTGCGGCAGCGTCACCCGCCGCAGAGCGGCAATGTCCTGCTTGAGCGCCAGAATGCTGCGCACGGGATTCGCCTTCGGATTCTCGAACACGAGGTCCTCGATCTTCTCCAGGCGGTCTTCAAGGGTCTCCACTTCCGGACGATAGTGGTCCACCATCTGGTCAACGATCCGGTGCAGCAGCCCGGCGGGCCCTTCTCCCAGCGCCTGCGAATTACGCAGGCACGTCTGCCGCTCGTGCTCGATCGACCGCGACGGCGCCATGTGGAGCGTGACCAGGAACTGCTCACCCAGAAAGAAGTCGATGTCGCTCGTCGTGAAACCGTCGCCGCCGCCCCCGGCCCGGATCCCATGCAGGATCAAATACAGGTAATGATCGTAGAGCTCGATTTTCGGATGGTGTGTTTCGCTGAACGCATCTTCAAGCGACAGCTCATGCAGCTTGAAGACATCCCGCAGCACCGCCGGCGCGTCATCATCCGGCAGCTGCACATCCACCCAGACATGTTCCGGCGCACCGGGAGCCACCCAGGACGGGTCGAGGGCCTCGACCCGCTCCGTGCGGCCGTTCCGGTGCACCAGGACGGTAATCATGTGGAGAACACATTCACCATGGAGACATGGAGGACATGGAGAAGACCCAATGGTTCCATGATCTCCACGTCTCCATGGTGATGTCAGGTCTTACTGCTGTGCGCTCTTGAGCGCGGCCTGGGCCGCCGCCAGACGCGCAACCGGCACGCGATACGGCGAGCAGCTCACGTAGTCGAGGCCCACCGACTCGAAGAAAAACACCGATGCGGGGTCGCCGCCGTGTTCACCGCAGATACCCAGCTTGATGTTCGGCCGGGTGGCGCGGCCCTTCTTCACCGCCATCTCGACCAGCTGGCCCACGCCGCTGGCATCGATGGTGGCAAACGGGTTCTTCGTGACAATTTCCAGTTCCGCGTAGTGCGGCAGGAACGAGCCCGAGTCGTCACGCGACATGCCGAGGCCGGTCTGCGTGAGGTCATTGGTGCCGAAGCTGAAGAACTCGGCCGTGTGCGCGATTTCGTCGGCCGTCAGCGCGCCGCGCGGCACTTCGATCATCGTGCCGACCATGTAGTTGAGCTTCACCTTCTGCTCGGACTGCACTTCACGGGCGACGCGGTGCACCACCTCGATCTGCAGGTCGAGTTCCTTCTTGAAGCCGACCAGCGGAATCATGATTTCGGGACGCACCTTGATGCCTTCCTTCTGCACCAGCGCCGCCGCTTCAAACACCGCGCGCGCCTGCATCTCCGAGATCTCCGGGTAGCCGATACCGAGACGGCAGCCACGGAAACCCAGCATCGGGTTGAACTCGTGCAGGCCCTCCACGCGCTGGTGGATACGCTCGGCCGGGACACCCATCTTCTTCGCCAGTTCCTTCTGCTGTTCCGCCGTGTGCGGGAGGAACTCGTGCAGCGGCGGATCCAGGAAGCGAATCGTCGCCGGGTATCCCTTGAGCGCGCGGAAGATGCCCGCGAAGTCTTCACGCTGGTACGGCAGCAGCTTGGCCAGTGCGGCCTTCCGCTCGTCTGTCGACTCGGCGAGGATCATCTCGCGCATCGCGTCGATGCGGTCACCTTCGAAGAACATGTGCTCGGTGCGCGTGAGGCCGATGCCCACGGCGCCAAACGCCATCGCGTTTTCGGTCTGCTCCGGCGTGTCTGCGTTGGTCCGGACACTCATGCGTGTGGCCTTGTCGCACCACTTCATGAGCTGCTGGAAGTCGCGGAACTTCTCCGTCTTGCGCGCCGCTTCGTCGTTGTGAATCAGCGCCGCCACGATCTCGGACGGCGCGGTCTTCACTTCGCCGGCGTACACCGTGCCGGCCGTGCCGTCGATCGACAGCCAGTCACCTTCCTTGTAGACCGTGCCGGCCACCGTCGCGGTGCGCTTCTGGTAGTCGATCTCGATCGCTGCGGCGCCACACACGCAGACCTTGCCCATCTGGCGGGCCACCAGCGCCGCGTGTGACGACACACCACCGCGAGCGGTGAGGATGCCTTCGGCCGCGATCATGCCGCGCAGGTCTTCCGGCGATGTCTCGACACGGACGAGCAACACCTTTTCGCCGCGGTTTGCCGCTTCCACCGCGCGCTCAGCATTCAGATACACGCGACCGGACGCCGCACCGGGGCCGGCGGCCAGGCCGGTGGCGATGCACTGGGCCTTGCTGACTTCCTGGGCGTCGAACACGGGTGCCAACAGCTGTTCGAGCTGGTCGGCCGGGTTGCGCAGGATGGCCGTCTTCCAGTCGATCAGGCGCTCCTTCTCCATGTCGATGGAGAACTTGAGCGCGGCCATCGCCGTGCGCTTGCCGTTGCGCGTCTGCAGCATGTACACGACATCGTCTTCAATCGTGAACTCGAAGTCCTGCACGTCCTTGAAGTGTTTCTCAAGCGTGACGCGGATACGCTCGAGTTCGGCATACGCCTTCGGCATCTGCGCCTTCAAGTCGTGCACCGGCTCAGGCGTCCGCACGCCGGCGACGACGTCTTCACCCTGTGCGTTGATGAGGAACTCGCCGTAGAACTCCTTGTTGCCGTTGGCGGGGTTACGCGTGAACGCGACACCCGAACCCGAACGGTCACCCGTGTTGCCGTAGACCATCGCCTGCACGTTGACGGCGGTGCCCCACTCGGTCGGGATGTTGTACTTGCGGCGATACACGATCGCGCGGTCGTTCATCCACGAGCCAAACACGGCGCCCACCGCGCCCATCAGCTGATCCCACGGGTCACTCGGGAACTGCTTGCCCGCGCGCTCCTTGACCAGCGCCTTGAAGCGCGACACCAGTTCCTTGAGGTCGTCGACGCTCAGCGCGGTGTCTTCGATGTCGGCGTGATACCGCTCGTGCTTGAGGGCGTGAATGACGACCTCAAACGGCTCGTGGTCTTCATCAGGCCGCTTCTGCACGCCGAGGACGACGTCGCCGTACATCTGGACGAAACGGCGATAGCAATCCCACGCGAAACGGGCGTTGCCCGTCTTGGCCGCAAGCGCTTCCACCGTCTTGTCGTTGAGGCCCAGGTTGAGGATCGTATCCATCATGCCCGGCATCGAGTCGCGTGCGCCCGAGCGCACCGACACGAGCAGCGGATTCTTCAGGTCGCCGAAGATCTTGCCGGTCTGCTTCTCAATGGCCTTGACGCCGGCCTCAATCTGGCCGCGGAGCGCAGGTGGATACGTGCGCTTGTTGGCGTAGTAGTACGTGCAGACTTCCGTGGTGATGGTGAATCCGGGAGGCACGGGCAGACCGATGCGGCACATCTCGGCGAGGTTCGCGCCTTTGCCGCCGAGCAGCGGCTTCATCGAGCCGTTACCGTCGGTCTTCTTGCCGAACTGGTAGACGTAAGCTCCCGCCTTTTTCGCCGCCGGTGTGGCCGGGGTCTTCTTGGCCGCCGGCTTCTTCGTGACCTTGCCGACCACCTTCTTGCCGACCGCCTTCTTGGCAACCGCCTTCGTGACCTTGCCGACCTTCTTCACACTCTTCTTGACTGCCTTCTTCTTCGCCATCGCTATGTACTCC
>BTVE01000139.1:0-6895 GCA_045862915.1 Acidimicrobiia bacterium
GCTGTGGGTGTGGGCCTTTGGGGCGCGGCCGCCCCCCCCCCCGCCGCCGCCCCCCGCGGCGCCGACGCCGCCCACGCCCACACCGGACGTGAACCCGGCTGCGGCTCCTGTGGAAGCGCCGAAGGAGATCACTCCTGAACCTCCGCCTCGTCCGGCCGCCGGATCCATCGGCGTGGTTGGCGGTGTGGCTGGTGGCATTCCCGGAGGCGCCGTGGGTGGTGTTGTGGGTGGTATCCCGTCAGCGCCGCCTCCCCCTCCGCCGCCGGCACCGCCGCAGCCCGTGCGTGTGGGTGGTCAGATCAAGGAACCCAAGAAGCTCAAGCACGTGAATCCGATCTACCCGCCGATTGCACAGTCGGCGCGCGTGCAGGGCATTGTCATCATCGAGGCGACCATTGGCGTGGACGGCCGGGTAACCGATGCGCGAGTGATTCGTCCCGTGGCGCTGCTTGATCAGGCCGCGCTTGAGGCTGTCCGGCAGTGGGTCTTTACGCCCACCGAGCTGAACGGCCAGCCGGTGCCGGTCATCATGACCGTCACGGTGAACTTCACGCTCAAGTAGTTGTCAGAGGGTTCGAGTCGAGTTTTCGTTCGGACAAGTTGTTTCACGTCAGTTCGTAGTTTCGGAGGCTGTTCATGGGTGAGATGGATCTGATGCACATGTGGGAACAGATGGGCTTCGTCGCGAAGGCCGTCGCGTTCATCCTGGTTTTCATGTCGATGTGGTCGTTCGGTGTGGCAATCGAGCGCTATTACACGTTCTCGCAGGCGAAGAAGCAGTCCAAGCTCTACGCCCCGCAGGTGGCCAAGCACCTCAAGGAAGGCCGCCTGAAGGACGCGCTCACCGTGTCGCAGTCGAAGACCTACCAGTACAGCCATCTCGCGAAGGTCGTCCTCGCCGGCTTGCAGGAATACCAGTTCCAGGTGGACTCGGGCGCCAACCTGTCCCGTGAAGACCTGGTGGACACCGTGCGTCGCGCCATCCAGCGTGCGACGGCCCTGACGGCCAACGACCTCAAGAAGGGCATTCCGGCCCTGGCGACCATCGGCGCGACGGCTCCGTTCGTCGGTCTGCTCGGCACGGTCGTCGGCGTCATCAACGCGTTCGCCGGCATCGGTCAGGCGGGCTCGGCCGGCCTGGGCGCCGTCTCGGCCGGTATCTCGGAAGCGCTCATCGAAACGGCACTCGGCCTCGTGGTGGCCATCCCGGCCGTGTGGCTCTACAACTACTTCAGCGGCGCGCTGGAGTACTTCAACGTCGAGATGGACAACTCCTCGTCGGAGCTGGTCGACTACTTCATCAAGAAGACGGCGTAAGACGAGCATCAGCAGAAAGAAGGGAAGTCTCCCATGTCAATGGACGTTGGGGGCGCGAAAGGCGGCCCCAAATCAGACATCAACGTCACCCCGCTGGTCGACGTCATGCTGGTGTTGCTCATCATCGTGATGCTCGTCGCGCCGATGGTGCAGGCGGGTGTTGACGTGGCGCTGCCGTCGGCCCGCAACTCCGGCGACAAGCCGGACACGGCGGACCAGACGGTTGTGCACATCGATTCGCAGAGCAAGCTGTACGTGAACGCGATCGAGACGACCGAGACGGAAGCCATCTCCAGGCTGCAGGCCTCCCTCGAGACCAAGGCCGACAAGGTGGTCTACCTCAAGGGCGACAAGGACGCTCCCTATGGCGCCATCATGAAAATGATGGATGCCCTCCGCGGAGCGGGCATTGAAAGCGTCGGGCTCATTACCGAACCGACGGTGCAGGAAGGAGGCGGGCAGTAATGGCGCACGCACACAAGCACCACGGTGCCGAGAAGGTCGCCCAGGTCTCGAAGGCGGAAGCGTCCGCCGACATGAACGTGACGCCGCTCATCGACGTCCTGCTCGTGCTCCTGGTCATCTTCATCGCCGCGTTGCCGCTCACCCAGAAGGGCCAGGACATCAACCTGCCCCTCGAAGTGAACAAGGCGGCAGCGGCGCCGACCATCCTGTCGCAGATCGTGGTCGAGTACGGGGCCGACCGCCGGCTGACGGTGAACAAGACCGAGATCGGTATCGGAGCGCTTCAGGATCACCTGCGCACGGTCTTCGAAAGCCGCAACGAAAAGACGCTGTTCATCATTGGTGACGCTTCGGTTCGTTATGGCGAGATCGTCCAGATCATCGACGCCGCCACCGGCGCCGGTGTCACCAAGGTCGGAATCGTCACCGAAGGTATGCGTCGCTCGGCCGCCGGCGGCAACTGAGCCTCCTCTTTCAGACGAACACACACTGACGCGCCCCAGGGATCCCTCCCTGGGGCGCGTTTTCTTTTTGGCGTGCGCTGAACCGGGGCGAGGAACGCCCACGGACAGCGCCAGATCGCAAGCTCCTCGATGAGACTTCTGGTTCGGTGTGCTCGGTTCCTGGTCCTCGTGCTGCCGGTTGCTGGGTGCCCTGGCCGGGTTCGCCGCTCGCCGGTCGGCCTTGCCGTCCGGCCTGCCCGCTGGCGCCACCTGAGAGCGCACGCGCCCCGCACCCACAAACCCGAACCCACGAACCCAGGAACCCCGAACCCCACTGCACGGCGCCGAGGACTGCTGCGCGAGCGGTTCAGACCCGCTCCAGCCCCGTTGAGGGCGCGGTTGCGTGAACGGTTGTGTGCCTGCCCCAAAAGGAACGGGCGCGCTCAGGAGACCCTGAGCGCGCCCGTAAGACCCGATCGGTAAGTGGGAAGGGACTTAGAGCCCGCCGCCGGCCGATGCCTGCTGTTTCTGAATCTCGATGGCGCGGTCTCTGAGCCGGTCTGCTTCCTTGAACAATGCGTCAGCGACCTTACGGTCCCGCTCCGTGCCGGCCTTGAGGCGGAGGAGGAGGTTCTTGTAGCTCAGCGCTTCAAAGTAGTCGGGATGCAGGGCGAGTGCCGCATCTTCCGCCGCGATGCCGCGATCGATGTACTGCCGCTTCTGGGCCGCAGTGATGGTGTAGTCCTTGAAGGCACGCTGCCACGCCCACAGGGCGATCGTGTGGTGGGCTTCCGGGTTGTTCGGCTCGACCTTGGCCCGGTCTTCCCAGGCCTGCATCGTCTTGTCGAAGTTCCCCTGACGGTCGTAGTAGCCCGCCAGGACGCTGTACCCCATCGGGTCGTTGGGGCGAACCTCGACCGACTTCAGGAAATACTCCTCGGCCTTGTCGAAGAGGCCCTGTTTTTCGTACAGGTCGCCCATGGTCCTGTAGTTGCCAGGCTCGTTGGGCTCCAACTCGATGAGCTTCTGCCCAATCGGCTCGGCCTGCGAAAAGTCGTCGAGCTTGTCCGGACCGTACGCGGCAATCAGGTATTCGTAGGCCAGCTTCTTGATCTGGGCACCAGACGGCTCATCGTCCTTGATGGTCTGGATGGCCTTGTTGTAGTTCTCCACGGCCGCGCGGATGTGGGCATCGTTTTCCGGCTCGCCCTTGCGCGTCGACTTGTAGAGGTTGTCGTGCGAGTTGGCGAGGAAAAAATACACGATGCCGAAGTCCGGCTTGTGCTGGATGGCTTCTTCGTAGCTCTTGATGGCGCCGGTGAAGTCCGACTTGGCATAGAGGCCGTTACCCTCCTTGAACGCCATCAGCATCCGCAGGTTGCCAATGGAGTACTTGCCGCACGCCGAGGCGGACACGGCAACCGCCAGAATCAGAGCAAAAACACGAAGCGAGGCGAAACGAGAGTGCATGGGAAGTCCTCAAGTCGGGCGAAATTGGCCGAAACCGCGCCAGTATAGTGAACCCCAAAAACGACCGTCAAGGCGCGTCGGGGTATTCTTCCATCAGGGCGTCAAAAAAGCCCCGTATCTGTTTAGACACCGCCAAGATGATTCGGTTCGAAGACCTGATAGACAAGGTCCGGAAGGCCAATCCGGACGCCGATACCGAGCTGCTCCGCCGGGCCTACGTGTTTTCGGCCTACGAGCACAAGGGACAGGTCCGTCGTTCGGGGGAGCCCTACCTGGTTCACCCCCTCGAAGTGGCCGACCTGCTGGCCGACCAGCGGCTGGATGCCGTCGCGGTCGCCGCGGGACTCCTCCACGACATCGTCGAGGACACCCCCAACTCCATCGAAAAAATCCGGGAACTGTTTGGCGAGGACGTGGCCCACGTGGTCGAAGGGGTCACCAAACTCTCCGGCCTCCAGTTCGCCTCCAGTGAGGAACGGCAGGCCGAAAGCTTCCGCAAGATGCTCCTCGCCATGGTCGACGATGTGCGGGTGATCATGGTGAAGCTGGCCGACCGGCTCCACAACATGCGGACGTTGCATCACCTGCCCGAGGACCGGCGGCAGCGTATCGCCCAGGAAACCCGCGACATCTATGCGCCCATCGCCAATCGGCTGGGCATGAGCAAGGTCAAGAACGAGCTCGAGGAACTGGCGTTCCGCCACCTCGAGCCGCAGGCCTACCAGAAGCTCCGGGCGGAGGTAGAGGCTCGCCGCAAGGCGTCAGACACGTTGATGGAGGAGCTCCGGGCCACCCTGGCTGCCAAGCTGGCCGAAGCGCAGGTGCCGGTCGTGTCGATTGACGGCCGCATCAAACGCCTCTGGTCGATCCACCAGAAGCTGCGCCGCCGCGACAACGCCACGCTCGACCAGGTGTACGACTTCATCGCGCTCCGGGTCGTCACCGCCTCCGTGAAGGACTGTTACAGCATTCTCGGCATCATCCACCAGACCTGGTCGCCGGTCGCCGGTCGCTTCAAGGACTTCATCGCCATGCCGCGGCCCAACGGCTACCAGTCGCTGCACACGTCGGTGGTGAGCGGCCGAGGGTTGCCCTTCGAGGTGCAGATCCGCACCGAAGAGATGCACAACATCGCGGAAGAGGGCATTGCGGCGCACTGGAAATACAAGGAAGGCCGCGTCGGCGCCTCGACCGATGAGCAGTACTTCGCCTGGCTGCGGTCCCTGCTCGAAGCGCAGCAGGACCTGCGCGACCCCACGGAGTTCCTGCAGAACCTCCGCGTAGAGCTGTATCCGGACGAGGTGTACATCTTCACCCCGAAAGGTGAGGTGAAGTCGCTGCCGCAAGGCGCCACCCCCGTGGACTTCGCGTATTCGGTCCACACCGATGTCGGTCATCAGTGTGTGGGCGCGCGCATCAACGGCCGGATGGTGCCGTTGCGCACACGCCTGGCCAACGGCGACATCGTCGAGATCGTGACGCAGGCGGGCCACACGCCGAGCCGTGACTGGCTGACGTTTGTCCAGACCTCGCGTGCGCGCAACAAGATCAAGCAGTTCATCCAGGCGCAGGAGAAGGCGCGCAGCATCGAGATCGGCAGGCGCCTGTTCGACAAGGATGTGCGCAAGTTCAACATCGACCGGGCCCTGATCGAGCCGGAGGCGCTGGGCAAGGTCGGGCTGGAGTTCGGCGCACAACGTGTGGACGACCTGTTTGCCGCGATTGGCTACGGCAAGGTCACGGTGAAGGCCGTGCTGACAAAACTGGTCGGGCAGGAGGCACTCCGTGAGAAACCCGACAACGTCGTCACGAGCGTGGTGCGGCGCGTGCTGGGCACCGGGGACGCGAAGATCAAGGTCAAGGGGATCGATGACCTGATGGTGTCTCGCGCGCGGTGCTGCAATCCGATTCGCGGCGAAAAGATCGTCGGCTACATCACCCGCGGCAAGGGCGTCTCCGTGCATGCGGCGACGTGCCCCAACGTGCTCAGCCTGCTGTACGACCCGGAACGTCGCATCGACGTGGAGTGGGACAAAGGTGCGGACGCCTCACCATACGTGGTGCGGCTCAAGCTGCACGTGGCCGACCGCAAAGGCATCCTGGCGGAAGTGACGACGCGCGTGTCGGGGATCAACACGAACATTCGCGATGTTGAAGCGACGTCGGACACCGATGGCCGCGGCTCAATCCGGATGACGGTCGAGATTGCAGACCTCAAACACCTCGACAAGGTGATCAAGAGCCTGAAAGGTGTGGAGGGGGTGTTGGCGGTGGAACGGGCGAGCCGCTGAACGCGGCTACGCCAGATACGCGACCAGGTCGATTTCGACCCGGACGGCGCGCGGCAGACCGGCGGCCTGAATCGTGGCGCGCGCCGGTGCGTGATTCTTGAAGTACCCCGCGTACACCTCGTTCATCGCGGCGAAGTCACCCATGTCCGCCAGATAGACGGTGGTCTTCACGACACGATCAAACGAGACGCCGGCGGCCTCGAGGACCGCCGCGAGGTTCTGAAACACCTGATGTGTCTGGGCGGTGATGCCGCCCTCCGTGATCGTGCCGGTCACCGGGTCGAGTGGAATCTGACCCGAGGCGTACAGGAAATCTCCGGCGCGGACGGCCTGGCTGTAGGGGCCGATGGCGGCCGGAGCACCTGTCGTGGAGACCGGAACGAGCGGGGACGCCATCAGGCGGCCTTGACGACCTTGTTTGAGCGGATGCACCGGGTGCACACGCGCACGCGGCGCACGGCGCCATCGAGGACGGCGCGGACACGCTGCAGATTCGGTTCAAATCGGCGCGACGTCACGTTGTTGGCGTGGCTGGCCTGACGACCGACCACCGGCTTCTTTCCGCACACTTCACACTGCTTGGCCATTGGGCTACTTCTCCAAACGCAGAAGTATAGCAGGAGTTACACAGTGGTGGCCCTCCGGGTGCCGTACCTGCCGGTTCGAAGGGGCCGTCGGTCTGTCACCAAACGTAGACAAGAAGCGTCCTTAAACGTGGAGAACCGTTTATGGGTGTCCCAACGTCTAATTGGCAGCACAAAGACGGACCGAAAAAGTCCAGAACTGGTGCGATTTCGTTAAGCCGTTGTTTTGCAGCGGTTTAACGTGTGAAACCGTACGGCGGTCGGTGCATCCAATCCGCGCAGGCTGTCGTAGTGGTAAATGAAAGTTTCTTTTGAAGAACAAGAC
>BTVE01000140.1:0-6705 GCA_045862915.1 Acidimicrobiia bacterium
ATGGCCAGCAGAAAATCGCCGCGTTGCAGCCCGGCACGGGCCGCGGTGGATTCGGCGCTGACTTCCAGCGCGCTGAGGTCCGGCCCCCACAACACCCCGTCGTCGACAGCAGCGCTGCGCTGCCAGCGTCCGACGACCACCAGGTTGATCAGGGCGATCGTCACGAGGATCGTGGCGACGGCAACCGGCACCGCAACGCGGAAGACCGGATTCCATCTGCGCAGGGAACTCGTCATGGCAACAAGGTGACAGGCAAGTGACGTACCGGCCCACCCAAACCTCGGCGCCTGCTAACCATAAGAAAATATGGAGGTTAACAAACGGCCGCGGCGGCCGGATCCAATGGCTTGGATCGTATCAGAACCTGACCTGAACTCCGCCGAGCACGCGGCGGGGGCTGCGAACGGTCAGGAGTTCGTCATAAAACGCGCCAACGATGCTGCCGTTGGGATCACGCAGGAGATTGTTGATGGCGAACATGACTTCGAACCTGCCCCCGTCGATCGGCTGGAAGGGCAATGCCTGACGGAGTTGGACATCAAACCGTCCGTCGGCGAGCGCGGACCAGGCCTGCGTCTGTCCGCGCATGAGGGCCGAGTTGAAGCGATACGCCAGCTGCACGTGTGTATCCGACTCCGGAATCCGGGCATCAATGGCGCCGGTCACATCATGCAGCCGCTCACGAGTTGGCCGGACGACGGTGGGATCAACGGCAGCCATGACCGTGGAGTGCAGCGACCGTGTCCATTCGGTGTGCGCGAGAGAGTAGTCGACCGACATCCGGACACGGGACGTAAACCAGCCGGACGCGTGGACGGTCCAGCCCTGCACGACCACATCACCCGCTGATGCGACGTAGTAGTGCGCAAGGCCACGCGCGCGACCGTCGCCAAAGATTGTCGTGAGCTGATCGGTCGTCTCTTCGCGGAACCAGCGGATTCCGAGTTCCCGCGCGCGGCCAATCGGGCCGAATTCGCGGGACGCGCCAAACGTCACGCGCCGGATCCGTTCCGGCACCAACGCGTCTCCGCTGAACAGCGGCGAAAACGAGCGCTCGGGCGGCAGCCAGGGCCCCGACGACGGCGGCGGCGTGAACTCGTCGATCCCCGGAGCCAGCGTGGCACTAGATGCACGGGCCGTCACGAACATGCGCGGCAGCACCATGGCGCGCAGGCCAAGCTGCGGACTCACGAAGTTCCGGCCCGCGACGTAATCGTAGCGGTCGATGCGGGCACCGTAGTCGACCTCGAGCCCCGGTTGCAGACGCCATCGGTCAAAGCCGTAGAGCGACGCGACCGAACGGCCTCGTCCATCCGCGCCGACGATCGACATCTTCTGGGTATCAGCAACACGCTGCGCGCCGTACGACATGCCGACGCGGAACGCATGCCGCTGCACGTCGCGCGCCTCGTACTCGGTCAGCGCCACCCACGACGCCAGCCCGGCGGTCGACATCGCGCCGCGCATGCGCAGGTCCCCGTGTGTGCCAATCGCCGCACCCACCGACAGATATGCCACACCGCGCGGAATCGCGTTTTCGCCGCCGGCCACCGCGCTCAGTGCCGAACTGGTCAGCATGTTGAACTGTCCGGTGAAATCCGTGTCCGCAAAAAACGAACTGGCCGCGCGCGCGGACTCACTCACCGCCCAGTCGAGGAAGCCGGGCAGATACTTGAAGTCCGTGCGGCGCTCCGGCATGACCGTGGGGAGCCCACCATCGCGCAGGACGGTTCGCGGCAGGTGCCTCAGGTACCACGCCTGCTGGCTCTCACTCTTGACCGGACGTACGATCGACTCGACGGGCAACTGCCCTGCCTGGCCGAGCGCGGGTCCCACGCCGGCACGAATCACGGGGCGCGCGGCCAGTTCAGTCTGTCGGGTGATTGTGATCGTGCGTTCGAGCTGGCTGGCGGCGCGAATGCGCACCGACTCCCGATACGGTGACACGTACCCCTCGCGCGACGCACGCAGGATGTAGTCGCCGGGCACCAGCGCCAGCCGGAACCGGCCGTCGGCGTCAGTCCGCGCCTGAGCGTGCGTCGTGCCGATGGCGGTAACAGCCACACCCACCACTGCCGCGCCGGCATCGTCACGCACGATGCCGACGACGTGGCCGGCCTTCATTGACGCGTCAATGCGCACAGCCGCCGGACGTCGAGGCGCGACACCCTGCGCCCACACGGCACCCACACCCGTGGTGAGTGACAACGCGGCAACCGAGGCAACAACTCGCGTGGCGGAACCGGGCATGCGGCCTCCCAAGTTCAGGGGACAGACAGGCTTGCTGGCGGAAACGTGCAGTGCCGATCGTAGGTCACCCCACCATGCAAGTCAACGCAGAGGGGCGGCCGTTTTGGAGTAATTTCTTGAGGTGCGCATTGCTACCGTTTTCGCCCGCCAGATTCTTGATTCCCGAGGCAATCCCACTCTCGAAGCCGAGGTCACGCTCGACACCGGCGCCCACGGACGCGCGGCCGTGCCGTCGGGAGCATCGACGGGCACGCGGGAGGCGCTTGAGCTGAGGGACGCGGACCCCGCGCGATACCTGGGCAAGGGCGTGCTCAAGGCCGTCGCCCACGTAAACACGGTGATCGCGCCGGCCCTGCAGGGGCAGCCGCCGGATCAGCGGCACGTCGACACGCTGATGCTCACGCTCGATGGCACCCCCAACAAGGCCGCCCTCGGCGCGAATGCCCTGCTGGGTGTCTCGATGGCTGTCGCACACGCCGCTGCCGCGGGACGCGGATTGCCGCTCTACCGTTCGCTGGTGGACCTCATCACGCCGCCCGTGCCGAACGCCGGGGCCCTGCTGCCGGTACCGATGATGAACATCCTCAACGGTGGAGCTCACGCGGACACCAACGTGGATTTCCAGGAGTTCATGGTCATGCCGATCGGGCTGCCGTCCTTCAGCGAAGGACTGCGTGCCGGCACCGAGACCTTCCACGCGCTGCGCGCGCTGCTCAAGGCGCGCGGCCTGTCGACCGGTGTGGGAGACGAAGGGGGATTTGCGCCGAGCCTGGCGTCCAACCGCGAAGCGGTGGAACTGGTGCTGGAGGCCGTACACCGCGCGGGCTACACACCCGGGCGCGACATTGTGCTTGCGCTCGACGTCGCGTCCTCCGAGTTCTGGGACGCCTCTGCCGGCGCGTATGAGCTCCGCAAGTCCGGCGAAGGGCGCAAGTCATCGGACGACATGATTGCGCTCTACGACGACTGGTGCCGCCAGTACCCGATCGCCTCAATCGAAGATGGTCTGGCCGAAGCCGACTGGCCAGGATGGGCGCGGCTCACGGCGCAGCTGGGATCCCGCGTGCAGCTGGTCGGCGACGATGTGTTTGTGACCAACCCGGCCATCCTGCGGAAGGGCATCGACGAACACATCGGCAACGCGTTGCTCGTGAAACTGAATCAGATTGGCACCGTGTCTGAGACGCTTGACGCCGTGGCGATCGCACGCGCCGCCGGCTACACGTCGGTGATCTCCCACCGGTCCGGCGAGACCGAAGACGCCACAATTGCCGACCTGGCGGTTGCCACCGCTGCGGGTCAGATCAAGACGGGCTCGGCCAGCCGTGCCGACCGCACAGCCAAATACAACCAGTTGCTTCGTATCGAAGAAGCGCTGGGCGCCGACGCGCAGTACGCCGGACGCGCCGCGCTCGCCCACACGCGACACTCATGACGCACTCACTCGTTCTCCTCCGTCACGGCCAGAGCACCTGGAACCTCGAGAATCGCTTCACGGGCTGGACCGACGTCGATCTGACACCGCAGGGGCACACCGAAGCACGCGAAGCCGCGCGGCTGCTACGCGAAGGGCACTACACGTTTGACGTCGCCTACACCTCGGTACTCAAACGCGCCATCCGTACCTGCTGGATCGTGCAGGACGAGCTCGACCTGCTCTGGATTCCTGTCGAGCGTTCGTGGCGATTAAACGAGCGGCACTACGGGGCGCTGCAGGGACTGAACAAGGCGGAAACGACCGCCAAACATGGCGAAGCGCAGACCCACATCTGGCGCCGCAGCTACGACACGCCGCCCCCGCCGCTTGACCTGTCTGATCCGCGTCATCCGTCGCACGACCCGCGGTATGCGTCGCTCACGGCAGACGAGTGCCCGGCGACCGAATCGCTCAAGGACACCGTCGCGCGTTTCCTGCCGTACTGGACCGAGGTAATTGCGCCGGCGATTGCGGCGGGGCAACGCGTGCTCATCACTGCGCACGGCAACAGCCTGCGCGCGCTGGTCAAGTATCTTGACGGCATCTCGGACGAAGCCATCGCCGAGCTGAACATCCCGACGGGGATTCCGCTCGTGTACGAACTCGACGCGGCACTGAGGCCAGTGCGGCACTTCTACCTGGGTGATCCGGAGGCGGCTGCGCGCGCGGCGGCAGCCGTGGCGCGGCAGTCTTCGCGCGCCTGACGCACTATTCGATCGGGTCGTCGGAGGGTTCGTCAGCCGCGATGCGCAGCGACTTCAGGAATCGGCGGTCGGTGGCAGTCATCTCGAGCACCGGCCGCGCGGGGACATCAGCCTTGGCCCCCGTCACCGGCACCAGCGCGTCGGCATCGGCCGCCACGGCCGGGTGCAGCGGCACAAACGTGACCGCGGCATCCAGCGACACACGCAGATCGAATCCGGCCTCGCGCGCCTTGTCGCGCAGGGCCTCCACACGCGTGTCTTCGGCGACCACCGTCGAAATCAGGTCGGCCAGTTCACGCGCGAGTTGATTCATCACTGGGTCCATGCCACCTCCGGGCTCGCGGGGGATTGTAGCAGAGGGAGATAGAATCTCTTCGACCACCTCCACCGCCGGCCTGAATTGATGCTGCTCACTGTCGAACATCTGCGTACCGAGTTTCCGCTACCGGACGGTGCCACCGCCGCCGCGGTGCGTGATGTGTCGTTCACGCTTGACGCCGGCCGCACGCTGGGCCTGGTCGGCGAATCGGGTTCCGGCAAGTCCATCACGGCGTTCTCCCTGATCAACCTGGTACCGCGTCCGGGGCGGATCACCGGCGGCCGTGTCCTGTTCGACAACGTCGACCTGCTGACCCTGCCGGAATCCCGTCTTCAGACGATTCGGGGACGCCGGATCGGGTTCATCTTTCAGGAACCGATGGTCGCGCTCAATCCCGTCTACACCATCGGTCAGCAGATCATCGAGACTCTTCAGGTGCATGGACTCGCTCGTGGCGCACAGGCGCGACGTCGCGCGATTGAGTGGCTCGATGCGGTCAGCATTCCCGATGCCGCGCAACGCGCGGACGCCTACCCTCACCAACTCTCGGGTGGCCTTCGGCAACGCGCGATGATTGCGCTGGCACTGTGCGCCGATCCGTCGCTCGTCATTGCGGATGAACCCACCACCGCGCTTGACGTCACGGTCCAGGCCGAGATCCTCGACCTGCTCCGCGACCTCAGGGCACGCCTCGGCATTGCCCTGTTGCTCATCACTCACGATCTTGGCGTCGTCGCTGAAACAGCCGACGACGTGGCGGTCATGTACGGTGGGCGAATTGTCGAGCGCGGTCCCGTTGCCGACGTCTTCGCTCACCCCGCACATCCGTACACGGCCGGCCTGCTGGCGTGTCTGCCCGGCAGGGGTCGTGTGGGTGAGCCGCTGGTGGCGATCCCTGGGACCGTGCCGACGCTCGGCAACTTTCCTCCTGGCTGCGGATTCGCCTCGCGGTGCGAACATCGTCTCGTCGAATGCGCGGATGTCGAGCCGGCCGGCTGCGTGACGGGGCCATCACATGAGGCGTGGTGTCATCTGCTGCGGGAGCCCAGGGCATGACTCCACTGCTGCAGGTGCGTCACCTCGTCAAGGAATTCAAGGCGCCGTCCTGGTTTGGCGCGGGCACTACCCGGCGCGCCGTCGACGACGTGTCGTTCGACATCGCCGCCGGCGAAACGTTCGGCCTGGTTGGTGAATCCGGCTGTGGCAAGACGACCACCGGCCGCTGCATCCTCCGCCTGATCGAGCCGACGTCCGGACAGGTCATCTTCAAGGACCGTGATCTCGCAGCGCTGTCGCCTGGCGACCTGAGGCGCGCACGGCGGGACCTGCAGATCGTTTTCCAGGATCCCTACTCGTCGCTCAACCCGCGCATGCGGGCCGGAGCCATTGTCGAAGAACCCCTGGCGATCTTCCGTGAGGGCACAACGCAGGAACGCGCGCGCCGGGTGGCGGAGTTGTTCGAACTTGTTGGCCTCGATCCGGCACAGACCACGAAGTACCCGCATGAATTCAGCGGCGGTCAGCGTCAACGAATCGGCCTGGCCAGAGCCCTCGCGCTCAATCCGTCTCTGGTCATCGCGGACGAACCGGTGTCTGCACTTGACGTGTCTGTGCAGGCGCAGGTCGTCAACCTGCTGATGGAACTGCAGTCCCGGCTCGGTCTGACCTATCTGTTCATCGCGCACGACCTGCGACTGGTAGCGCAGATCTGCAGTCGAGTGGCCGTGATGTACCGAGGCCGACTCGTGGAGGTGGGACAGGCCGAGGACGTGTTCCACCGGACCACGCACCCCTACACCAGCGCCCTGCTCTCAGCGGTCCCGGCACTGGAACCCGGAGCCAGGCAGCCGCGCCAGATGTACAAAGGGGCGCCTGAAGACAGGCGCCCCTTGAAAGAAATCCGCCCAGGTCACTGGGCGGCGGTGTAACGGTTCAGGCCTGACGGCTCAGCGGCT
>BTVE01000141.1:0-6638 GCA_045862915.1 Acidimicrobiia bacterium
ATGGCCTGCCCCACCTGTACCCGTGGGGCGGGCCTTCAGGCCCGCCTACGCGCGGACATGAAATAAACAACCGGCACCGTCATGCGCGAGAGCAGCAATGACGCCACCTCACCGGCCATGAGGGAAATCGCCAGCCCCTGAAAGATTGGATCCGCCAGAATGACGGCCGAACCCACAATGACCGCGGCGGCGGTCAGCGCCATCGGCCTGAATCGCACGGCGCCCGCATCAATCACTGCTTCGGTCAGCGGCATGCCGTCCTTGACGCGCAGCTCGATGAAGTCCACCAGGATGATCGAGTTGCGAACGACGATACCCGCGCCGGCGATGAAACCGATCATGGACGTTGCGGTGAAGAAGGCGTCGCCGGCCGCATGCGCCGGCAGGATCCCGACCAGCGAAAACGGAATCGCCATCATGATGGTCAGGGGCGTGGTGAACGACTGGAACCAGCCGACGACCAGGATGTAGATGAGCACCAGGACCGCGGCGAACGCGATACCGAGGTCGCGGAATACTTCAATCGTGATGTGCCACTCGCCGTCCCACTTCATGGCGTACTCACCGCCGTCAAACGGCTGCACGGCGTTGTAGATCGTCACCGGCTGCCCCGACGGCGTCTTCACGTCGGCGAGTTTGTCGTTCATGTCGAGAATCGCGTAGACAGGACTCTCCACCGCGCCGGCGACATCGGCCGTCACATACGTCACCGGCAACAGGTTCTTGTGGTAGATGCTCGTCGCTTCAACAGACGCTGCCCGCGTCGTCAGTTCCCCGACAGAGACGGCGTGTCTCCCTTGCAGCCGGATCTGCGTGAGGTCCTCAACGTCGCCGCGACCGGACTTCGGCAGGCGCAACATCACCGGCACGGCCTCACGCGCGCGCGGGTCACGCAGCAACCCGGCCGGCGCGCCCGCACCCGCCATCTGCACGACCGACGCGACCTGCATCGCTGAGAGGCCGGCGAGCGCCGTCTTCTCCGGATCCACCTGCAACGACACCTTCGGGCGGTCGGACTCGATGTACCAGTCGACATCCACGACGCCGGGGGTCGTGTCGAACACGTTGCGCACGCCGGCGGCCAGCTGCTGCCGCGCGGTGGCGTCAGGCCCGTACACTTCCGCGACGAGCGTCTGCAGCACCGGCGGACCAGGCGGCACCTCCACGACCTGAATCTCTGCGCCCAGCGATGCCGCCACGGGCAGCAGGCGTCCGCGCAGCCGCGTGGCAATCGCGTGACTCTGCTCCGACCGTTCTTCTTTCGGCAGCAACTGCACCTGCACGTCGGCGAGATTCGGCGCCTGTCGCAGGAAGTAGTGCCTCACAAGCCCGTTGAACGTGTACGGAGACGATGTACCGACGTAGCTCTGCGCTCCCATCACCGCGGGATCGAGCAGGCTCGCCTCCGCCAGCGCCTCGGCAACACGCGCGGTGGTTTCGAGCGGCGCGGCGTCCGGCATCCGCACCATGACCTGGAGCTCGCTCTTGTTGTCGAACGGCAGCATCTTGACCTTGACCCACCCAAGCGGGATGAACGCCACCGACACAAGCAGCAACACCGCAACGCCGCCAAGGAAGGCCCAACGCGTGCGGGCGTCCTCGATCAGCCGGCGCATGACGCGCCGATACACCTGCGTCAGTCTGTCTTCAGTCTCATCGTGGTGACCGCCTCCCGATCCAAGCAGCCGCACCGCTGCCCACGGCGTCACGATGAAGGCGACCACCAGCGAGAACATCATCGCGGCCGTTGCGCCAATCGGAATCGGCCGCATGTACGGCCCCATGAGCCCGCCCACAAACGCCATCGGCAGGATGGCGCCGACCACAGTCAACGTCGCGAGGATCGTGGGGTTGCCGACTTCGTCAACCGCGCGAATGACGATCGCGTCAAGCACATCCTTGGCACGCGACAGACGCGCATGTCGGACGATGTTCTCCACGACCACAATCGCATCGTCCACCAGGATGCCGATGGAGAAGATCAGCGCGAAGAGCGTGATGCGGTTGAGCGTGTACCCATACAGGTAGAACACGAACAGGGTGAGTGCCAGCGTCACGGGAATCGCCGTAAGGACGACGACCGACTCACGCCGACCGAGCGCCCACCACATCAGCGCGGACACCGACAACACCGCGAGCAACATGTGCCACAGCAGTTCGTTCGACTTGTGCGCCGCGGTTTCGCCGTAGTCCCGCGTGACGGTGACGTTCAGGTCCGAGGGCAGGAGGTGTCCACGCAGCGTGTCCACCTTGTGTTCGAGCCGGCGGGTCAAGTCGATGGCGTTGGTGCCCTTGCGCTTGGCGACGGACAACGTCACCGCCGGGTACGACGTCGTCGCATCCGCATGGAAACGCACGTACTGGTCCGGCTCCGCGCCCGCGTCGGTCACCCGCGCCACGTCGCGCAGACGGACCGGGGCGCCGCCCGGGGCCGCGACCACGAGGTTCTGCAGTGACTCCAACGTGTCGGGCCAGCTGCCCGCTTCAACGATCGTCGTTTCATTGCCGGCGGCGACCTGGGCTCCTGCGGTGCGCACATTGGCGGCCGCAAGCGCCTGTCGGACGATGAGCGGATCGAGTCCACGTGATTCCAACGCCGGTGGATCGAGCTCAATCGTGACCTGGCGCGCCTGCCCGCCAATCAACGTCACCTCGGAGGTATCGGTGACTTCCTTCAGACTGTCACGGACCTGCGCGCCAAGCTGGCGCAACTGGGCCGCGTCGTATCCCGGACCCCACAACGTCAACGCCATCACCGGCACATCGTCGATGGACCGCGCCTGGACGAGCGGAGGCGTCGCTCCAGGAGGAAGAATCGGCGCGGCGGCGTCCAGCTTCTGCTTCAGGCGGACAAGTGCGCGCTCCTCGTCCTCACCGACGAGAAACCGCGCAATCAACATTGCGCGGCCGGCGCTCGACGTCGAGTAGAGATACTCGAGGCCGGGGATCTCCCAGAGCTTCTGCTCGAGCGGCCGCGTCACTCGCTGTTCGACCTCTTCGGGCGATGCGCCGGGCATGTCCACGAACACGTCGATCATCGGGACGATGATCTGGGGCTCTTCTTCGCGTGGCAGTGCGACAACGGCGTAGATGCCGAGCAGCAGGGACGCCACAATCACCAGCGGCGTCAGCTTTGACTGCAGGAAGGCCGACGCCAGGCGGCCGGCAAGTCCAGTGGGATGACTCATGACCGCACCTGTGCTCCGTCGGTCAGGGTCGCCGGCGGATTGGTTACAACTCGGTCGCCGTCATTGAGGCCCGACAGGATTTCGACGCGGTCAGCTCCAGTGCGTCCCAGTGACACCACACGCAGCCGCGCGTGACCGTCGGCGCCGACCTGATACACGTAGGACAGCTGCCCGCGTTGCACAAGAGCGGCAACCGGCACCGTCAGGCGCTCGGTGCTTCCTGTGGAGAATCGAGCACGACCAAAAAAGCCGGAGCGCCATGAAGCGTCCGACGCCACGTTCAGCGTGACCACAAAGCTGTGGGACATCGGATCGACGCGCGCAATCTCCGCGATCGTGGCGGGTACCCAGTTCGAGACGCCGCCGGTTTCCACGCGGACTTCTGCGGACTGTCCAAGCGAGAGACCCGCCGCTCGCGAGGCGTCCATGCGCACCTCCATCTGCAGTGCGCCCGGCGCTTCAATCGTGAGCAGCGGCTGACCCGGCGCGGCAATCGAGCCGGGGTCGGCATGGCGCGCGACGACCAGACCGTCCATCGGCGCGGTCACCGTGGTCCATCCGCGCGCGATCGCGGATACACGACCCGCGGCTTCGGCGGCTTCCACGCCCCTGGTGGCGGCTTCCACCTGAGCGACCGCAGCGGCCACGCGCGATTCAGCTTGTCGCAGCGCGGCGGTGGCGGCATCCAACTCCTGGGTCGTCGCCGATCGTTCCTGCTGGAGCCTGGCAATGCGCGCATGTGTGGCTGTGGCGAGGGCGAGCGCCGCCTGTGCGGCGTCGCGGTCCGACTCAACGGCACGCGCTGATGCCCTGGCGGCTGCCAGCGACGCGTCCGCCCGCGCCACCTGAGCGGTCGCGTCGTCGGATTCCAGTTCGACGAGGGTCTGGCCGCGCCGGACCGTGTCGCCCGGCTGCACGGTGATTCGCAGGATGGGCGCCATCACCCGCGCGGACAGAATCGCGGTCTGCTTCGAGACAAGCACACCACCCGCCTCGTGCACGTCCGCCATCGTGGTGAGGGAGACGCGGTCGACCGTCACCGCCACCGGCGTCTGTGTCTCGGTCTCACGCGCGGACTCGGCAGCACCGCCGCCACAGGCCGCGGCAGCCGCCGCGGCAATCACCACCATGCCTGCACGGATCGTCGTCGTCATGTTGAGTCTCATTTCCACACCTGTCGTCCCAGCGCGCGCTGCAATTCGGCTCCCGCGGTCAGCACCTCAACGGTGACGGCCGTCTGGCGCGCTTCCGCGTCGAGGACCGCGCTGGCGGCGGCGAGCACATCGGTCATTGAGGCCAGGCCGGCGTCGTAGCGATTGCGAGTGACGCGAGCCCTTTCGGTTGCGTGTGTGACAGCCGCCTCGCCCACGGCCAGGCGAGCAACGGCGGCCTCATGACGGCGAAGCGCCGACACCACTTCCACGTGAATCGAGGCACGGACATCGTCACGCGCGTGTTCGGCCGCGACTCGGGCCGATGCGGCTGCGCGAGTGCGAGCGCGGTCGGCGTCCGACAACGACACCGACCATCGCAGTTCTCCGCCCACCACCCAGGACCGGCTGCGGCTCCCGAAGTCGAGACCGTTCCACTCGAGTCCCGCCTGCGCGGCCACCTGCGGCCACCACACGGAGCCGGCCTGTCGCTGGCCGGCAGCTGCCATCAGCACCTGCGCGTCGGCCCGGCGCAGTTCCGGTCGTGCGGACTCGGCCTGCTCGAGCAGGGTTGCCAGCGGCGCCGAGGGCGCGTCGCCCTGGGCCGGCAGTGGTGCAAGCGTGACCGGCGCATCCACGGGTGCGCCGATGAGGCGGTTCAGTTGCGCTGCGGCGGCGGCACGGTCGGCTGAGAGTTGAAGGCGGCGCTGCTGCAGGTCGATGACATGCACGTCAGCCGCAAGTACGTCGGCGTCGGTCGCCGTGCCGGCATCGCGGCGGCGTTGCGCGCGGTGCTGGTCTTCACGCGCGGCTGCAAGGGCGGCGTCCACCGCTGCCGCCATCACGTCCAGCGAGGCAACCTGCCCAATGGTGGTAGTCACGCCCATCACGACGGCGTGCGCCGCAGCGTCGGCATCGGCCTGTGCGGCAGCGAGCCGCGCTGTGGCTTCAGCGCGCTGGCCGGACGTGCGGCCGCCGTCGAAGATTTGCTGCGAGATCGATGCGCGTGTCGTGTGCAGGGTTGTGGCGCCTGGGCGATTCAGGCGGTCGATCGCAAAGTCCGCCGCCGTGAACTGTCGCGCCGAGAGCAGAGCCCCAAACGCGAATACGGGCTGATCGCCACGCTGCACACCTTCCGAAAGGTTCAGCCGCGGGAACCACGCGCCCCGGGCCGCGAGCCGTTCGGCGTCGGCGCGGTCAACCGCCGCGCGCGCGGCCGCCAGAGCAGGATTGCGCTGCATCGCCGCCGACACCGCGGCGTCAACCGTCAGCGGGACCTGGGCCGCCGCGGGCGACGCCAGGCACATGGACAACACGAGGAGGCCAGTCAGTCGAGCCATCGGCCACAGAGATGCAGGGGTGGCCGAAAAGGTGACAATGTGTCCCGTGCCTGTCACCAAACGCGCGAACCCGCATCCATTGAAGGGCCGGTCAGACGGGCCGGATCCGTATGCTCCGCTGGTGCGGGCCGCGGTGGCCGGCGATGCCACGGCGATGGAAGAACTGCTGATGCGCGCGCAACAGGTGGCTTATCGCTTCTCGCTCCTGGTCTGCGGCCATCCCGAAGATGCCGAGGATGTCATGCAGGACGCGCTCATCCGCACGTACAAACACGCCGGCACCATCAAGGACCCCTCCGCATTTCGGACGTGGCTCTTCCGCACGGTCCGTAATGCGTGTCTGATGAAGCGGCGCAAGCGGGTGGACGAACCGTCGCGCATGGAGGCGCTCGAACCGGGCACACCGCAGGAAGTCGCCACTCACGATCGGGGCCCGGATGAAGTAGCGATGAACCGTTGGCTCGGCCGGCAATTGCGCGAGGCGCTGGCCAAACTGCCGCCCGCCTACCGGATGATCGTGTTGCTGCGCGAGATGGAAGGGCTCTCGACCCGCGAGGTGGCAGAGGTGACGGGGATGACCGAAGACAACGTCAAGACGCGATTGCATCGCGCACGTGTGATGCTGCGGGAATCGCTGGGAGCCGCGCGATGAGCCCGACCACGCCTGTTGTGACGTGTGAGTCGCTGCTCGAGCAGATCTCTGGCTATCTGGACGGCGAACTCGGCGCCTCCGTCTGCAAGGCCATCGAAGCACACGCCGCCTCATGCCCGAACTGTGGCGAGGTCATCGAGGAGTTCAGGAAGACAACTGGCCTCTGCCGGCGGGTCGCGGATGCGCCGCTCCCGGCGTCGGTGCGGGCGCTGGCGCGCCAACGTGTGCGCGAGCTGCTGCGGGGGCCACGACGGGGCTGAAGCGTCTCGGCGGGCCTGAAGGCCCGCCCTACGTTTATCCGTTGTGG
>BTVE01000142.1:0-6518 GCA_045862915.1 Acidimicrobiia bacterium
AACCGCATTTCTCCCTAAAAAAAAAATTCGGGGGGGTGTTTTTCTCCCCCAAAACCCCCCCCCACGTCTTTTTCGGGGTGGTCGGATATCCTAGGGACCCGTGCCGATTGATTTCCAAGTGACCGACCTCGTCACTATCGGCCTGCTCGTCCTGCTCGAGGGGCTGCTTTCCGCCGACAACGCACTCGTCCTGGCCATCCTGGTCCTGGGGCTCCCGCGCGAACAACAGAAGAAGGCCCTGCGCTACGGCATCCTCGGCGCGTTCTTCTTCCGCATCGTCGCGATCCTGTTTGCCGCCCACATGATCGAATTTGCGTGGGTGAAGCTGGTCGGCGGTGGCTACCTGATGTGGCTGTCGTATGCCCACTTCTTCCGCCACGAAGAAGGACACGAGCGTGGGGCCATCAAACCGGCCAAGGCGTGGCTGGGCCTGTCGGTCTTCTGGACGACCGTCCTCAAGGTCGAACTGACCGACATCGTGTTCGCGATCGATTCCATCCTGGTCGCCGTCGCCATGTCCCCGAAGTTGTGGGTCATCATCACCGGCGGCGTTCTGGGCATCATTGCGATGCGCCTGGTGATCGGGCAGCTGCTGACGCTGGTGCAGCGTTATCCCGCGCTGGTCGACGGCGCGTTCATCATCATCGCGTGGGTGGCTTTGAAGCTTTTCCTGGAGTACGCCCACCAGATGCACTGGGTCGGTTTCGTGATTCCCAAGCCGCTCTCCCTCGGCGTGATCGTCGTCATCTTCGCGATCTCATACGTCATCGCGCGGCGCCAGGGGCCCAAGGAAATCGACGAAGAAGCCACCCGCGTCGTCAAGGGCGACTAGCTCTCTTCAGCGACGAGGGAATGCCGCGGCGATGACGATGAACGTCGCGACGCTGCCGAGGATGCTGACGAGTGGTGTGGTGAGCCAGCTGCCCGGCGCGACCAGCGCGATCACATCCGATCCGAAGTAGAGCAGCGACAGTCCCGCTACCAGTGACCCGAGGGCCGCTGCGCTGCCGCCGCGGGGGACGAACAGGCCGCCCATCACCGGCGCCAGCAGCGTCACGCCAATCACACTGTAGAACGCGCCAAGCGCCGATGACAGGGACTCGTGGTAGAACGCGAGCGCGAATCCACCCAGACCTCCCAGGACGGCAATGACCCGCGCGGCGCGCAGCACTTGCGCGTCGGTCGCGTCCGGCCTGAAGACGCCCTTATAGATGTCACGCGCCCCGGTCGTCGACAACATGTAGATGACGGCGTCGCCTGAACTGATCTCGGCAGAGAAGACCGCGGCCAGTGCGAGCGCACCGACAAACATCGGCACCGACTGCGCCAGCAGCGTCGGCAGGATGACCTGAGTGGGCGCGCCAAGCAGTTCGGGGTGCAGCACCCGGGCTGCCATCCCCAATGCGACGGGCGCACACGCAAACACCAGCAAGGCGACGCCGCACCAGGCGACGCCTGTTCGGAGCGCATCGACGGACTTTGCGGCGAACGCACGTTGCACCAGGCCTGGCGAGAGGAAGAAATTCGGGGCGAGCAAAAAAAGAAGCGGAAAACCAGCCGCGGTCGTCGTTCCCATCAGGAAGGAACTGCCAGGCACCGCACCGGCCACCACGCCGATTCCGCCCGCAGCGCCAATCGTGTATGCGACGGCAAGTGCAAACCCCGCCACAATGACCAGCAACTGAACCCGATTGACCCACACGGCACTCAACAGACCGCCGACCGCGAAGTACGCAGTCATCGCAGCGGCCGCAATGAACGCGCCAGTAGTCCGGCTGACGCCGCCGGCCGCTTCGAGCACCGCTGCGGCCCCGATGACCTGCGCCGCGAAGATCGATAACGTGCCGAACCAGATCACACCGGTGACGACGAGCCGCACGGTGCGGCCGAATCGGTCCTGCAGGTAATCACCAATCGTCAGATAGCCGCGTTCGCTGGCGAGCCTCCAGATTCGGGGACCCACCACAAACGCAAGAATCAACGTGCCGATGCCCGCCGACCCGTTCCACCACCAGGCGGCGAGTCCGTGGTTGTAGGCAAGGCCCGTGGCGTTCACCGTGGAGGCCGCACCAACGTTGGCGGCCATGAACGTGCCGAAGATCAGGGCCGGTCCAAGCGATCGTCCACCGACGAAGAAGTCTTCACTCTTGCGGACCGCGCGTCCTATCCACGCACCCAGCGCGACCAGAGCAACCGAGTACGCGATGAGCAGGACGAGCAGCCAGGACATGCAGTGGGCTGGCTATCGTTTCAGGTCAGCGACAGCCGGGTAGCCCGGCAGGCCCTTCGCCAACAGGACCGCGTTGACGATCGCATCGGCGACGACCTCTGAGGCCAGCGCGCCCAGGCGGCTCACATTGATGGACTCCGTGAGTTCACCTGTCGCCAGCACAAAAAGTGTGTCGCCGTCACCCGGCGTGTGAGACGGAAAAATGGCACGCGCCAATCCGTCCTGCGCCATGATCGCGACGCGGAGCGCCTGCGCCTTCGTGAGCCGGGCGTTGGTCGCGACGACGCCGATCGTGGTGTTCTCCATTTCGCGTGTGCCCGGTGCGGTCAACCGGCGAATGAGCGCGAACGGGTCTTCAAGCGATTGTCCGTCTTCGGTGCGCACGCCGGCGACGACTCGCCCGGTGCGCCGGTCGAGAATTGATCCCGAAGCGTTGACGGCCACGATGGCGCCCACCACAAGACCTCCATTCGCCGTCAGTGACGCGGTGCCGATGCCACCCTTCATGGAGCGATTGCCGCCGGCAAACTTTCCGACCGTGGCACCAGCCCCGGCACCGACCGAACCCTGCTCAACCCGCGATCCCGCTGCCGCCGCTGCGCGATAGCCACAATCGGCGGTCGGATACACCTCCGGGCGGCCACCGACCGGCAGGTCGAACAGGATCGCAGCCGGGACTATCGGCACCGGCATGACGGCGGTCTGATACCCAATCTTGCGTTCCGCCAGGAAACGCATGACTCCCTGGCGGGCATCGAGGCCAAAGGCACTCCCGCCGGAGAGGGATACGGCGTTGACGATGTCGACCATGTTCTCAGGCGCCAGCAGGTTCGTTTCTGCCGTGCCCGGCGCGCCGCCGCGTTGATCCACCGCACCCACAGTTCCGGCAGGGGCGAGTACGACCGTGCACCCGGTGGGGCGTTCCGTCAGGGTGTGGTGACCCACCTGGATACCGCGCACATCGGTGATGGCACCGGGTGTGACTGCCGGCACTTGTGGTGCCTCGGAGACAAACAGGCCGGTCGCCGCGAGGACACCAAAGACGAGGGGAATGCGCACGATGCCCCGATTATACTGACCGCCCGTGGCTTCCTCCCGTCTCGTGTCGCTGGACGTCTTTCGTGGTCTCACGATGGCCTCGATGGTCATCGTCAACAATCCGGGCGATTGGGGACAGGTCTACGCGCCGCTACTGCACGCGCCGTGGCACGGCTGGACCCCGACCGATCTCATCTTTCCCTTTTTTGTCTTCATCGTCGGCGTGTCCATCACGCTGTCAGGACGTTCCAGTCAGTCGGTGCTCGTGATCGCGCGCCGGGCAGCACTCATCTTTGCGTTTGGACTGCTGCTGGCGTTGTATCCACGCTTCGACTTCTCGACCGTGCGCATCATGGGTGTGCTGCAGCGGCTGGCGATCTGCTACTTCGCGGCCGCGTTGTTCTATCGTGCGTTTCGCGATTCTGATGACGAAGAGCGCTGGTGGGCGTCGGTGGCGGTCTCAGCCGTGATCCTTGTTGTGTATTGGGCGCTGCTGCAGTTTGTCGCGCCGCCTGGGGGAGTGGCCGGTGACCTGACGCCTGCGGGCAATCTCGGCGCATGGCTGGACCGCACGATTCTGACGGAGGCGCACTTGTGGCGGTCGTCGAAGACGTGGGACCCCGAAGGCCTGCTGAGCACACTACCCGCCATCGCCACCGCGTTGACGGGCGTGGCTGCCGGCGTCTGGCTGCGCATGGATAAACCCGCATCCGAAAAAGTTATGGCGTTCATCGGCGCCGGCGGACTGGCGATCCTGATGGCGCTGGTGTGGGATCGCTCGTTCCCGATCAACAAGAACCTCTGGACCAGTTCCTACGTGTTGCTGACGACCGGCATCGCGCTCATCCTGCTGGCGGTCTGTTATTGGGTGTTCGACGTCAAGGGGCAACGCGCAGGCGCCCGCCCGTTCGTGGTCCTCGGCGTCAATGCGCTGTTCCTGTTCGTTGCGTCAGGCCTTCTCGTCAAGACCCTGATCTGGATTCGTGTGACATCACCCGCGGGCACGGACATCACACTGCTGCGCTACCTCTACGAGACGTACTTCCAGCCGTGGGGGAGTCCGAAGAACACGTCGCTGGCGTTTGCCGTCGCCAACCTGCTGTTTCTGTACGCCCTCTGCGAGGTGTTGTATCGGAAGCGCTGGTTCCTCCGGGTATGATCAGCAGCAATGATCCGCATTCTTGTTACCAATGACGATGGTCACTTCTCTCCGGGCATCCACGCGCTGGCAGGCGCGCTGCGTGAGGTTGGCGAAGTGGTCATCGTCGCGCCGCAAACCGAAGCCAGTGCCGTCGGCCACGCGCTGACGCTCCGTCGTCCGCTCCGCGTCGAACGTATCGCAGAAGATGTCTTTGCCGTCGATGGCACGCCGACCGACTGTGTGAACATCGCGATCGATCAAATCCTCGAACACAAGCCCGACCTCATCGTCTCCGGCATCAACAAGGGGTTCAACATCGGCGACGATGTGACGTATTCGGGCACCGTGGCCGGCGCTTTGGAAGGCGCGTTGTTGGGATATCCCGCCATCGCGGTATCGCAACAGTTCACGCGTGACGTGTTCGACTTCACGGTGGCCGCGCAGGTGGCCGGCCAACTGGCGGCCTCGTTGATGCGCAACCCACTGCCGCCGCGCACCTTTCTCAACGTGAATGTGCCGACCGGTCCGATGAAGGGCATTCGCACGACCGTGCAGGCGCGCCGCAATCACGTGACCAAGGTGGCGCAGCGCCTCGATCCACGGCAGCGCCCGTACTTCTGGATTGAAGAAGCGTCCGACGAGTGGGACTTCGATGAACGGTCGGACAACCACGCGGTGAAGGAAGGGTTCATCTCGGTCACACCGCTGCAGCCGGACCTCACCGACCACAGGGCGGTGGAACGCGCGGCAGCCTTGATTGAGGATGCCGGCCTGCGCGCCGAGTCGACTCGGTAACGACCGATGTCACGCCTGCTGATCGCGCTGGTGGTGGCCCTCACAGGTGGGGCCGGCCTGTTTGCGCAGGCGCCCCAGGCGGCGCAGGCGTCGGGTGATTGGCTGCTGGCACCGGCGCGGGTGTTTGACGGCGACCGGATGTGGTCCGGGCGGGTCGTCCACGTCCGCAACGGCCGCATCGTTGCGGTTGGCCCTGCTGCCGAGGTCAGTGCGCCAGGCGCGACGACCATCGCGCTGCCGGACATGACGCTGCTGCCCGGCTTGATGGATGCGCACTCGCATGTGCTGCTGCATCCGTACAACGAGGCGTCGTGGAATCAGCAGGTGCTCAACGAACCACACTCGTTGCGGGTGGCTCGCGCGGTCAATCACCTGAAGGCCACGCTGGAAGCCGGGTTCACAACGTTGCGTGATCTCGGAACGGAAGGCGCGGGATACGCCGACCTTGGACTGAAGCAGGCTGTCGCCCAGGGCATTGTGCCGGGACCGCGACTGCTGATCGCCAGCCGCGCCATTGTCGCGACAGGCAGCTATGGCCCGAGTGGCTTTGCGCCCGAGTGGGACATCCCGCAGGGCGCCGAAGAAGCCGATGGCGCTGACAACCTCGTGCGCGTCGTGCGCGACCAGATTGGCCACGGCGCTGACTGGATCAAACTCTACGGCGACTATCGCTGGGGGCCGTCCGGCGAAGCCCGGCCGACGTTTTCGGTGGCGGAGTTACGCCTGGCCGTCGAGACGGCCGCAAGCAGTGGACGCCCGGTCGCAGTGCATGCCAGCACGGCGGAGGGGATGCGCCGGGCTGCCGAGGCCGGTGTCGCGACGATTGAACATGGGGATGGCGGAACGGCCGACGTCTTTCGACTGATGGCCGCGCGGGGCGTGGCGTTCTGTCCGACACTGGCTGCCGGTCACGCCATCAGTCAGTACGGCGGATGGAAGCCGGGCAGCGGAGAAGAGCCGGCGCGAGTCCGTGCCAAGCGAGAGAGCTTCAAACTGGCGCTGGCCGCCGGTGTGCGCATCGCCGCCGGTTCGGATGTCGGCGTCTTCACCCACGGCGACAACGTCCGCGAGCTCGAACTCATGGTGGATTACGGCATGCCCGCACTGCAGGTGCTGGCGTCGGCGACCTCGGTGAACGCTGATGTGTTCGGGATGGCGAGCAGCATCGGTCGCATCCGGCCAGGATTGGTCGCGGACCTCTTGGCCGTGCGTGGCGATCCCGCGCAGCAGATCCGGGCATTACGTGATGTTTCGATGGTCATGCAGGCCGGGCGCGTGGTTTTTCAGGTAAGATAGTCGGGTTGTCGGGGCGTG
>BTVE01000143.1:0-6271 GCA_045862915.1 Acidimicrobiia bacterium
TTCGATTGCCGCACTAAGATCTGGGTGCGTATGTTTGGATCGCATGGGGCTCCTTTGTTTGGTGTTTGGTTGTTTAGTTTCTCCAAATTACCAACCACAAAGCGAGCCTCTTTTTTTTCAACTAACTTCCGGACACTGTCCCCTGGGACTGCTGATTGACTGATCGAAAGATCGTATCCAGTACGAATCGGAACTCATGTTCATCAGTGTGCGGCAATGATTTGTGGGCATACGCATCAACGAGAAACGCCTTGTTGTATGTCTCCCATGAACCTCGTATACCTTTCACGCATTGGTACGTGAATTCCTCATCCTTGTCACAAGCACAGAGTGCTGCGCGGTCGACGTTATCGCTCAGCAATGTCAACCTCCCCGACATCGCCTCAACGCTGACAAAGAACTGATCCCCAGCCAATTCAATCGACGGATCAAAGGAGAACACGAATGCCTCAATGCCGTCTTTGGTCTTTCGAATCACCCTCGGCTCTGTTTTGTCAATTCCAATGATCGGTGCAGGCGACCCACCTTCGTGCCCGAATACTCGTAGGATTGCTGTGTCACCAACCGCACCATCTACCCGAACTCGTACCGAGTCAAGTTGAATCTGGCCATCCAGGGGGAAACGTGCAGCACATTGGAGGGGCTTGTTACTTTGGTCGTGCAACTCTCCAAACCCGAAGCGCACGTCGTAGCTGCGGAGTATCATGATCTCATCGGCAGCCTGTTCGTTGGCATACCCAATTGATGGGCTGCTAACTGCTAACATCACAGCAAACATCGCCGCGATGTTGCTAGCTATGATATTGGGGCGTCCACAGCATCCTAGGATCTTGGCGATCATTACACCCTCCACTTTCTCGTTGCAAAAGAATCGAGATTGTTCTGGAGAAGGGTCGGCGGAAAACGAGCGTGAAGCGGTCGTGCCGACGGCGGTCTCTCGTGCTGACAGGAATTGCGATTGTGGGATTGACGGGCGCGTGAAATGCGACGGTCAGGCTTCGTGCGTCGGGGCAGGTATTGCGTTGTTACGCGCCGTTACGGTTGAGTATGGAGTTCGCTCCGGAAGTACGACATTTGATCATCATTGAATCCTCCGAAGCGATGGCGAACAGTCAATGCTTGTTGCGACAATAGTTGCTCATTTCGTCAATTGCCAACGATTTTTTCGTCACAACGAAAAATAGCTTGTTTCTGGTAAGTAAACATACGTACGTGCTATTACACATTCCAAGTGAGATGTTCGTGGATGGTTGACCTAATCAGAATTATGTCGTTCGCGAACCGGGGATGTATTTTCGGTCATGCTTGCAATCACCGACATTCGCACGAGAGCGGCGGCTTTCGCCGATCGATGGAAGGACGAGGCTTCGGAAGACGCCGAGGCTAAGTCCTTTTGGGATGAGTTTCTTGCGGTGTTCGGCGTCAACCGCAAACGGGTCGCCGTCTTCGAGAAACAGGTAGCAAAGGCTGGGGCGAAAGCCGGATACATCGACCTGTTTTGGCCGGGTCTCCTGATCGTCGAACACAAGTCTGCCGGAAAAGATCTTTCAAAGGCCTTTACACAGGCGGTCGACTATTTCCCGGGTCTGAAGGATTCGGAGCTGCCACGCTATGTGATCGTCAGTGACTTTCAGCGGATTCGGGTCCATGACCTGGTTGACAACACCGAAACGGAAATACACCTTTCCGAATTGCCGAAACGGATCGATGTCTTTGGCTTTATCTCCGGCTACGCTACCCGAAAGTTCCGCGATGAAGACCCGGTCAATGTGCGTGCCGCCGAGCTCATGGGTCGTCTGCATGATGCGATCAAGGCCACCGGCTACGAAGGACACGAGTTAGAGGTCTTCCTGACTCGGTTGTTGTTTTGTCTGTTCGGTGATGACACCGGCATCTTCAATCGCGACTCCTTTGTGTCATTTCTCGAAACCAAGACCCGGGAAGACGGCTTGGATGTCGGACCGCAGTTGTCGTTCTTGTTTCAGTTGCTCAACACGCCCCCTGAAAAACGGCCGAAGAATCTCGACGAAGAGTTGCAGGCATTCCCCTACGTCAACGGCAACTTGTTCTTGGAGACGTTACCGACACCCAACTTTGATCGGGAGATGAGAGACCGACTGTTGGAGTGTGCCAACTTCGACTGGACGTATGTTTCACCAGCCGTCTTTGGCGCGATGTTTCAGGGCGTGATGAATGCCGTGGAGCGACGCAACCTCGGCGCCCACTATACCTCTGAAAAGAACATTCTCAAGGTCGTTTCCGGGCTATTTCTGGATGAGATCGAAGCAGAACTTGCCAAGGCCCGCAACTCCGAGTCGCGTCTGCGCGCATTACATGAACGCATCTCACGAATGCGCTTCCTTGACCCTGCTTGCGGCTGCGGCAACTTCCTCATCGTCACCTATAAGGAGCTGCGTCGGATCGAAACGGAGATCCTCAAACAACTTGACGCTCTTGGTAAGCTATCCGGAAGGGGGCAATTGATTTCCGACATTTCTGCCCTCTCGCGGTTGTCGGTCCACTCGATGTTCGGCATAGAGATCGAAGAGTTCCCGGCGCGTATCGCCGAAGTCGCACTGTGGCTGATCGACCACATCATGAACGTTGAGTTGGCCTCGGCGTTCGGCGCATACTTTGTCCGCCTACCCCTTACCAACGGACCCACGATTCGAATCGGCGACGCCCTTGAAGTTGACTGGCGTACTGATGTCCTCAATCAAGATCCCGATGCGGAGTGGTTCATACTCGGCAATCCACCGTTCATCGGCTCTAAGATGATGACCGAATCACAGCGGTCACGCATCAAACAGCTCTTCGGCGGCGTGACCGGTTCGGGTGTCATGGACTTCGTCACCGGCTGGTACGTCAAGGCCGCACAAGCCATTCAGGGCACTGCCATCCGTTGTGCGTTTGTCAGCACCAACTCCATTTCCCAAGGAGAACAGGTTGGTATCTTGTGGAAGCACCTCGTGCAGAAGTACGGCATCCATATTCACTTTGCCCACCGAACGTTCCGATGGTCTAACGAAGCCAAAGGAGTCGCGGCCGTACACTGCGTGATCGTAGGCTATGGATGCATGCGCATTCCGGATCCAGCATTATTTGACTACGCAACTCCAACCGGTGATGCAGTCAAGGTGGTCGTGCAATCCATCAACGGCTATCTGACAGAGGGCGAACACATCTTTATCACCTCCCGATCTACGCCGCTGTGTAATGTGCCGGAGATGATGAAGGGTGACCAACCAACCGATGACGGCAACCTTCTATTGACAAAAGAAGAAAGAGATAACATACTCAGGCAATCGCCAAACATAGCTCGGTTTATCAAACGGTGTATTGGTGCTCAAGAATTTCTGAATGGCGGCGATAGATTCTGTCTCTGGCTGGTGGATGCCACTCCTGCAGACATACGCAGCAGCCCAGAGTTGCTCCGACGTGTTGAGGCCGTGCGTCAATTTCGACTTGCCAGTACATCTTCAGATACATGGAGACATGCCGAACGGCCTCACTTGTTTCGCGAAACCCGGCATCCGGATCACGATCACCTAATTGTGCCATCAACGACAAGTGAGAATCGGGCATACATACCGATTGGATTCGTCACTAAAGACGTTGTTACCACCAACCTCAATCTAATGATTCCGGATGGGACGCGATATCACTTCGGTGTTCTGATGTCAAGTATGCACATGTCTTGGGTACGCGCCATCTGTGGAAGGCTTGAAAGTCGATATCGCTACTCGAAAGATGTTGTGTATAACAACTACCCCTGGCCGGAAACAACTCCGGAACAGCGTAAGACGATAGAAGAACTTGCACAAAATGTGCTCGATGCTCGCGCACATCATTCAACATCATCACTTGCGGATCTATATCACCCAACGACCATGCCGATGGATCTTCGCAATGCGCATGAATTGCTTGACAAGGCCGTTGACACATGCTATCGGAAGGAGCCGTTCAAGAGCGAACGTGAACGGGTTGAGCATCTGTTTGGAATGTACCGGGCATTGACAGAGGGGTTTGCAAGTATTCAGCAACGACCAAAACATCGACCGCGCACAAGGAAGACCTAATGGATGAGTCATCACCTAATACCGACATCGACAAGGGCTTCGTCGCTATTCTTGATGTCCTTGGATTTGGAAGATTGAGTGAACAAGATCAGTCAGCCGTCGCTTCTGTCCTTGAACACACTATTGACCGACTACTGCCGATGTTCGACTCAATGAGTTCTGATACCGTCACAGGACGATTGAAGTCAACAAAGTTTCGCATGTTCTCGGACACGATCGTCATTGCCTTCCCACGAGAACCCAATGGTGCAGTCAACCAAGATATGTTCCACTTCATTAGCGACTACTTGGGATCACTGTTCTGTCTGCTACTTGACCAGAATATACCCCTACGTGGCGCTGTTGGCTATTGCACCATCGTAGAGGGAAAGTACGGCATTTATGGTAAGGCTGTTGTTGATGCGAAGTACGAATATGAAGCAACTTCCTGGGCCGGAATTCACTACAACCTACTATCGCTGACGTAAGGAGTATGGTGGGGTGAGCACAGACCAAGCAAAGCGAATGCGGGAGTTGGAAGCAGAGAATACTCGTCTCCGACGGGCGGTGTCCGACCTGACGGTAGACAACCAGATCCTCAAGGAGGTGGCCCGGGGAAACTTCTAAGCCCGGCGCGCCGCCGCGAGGCCGTCCAGCATGTGATGGGCGTCTTACAGGTGAGCCAACGACGGGCATGCAAGGTGCTGGGTCAAGTGTGGTCAACGCAGCGACACGTAGCCGTCAAATGCAAGGCCGATGATGAAGCGCGGATGCGGGTGATCGCCTTGGCCAAAGAGTATGGCCGCTATGGTTACCGTGTCCTATGTTCATTCATGCGTGACGAAGGCTTTGAGGTCAACCCGAAGTTTGTCTACCGCGTGTGGCGTGAGGAGGGGCTCAAGGTTCCGAAGCGTCAGCCGAAGCGAGCACGGATCTTTCTGTCCGATGGGTCGGTGATCCGGCTGCGAGCTGAGCACAAGAACCATCTGTGGAGCTATGACTTCGTCACTGATCAGACCAGGGACGGTCGGAAGTTCCGATGTCTGAACATCATTGACGAGTTCACGCATGAGGCGTTGACCTGCTACGTTGCACGGACCATATGAGCATCGGATGTTGTCGATGTGCTCACGGAGTTATTCGTCCAACACGGTACGCCAAAGCACATCCGTAGTGACAATGGGCCGGAGTTTGTCGCCAAGCACCTTGTCTATTGGCTCGACGAACTCAATGTCAAAACATCCTTCATCACGCCGGGAAGTCCATGGGAAAACGGATACATTGAATCCTTCAACGTATGCGTACGAGCAAGTACATCTTTACCCGCTGACGACGTGATCGTAGGTTCGCACCACACAACATAACGAGGTGCGCATGAAGAAGTCCGAAGAAATGTTCCGCGTGGTAGAGGCCTACGCTGCGAGCGGCCTGAGTCGAGACAAATACGCCGACAGCATGGGGATCAGTCGCAGCAAGATGCAGTATTGGTGCAAGCGCTACGCCGAGCGGACGGCGGCGGTGACGACGTCACCGTTGTCAGCGTTTGTAGAGATGTCAGCAGAGGAACACGCAACGTCGACATCGCGGATCGTGATCATCCTGCCGAGCGGCACGCGCATCGAAGTGTCGTAATGCTGCTGCCGTATCACGGACGGCTTCGTTACTGGCTCTACACAGCACCGGCGGACATGCGCAAGGGATTCGACGGCTTGAGCGGCTTGGTGCGCGATCAGTTGAAGCAAGACCCGTTGGCTGGCGATGTTTTCATCTTCATCAGTCGGTCGCGTGCCAACATCAAGATCCTCTACTGGGACGGCGATGGCTTTGCGCTATACTGCAAGCGTCTTGAACGCGGCCGCTTCGATCATCCGACGAGTGTCGCTGCGGGACGTGAATTGCGCCGCGATGAATTGGCGATGTTGCTTGAGGGCGTTCGGCTCGTAGAGGTACGGCGCAAGGTACGCTACCGAGCGCAGCCACAACACGCAACATACTAGGAACATTGTTGAGCATTTCAACAAAGATGGTGAGAAGTTCGCACCATGAGTTCAGCGCTGCAACACCTCTCACATGAAGAGCTTGTCAAGCTCCTGGAGCAGCGTGAGAACAAGATCGCAAAACAAGAAGCTCGCATCTTCGATCTCGAGTTCCACAACGAGCAATTGCGGCGCCTGATCTTTGGCGCCACGCGCGAGCGCTTCATCAGCGACACA
>BTVE01000144.1:0-6198 GCA_045862915.1 Acidimicrobiia bacterium
CGGTGGCGCGCTGATCCAGACGATCGGCCGCGCTGCGCGGCATGTGCGCGGGCGCGCGATTCTGTATGCCGACAAGATGACGGACTCCATGCGGCAGGCCATGCACGAGACCAATCGCCGGCGGGCGGTTCAGGAGGCGTATAACGCCGAACACGGCATTACGCCGGCCTCGGTGGTCCGCCAGATCGACGACGTGTTGTCGAGTGTGTATGAGCGTGACTATCTGACCGTGCCGGCGCAACAGCCCGACCGTGAGTCGTTCAAGTCGCGCGCGGATCTGGATCGCACCGTTGGCGAACTCGAGAAGGCGATGCGCGCGGCAGCCGCCAACCTCGAGTTCGAGCGTGCCGCGGGGCTTCGCGATCGGTTGCGCAAGCTTCGCGACCCGGGGCGTGTCCTGGTCGGTGGTGACCTGTCGTGACGGACGCGATCAAGCGTGGCGTCCTGGAAGTCCAGGAGTACTTCCGGATGCTCGGACAGGTGTTCCGCGGCCTGACGAGCCGACCGATTTATTTCCGCGACATCATCGAACAATTCGACAGCATCGGGATTGGGTCGCTGACAGTCGTGCTCCTGACCGGCACGTTCACCGGGATGGTGCTTGCCCTGCAGTCCGGAGTGACGCTCGACCAGTTTGGTGCGCGGTCCATGGTCGGCAGGCTGGTCAGCGCCACGATGGTGAAGGAGCTCGGCCCGGTCCTCACCGCGTTGATGGTGACCGGCCGTGTGGGCTCGGGCATCGCGGCGGAACTTGGCTCGATGATGGTCACCGAGCAGATCTCCGCGCTGCGCGCGCTGGGCACCGACCCCATCCGCAAGCTGGTCGTGCCGCGGGTGCTGGCGGGCCTGATCATGGTGCCGATTCTCACGGTCATCGCCAACGCGGTCGGCATGATCGGCGCGTGGCTCATTACCGTGACGCAGCTCGGTGTCTCGGGCGGGGTGTTCTGGATCAGTGTGGTGCAGGGGCTGTACATTCAGGACGTCTGGATGGGCATCATCAAGCCGTTTTTCCTGGGCTTCGTGCTCGTCACGATTGGGTGCCACGTCGGTCTGCGCACCAAGGGAGGCACGCAGGGCGTCGGTCGCGCCACCACCAACGCCGTCGTCGCGGCATCGGTCACCGTGCTGGCTGTGGACTTCCTGCTGACCAAGTTGCTGCTGACGTTGATGTACTGACCATGACTGCCGCTGCCGCGCCGGAAGGCGCCGTCATCGTGTTCGACGAGGTCTCGCTGGCCTTCGACGAAAAGGTCATCCTGGAACGTGTGAGCTTCTCACTGGAGCCCGGGCGCGCGAAGGTGATTCTTGGCGGCAGCGGTGTGGGCAAGTCCACGGTGCTTCGTCTGATCCTGGGCCTGCTCAAGCCTGATGCGGGCGCGATCTACATCAATGGCGAGCGCGTGGATACGTTGTCGGAAGAAGCCATGATGCCCGTGCGCGATCAGCTCGGCATGGTGTTTCAGGAAGGTGCGTTGTTCGACTCGTTGACCGTGCGGGAGAACGTCGGCTACAAACTGTTCGAAGGCACCTCCATGCCGATTCCCGAGGTGGACGCGCGCGTGATGGAAGTCCTCGGCTTCGTGGGACTCGAAGACTATGCGCAGCGGATGCCATCGGAACTCTCAGGTGGCCAGCGCCGACGCGTGGCCATCGCGCGCGCACTGACGGCTCGCCCGAAGATCCTGCTCTACGACGAACCGACGACCGGCCTCGATCCGATCACGGCGCTGACGATCGATGACGAGATCATCAAGCTGCGCGATCTTGAAGGGGTGGCCTCGCTGGTGGTGACACATCAGCTCCGTGATGCGTTCTACATCGCGTCACACATGGCGGTGCGCCAGGGGAAGGATTTGCAGTTTGTGCCGGCGACGCCGGAGAAGCAGGCGCAGACCGAGTTCATCATGTTGAAGGACAGCCGGATTCTGTTCGGGGGCAGCCTCGACGAATTGCGGGCCTCGTCTGACGAGTATCTGACGGCATTCCTGTCGTGACCGGCACCGGGATTGCATAACGTGAGGAGGAGATCATGCCGCGCACTCGATCAATAGGATGGGCCCAGCTCAAGCTGGGACTGATTGCCATCGTCGCGATCGTGCTGGCGTCCGCCCTGATTCTCGCCGTGGGAGGGCAGGGTGGGTTCCCCTGGCAGCGTTATCCGCTGAAAGTGCGGTTCGACGATGTTCAGGGTATGAAGACCGGAGCCGTCGTCCGGATCGCCGGCAAGGACGTCGGCAAAGTGGTGTCGGTCGAGTTTGCCGAGCAGGGCGTGGAGGTCGGCATCGAGGTGTCACGTGACGTTCGTGACCTCATTACTGACCGCTCGGTAGCAAGTCTTGGCACGTTGAGTCTTCTCGGCGAGCCGCTCGTCGCCATCAGTCCGGGGCGCGGTGGGCAGCCATTGCCCGACGGGGCGTACCTGCCGGCGAGTGGATCCGCGGGGATGATTGCGGATGCGGCCAGCAACGCCAACGCCACGATGGAAGAACTTCGTGCGGTGTTGTCTGACGCACGCGCCGGCAAGGGGTTGCTGGGCAAAGTCATCACGGATGACGCGTTGTACACGGAATTCACGACGTTGCTGCAGTCGGCCAATCGTGTGACGACGCAGCTGAGCAGCGGCAAGGGAACGGCGGCTGCATTGTTGAATGATCCGGCCGCGTACGCGTCGATGAAGGCGTCGCTCGACGATCTGCAGGCGATGACGTCGCGGATCCGGCGCGGCGAAGGACCACTCGGCATGTTGTTTGCTGATGAAGCGATGGGCAAGTCGCTGTCGGCCACCGCTTCGAATCTCGAGGCGATGTCCGGGCGAGTGGCCCGGGGAGAAGGTACGGTAGGGAAGTTGCTGACGCAGGATGAGTTGTATCAGCGACTGGACGGCTTGACGACGCGACTGGACGGGTTGACGCAAGGCCTGTCGCAGGGGCGTGGAACGGCCGGGCAACTGCTGCAGGACACGCAGCTTTATGACAACATGAACAAGGCGGCCACGTCACTGAACGAACTCATCGCCGCCATCAAGCAGGATCCGCGGAAGTACCTGACGGTGCGCGTCAGTATCTTCGGCGGCTAACGGGCAAGGGAGGTCACACATGTCTGAACACGGAAACTCTGGCTCGGTGCTGCTCGCATTTGCCATCGGCGCAGTTGCGGGCGCCGCAGTGGCACTGTTGTATGCACCGGCGTCGGGTGAGGAAACCCGCCGCCGCATCGCCGACAAGGCGCGCGAAGGTCGGGACAAGGCCGGCGCCATGGCGCGCGAGGGACGCGAGTTCGTTTCTCGGCAGCGCGACAACCTGTCGGCAGCGGTCGAGCGCGGCCGCGAAACATTTGAGCAGGTTCGTAAGGAGACGGTCTGATGGAACTCTGGCTCGCGATCATCGCAATCGCAGTACTCGGCATGGCCGTGATGCAGGTGATCGTGGGCCTGCAGATCGTCAAGGCCAGCAAGGAAGCCGCGGCGACGCTGCAAGACGTGCGCAAGGAAATTCGGCCCCTGGTGCAGAAGGCGCACCAGGTGGCCGATGACGCCCAGCGGGTCAGCGCGCTGGCGGTCGCACAGGTGGAACGGGTCGACCAGTTGATGACCTCCGCCGCCGTGCGCATCGACGACACACTCGACGTGGTGCAGCGGTCGGTCATCATGCCGGTCAAGCAGGGGGCGGCCGTCATGGCGGGGCTCAAGGCGGCCGTGGCCGTCTTCCGTGCCCGGCAGGACCGGGGCCGCTACGGCCGCGACGATGAGGACGCGTTGTTCATCGGCTGACGCGCGAAGGCGTGGCCTTCGGCCCGCCGATGTATTACAATCCTCAGGTTCGCGGACGGGTTGGGCGCTTGGCTCAGTTGGTAGAGCATCGCCTTCACACGGCGGGGGTCAGTGGTTCGAGTCCACTAGCGCCCACCAACCTTTCTCTCTCCCGGCGCTTCCGGCGTGGGCATCGAAATCGAACGCAAATTTCTCGTTGACACTGCCGTCTGGTCCCCAGGCGCGGTCCGTGGCGTGCCGATGCGCCAGGGGTACATCGCGTCATCCGACCGTGCGGTCGTCCGCATTCGCCTGGAAGGCGCCCGCGGGGTGCTCACGATCAAAGGACGCACGACCGGCGTGAGCCGGGCGGAGTACGAGTACGAGATTCCCGCTGGGGAAGCCGACCAGATGCTGGCGAGTCTGGCCGGTGCGCTGGTCGAGAAGACGCGATACCACGTACCGCATGGCGGGCACGTGTGGGACGTGGACGTCTTTGCCGGAGCCAACGCCGGATTGGTGATGGCTGAAGTGGAACTGGCCTCTCCGGACGAGGACTTCGAGCGTCCGGCCTGGCTCGGCGAGGAAGTCTCGCACGATCCCCGGTACCGGAACTCGGCGCTCGCGGCAGACCCGTTTACGCGCTGGCCTCGCCGCTGAGCCCGTCAAAACACATCGCACACACGCGCGGCAGCGCGCGGAACCCGATCAGCTGGATGTCCGGCGTCAGGTAGCCGTCCCGCACCGGCTCGGGTCGCAGCAGGTCGGTGCTCAGGTATTTCTTGTTGCTGTCGGAGAACACCGTCACCACCGTGGCGTCGGGCCCAAGGCTGTTCTGCACCTTGAGCGCGCCCAGGAAGTTCGCGCCTGACGAAATCCCCTCGGCCAGGCCGATGTGGGCGAGGGCCTGCGCCATGAGAATGGCATCGCCGTCGTTGACGGCAATCACCTCGTCGAGCTGGTCGAGTTTGACGATGGGCGGGATGAACTCGTCGGAGATGCCCTGGATGCGATGAGAACCGACCTTGTGGCCGGTGGACATCGTCGGGGATTCGGCCGGCTCGAGCGGGTGAATCCGGACGTGTGTCGTCTGTCGCCGCAGGTATTCACCCACACCCATGACGGTGCCGCCGGTGCCGACGCCCGCCACAAAGGCATCCGCAGTGAGCCCGGCCTTCGCGAGCTGCAGATACAGTTCGGGCCCGGTCGTGCGGCGGTGGGCTTCCACGTTGGCCACGTTCGAGAACTGGCACGGCAGGAAGACGTTGGGCGTCGAGGCGGCCAGGGCTTCCGACTGCGCGATGCTGCCGAGAAACCCGCCCTGCTGGCGGCTCACGAGGACAATGTCGGCGCCAAAGCTGGCGATGAGCGAGATGCGTTCCTGGCTCATCCAGTCCGGCATGAAGATCGTGATCGGATGGCCGAGCGCGCGACCGATGGCCGAGAACGAAATGCCCGTGTTGCCTGATGTGGCTTCGGCGATCCGTGCGCCTGGCGTGAGTTCACCGGTCTGGTAGGCGCGTTCGAGGACGAACAGCGCCATGCGGTCCTTGATGGACCCAGTCAGGTTGAGGGACTCCTGCTTGGCGTAGATGGTGCGTCGGGCGCCTCGATACCGGAAGTCGACGGCCAGCAGCGGCGTGTTGCCGACCAGCCTGTGGAGGGATTCAAAACGGGCCTGCAGTTCGGGGTTCATCCGTGTGCCCCTGGGAGTCGGCAGCCGCCCCGTGCGGCGCCGGAGATTACACCGTGCCGTACAACCGGTCGCCGAAGTCACCCAGACCCGGCAGGATGTACTTGCGGTCGTTGAGTTGGCGATCCAGAGCGGGCGTGTAGACGTCCACATCCGGATGCGCCTGTGCGAGTGCGGCGACCCCTTCCGGCGCCGAGACGATCGACAGGAGCCGGATGCGCTGCGCGCCGGCATCCTTGAGGATGTCGACCGCCATGATCGCACTGCCGCCCGTGGCGAGCATGGGATCCACCAGCAGAACCAGGCTGTCACCAAGGTTGGGCGGCAGGTGACTCGAATACCTCGTGGCCTGGGCCGTGGCTTCGTCCCGCTTCAGGCCGACGTGCCCGACACGGGCGTGCGGCACCAGTTCAAGGACCGAGCCGACAAGGCTCAGCCCGGCCCGCAGAACCGCCACGACCACGATGTCGGTCGCCAACTGGTGCCCGGTGGTACGTTCCAGGGGCGTGTCGACCGGGACCGGACGCGTCGCCAGGTCGCGCGTTGCTTCGGCGGCCAGGATCACGCCGACCCGGTGGGCCAGGCGCCGGAACAGGGCGTAGTGAGTGGTGGCATCGCGCAGTGACACGAGGGCGTCCTGGGCGACGGGGTGGTGAACAAGGTGCAGCGCCACGGCGGCCACTATACACCCGCGATAAGATCCCGGCATGCGACGAGCGGCTCTTCTTGCAGTGGGATTGGCGTTGGGGGTGGC
>BTVE01000145.1:0-5914 GCA_045862915.1 Acidimicrobiia bacterium
GGCGCGCAACGCCACGCGCGGATGCACGGCCCACACCGCGGCGAGCCCGACCTGACCAGCGCCTTGATGTACAACAACGCGGTATGCCGGCGATTCAACACGGCCGCTCGGCAAGTCCTCCACCAGACCGGGGAACTCCACGATGCGCCGCTGGTAGGTCGCCCCGACCAGGCCATACACCTCGAACCGGCCAGCCGCGTGAAGCGACTGCCGGAGCACGACATCGACGCCGGTCGCCCCGCGCCCAATCTGAAAGCGATCGGCCTTGAGAGGGCGATGCGTGGCCGCCAGTTCGATGGCGGACCGCTCTGCGACAGGGAAGGTCAGGCGCGGCGACAACGCCAGCGAGGACCCGTGGCGGAACTCCAGACCGGCCTGGCCGGCCACCTCTCCGCGGGGCGGCTGCGCGAGAGCCGGTCCGCTGAGCGCCAGGAACACAAAAACGATGGCAACAACGCGTGTCATATCAACTCTCCTACTCCATAATGCGCGTATCGTCAGCAAACCGGCTCACGGCCCCTTTCCGGCACGGATGCTGCATCGCAGGAATGACATGACCGACAGTCCAGTGGTGTGCGGCACAGCCACCGCGCTTCCGCCGCACCGTTACGACCAGCGCGCGCTTGCGGGTGCCGCCATGGCCGCACTCCCTGGGCTGGCGACACAACCGGAGGTGCTGGAGCGCCTGTTCTCCAGGGTGGGCGTGGATCAGCGTCACCTTGCCCTCGACGCCGAAGCCTACGCATCGCTGTCGGGCCTGCAGGCGCGTAACGACGCGTGGCTGGAGGCGGCACTGCCCCTGGCGACACAGGTGTTGTCCGACGCATTGTCGGACGCCGGTCTTGGCCCGGCCGATGTTGATGCGTTGTGGACGACCACGATCACCGGACTCGCCGTCCCGTCGCTGGATGCGCGCGTGATGAATCGTCTCCCCTTTCGCCCGGACGTCAAACGTGTCCCGCTGTTTGGTCTCGGCTGCCTCGCGGGCGCCGCGGGAGTGGCCCGCGTGGCGGAGTACCTCCGGGCGTATCCGCATCACGTGGCCGTGTTGTTGTCCGTCGAGTTGTGTTCGCTGACCGTGCAGTCCGATGACAGTTCCGTGGCCAACATCATCTCGAGTGGCCTGTTTGGTGATGGTGCCGCTGCGGTCGTGATCGCCGGACCTGCACATCCGCTCGGCCGCGCCAAGGTCGCGTCCCCCTCGATCCTCGACAGCACGTCATACTTCTTTCCGCAGACCGAACGCGTCATGGGCTGGGACATCGTGGATACCGGCTTCCGCATCGTGCTGAGCCCCGACGTCCCGGCGCTCGCGCGTGAGGGATTGCCGCCGCTGGTCGACAGCCTGCTCGCACGCCACGGCCTCTCTCGCGAGGATGTCACGGCGTGGGTCGCGCACCCGGGCGGACCGGCGGTCATGCGGGCCATGGCCGACGGTCTGCAGCTGCGCGAGGGCGCGCTCGAGCGGACACGGCGATCGCTGGCCGAGGTCGGCAACCTGTCGTCCGCGTCGGTGTTGTTCCTCCTCGACAATTTCCGCAAGTGCCGGCGACCTGCGGCCGGCAGTCATGGTGTGATGCTGGCCATGGGGCCGGCCTTTTCTGCGGAGGCGGTGTTGCTGCAATGGTAGTGACCACAGCGCTCTACATCGGATTGATCATCGGCGTGGCCGGACAGCGACTCACCGAAGTCCGTCAGAGCCGTCGTTACGAAGCCGCGCTGAAGGCGCGGGGCGGCGTGGAACATGCGCCCATCCAGTTGCGCGTGATGGTGGTGCTGCACACGGCGTGGCTGCTCTCGGCGATCGCCGAACCGCTGCTGTTCGCACGGCCGTTCTCGCTGCCGCTGGCGGCCAGTGCATTTTCGGTGTTTCTGCTCGGCCAACTGCTGCGGTATTCAGGCCGCCGGGCACTTGGTGAACGCTGGACGGTCAGCATCGTCACGCTTCCCGGCGCGCCGATGGTCACCAGCGGAATCTTTCAATATCTGCGACATCCGATCTACGTGGGCGTGGCGCTCGAGATCGCGGCACTGCCGCTCATCCACTCCGCGTGGATCACCGCGCTGGTCTTTTCCGCGCTCAACGGCGCCGTGTTGCTCTGGCGCATCTCCGAAGAGGAACGCGCGCTGGGACTGCGTGCTGCACGCTGACATTGTCATTGTGGGTGGAGGCCCGGTGGGCCTGTTGCTGGCATGCCTGCTCGCGCGCCGCGGCCTGCCGGTCCGGGTGCTTGAAGCGGAAGCCTCCATCCCGCAGGAATCCCGCGCCATCGGTATCCACCCACCCGGACTCGACGCGCTGGCCGCCGCAGGCATCGCCGACGAAGTGATCACACAAGGCGTGCGCGTCCGGCAAGGCGTGGTGCATCTGCGGGGGCGGCAGCGGGCGGTGCGCTTCGACAAGGCGCACGGCACCTACGGGTTTGTGCTGAGTGTGCCGCAACGGGTGACCACCGTGGCCCTCGAGCGCCGATTGCAGGAGCTGGCGCCCGGCGCACTGCGGCGGGAGCGACGGGTCACGGCGCTCCTGCGACGAGGGCCGCGTCATGAACTCACCGTCGAGTCGCCCGACGGCGTGCACACGATGCAGGCGGATCTCGTGTTGGCCTGTGACGGCGCTCACAGCCTCGTCGCGAAGGCTGCCGGCCTCGCGCATGAACCGATGGCCGCAGGGCCGGCGTATGTCATGGCCGATGTGCCTGACACGACCTCGCTTGGAGACGATGCGCACCTGTTTCTGGGAGGCGCGCCGGTCGTGGAGTCGTTTCCGCTGCCAGGCGATCGGCGCCGATGGGTGGTCGGCATTGGACGCGAACGCGCGGCCGACGACCGGGCGGCGCAGGCTGCGCTGGTCGAGCGACTCGTGCGTGAGCGGACGGGCCACGTCGCACCGGCGGCTGAGGCAGTGATGGTCAGCGCGTTCACGGCGGAGCAACACATGGCACCGTGTCTGGTGCGGGACGGGGTGGTGCTGGCGGGCGACGCGGCACATGCCATCAGTCCCATCGGAGGGCAGGGTATGAGCCTCGGCTGGCTCGACACACTCGCGTTGGCGGCTGCGGTGCCGGATGCGGCGGCCCTGTCTCGATACGACCGGCGTCGACGCGCCGCCGCCCGCACAGCGTCAGCCCGCGCCGGCCTGTTCATGTGGCTCGGTACACCGCTGCGTCAGGCGGCGCTGCGCGACCTGACGCTTACCCTGCTTCTGGCACCCGGTGTGCGTACTCACACGGCGAAGGTCATCGCCATGCGCGGCTTGGGCTGAACCCCGGAACCTCGGAACCCCGGAACCCCGGAACTGCGTCAGCCCCGATAGCGGTCGACCATCGTGGCGAGGCGCTCGACGGCAGCGACGGCGGCGGTGTGGTTCTGCGAGAAGTTCAGGCGCACACTGTCGGTACGGTCAGGGCTGAATTCGGTGCCCGGCGTGACAATCACGTGCGCCTGCACGCGGAGCGCGCGAACGAAGTCATGCAGCGAGAGGGACAACCGTGGCAGCCGAGGGAACAGGTAGCTGCCGGCTTCCGGCGAGCGCACCTGCAGACCGGCGACGCCACGGAACACACGGAGCAGGTCGTTGCGGATGGCTTCATGCTGACGCGTCCGCTCCTCCATCCATCCGGGCGGTTCGTGGAACCACGTCCGCAGCACGGACTGCGAGTAACCCGGCGCACGCAGCGACACGATCGCCTGGAGCTTCTCCATGCGATCGATGATGTGCGCGGCGCCAAACGCCACGCCGAGGCGATAGCCGCTGAGCGATTCCGTTTTGGACGGGCCCATGATCGTCACGACGGCGTCTGCCGCGATGTCGGCAGCGCGCAGGTGCGTGTAGGTCTGTCCCGAATACAACAGCCGCGAGTACAGCTGGTCCACGATGACCGTGGCGCCATATCGCGTGGCCAGCGCGGCGATCGCGGTGATTTCCTGCGCGGAGTAGATCACGCCTGCCGGGTTGTTGGGATTGGAGAACAGGAACGTGCGTACGCCTGACGCAAACGCCTCTTCCAGTTGGCCGAGATCGAGACCGGCCTGCCGCTCCGTATCGAGGTACGCCATCTCGACCGGCACAACCTCCGCGCCAAGAAACTCGACGAGTTTGCGGTTCGCGAAATAGTCGGGGCGGACAATCGCGACACGGTCGCCGGCGGTGACCGTGGACGCCACGGCGAGAAACAACGCGCCTTGTGTGCCTGGGGTGATGATCAGTTCGTTGGCGCCCGATACGGGTCTGCCGGTGAATGCCGCGAGCGACTCGGCCAGCCGCTCCCGCAGGTCGGCACCGCCCCGGTACTCCGTGTAGGCCTGACTGCCGCCACGATGCACACCGTCCACAAACACATCCAGCGAACCCGGCGTCGGCGGAAACGCGGACGTGTTGACGTCGCCGTGTGAAAAGTCGACGGGTGTGCCCGGCAGCCCATCACCGATGAGCGTGGCTCCGCCTGAGGCGCCGCCGTGACGCACCTCCTGCCCTGGAGCGTGTTCCGTGCCGAGTTTTGCGAATTTCTCTTCGATCAGACCCATGGCTAGGGATGATAAATCACCGCTCGCCCACCCCACCGCCCAGATAGAAGAAGACGGAGGCGGCGATCGACGTGATGAAGGGATACGGCCAGTCGGCCATCGACCCCGCCGCATACACGACGAATCCACCGACCAGCGTCAGCAATGCGGCCCGCGGCCCCCCGTATCGTGAGAAGAGCCCTGCCGTGACCACGACAAGTGTCCCCGCCGTCCCGAACGAGGATGACTCCTGCACCAGTTCCGCAACGCCCTGATTCCCAAGCGCCAGCACCAGGGCGAGAATGCCGAAGAACACGACACCGCCGCGCGCCAGGCGCAGCCGGGCCCGATCGTCCGTCAAGCGCAACATCGGCCCGATGAGGTTGTGAGCCAGCAGGCCGCCGGCGACAAGCAGAATCGTATCCACCGTCGAGAGAATCGCCGAGATCAATGCGCCGACAAACACGACGTACCCGGCTGTCGGCAGCATCTGCAGGGCCAGAGCCGGCAGCACCTGTTCCGCATCCGCCAGTGCGGGCACCAGCGGCAATGCCATCAGGCCAAGGGCCACGGGGAGCAATCCGACCAGCAGATACAGTCCGCCGGCCACCACCGCCCCGCGTCTCGCGACCTCCGGCGTGCGCGCCGCGATCACGCGGCTGAGGAGTTCAACAGCGACCACCGAGCCGGCAATGGGAATGGCGTACTCCTCGAGCAATCCCAGCCAGGTCGGGGCCGCATCGGGAGGCATGACGGCGAGACGCTCCGGCGCGATGACCGCCAGTGACGCGCCCACACCGCCCTGTTCCATGACGACGACCACCGTGAGCATCCCCAGTCCGCCGATTAACACGATGCCCTGAACGAGATCGGTGATCGCGTCGGCCAGCAGGCCTCCCAGGGCTGTGTAGAGGATGCAGAACGCCGCCGCAGCCATCACGGCCGTCGTCATGTCGAAGGTGGTGAAGGTCGTGAGCACGTGACCAAACCCGCGCAGCTGCGCGGCCGCCCACAGGATGCCGGGAGGGATCAGCAGCAACGCGGCGACCCGTTCGGTGCGCACGTCGAATCGTTGCCGAAAAAAATCCGCCATGGTCGTCAGCTTGAGACGCCAGATTGGTACGGCGAACACCACGCCCGTGACCATCAACGTGATGCCGTACGCAAACGGCTCGGCCGACAGGAACGAAAATCCCTCCTCGTAGGCGCGGCCCGCCGAGGCCAGGCAGGTTTCCGCGCCAAACCACGTGGCGAACATTGAAAACACCGTCAACGGATACCCGAGACGACGTCCGGCAATGAGGTAGTCGGTGTTGTTGTGGATTTTCGGCGCCAGCCACGCGCCGATGGCCAGTTGTGCCGCGAGGTACGCCAGCAGGGCGAGGAGAATGCCGTTCACCGGTGCGCC
>BTVE01000146.1:0-5880 GCA_045862915.1 Acidimicrobiia bacterium
CCATCGGGCTGGCCTGGCTTCAGACGGGACTTGGCACCGGCGTATCCCTCATCGTGACCGGCGGCACGGTCATCACGATGGACGGCGAAGGGCGGGTCATTCCCAACGGCGCCGTCGCCGTCTACGAAGGCGACATCGTTGCGGTCGGCACGGCTGACGAGATCGCGGCGACGTATTCGGCGCCCGACGTCATCGACGCGACCGACCAAATCATCCTGCCGGGGCTCATCAACACCCACACGCACGCGCCCATGGTGTTGTTCCGCGGGCTGGCCGACGACCTGGCGTTGATGGACTGGCTCAACAACTACATCTTCCCGGCCGAAAAGGCGATGGTCTCGGAGGAGTTCGTGCGGGTCGGCACGGCGCTGGCCGCGCTCGAAATGATCGAGTCCGGCACGACCACCTTCGCCGACATGTACTACTTCGAAGAGGTCATCGCGGAGGCGACCCGTGATGCCGGTCTGCGCGCCGTGCTTGGGCAAACGATCATCAGGTTCCCGGTCGCCGATGCGGCAACTCCCGAGGACGCCCTGGACCGTGCCGAGGAGTTTCTTGATGACTGGGCCGACGACGAACTGGTGATTCCGGCGGTGGCTCCGCACGCGCCGTACACGTTGACGCCGGAGACGCTGCGGGCCGCGCGCGCGCTGGCGGACAAGTACAACGCGCCACTGCTCATTCACCTCGCCGAAACCATCGACGAGCGCGACACCATCGAGGCCGAACACAAACAGACGCCCGCCGCATTTCTGGACAGACTCGGTCTGTGGAACGGCCGCGCGCTGGCGGCCCACGGTGTCTGGCTCGAACCGTCGGATATCGAGATGCTGGCGGCACGCGGCGTGGGGTTGTCGCACAACCCCGAAAGCAACATGAAACTGGCGAGCGGAACCGCGTCGGTGCCGGCCTGGATTGAGGCGGGCATTCACGCCGGTCTCGGGACTGACGGTGCGGCCTCCAACAACGACCTCGACATGTTCGAGGCCATGCGCACAGCCGCCCTCCTGCACAAAAATGTGGCGATGGATCCCACGGCCATGCCGGCGCGCCTGGCGCTCGAGATGGCCACACGCCGCGGCGCGCAGGCGCTCGGGCTGGGCAACAAGATCGGTTCGCTGGAGCCGGGCAAGATTGCCGACATCATCGTGGTGAACGTCGAAACGGCACACACGACGCCCATGTTTGATCCCATCTCACACATCGTGTACGCCGCGAAGGCGTCGGACGTGCGGCACTCGATCGTGCAGGGCCGCCTGGTCATGCGCAACAAACGTGTGATGACGATGAACAAACGGCGCGTGCTCGAAGAGGCCCGTGCAATGGGCCGCCGCGTGGCTGAGGCCGTCCGGAGCGCGCGGTGAACGTCCGGGAGTTTCTGGGCCGGGAGGCCATCGCTGCGCGTGTGCGTGAACTGGCGGCTGAGATGCGCCGTGACGCCGGTCCCGATGCGCCCATCCACCTTGTGTGTGTGCTGAAGGGCGCATTCGTGTTCCTGGCCGATCTCATGCGGGAACTGGACGGCCCCGTGACCTGCGACTTCATCGTCGCGAAAAGTTACGCCGGCACGACGAGCACCGGCCAGGTCCAGTTGCTGAAGGATCTTGGCCATCCCATCGATGGACGGCACGTCATCATCGTGGAAGACATCGTCGACACCGGGCTGACGTTGCGTCACCTGCAGGAGGTGTTTCGGACGCGGGCCCCACTGGCGCTGCGCACGGCCTGCCTGTTGAGCAAGCCATCCCGGCGCAAGGTGGATGTCCCGGTGGATTACGTGGGCTTCACGATCGACGACCACTTCGTCGTCGGGTACGGCCTCGACTTCGACGAACAGTACCGGAACCTGCCGTTCATCGGCATCGTGGGAGAAGCCTGAGTGGCGGTGCGCCGATTTGTGATGATCGCGGAGGTGGACGCCCGCCAGATTGAGCCGGGCACCACGGTCGAACTCGACAAGGGCGGGCATGTGACCCCGCTTGCCGCGGATACCCTGCGGGAACGACGTGTGACGGTGGTCACGACCGGCAGCAGCGATCCCGCATTGCCGGCCGACCTCGCCCCGGCATTTCCGGTCCGGCGTGTGGTGATCGGCAGCGACCACACCGGCGTTGCGCTGAAGGCCGCCCTGGTCGCGCATCTTCGGCGGCAGGGGCTTGCGGTGGAAGACATCGGCACCGAGGGCACGGCGGCAGTCGACTATCCGGACATCGCCGGAACCGTAGGGCGGACGGTCGCTCGAGGGCAGGCGGACGCGGGGATCGTAATCGACGGCGCCGGACTCGGTTCGACCATTGCGGCCAACAAGGTGCGTGGTGTGCGTGCGGCCATGTGCACAAGCGTCACGCTGGCCCGATACGCACGGGAGCACAACGGCGCCAACGTGCTGGCGCTGGGTTCTACACTGATTGATGAGGCCGCGGCTCGGGATATCGTGGATACGTGGCTGGGCACCGCGATGCGGGAAGCCCGCTACCTGCGACGGCTCGTGAAGGTGCGTGATCTGGAAGGACGGTTCTGACGTGGAGACCCAGTCGGTCGATTTGTCGCGGCTCATCGCGATCATTGCCGAGGAGGTGCTGGCGGCCACGCGGCAGCCGGCGACGCGGTGTCACTGCCATTCGGTGCATGAAGACTGTTGCCCTACGCGACTGCAGGGCGTTCTTGATGCGGGTGCTGTCCGCCTCGGCATGCACGCCACGGGCGGGGCACCCGACGGTGTCGCCAACCTGATTGACCACACGCTGCTCAAGGCGGATGCCACGCGCCAGGAACTGGAGAAGTTGTGTCGCGAGGCCGCGGAGTTCCGGTTTGCGACGGTGTGTGTGAACCCCACCTGGGTCAAGTTCTGCGCATCCCAACTGGCGCACACCAGCGTCGGCGTGTGTACCGTCGTCGGTTTTCCTCTGGGCGCCACGACGCCGGACGTCAAGAACTACGAAACCCGGCGCGTCATTTTTGACGGCGCGCGGGAAGTGGACATGGTCATCAACGTGGGCGCGCTCAAGTCGGGCGACGTGCGGCTGGTGGAACGGGACATCGAAGCCGTCGCGCAGCCCTGCCGTGAGGCCGGTGTGATCAGCAAGGTCATCATCGAGGCCGCGCTGCTGACCGACGATGAGAAGGTGACGGCGTGTACGCTCGCCAAAGCGGCTGGAGCGGACTTCGTGAAGACATCCACCGGCTTCGGCCCTGGTGGCGCGACGGCCAATGACGTGGCACTCATGCGAAGAGTCGTCGGCGCCGAGATGGGCGTCAAGGCCGCCGGCGGTGTGCGTGATCTCGAGGGCCTGAAGGCCATGGTCGCCGCCGGGGCCTCGCGCGTGGGCGCAAGCGCCGGCGTGAAGATCATTCAGCAGTCGCGCGGGAAGGCGGATGCCGCGCCGGCACCACCGCCCGCGCCCGTGAAATCGGCCTACTGAGCGTCAGCCTGTCCGTCGCCGCCCGCGTCTGCCTGCGCGGTCGCTTGAATGTGCCGCACGGTAATGTCGCGCTGCGGGAAGGGGATTTCGATGCCTGCAGCGTCAAACGCCTTCTTGAGCCGCCGACGGTACTCGCGGGCGATCCCGAACTGCTGGAGCGGCGGCGTCTTGATCCGCACGCGGATGGTGACTGACGACTCGCCAAATCGCTCGACGCCGATGACCTCAAGCGGTTCGAGCATCATCGGACCGAAGGCCGGCGACAGCCGGAGGTTCGCGGCGGTTTCCTCCAGCACACGCACGACCTCGTCGGTGTCGTGTTTGTAGGCGACGTCGATGTCGAGCAGCGCGTACGCGTAGTCCTTGCTGAGGTTGGTCAGCGTGGTGACCGCACCGCAAGGGAAGATGTGCACCGCGCCGCTCTGGTCGCGCAGCACGATGGTGCGCAGGTTGATGGCTTCGACCAGTCCGCCCGTGCCGTTGATCTGTGCCACGTCTCCCACGCGCACCTGATTCTCCAGGATGAGAAAGAAGCCGCTGATGACGTCCTTGACGAGCGTCTGCGCGCCGAAGCCGACCGCCAGGCCCAGAATGCCGGCGCCGGTGAGGATCGGCATGATGTTCACCGACAGTTCCTGCAGGACCGTGAGGCCCGCAATCACGAAGATGGCCAGACGGGCGACATTCTGCAGCATGTCGCTCATCGTCTTCGTGCGCTTGGCGTTTTCCATCTCGGCCGGACCGGCCTTGGCAATCACCCGCGCTTCAAAGCGATCCAGCCCGACCTGCACCAGGTGCGCCAGAAACCAGGCAATCGCGACCACGACGACGATGCGGACACCGTGGGTGAGCGCCCACGCCGTGGCGAGCGTCGCGAGTGATGGCCAATCGACGCCGTCCGCGAGAATCCTCTGTACTGTCTCCACCCACCAAGTTTACGAGATGGCGAGATGACGAGATGGCGAGGAGACGCGATGAGCGCGTCAGTCGTCTCGAAGCGCCACCATGGGGTCAGTCCTGGCGGCTCGCCGTGCGGGAACGATGGTGGCAAGCATCGCGCAGGCGGCAAGCACCGCACACGCGGCCATCACGCTGACGGGGTCAAAGGCTGACACTCCGAACAGTCGGCTCTCCACCAGACGGGTCGTCCACACCGTGCCGAGCAGACCCAGGGCCGAGCCCGCGGCGGCCAGCGCCAATCCCTGGCGGAGGACGAGCCCGTTGATCTGTCGCGCATCAGCGCCAAGGGCGACCCGCACGCCAAATTCCCGCGTCCGCTGCGCCACATAGAAGGACATGGCGCCGAAGAGGCCGACGGCGGCGAGCAGCAGGGCAGCGACGGCGAGCGACAGGCCGATGCGCAGCGCCAGCCGGTCGTCCGACAGGTTGAGTTCGGCTTGCATCCGCAGCGTGCGTGTCTGTGTCACAGGAACGTTGGGAAAGGCGCGCGTGAGCACCTCGCGCAGTTCCGGGAGCCTGGCCGCCGTTGCCGAGGCCACGCGGACGTGAAAGGTCCCGTCTCCGGGTTGTGCCATGCTCATGGGTACATAAAAACTCGGCATGGCTGGTTCCCGCAGCATGCGGTACTTGGCATCACGCACCACGCCAACCACCGGCACGGCGGGCCAATCCGGATGCCAGAGTACCGTTCGGCCGACGGCGCCGTCGGGCCAGAACTGACGGGCCATCGTTTCGTTGACGATGATGCCTCGCTGGTCACGATCGTCAGCCGGCACGAACGTGCGGCCCTCGACCACCGTGATGCCCATCGCTTCCAGGTAGCCGGCCGTCACCTGGTTGAAGTTGATTTCCTCGGTTTCCTCGCCGTCCGGGGTGACGCCGGGAATGGTCAGGGACGCGCGCGAGCCGCCGAAGGCGACTGGTGCCACACGCGCGTAGCCAACGGCCTGCACTCCGGCGGCGGCCCGGAGTGCATCGAGCGCATCGCCCAAGTACGCCCGGCTTTGGTCGGGGGTAAGTGCCGCACCTCTGAGCGAGACGCTCAGGAGCGCCACGTTGTCCGTATCGAACCCGGTGGGCTGCGACCGCAAACGATCGACGGTGCGGACCAGCAGAATGGCGCTGACGACCAACGCGATTGAGCAACCGAACTGCAGCACGAGCAGGCCGTGTCGCACACGCAGTGCCCGTCGGCCCGCCGTTGCCGCCCGCGTCGGATCGTCGCCGGGCGTGGTGGACGTGCCAATCGCGGGCAGCAATCCCGCCACCAGTGTTGTTCCGATGGCGACCGCGACGATGAAGGCCAGCGTGCGCCAGTCGAGTGAGAGATCCAGGGCGATGGGAGAGCCAAACGACAACAAGAGTGGTGCGGTAGCTGCGGCTCCGATCATTGCCAGGCCGAGCGCGGCAATGGCCGACACGCCGGCGAGAAGGGCGGCCTCGATGAGAAACAGGCGCACCACACGGAGCCGCGAGGCGCCCAGCGCCGTGCGCACGG
>BTVE01000147.1:0-5854 GCA_045862915.1 Acidimicrobiia bacterium
CTCGGCCCAGGCAATCAGGGTGCCGTAGGCGGCCATCTCGTAGTGTTCGGCGCGCTGGGCAGACGCGATCAGGACGGCGTCAAGCGTCGCGTCCTCGAAGTCCTCTTCCAGGACGGTCTTGCCTTCTTCGATGATGCCGGCCATGCCGTCGCAGTGTTTGCCGCGCACCTTCTCGCCCAGCGCTTCAAACGCGGACTCCAGGCGATCAACCTGCCCCTTTGTCTCTTCGAGGTGCGAGGTCAGCGCCTCGGCCAGCTCTTCACTCGAGGCCGCTTTCGCGAGCCGGGGCAACGCCTTGACCAGCTGACGCTCCGCGTCATAGGTGTCGCGCAGTTCATCCAGGAATGCATCTTTCAGTGTCTTCGCAGCCATGTGGGAAACCTCCGAGAAATATGTCGTCCTGGAGGATTGCAAGGGCGATGCCGGATTTCTGACGCCATTCCCGAACGGCAACCGCTGCTCGGAGGAATGCCGCTACCGCTTTGTGTCCCGCTGGTACAGACAACGGGCCCGACAGCAGCCTCGGCTGCCATCGGGCCCCCTGCCAGCACTCAGCACTCAGCACTCAGCACTTCGCACTTCGCACTTCGCACTTCGCATCCGCCTTCGCCAAGGCTACGGCGGACAGGCTTCCCGCTACTTCTTCACGACCGTCGCGTAGATGTAGACGTCGTTGTTGGCATCCAGATCGTGATGCGCTCGGCCTTCCGTGCCGGTCGTCGTAAACATGCCGCGCGGCAGGGCCAGAACCGTGCCTTCCAGCGTGACCATGTCGCCGACGACGGGCGTCATCTGCGCGTCGCCACGGCCTGACGGCATGACGAAGATGTGGTCGCCGCCCGACTCGATCCAGAAGCCATTGTGAGCGCCCGTGCGCTTCACGTGCACGCCGGTCAGGTTGACGCTCCGGCCGATCAACGCGTCGTCACCGCCGGTGACCTCGTTGGCATCGGTCAACGCCGCGTCGGTGTTGCGGTGGCCTTCACTCTTCGGCATGCGGTCAGCGTTCTTCGGATCCACGCTGATCCACAACGCGCGGTTGCTGTCGCCGCCCACGATGTCGTTCGCGACAATGGCGGGACGATCGTCAAACCCCAGTTCCACGGCCGGGTCACGTTCATACCAGCTCAGTTCCGGCAGGAACTCGTTGGACTCGAGGTTGCGCACCGTGCCGACCACCGTCACCTGGTCGTCTTCCCGAACCAGGGCCGCCAGGCTGGCCGGCACATACACGACGGTCTCACCATCGAAGTCCATCCAGTTCGGCTCGTCAATCGTGAACAGGCGCGGGCCAAAGATGTCTTCGACCTCACCCGTCACCCTGACCGTCTGCCCCACGTACTGGTCGGGATTGTCCTCGAGATCGTCGATCTCGACCATGCGGGCGTCCTGGTTGGCGTTCTGTTGCATCACCGGAGCGGTGGACTCACGCGTGTCTTTTGTGCCCGGCTCTTCAACACGGACGTTGGTGCGATCCGACGCTGCGTTCTTGCGCTCGTCGTGCCACTGCTTCCACTCACGGTTCATCGCGTCGTCAGTCTCACGTGTGGCCCGGGTGCCGTCGGCATCGTAGGTGTACAACGTGGCAGAGCCGTTCATGTCCGTGCCGGTCTCGCCCGACAGCACCACCGTCTTGGTGCGCTGCGCGATCTGACGGGCTTCGTCATCCGAGTAGATGAACTCGTGGCCAAACCGTGCACCCGGGTAGAACCAGGCCTTGATGGCCAACGGCGCTCCATCGGAGGCCGGGTTGAACTTCATGACGGTGTCGCCCGTCACCTCGAGCCGCCGCGTGGGGATCGAGTGCACCGTGGCGACCGGCGTCGTGCCGTCCTCCTTGAAGATCTGCACCGTCTGCTGGCTGACACCCGGATCCATCAGCTCGAACATGTACGTCCCGGGCTGCAACGTTGTGCCCGGCACCATCATCGGCGCATCGATCGTGATGCGAACTCGCTCACTTCTCAGCTGCGCCTCGGCGGCACCGGTGACCACCACCAACGCCGCGATGGCGGCGAATACGATTCCCGCTCGCTTCGTTCTTGTCATATTCCATCTCCTTCTGGTGGGGCCGCGACGACATGTCGCGGTCCGTGCCCACTCAGAAGGGGTTGCAAGATGGTTGCCGGACTGAGCGACGCCCCTCACGGGCGACGCAGGACTGCGATCGTCTCGAGATGGTCCGTATGGGGAAACATGTCCACCGGCTGTATCCCGTCAACACGGTACCCGCACGCCTGCATCGCCTGCAGATCACGCGCGAGCACCGTTGGCTCACACGACACATACACCAGCAGCGGAGGTGCGATCCCTTCACACACCGCGGGCAACACGGCCGGCGCGCACCCGCTGCGCGGCGGATCCAGGATGACCACATCCCATGGGGTCTCCGCGAGCCGCGACACCACATCTTCGACGCGCCCGGCGATCGCGCGCAGCCGCGATGTCGGGAGCCGATTGAGCCGGGCATTGGCCTGCAGGTCGGCGATCGCCGTGCGGTTCTCCTCCACGGCCGTCACACGCGCGCCGCGCTGCACGAGCGGCAGTGCAAAGAGGCCGCTGCCGCAATACAGATCCAGCACCCGGGCATTGGCGGGCACAACGCCGCAGACCTGCGCCACCAGCACCCGCGCGGCATCCACGTTGGTCTGAAAGAAGGCGTCCGGCGACACCAGAAAATCGATCCCGCCCACATCACGTTGCCGCACGTGGCTGCGGCCGGCAATCTTCAACGTCTCATCACCCACCATCAGGGCGCCCCCCCGCGTGTTGATGTTGACGAAGAATCCATCCGGCGCATCGGGGGACGCCAGCAATCCCCGCACCGGCGCCCGCAGCGACTTGTCGTTGCGCGTGACGATGAGCATCGCGACGGCTTCGTGGTCATCGTCACTCGTGCGAATGATCAGGTGACGGAGGATCCCGCCACGGGTGTCGGCTGCTGGAATGTTGGCGCGCGCCAGACGGTCGCGCAGAGCAAAGGCGATGCGATTGGCGCGGTCACTGTGCACGGGACACTCCGAGACCGGAATCACACGGCGCGATCCGGCCGCGTAGTGGCCCATGACGAGACGAGTGCTGCCGGGAGCCGTCCCAAACACGAAGGCCGCCTTCTGGCGGAATCCTTCGGTTCGGGGCGACGGCGCCACCGGCGGCACCTCGCGCCCCAGCAGCGCCATCAGGTGCGCGCGTTTGTCGGTCAGCTGGCGGGCGTAGGGCGCGGAGGTGGAACATCCACCACAGGCCGCCGCATGGGTGCAGTGCACGTCGTCATCGTACCGCGAGGGCGTGCACGACGATGTCAGTCACCGCCGCCGAATCCGCGCCCGGTGGTGGCGCTCCAACGGGGGTTGACCACGTTGTTGTAGATCGACCCGAACTGGAAGCTGAAGCCGACGAGCATGCGATAGCGGTAGCCGGTTTCGAGTCGCCGCAGGCGGAGGAGCACTTCTTCGTCGGACGCGGAGCCGGCGGGCAGGTACAGCTGGTCGCGCACGCGCGAATAGCTGCCTTCAACATTGAGGCTGAAGCCGCGGAACAGGCGGACGTCGGCGTCCGCAAAAAAGTCCAGGTTGTACTTGCTCGCGTCGTGCAGGTACGCCGAATAGGCGGCCGAAGCCCGCCAGGTGCCCCACGGCTGCCGGAGGGCCAGAATCGCGGCCAGCCGGTGGTCGAACAACGTTTCGTCGAATTTCCCGAACAACGTCTGCTCGTAGTACGACAGGCGCGAGACACCAGCCGAGTACTGAATCACCATCGATCGGCGGGTCGAGTCGGCGTACGGAAAGTAGTCCCATTCGAGTCCCACGGCCGACCGGAGCTCGAGTTTTTCGTTCGACTGGGTGTTCGAGCGGACCTCCGCGCGGACCAAGCCGGCCCAGTGCGAGGCGCCGAGACTCTTGATGGCTGACCCTGTGAAGTTCCAGTTGTCCGAGGAACTCTTGACCACACGGCCGTCGCTGAGCGTGAACTCCCGGCGATTGAAGTCGCCGTTGCCGTTGAACGAGAACTTCCAGGCTTCGGTCGTCCGGTTGCCGGAAAAGTTCATGCGGTACCGGTTGCTCGACTCCCGTTCTTCACCATTGAGCTCTGTTGAGGCACCGAGGCGGAAGATCCACGCGTTCCAGGGGTCGTTGGCGGGTGTCGTCACGGGTTTGGCGGCACCGGACGGCGATTGATACTGCAGGGAGAAGCGGCTGCCCTGCGGCGTGCGCACCAGGAAGGGCGCCAGGCCGAGCGCGAACGTCCGCGACACCCCCCGGCGCCGCTCGTCCTCGGTGTCAGTGCCGCTGCTGAGGAACGTCAGCCGCTGTCGCAGGTCGGCAAAGGTGCCCAGGCCGATGAAGTCCATCGCGTACTCACGGCCGCCGGACGCGGTGTTCTGCGTGGAGATCAACACGTGGACGTCGGCGTCACTGCGATCACGCACGTAGTTGATGTACGTGATGTCCTGCCGAAGGTTATTGAAGTCACACTGCGAACAGTCCAGAAAGACGCGCAGCACCTGACTCTGCTCGTCCGCCGCGTCCTGTGCCTGCCCGACCGCCGGGTACACCAGCACCGCGGCCCACAGCGCCGCCACTGCCCACCACCGCCGACTTCGTCTCGTCACCTGCATGCTCCGCCCTGCTGCGCTCCCGGCCCGTCCGGGATCCGGGTTACATACTCCCGTACTGCCCCTGACGTTTCACCTGCTTCCAGCATCGATTACACTCCGGCTCGATGCGCGCGCTGCTGATTCGTCTGCTGCCTCTGGGCGCCCTGGTGTGCCCGCTGCACGCCTGTGCTCCACCCGTCACGCCACCCGACGCCGTGTATCTGAACGGCAGCATCTGGACAGGCGATCCGGGGACGCCCGAGGTCGCCGCGCTTGCGGTGACCGGGGACAGAATCTCGGCGCGAGGTCAGACCGAGGCCATCGCGGCACTGGCGGGGCCGAATACGGTCCGCGTCGATCTGGGCGGCCGGCTCGTCGTACCGGGATTCAACGATGCCCACTGGCATCTGCCCACGCGACAGACGGCGGACCTGGGCGCCGCGGGTTCGGTCGAGGAGATTCAGCGTCGGCTGCAGGCCTTCGCTGCCACGCTGCCCGCCGATGCGTGGATCACCGGCCGGGGCTGGGGCCCTTCGGACTTTCCGAACCTGCGCGCGCATCGGCGCTACCTGGACGCGATGTTTCCCGACCGTCCGGTCCTGCTCACGGATCGCGATGGACACCAGACGCTGGCCAACAGCCATGCGTTGCGACTGGCCGGCATCACCGCCGACACAGCCGACCCTGAGAACGGACGGATCGATCGCGACGCGGATGGCTCCCCGACCGGCGTCCTGAAGGAGGCTGCCAGCGGATTGGTGCGGCGCCTGATGCCCGAGGTCTCGGCCGAGGAGGTGTACCGGTCGTTGCTGGCCGAAATGGACAAGGCCGCGGCGTTCGGCTTGACGTCGCTGCAGGTGGCGAGCGGGTCCGGCAGTTCCGGAGTCGAATTCCAGGCGTACACCCGCGCGCTCAGGGAAGACACCTTGAAGGTCCGGCTGCGTGTGGCCGTGCCGTTTGAGCGGAACGTCAACGAGCCACAGCTCGCCGGGTTCGTCGCGCTGCGCGAGGCCCACACGGGTACGCGGCTGCGATTCGGCATTGCCAAAGGCATGCTCGATGGCACCGTGGACGCACACACGGCGGCCATGCTCGCGCCGTACGCGGGCTCGTCGGACACGGGCCTGCCGATGTGGACGCAGGAGGATCTCAACCGCGTGGCCACGGCCTACGATCGGGCCGGCCTGCAGATCCAGCTGCATGCGATCGGCGACCGCGCCATTCGCATGGCGCTGGATGCCTTCGCGTTCGTCACCG
>BTVE01000148.1:0-5731 GCA_045862915.1 Acidimicrobiia bacterium
CGGATGGTCACCGGGCTGGGCCCCAGCGACTGCACGAGCGCGTACCGGGGGTGGAGGCGCGAAATGCTGGCACAGTTGCCGCTGCAACACGCGCGCACCAGCGGCTATGCGTTCCTACCGGAAATGCTCGTGGAAGCCGCACGCCGAGGATGCCGGATCGGCGAAGTGCCGATCATCTTCGTCGAGCGTCAGGAGGGCTACTCCAAGGTGTCGTGGCCGGTGCTGCTCGAGTCCCTGCTGGTGCCGTGGCAGCTCGTCTTCAAGGGTGGCCGCCTGCGGAGGCCCCGGTGACATCACGACGCGAGGTCGTCGTGATGGTCGCCACGTCCTACCCGCGGTTCCCCGGCGACGGCGTGGGCTCCTTCATGGAACCAATCGCCAAAGGTGTCGCCGCGCTCGGCCACGAGGTCCATCTCGTCGCTCCGTGGCATCCCGCCATCACACGCGGCAAGAGTGAAGACGGTGTCTTCTTTCACTTCTTCAAATATGCGCCCGTGCCATCGCTCAACGTCTTCGGCTACGCGTCAGGACTCAAGGCGGACACCGCGCTGCGGTCGGCCGCCTGGCTCGCCGCGCCGGCGGCACTCGCCGCAGGGGCGTTCAAAGCCTGGCGGGTCGCCACAAAACGGCGCGCCACCGTGATGCATGGTCACTGGGTCATTCCCGGCGGCGTCCTCGCGCGCGTCGCCGCCGGCCGGCTGCCACTGGTCATTTCACTGCATGGCTCGGATGTTTTTGTCGCCGAGCGCCACGGCATGCTGAGACGGCTGGCGCGTGGCGTCTTCCACCGGGCCGGCGCCGTCACGGCGTGCTCCGAGGATCTGCATCAGCGCGCGCTCGTGCTCGGTGCCAATCCCGCCACGACGTCGACGGTGCCCTATGGTGTGGACACACAGCGGTTCAGCGCGCTCGATGATGCCACCCGTACCGCCGTGCGTCGCGCGATTGCCGTCACCGGCGACGGGCCGCTGATCGTCACGGCCGGCCGGCTGGTCAGCAAGAAGGGATTTGAGTACCTCATTGACGCCGCCAGGCTGCTCGCACCCGAATGGCCGGGTCTGCGCGTCGCCATCGGCGGCGCCGGTGATCTGGACGCTGGGTTGCGCGCGCGCGCGGCGGGAGCGCCCGTCCTGTTCCTCGGCAACGGCACCCAGGACGACATCGCGCGATGGGTGGGCGCAGCCGACATTGTCGCCGTGCCGTCGATTCGGGATGACGCCGGCAATGTTGATGGCCTGCCGAACTTCGCGCTCGAAGCACTGGCGTCATCCACACCGGTCGTGGCGACGACGGCCGGCGGCCTGCCGCAGGCCATCACCGACGGTGACAACGGTCGGTTGGTGCCCGAACGCGACGCCGCAGCGCTCGCCGCAGCAGTGCGCGACATCTGGACGCGGCCGGACCGCGGCCGCGCACTGGGCGAGGCCGCGCGACGGCGTGTCGAGGCGGCGCACTCCTGGCGCACGACGGCCGAACGTATGGTCGAAGCGTACGCGACGGCACGTGGCGCGGAACAACGACCGGCATAGAATGTAGGGCTGTTGATGGCGTCTTCCGCACCTTCAGAAGCCCCGGGGCTCACGGTCTTTTTTCCGGCCTATAACGACAGCGGGACGATCGCCAGCCTGGTGATCTCCGCGCGGACAACCGCGCAGAAACTCACCCGGGACTTCGAAATCATCGTCGTCAACGACGGCAGCGCCGACCACACCGCCGAAATCGCCGACGAACTCGCCCACACCTATCCCGAAGTCCGCGTCATTCACCACCCGAAGAACCGCGGGTACGGTGGGGCGCTGCGGAGCGGTTTTGCCGGCGCCACGAAGGATCTGATTTTTTACACGGACGGAGACGCCCAGTACGACCCGGCCGAACTCGAGTTGTTGTGGCCCCGAATGGTGGCCGGGATTGACGTCGTCAACGGCTACAAGATCAGCCGGTCCGACCCGATGCACCGCATCATCATCGGCCGCGTGTATCACCATACGGTCAAGCGGCTCTTCGGCCTGAAGGTGCGCGACGTCGACTGCGACTTCCGCCTGCTGCGGCGCTCGGTGTTCGACCGCATCACGCTGGAACACAACAGCGGCGTCATCTGCCTCGAGTTGATGAAGAAGCTGACCGACGCCGGCTGCGTCATCGCCGAAGTGCCGGTGCATCACTATCACCGGGCCTTCGGCAAGTCGCAGTTCTTCAACTTCCGCCGGCTCGTGCACACCGCGCGTGACGTCTTCAAGTTGTGGATCGAACTCGTCATTGTCGGCGCGCATCGCAAAGGCAGGACGTCATGACCGCCGGGTATCGCGAGTTCTATCGCGGTCGACGGGTGATGATCACCGGGGGCCTGGGCTTCATCGGATCCAATCTGGCGCGACACCTGGTGGCGCTGGGCGCGGACGTGCTCATCGTTGATTCATTGATCCCCGATTACGGCGGCAACCTGTTCAACATCGACGGTATCGAGTCGCAGGTGCGCGTCAACATCGGTGACGTCCGGCAGGCCAGCACGATGAACCACCTCGTGCGGGGTCAGGAGGTCATCTTCAACCTCGCCGGCCAGGTCAGCCACATCGACAGCATGCTCGACCCGGCGACCGACCTGGCAATCAACTGTTCAAGCCAGCTCACGCTGCTGGAAGCCTGCCGCCATCACAACCCGGACGCAAAAGTCGTCTACGCGTCCACCCGGCAGATTTACGGAAAGCCCGAGCGGCTGCCTGTCGACGAAACGCACCTGGTGCGACCCACCGACATCAACGGCATCAACAAAGCCGCCGGCGAGCAGTACCACCTGGTCTACAACAACGTCTACGGTATCCGGGCGTGTTCGCTGCGCCTCACCAACATCTACGGCCCACGCCAGCTCATCCGTCACAACCGGCAGGGTTTCATCGGGTGGTTCCTGCGCCTGGCGCTGCTCGACGACGAGATCCAGATCTTCGGCGATGGCTCACAGGTACGCGACTTCGTGCATGTGGACGACGTCGCCGATGCGTTTCTGCGTGCCGGGGCGAATGACGCGATCAACGGCCAGGCGCTGAACGTGGGCGGCCACGAACCCATCGCCCATCGGGACCTTGTGGCCCTGCTGCTTTCGGTAGCCGGGACCGGCCGGATGCGGATGGTCGAGTGGCCCGCCGACAAGAAACGGATCGACATCGGCTCGTTCTACTCGGACTCGACGCGATTTTCGGCGGCAACCGGCTGGCAGCCGCACATCACCCTGCGTGACGGGCTCGCCGGCACCATCGCCTTTTATCGCGCGCACCTGCCACACTATCTGCCGATGGAGTCTCATCCGCCCGCATGACCACGCTGCCCTTCATGTCGATGGTGCCCGGCGACGACGCCGCGGACATCCGCGAGGCAATCAACCGCGTCATTGCCCGGGGCTGGTTCATCCTCGGCCCTGAACTCGAGGCGTTTGAACACGAGTTCGCGAAGGCTACGGGCGCCGCCAGGGCCGTCGGTGTCGGCACCGGTACGGATGCCATCACGCTCGTCCTCCGCGCGCGAGGCATCGGCCCGGGCGATGAGGTCATAACGACCCCACTATCAGCCGCGTATTCAGCTCTGGCCATCATGATGGCCGGCGCCCGCCCCGTCTTCGCCGACCTGGATCCCGACCGCCTGACGCTGGATCCATCGCGCGTGGAAGCGGCGATCACACCTCGCACAAAAGCGATTCTACCCGTGCACCTCTATGGCCAGCCGGCGGACATGACGGCCCTGATGGCGGTGGCAGCGCGGCACGGACTCACGATCGTCGAAGACGCCTGTCAGGCACACCTGGCGACTAGCGAAGGCCGTCCCGTCGGCACGATGGGTGTGGCCGGGGCGTTCAGCTTCTATCCCACAAAGAACCTCGGTGCCCTGGGTGATGCCGGCGCGGTCGTGACCAACGACGCGGATCTGGCGGAGCACCTCAAGCGCCTGCGCAACGGCGGCCAGACGACCCGCTACCACCACCTCGAATTCGGTGTGAATACCCGGCTGGATGAAATGCAGGCTGCGATCCTGCGGGTGCGCCTGGCCCGACTGGCTGCATGGACCGAGCGGCGCCGAGCGCTGGCGACGCGGTATCGCGAGGCGCTGAGCGGGGCACCCGTGGTCGTGCCGCCCGAGTGTGATCCCGGACACGTGTATCACCTGTTTCCGATTCGCGCGGCCCAGCGGGCGACGCTGCAGGCGCACCTCAAGGATCACGGCATCGAGACACTCATCCATTACCCCGTCGCCATCCCGGATCAGCCCGCGTTGGCATCGACCGACCCGGCGGCGTGTCCGATCGCGCGCCAGATCTGCGGTGAACTGCTGTCGCTGCCGCTGCATCCGTCGCTGCGCGACGAGGACGTCGATCGCGTCGCACAGGCCGTCCACTCGTTCCATCCATGACACTGGCCTCGCTTCCGGCAGCGGTGCTTCTTGCCTGGCTGCCCGGGGCGCTGTTGTTCCGGCTGCCGCTCGGCGACCGCGCGCGGCGCGCCGCTCTTGACGCGGAAGAACGCGTCTTCTGGCACGTCGTCATCAGCGTCACGTGGTCACTGTCGGTGGTGCTCGCGCTCGCCGTGCTCGAGCAATACAGCTTCAATCGCCTGCTCACCATCAACGGAACCTTCAGCGCCCTGATGCTGGTGGGCTGGCGTGGCCGGCTGCTGTGGCACGGCACCGGCGCGGCGCCTCGATGGACGGTGGTGCTGCCGGTCATCCTGATCGCCCTGTGCGGATGGCGATTCTTCCCGCCATCCGAATACGTGATTGGCGGCAAGGACCCCGGCGTATTGCTCAACGAAGGCGTGCAGATCGCCCAGCGCGGATCGTTGTACATCCATGACGAGACACTCGCGGCCGTGCCGCCGTTTGCCCTGGACCTCTTCTACCCCTCCGAGCATCGGCGCGACTACTACAGCGCGGGTTTCATGGGGTTCTTCATCCATGACCCGGCGCGTGGACTGGTGATGGGCCAGTTTCCACACCTGCTGCCGGCCACCGTTGCGCTCGGCTACGGCCTCGACGGACTCACGGGCGCCCGTCGCGCGACTGCGTGGTGGGCAATCCTCGGTGTGCTCGCCGTCTACTTTCTCGCCGCGCGGTTGTTCGGCCGTGGACCGGCCTTTGCCGCTGCGGCCCTGCTCACGCTGAACGTCATCCAGGTCTGGTTTGCCCGTTATCCCAACAGCGACATCGTTCTGCAGGCGGGAACGTTTGCCGGCCTGCTCGCGCTGGCGCGTGCGATTGACGACGGGGACCGATGGTTCGCTCCGTTCGCGGCGTGGATCCTGTGCCTGCAGCTGTTCAACCGTGTGGATGCGCTGCTGGTGCTGCTGATCGGGTCGACTGCCGTCGGCCTCTGGTGGGTCGCGTCCCCAGGACGCCGGCTCCCCACACGTGTCCTTGTCGCGATGGCCGTCGGCACAGGTGTAGGCCTGCTCTACCTGACCGGTCCGTTGCAGGCGTACTGGACGAGGGCCTCCGAGTTCCTCGATGCGCTGCCGGTGAACTTCGGCCTTGTCGTCATCCTGATCGCCGCGGCACTGCTTCTGGCGCGCACCGCCCGCGGACACGCCGCTGATTGGATCACCCGTTGGCTGCCGTGGAGTGTGACGATGACACTCATCGCACTGGCAGTCTACGCGTACCTGCTGAGAGAACCCGGCGGGCGGCTCACTGACTTTGATGCGTACGCGCTCAGGAACTTCGTCAACCTGTACCTGGGCGTGGCCATGTTCGT
>BTVE01000149.1:0-5681 GCA_045862915.1 Acidimicrobiia bacterium
GTCGAACTGGGCCTCTTGTACAGCGGTAACCCGCCCGCGCATCGTTGCCCCTTCGAGCCGGACCTGGTGGATGCAACCAAACGTGCGGAGATCTTCGGCCAGCTCGACTCTGCGCGTACGCGGATCAAAGCCGCGTTTGGCAATCCGTCACTGTTTGGAGAAAACACCTGGGCCACTCCGCAGTGTGTGTCACTCGCCCGGATCGAGGGGTAACGACGGTCGGCGCGTCAGCGCGGCGACGTCCACGCGGGTGAAGTCAGGTCCCGAGAGGTCAAGCCTGGTGCCTGCCTGCGCTTGCGCGCGCAGGCGCAGCCGTCTGGCGGCGTCGAGCCACCCGAGCCGCTGCAACAGGCCGGACGCCGGGTGCCGCCGCGCCACCGGTGCGATGGCTGGCGTGGGCGTCTGCCCCTGCCATTCGATCGCCGCGTAGTCGGACTGCTGGGGCGCCGACACGTCAGCGGCCTCAGACACCTTCTGCGCCAGCACCAGCAGGAACGCCGCATGGCCGTTCGCAAAGCCGACCCGGCGCCGCACCTGCCGCGGGTCCGCCACCGCCCACCAATATCGCGGCTCGGTGCTGATGACGGCCCACAGGCCCTTCAGCGCAAATCCTCGATCGCGGCTGTACAGACTGAAGAAGAGTTCTGGGGAGAACTGATAGAACCCGTGCCCCACGAAATTGTTGCAGGGCAACGTGTGCAGGATGTGCCCACCGGGTCTCAACAGGCCGACCAGTGTCCGCCACGCCGTCGGCAGGTCGAAGACGTGTTCAAGGCTGCCGAAATCCAGCACTGCATCGTAGCTGCCCATTGCATCGGCGTCGCCGGTCCACGGCAGGTTGAGATCGTGGACGTGAGTCGCGCCTTCATACGCGGAGGCATCCACCGAATCCGTCGTCTCGGCGCCATACCACTCGCGCAGGAGCGGCTCGAACCACGTGGCGTCCGACACCGTTGGCAATCCGCGCCGTTGCCGATGCGCTTCAAGCGCTGCCGGTTCCACGTGGACGCCCTGTCGTCCGACCGCCATCGTCCGGCGAAACGAGGCGCCGCGGTCCTGCGCGAAGGCCAGCAGATTCAGACTGTGAATCTCAATGCCCATGTCCGCGCCCAGCCGGCCTCCGCGCACAGAACGCCTCGAGATCATCGAGGACCTCGGACGACACCTGCGCCCAGCTGCGGTCCTGCACTGACGCGCGCGCGGCCGCACCCAGGCGATCGCGCAACGCCCGATCGCCCAGCACGCGCGCCAGGGCCGTCGTCAGCGCGCCGCCGTCGCCCGGAGCCACCAGCAACCCGTTCACACCGTCGACGATGACGTCCCGTTGACCGCAACAGTTGGTCGTCACACAACAACACCCCGCAGCCATCGCCTGCAGCAGAGCCAGCGGCTGGCCTTCAAACAGGCTGGGCAGCACAAACACCGGCGCATCCGCAAGCAACGCGCGTTCTTCATCGCCGGAGAAATCCGGGCAGATATCGAGACGATCGCGCACGGCTTCGGGGCACTGCATCCGAACGGTGTCGCCTCCCACCCGCGTGCCCGCCAGCGTCCACCGTACGTGCGGGAACGACGCCGCAAGCGCCGCCATCGCCGACACGAGTTCGGCCGTGCCCTTGCGCGGCCGCCACTGGCCGATGAACACGACACGCGGCACACCGGTTGATCCGGTCTGCGGCTCGAGGTCCACGCCATTCCGGAACAGGAAGACATCGTCAGCCGCACGACGATACCGCGCCTGGACAAAGGCGTAGTCCTCGCGGTTGAGCACATACACGCGGGCCCCACGGCTGAGTCCACGGTCGGCGCCGCGCAGGCGCCACCACGGAAACAGCAGCCGCGTGCGCAACGCGGGGCGCGGCCCGGCCTTGCCCTGCACCTGCAGGTCCCACAATCGACGTTCGATGCCATGGCTGACCACCACCATCGGCACGTCGACATCCAGAAACGCCCCGCTGGCCGGCTCGTGCACGAGCAGACAGTCGGCCGGCTCCGACACCTGCGCAAACCGGCGGCGGACGGCTGATGGGAACGACCGCAAGGGTGTCCCCTCAGGCACGTCGTCCAACCCCAGGTGCGTGAACAGGTGGCCGCGGCGCACCGCTTCTTCGCGCCAGTGCCACGCAACACGCCCCATGCCGGACGTGCGGCTGATCGACGACTCCGACACGCTGACGATGTGCAGGCGACGGGTCATGCGGGTTTGTGCGCCAGAAATGCCATGTGCCTGGCCAGCGGCCGGAACAGGCGGGCCACAACGGGCTGCGAGAACCGTTCAATGACAAACGTCTGAGGATGCAGGCGCGGCAACAACAGGAAGACATGATGGCTGCCGAGCAGGTGCACACGCGCGAACCCCGCCTCACGCATCCATCGGCGCACCTGCCAGAACACAAAGAAGTGTTCGATTGGCTGGACCGCTTCCCCGCTGTTGTACGGCACGCCGCGCAGGGCGCACCAGGCCCAGTACATCGCGATGGCGTTGCTGTAGTTCTCCGTCGTCAGCACCAGGCGCCCACCGGGGCGCAACACGCGGAACATCTCCCGCAGGGCCTGCCGGGGGTGTGGCACGTGTTCGAGACACTCGCAGCTGTAGACGAGGTCGCAGGACGCATCGGGAAGCGGCAACGCGTCCGCGCTGCCGACGAGGAACCGCACATTCGCCCCCTGTACCCGCGCTTTGGTCGTTGCCTGCCTGATCGCTTCCGGAGAAAAATCACAGGCGGTCGTCGCACGCGCCATGGCGCCCAGCGTGATCGCAAAGTCTCCGACGCCGCAGCCCACCTCGAGCACGTCCTCCGACGCAGACGGACGCGCCAGCGCCAGCGCGTTATGGTGCCAGTCCTGAAGGCTCAGTTCGGCGGGATTTTCGTGACCGTGCATCCGGCGATGCCACGAGTCATAGGCGTTGGCCACGGCCTCATGCTATCCCAGGCTTTGCACCGGGCGGCAACGCATGGCAGAGTGACCGGGTGCATGATGTCCTCGTCATTGGCGCCGGCCCGGTCGGACTGGCTACCGCCATCGAAGCGCGCCGCGCCGGCCTCTCCGCGCTCGTCATCGACAAAGGCGCGCTCGTCAATTCCATCGTCGGCTACCCGGCACGGATGGAATTCTTCTCGACGCCAGACCTGATCGAGATTGGCAACCATCCGTTCCCCGTCCAGGGCTACAAGCCCACACGGGAGGAAGGCCTCGAGTACTACCGAGCCGTGGCGGCGCGGGAACAGCTCGATGTGCGCCTGTATGAAACCGTCATCGGGGTCGAGGGGGCGCGCGACAGCTTCACGGTCGTCACCAACAAGGCTCGCCATGCGGCTCGCAGGGTGGTTGTCGCGATCGGGTTCTATGACGTCCCGAATCTGCTTGGGGTGCCCGGAGAATCGCTGCCCAAGGTGTCGCACTATTATCGCGAGCCGTATCCATTTGTCGGTCAGCGGGTCGTCATCGTCGGCGCCAGGAATTCCGCTGCCAAGGCCGCACTCGACTGCCATCGGCATGGCGCGGCGGTCACGATGATCGTGCGGGGCCCGGCAATCTCGGACAAGGTCAAGTACTGGATCAAGCCGGACCTGGAGAACCGCATCAAGGAAGGCAGCATCCGGGCGTATTTCACCTCCTCCGTCTCGGAGATCACCGAGACGATGGTCGTGGCGCAGACGCCGGATGGCCGCGTGGACATTCCCAACGACTGGGTGCTTGCGCTGACGGGGTACCAGCCGGACTATCGGTTCCTCGACACACTCGGCATTGCGATCGGCGACGACGCGGCCAGGACTCCGCTCTACGACGAGACGACGTTTGAGAGCCGACGTCCCGGCGTATACCTTGCCGGCACGGTGTGCGGCGGACTGCACACGGGCCGATGGTTCATCGAAAACGGCCGGTTCCATGCGCGGCAAATCGTGGCGCACATCACGGGCACCGCCAGCGAACCGGTCAGGTTCGAGGCGGTGCGCTGGAAGACGGAAGAGTAGGCGACGGCCGCTGCGATGGCGGCCCCATCAAGTCTTCGAGAAAAAATGCCGCGAGATCGGCCCGGCTGCGGAGGTTGGCCTTGCGGTAAAGTGCCAGCGCCTGCTGTCGAACCGTCGCCTCTGATGTCGACCGCGCCTGCGCGACCTCCCGATGGGACAGCCCCTTGAGCAGCAGCCAACCCACCTCCTTTTCCGCAACCGACAGCCGCCAGCGGTCGAACTGACGATCGATCGCCTCGCCGAGGCCGGCCAGCGCGTCCCGAGCCTCCGCCCGAAACCGCTCCGCCTCCTGCCGCGCGGCCCCGAGGTCATGCGTCAGCCGATCGACCCGCGTTTCGGCGGAGCGCCATTCCTGCCACAACAACCCCACACCGACGATGGCGACAACGGTGACGACCACCTCACCTGCCAGGTGCCAGGCGCGCGTGCCGGACGCCGCGTCCGCAAGCATGTCGAGCACCATGAGCGCGCCGATCAGCATGAACAGCGCGCTCGCGAGCCGTGCGCGGCGGGATCGAACATTCGTGAGCGCGCCTTGACTCCCCGGATCTGCCATACGTGCTACCGACTCCGCCCTGTGCCTCTGACGTTCGTTCGATGACGCCCGTCCCGCCCTGCCGTCATTGTAGGCATCACGCCGCAATGGTGCGGCCCAAAAGGAGTTCTCTCATGCCGCTGCATCCCGCCGTTGTACACCTGCCACTTGGCCTCGCGTTCGTCATGCCGCTGATCGCGATCGGATTCGGCCTGGCCCTCTGGCGCGGAGTCGTCCGCCCGAGCGCCTGGCTCGCCGTCGTGGGTCTGCAGGTCGTGCTGCTGGCAGGGGGCATCGTCGCGCTCCGCACCGGACAGGCTGAGGAGGAACGTGTGGAGGCTGCCGTGTCCGAAGCGGCCATCGAGACGCACGAAGAGGCCGCCGAGGCCTTCCTGTGGCTCGCAGGGCTCACCCTGGTGGTACTCATCCCTCCGGTGTTCTCCTCGCGGGTCATGGTCACCCGGGCGGGGGTCGTCGCCGGTACAGTCATGACCCTGGTCGTGCTCGGTGCCGCGCTGCGAGCCGGTCACGCCGGCGGCACCCTGGTTTATGTGCACGGCGCAGGTTCGGTCGGCGTCTCCTCGGTGCCTCCGGGCCCCCAGGGCGGCACCGCCAGTGACGACGATGACCGTGAACGTCGATAGACGCTTACCGCACCACCGTGGACGTGGTCGCCACGGCCAGCGCGGACTGGGCGGACATCGACTCGTAGTAGCGGACAAACCGCTGCGTTTCGGCCGCATCGTACCCGCGGAGGTTGTCGGCCCAGCGGAATCCGATCGGCTGGAACCACAACGTGGCGGTGACCGTGAGCTCGCCGGAGGCTGCTCCGGTATTCACGACATAACGCACGCGGTCCCGGCCGCCAACAAAGTCGGCGTCACCACTCGCGCTGCCATGGATGGCGACGTCAGCGGAGGCGGTGCGTTTGTCGAAGCCCCGCGGCAGCAGGCGGTTGTCCTTCAGATACTGCGATCCGGTCAGCAGGCCGGTGGTGATGCGTCCAGCAGGATCGCCCATGACGGACTCGTAGATCTGTACTTCCTCCGCGCGGGAAATCTGGGCGTAGTGCGGCTCGAACTGCGCTGCGTCGGCATCATTGGCGTTGCCGGTAATACGGCCATCAGGCGTCCAGGCGCCGGACTCGAAGACCGTGCGCCCCTGGCCAT
>BTVE01000150.1:0-5560 GCA_045862915.1 Acidimicrobiia bacterium
CAAGCACGATACACTCTCGAGGTGCACCGTCCCCGCAAACGTTTTGGCCAGCACTTTCTTGCTCCGTCCTGGGCCGCCAAGGTCGTGGCGGCGATCGATGTGCAGCCGGGTGACGTGTTGCTCGAAATCGGACCGGGCCAGGGCGCGATCACGTTGCCGCTGGCCGAGACCGGAGCGCCGATCCTGGCGGTCGAGATCGACAGGGATCTAGCCCGTGACCTGGCCACACAAGTGCCGCCCAACGTGAGTCTGGTCACGGCGGACTTCCTGCAGACGGACGTGGTGCCATATCTGACGGCGCTGCAGCCCAGCCGCCCGCCCGGCGCAACGGACATCCCGCCGCGGCGCTTTCGCGCGGTCGGCAACCTGCCTTACAACCTGTCGTCGCCGATTCTGTTCCGGCTCATCGATCTGCGGCAGCAGCACGCGCTGTTTGCGGATGCCACGCTGATGGTGCAGCGTGAAGTCGCAGATCGCCTGGTGGCCAAACCAGGCACGCGCGACTACGGCGTGCTCAGCATCTTCGCGCAACTGCACGCCGACATCCGTCGTGTGCTCGACCTGCCGCCAACGGCGTTCACACCGCCACCCAAGGTGCGGTCAAGTGTCATCCGCCTCGACTTCCGCCGTAGTCCGGTACGCATCGTCGACGACGCGCTGTTTGCGCGCATCGTGAAAGGCGCGTTCACGCAGCGCCGGAAGACTTTGGTCAACGCGCTCAAGCCGCTCGAACCCACGGCACCTGCGGTGGTCGCGCTCGCCGGCATCGACAGCAAACGCCGCCCTGAGACGCTCTCAATTGAAGACTTCGCCCGGCTGACGGAACTCTTCGCCACCGTGCGCAGCACCTAGCACCTCGCACCTCGCACCTCGCACCTCGCACTTCGCACTTCGCACTTCGCACTTCGCACTTCGCACCTCGCACTTCGCACTTCGCACTTGTACTCCGCGAAGCCCCGTGTTATAGTCCCGCTTCGAGCGTTTCCTGCCTGATTTTTCCGGGTTGTCCCAGCGACCCACAGGTCGGACACATTGGCCGCGTGACGACGCGCCTTGCGTCGTGGTCCTGCCCCATCCAGACGCCCGTCTGGTGATGGCTGGTGTTCGAGTGCGTGAGTGAAGGTCGCTGTCCATGCAGACGGCACGAAGTACAACTGTCGGTGCACCGGCCGTTGAGGTCATCCCTGTCGGGGGCCTTGGCGAGTTCGGCATGAACATGATGATCATCGCCTGCGGCGACACCGCCGTCATGGTTGATGCAGGCGTCATGTTCCCCGAGCCTGAACTCTTCGGGGTGGATCTGGTCATCCCGGATGTGTCGGCATTGGACAGGTACGCCGGAAAGCTGGCCGCCCTCATCCTCACCCACGGGCACGAAGATCACATCGGCGCGGTGCCCCACATTCTCAAACACGTGCAGGGGCCCGTGTATGGCACGCCATTCACGCTCGCCCTGCTCCAGCCCAAACTCGATGAACACGGCATCGACGCCGAAGGCCGGCTCATCACCGTGGCGCCGAAACAACGTGTGGAGATCGGTCCGTTCACCATCGAGTTCCTGCGCGTGACACACAGCGTGCCGGACTGTGTGGCGCTGGCGATTCACACTCCGCAGGGCATGCTTATCCACACCGGCGACTTCAAGATCGACTACACGCCGCTCGACGATGAACGCACGGACCTGCGCCGGCTTGCCGAACTGGGCCAGCAGGGGGTGCTGGCGTTGTTTGCGGACAGCACAAACGCCGACCGTCCGGGAACCACCGGATCCGAGCGCGACGTGGTGCCGGGATTCGAGGAAATCTTCGCCTCCGCGCAGGGGCGCCTGTTCGTCGCGGCGTTTTCCACGAGCATCTACCGCCTGCAGCTCATCTGCGATCTGGCCGAACAGTTCGATCGCAAGGTGGCGTTTGTCGGACGCGGCATGGTCCGCAACTCCGAAGCCGCGCTTCGGCTGGGTCTGCTGAAGGTGCCTTCAGGGCTGCTCATCGCGGACAGTGACGTGCGCGACTACCCGGCCCAGGACGTGGTGTGCCTCTGCACCGGATCCCAGGGCGAGCCGATGGCCGCGCTATCCCGAATCTCGATTGACGACCACCGGTTCGTCAAGGTCTCCGACGAGGACACGGTCGTGATGTCGGCCCGGATCATTCCGGGTAACGAACGCGCCATCGGCCGGCTCATGAACAACCTCGCCCGGCGTGGCGCCGATGTCATCACCGACGACGAAAAGCATGTACACGTCTCCGGCCACGCCTCTGCCGAGGAACTGAAGCTGGTCCTGTCCCTGGTGCAGCCCCGATTCTTCGTGCCGATACATGGGGAGTACCGCCAGCTGGCCCGTCACGCCCGGCTGGCGCGAGCCGTCTGCCCCGACACCGAGGTCCTGTCCATCACTGACGGGGACGTCCTCCGGTTCGACGATGAGGGCGGGCGGGTCACGGAGAGGGTCCAGACCGGCCGGATTCTCGTGGACGGCACGCGGACCGGCGAGATTGCCGACGAGGTGCTCCGGGACCGACGCCACCTGGCGGGCGACGGGCTGGTCGTGGTGGTGATGGCGGTCAATGGCCGCACCGGGGCGCTGGAACGGACGCCCGAAGTGATTGCCCGCGGCGTGGCCGCGGATGCCCGGAGCGAACAGGCGCTGCGCGAGGCGCCCGGGCTGCTCGAGGCCGCCATGGAGCAGGTCTCGAAGGATGAACGGACCGACCCGGGACTGCTGCAGGAGCGCGTCCGGGTCGAGGTGCAGCGGCTCTTCAAACGGCGGGCCAGCCGCCGGCCGCTCGTGCTGCCCATCGTGTTGGAAGTGTGAGGAGAAGAACGCGTGTCTGAATCGGCGATGTCCCGTCGTCTGAGTGAATTCACTGGTGTGGCGCTGTTTGCGACCACCCTGATCTGGCTGATGGCGCTGGTGAGTTACACGCCGTCCGATCCGGTGTGGTTCTTCAACAACGTCAGCGCGGCGGACGTGGCGAACTTCGCGGGCCGCATCGGCGCGTTCATCGCCGAAGTGTCCTACCAGTTGCTCGGCTACGCGGCGTATTTCATTCCAGTGCTGCTGGCGGTTGTCGCGTGGCACTCGTTCTGGTGCCACAAGGTGGAAGCGGCCTACACGAAGCTGATTGGCGCCGGATTGTTCTTCCTCTGCACGGCGGCATTGTTGTCACTGGCGTTCTCGGTGCTCGAACCGTCTGCGCGCCCGTTTGAGGCGGGGGGCGTGGTTGGGGAACTGGTGGCCGGTGCGCTGGCCTCCCAGCTCAACCGCACCGGCGCGGCCATCCTGCTGATCACGCTGATCGCACTGGCCGTGATTCTCACGACACAGTTCTCGTTCGGGCGTGCCACCACCGTGGCGGCGTCCGCCGTGCGCACACAGTCCACCGGTCTCTGGGGTCGCATCCAGGCGTGGCGCGAGGAACGGCGACGCGACAAGGAACGCCAGGCCATCGTCAAGAAACACGTACAGAAGGCCGGCAAGGAGAAGGCACCGGAGATTGCGACCAAGGCTGCGGGCGCGGCGGCATCACTCAAGGCCGCCCGCCGCACCGTCAAGGCGTCGGCCGAGGTCGACGACGAGGAGATGGAGGACGAGGAGGACGAGCTGCCCGTGGCGGCTGCGCGACCGGCGCCACGTCCGCCCGCCATCAAACGGTCTAATCCAGTGCCGGTGACGCCGAGTCTGCCGCTCGACGACCGTGCGGAGAGCGCGAAGGCCGTGCCGGAGCGCCGGCGCGGCGAATACACGATGCCGCCGCTCACGTTGCTCGACGCGGCCAAGGAACAGGCCAAGATCGACGAACGCGAACTGATGGAGTCTGCGCGGCTGCTCGAAGAAAAGTGCCGCGAGTTCTCGGTAGAAGGCAGCGTCGTGCAGATCCACCCCGGTCCCGTGGTCACGACGTACGAGTTCAAGCCGGACGCGGGCGTAAAATACAGCCGCATCACGGGCCTGGCCGAAGATCTCTGCCTCGCGATGCGCGCGGAGTCGATTCTCATCGACCGCATCGCGGGCAAGTCCACCGTTGGCATCCAGATTCCGAACGCCAAGCGCGAAGCCATTGCCCTGCGTGAGTTGCTCGAGTCGGACACCTACACACGCTCGGCATCGCGGCTGACGATGGCGCTCGGCAAGACGATTCACGGTGAGCCCATCGTGTCGGACCTGGCCACGATGCCCCACCTGCTGATCGCCGGGTCCACCGGCGCCGGCAAGTCGGTGAGCGTCAACGCGATGCTGACCAGCATCCTCTTCCGCGCCACGCCCGAAGAAGTGCGCTTCATCATGATCGACCCGAAGCGCCTCGAACTCGGCATGTATGAAGACATCCCCCACCTGATGACACCGGTGGTGGTGGATCCCAAGCAGGCCGCCAATGCCTTGCGCTGGGCCGTGCGCGAAATGGAAGAGCGCTACAAGACGCTGGCCAAGCAGGGCGTGCGCAACATCGAGCAGTACAACCGCAACGTCAAGGCCATGCTCGCGGAGCTGAAGGATTCGCAGAAGGATGCGGCCGAAGCGGAAGTCGGCGAGCCGCTCAAGACGCTCCCCTTCATCGTCGTGATCATCGACGAACTGGCAGACCTGATGATGGTCGCGTCGAAGGAAGTCGAAGAGTCCATTGCCCGCCTGGCGCAGATGGCGCGCGCGGTCGGCATCCACCTCGTGCTCGCCACGCAGCGGCCGTCGGTCGACGTCATCACCGGTCTCATCAAGGCGAACCTGCCGGCGCGAATCGCCTTCCGCGTGGCGTCGAAGATCGACTCGCGCACGATTCTGGACGGCAACGGCGCCGAGCAGCTCCTGGGCAAGGGCGACATGCTCTATCTGCCGCCGGCGTCGTCGCGCTTCGTACGTATTCACGGCCCCTACATCTCCGAACAGGAGACGGCGCGCCTGTGCAGCTTCCTGCGCAAGCAGGGCAAGCCGATCTACAACCTGACGATCACCGAGGACGAGAAGAGCGGCCCGGATGCGCTCGAGTTCGAGCGTGACGAGATCTACGACGAAGCCGCCCGCATCATCGTCTCGAGCGGGCAGGCCTCGATCTCGTACCTGCAGCGCCGGCTGCGCATCGGCTTCAGCCGGGCCGCGCGGCTCGTCGACATGATGGAGGCCGAGGGACTGGTGTCGCCAGGGGCCGGCGGCAAGCCGCGCGAGGTGCTGGTGCCAAAGGATTACTTCGACGAGGTGGACGCCCAGGTTCGCTGACCCGGCAGACGAGGACTGTCCATGCGCGCATTGAGGTTGTTGTTGCTTTCGGCCGCCGTGCTCGCGCTCCCGTGGAGCGCGGCCGCGGCCGCCGGATCGGCCCGTTCGAGCTACGAACGCGCGCTGGCCCGCGAGCGTGCCATCGCCGCGCAAGGGGCCGCGACGACCACGGTGTCCGACCTCAGGCGCCTGCTCGCCAGCTTCGAACGGATCCCCCGCACCTACCCGACCAGCGGCTACGCTGACAACGCGCTGCAGAAGGCCGCGCAGGTGGCCGAGCAGATCTACGCCCGCACGCACGCCGACGCCGACCGCCAGAAGGCGGTGCGGCTCTACGACTGGCTGGCC
>BTVE01000151.1:0-5142 GCA_045862915.1 Acidimicrobiia bacterium
CCTCACTGGCGTCCGTCGTGATCGGCGCGGACGGCCGGCCGGTCGCGGCGTGGTGGCCGGTCGCGTACGCCCTGCAACGCATCAATGACCCCGCGGCCGTGCCCGCGCTGCTCCACCTGATGCGGACCTCCGGCGTGTACACCGTGGCCTTTGCGCTGCGCGGCCTTGGTGCGCACGCTGACGCGGTGCCGGTCGCGCGCCGGTTCGCCGCTGATGATGCCGCCGACACTCGCGTGAGAGTGGCGGCGATTCGTGTGCTGGGGCAGTCGGGGACCACGGCCGACGTGGACGCCCTCATCGAACTGCTGCGCGTGCGAGGACAGTCAGCTTCGGTGATCCTCGAAGTGCTGGCCGCGCTCGGGCGTACAGGAGACCAGCGCGCGTTTGACTATCTGGTGGATCGATTTACCGATTCCCGCGCGACCGTTCGTGCGGCCGCGATTGCCGCCACGGCGCGCCTGAGTCCGGACGGCTTTCTGGCGGTGATTTCGAGTCTTGCCCCTGACCGTGACTGGACCGTGCGCGCAGCGGTCGCCACCGCTCTTGGCGGCCTTGAGCCGGATCGTGTGCGCAGTGCGCTGGTTGAGATGACCGACGATCAGGACCAGCGCGTGCGAGGGCCGGCGCTCGAGGCGCTTGCCGCGGTGGGCGCACCCGACCTGACGGCCCGTGTGCTGGCGGCGCTGCAGACCCCGGACTTTGCGGTGCGCGCGACGGCCGCGCGGCTGGTCGGCCGTCTCAAACCGGAAGGCGCACTCCCGGCGCTGGCGGCCGCGTACGAACGCGGGCTGAGCGATGCCGCCAACGACGCGCGCATGGCAGCTCTCACGGCTGCCGATGCGATCGGAGGTGAACAGGCGGACGCATTGCTGCGCACCGCGCTGTCCGATCCGGAGTGGGCGGTGCGCCTGCGCGCCGGCGAACTGCTGGGCGCGCCCGCCGACGCCACCCGGCCGGCCGCACTGCGGTATCCGGCGGACTTCTTCGCATCGAACGCATTCCTTCGGCCGGAGTACTCGCCCGTCGCGCTGGTCGAAACCCGGCAGGGCGTCATCGAGATCGAACTGAATGTGGTGGACGCACCGCTGACGACAAAAAACTTCATCGATCTTGCGCGGGCCGGCTTCTACAACGGGCTCCGGGTACACCGGCTGATTCCGAATTTTGTCGTGCAGACCGGGGACCCGCGTGGGGACGGCACCGGCGGACCCGGGTATGCGATCGTGGATGAACTCAGTGCCCAGCCGTTCGTGCGCGGCACGGTCGGCATGGCGCTGTCGACGGCCGATTCCGCCGGCAGCCAGTTCTTCATCACACACTCACCGCAGCCGCATCTGGACGGCCGCTACACGGTGTTCGGGCGTGTCGTGAAAGGCATGGACCTGGTGGATGCCATCACGCCCGGCGACACGATTGAACGCATCAGAATCTGGGACGGCACCACGCTGAAATAAAAAAAGGGGGCGACAGTCGCCCCCTTTTCTCGTAAAAGGTGCAAGAGCGCTTAGCGCTTCTTGCCGCCCTTCTTCGCTGCCTTCTTGGCTGCCTTCTTGGCCATGTGGTTGTCCCCCCCTTCTTGTGGGATCGCGTGAACCCCGCACCGCGGCGTTCTCGCCTCGTGGCAGGCGCGGCAGTCGTCACGCGCCTGGCATCTCAAAAACTCGTGCCTACAAAAATCGGGTGACAGCCACCGCCGCACCCGTGTCCGATCCCTGTTGATCGGGCGCCCGTTGAACCGTACCCAATAGATGGGCTGAGTGGTTCTTCGTCACGCAAGATGTAGATTATGGATGAGAAGAAAAGCCTGTCAAGCACAAAATGCGCAATCTTGTCAAAAGACGCGCGGTGGTGTGCCGATCAGAACGCCGAGATGCGTCGCTGTTGCTGGCGCGCGTGACGATCACGCGCGAGTGTGATGAGGCGATCGATCAACACGTCGTACGCGACACCGCTGGCGTGCCACATCTTCGGATACATGCTGATCGTGGTGAAGCCGGGCATCGTGTTGATCTCGTTGATCACGAGTGTGCCCGTGTCGGAGAGCAGGAAGTCCACACGCGCGAGTCCCGCACCTTCGATCGCATCAAACGCAATCAGCGACTGGCGCTGCACCTCGCGCACGCCATCGTCGGGCAGCGTGGCCGGCACGTCGGTGCGCGAGGCGTTGCTCAGGTACTTCGCCTCGTAGTCGTAGAACTCGCGATCGGGAATGACCTCGCCCGGCACCGACGCTTCGGGTGTCTCGTTGCCCAGGACGGCGCATTCGATCTCTCGTGCGCCGGGCACCGCCGCTTCGACGAGGACCTTGGGATCAAACGACAGCGCCAGTGTCATGGCGGCATCGAGGCCGGTCGCATCCTTGACCTTGGAGATGCCGACACTCGAGCCGAGGTTGGCCGGCTTGACGAAGATCGGCCACTGCAACTCTTCCGCAATCGTGCGGGCGATGCCGTCGCGGTCACGCTCCCAGTCGCGCTGCCGGACGGTGACGCTGGATGCGACCGTGAGCCCTGCCGCGCGGAAGAGCACCTTCATCACGGCCTTGTCCATCCCGACGGCCGACGCGAGCACGCCGCAGCCGACGTACGGGATGTTGGCCATTTCGAGCAGGCCCTGAATGGTGCCGTCTTCGCCGTAGGGGCCGTGCAGGACGGGGAAGATGACATCGAGGCCGAGTCCCGTGAGCACGGCCAGTGGTTCTTCGTTTTCGCGCCCGGGCCGGCGATCGACGAGCACCAGCGTGTCGTCACCAGGGCGCGGCGGCAGAAAAACTTCGCGGCCGCCACGCACCCGTGTCGTGTCCCGCATCTGTTCAATGACATCGGCGGCCGACGGCGCCGTGGGCGGCCGATCGGAGAGCACCCAGCGGCCATCCTTGTCGATGCGGATCGACACCGGCTCGTACTTCGTGCGATCGAGGTTGGCAAAGACCGATGCGGCCGAGGCGATCGACACTTCGTGTTCGCCCGACCGACCGCCATGGACAATGCCGATACGCAGCCGCTTCACCGTGCAGGCATTATAGGCTATCGACGTGACTGCCGATGTGCGCTTCACGATCTCCGCGACCGATGGTCGCGCCCGACGAGGACAACTCACGCTGCCGCACGGCGTCGTGCAGACGCCGGCGTTCATGCCCGTCGGCACACGCGCGGCGATCAAAGGGGTGGCGTTTGACCAGGTGGATACGCTGGCGCCCGACATCATTCTCGCCAACACGTATCACCTGCATCTGCGCCCCGGCGATGACCTGATCGCTCGCGCCGGCGGCGTACATCGCTTCATGGGGTGGGACAAACCCGTGCTCACCGACTCGGGCGGATATCAAGTCTTCAGCCTCGCGTCGCGTCGCACCATCACCGAAGAAGGCGCGAGGTTTCGTTCGCACATTGATGGCCGCGAACATCTGCTCACACCGGAGTCGGCGGTCGACATTCAGGCTCGCCTCGGATCCGACATCGCGATGATCTTCGACGAGTGCGCGCCGTGGCCGGCCGACCGCGGCGTTGTGGAGGCCGCGATGGAGCGCACCTTGCGCTGGGCCCGGCGCGGACGCGATCGGTTTCTTTCGCTGCAACGCGGCGAGGCGCCTGACGTGCCGCGCGCCACACCGGGACAGATGCAGTTCGGCATCATCCAGGGTGGGACACATCCGGACCTTCGTGACCGGAGTGTGGCCGGTACCATCGATATCGGCTTCGACGCCTACGCCATCGGGGGCCTCTCGGTGGGCGAACCCGTGGACCTCATGTACGACATCGTCGAACACACCGCCCGCCAGCTGCCGGAGGACCGCCCCCGGTATCTGATGGGCACCGGGATGCCGGATGACCTCATTGAATGTGTGGCCCGCGGGATCGACATGTTTGACTGCGTGCTGCCGACCCGGAATGCCAGGAACGGGCAGCTGCTGACCCGCCGTGGAGTCATCGCCATCAAGAACGCCCGGTATGCCGAGGATTTCAGCCCTCCGGACCCCGAGTGCGGGTGCCCGACCTGCCGCCGGCATACCCGGGCCTACCTGCGACATCTATATATGGTGGGAGAGATGACGGCCGCGACCCTCAACTCGGTCCATAATCTCTACTTTTACCTTGACACCATGCGGCTGATTCGGAAGGCTATTGAGTCCGGAACCTTCGAAGAGTTGAGGCAAGCGTTCCACCAGACATTTACCCGCCAACGCGTGTCCTAAATGATTGATTTTCAAACACTTCCGCTCGTCATCGGCATGGCTCCGCCCCAGGCGGGGCAATCCAGCCTGCTGGTGCAGTTTTTCCCCTTTGCCCTCATGCTGGGCGTCTTTTACCTGCTGGTGCTCTTGCCGATGCGCCGCAGGCAGAAGAAGATTCAGGAGTTTCAGAACGGGCTGAAAGAAGGGGAAAAGGTGATTACGACCAGTGGAATTTACGGGCAAATCACCAAGTTGACCGATCAGTCGGTCCACATTCAGATTGCCGACAAGGTGCGCATCGAGGTGGCGCGCGCTGCAGTAGGCGGCTATCAGGGACAGGAACCGGTCGTCAAAGACGGCGGCGGACTCTAAGACATGTACAAGAATCTTCGTTGGAAAGTGGTGGCAACCCTGGCCGCGGCCGGTCTGGCCGTGGCGGCGTTTTATCCTCCCCAGGACCGGCTGAAACTCGGGCTCGACCTGCAGGGCGGAATCGAAATGGTGATGCGCGTCAATACCGAAGAAGCGCTCACGTACGAAACCGAGAACACGGCGGCCGTGTTGCAGCAGCAGATGTCGACGGCCGGCATCACGGCGACGGCCGTGAGACCGACGGACCTCACGACGTTTGTGGTGGAGGGTGTGCCGCCAGACCGGGACGCGCAGTTCCGGCAGCTCGCGCAGGATCAGGTCGGACTCAGCTTCGACCGTGAGGCCGGCGTGGGTGGCAGCTACACGTTCCGCATGAAGCCGAACATCGCGGTGGACCGCCGGACGGAAGCCGTCGCACAGGCCGTGCAGACGATCGACCGCCGCGTCAACGAGCTGGGCGTTTCCGAACCGATCGTGGCGCCCTACGGCGACGAGGGCAATCAGATTGTCGTGCAGTTGCCCGGTGTCACCGACATCGCGCGCGCCAAGGACATGATCGGCAAGACGGCCATCCTCGAGCTGAAGCTCGTCGAGGC
>BTVE01000152.1:0-5131 GCA_045862915.1 Acidimicrobiia bacterium
GCGGAGGCAGCAGGCGGAGGCACGGCGGGGGGCACGGAGTGCCGAGGTGCCGAGGTGCCGGAGTTCCGAGGTTCCGAAGTGCCGGAGTGCCGAGGTTCCGGTGTGCCGCCCGGCGTGGCGCCGGTGCGGCCGACTCGGAGCGAGGCGCCAAGGAGGAAGGAAACGTGCACCGCAGGCGTTGTCACCGAGCGTGGGGATGGGGGCCCCCACGCGCACTGACAGCCGGACGCGCCGCCGGAGGTGCACGTTTCGCGCCGCGCTCCGCGGAGGCAGCAGCCGGTGGCACGGCGGGGGGCACGGAGTGCCGAGGTTCCGAGGTTCCGGAGTTCCGAGGTTCCGGAGTTCCGAGGTTCCGAAGTGCCGATCAGCCGGCTTTTTTGATGCGGTAGGCCGAGATCTTGCGCGAGAGGGTGTTGCGGTGCAGGCCGGTGATCTTTGCGGCCTTGCAGACGTTGTAGTTCGTCTTGGCGAGCGCCCGCGTGATGAAGAGGCGCTCGAACTCGCGTTGCGCGTCCTCGAAGAGGATGCCGCGGTCCAGCAGATGCTGCACGAGCGTGTCGAGGTCGTCCTTGATCACGCCGTCTCCAGGTCGCGGCCGGTGAGCCGCTTGAACGCGTCCATGTACTTCTGACGAGTCTTTGCGACGACGTCAGGCGGCAACGAGGGGACGGGCGGCTGCTTGTTCCAGCCGATCTCCTCGAGCCAGTTGCGGACGAACTGCTTGTCGAAACTCGGCTGCGCGCCGCCTGGGGCGTACTGATCCGCGGGCCAGAAGCGGGACGAGTCGGGTGTCAGGATCTCGTCGATGAGGAGGAGGTCGTCCGCCTTCGCCCCTGCGGGGCTACGGCGCGATAAACCAAATTCGAACTTCGTGTCGGCGAGGATGATGCCGCAAGACTCCGCGTGTTCAACGCCGCGCTGGTAGATCGCAAGCGTCAGATCCTTGAGGCGGGCCAGGACATCGGCGCCCACGACAGCGGCCGCTTCAGCCTCGCTGATGTTTTCGTCGTGACCCGACTCCGCCTTGGTCGCCGGCGTGAAGAGAATCTGCGGCAGACGGTCGGATTCCCGCAGACCGCCGGGCAACGTCACGCCGCACACGGCGCCCGTGGCCCGGTAGTCCTTCCATCCTGAGCCCGAGATGTACCCGCGCGCCACACACTCGACCGGCAGCGGCGTCGTCTTCTTCACCCACATCGTCCGGCCGCGCAAAATGTCGCGGTGTTCGCGCGCCTCGGCAGGGAAGTCGTCGACGTTGGTCGAGATGAGGTGATGCGGGGTGATGTCCGAGATCTTGTCGAACCAGAAGGCCGACAACTGCGTGAGCACCTTGCCCTTGTCCGGAATGCCGGAGCCCAGCACGTAGTCAAACGCCGAGATGCGATCGGTGGCGACAATCAGCAGCGTGTCGCCGAGATCGTAGACGTCGCGCACTTTGCCGCGACGTTGCAGCGTGAGGCCGGGCAGATGGGTTTCAAGGACGAGCGAGGACATCGGAAAACAGAGAGACTAACACGTCGGGTGGCTTTTTCTGACCGCTCACGAGAAAAAGCCACCCGACGTGTTTGAGCTCACTTGCGGATGACGATCTCTCCGCGGGTGTTGCGAATCGTGATGCGGGTCTTGCCGCCGCCGAACGTGTGCAGGAGTTTGGCGTCACCGTCGGTCGTCTCGGGGGTGAGCCCCACGTCGGTGGCCTGAATCGTGCTGTCGACCGCCAGCGCGTCCAGCACGAGCGAGGCATTCGGCCGCACGATGAGCCGCGCGGTCTGGTCGGTCGTGATCACGGTAATCGGCGCTGCACCGGCAGTGGCCACCTCCACGTCCGCACGCCGCATGTCGACCTTGGCTTCACGTTTGGGATCTTCAAGCCGCACGCTGCCGTCGGCGCCGCGAACGACGATCGTGCCGTCATGGCCGGTGGTCGAAAAATCGGCGCGCGTGGAGTCCACCTCCAGTGCACCACTCGACTCAGCCACGGCGCATTCGCCATCACGCACATCCAGCGTCAGGCCCTCACGCACCCCCGTCAATTTGCTGCGAAGCCGGTTCAGGCGCATTTTGACCGAGCCTGCGTTGGTGACGGTGACGTTGCCGTCCTGGTGCGAGCCGGTGATCGCACCCGCGATGTTCTCGAGTGTGACTGTGCCGCGCGCGGCCTCGACATGTACGGCGGCCACCCCCGTCACCGTGACGCCGGTCGCGCTTTCCACGCGAATCGCCATACGCGCGGGCACCTTGATGACCGCCTGCGTCTGCTGGCTGGCCTCATCCGGGTAGTCCACACGCAGCACCATCGCGTCGCCCAGGTCGTCCTGCACGAATACGGTGCGCTCCGCATACGTCTTCGCGGTCGCATCGTCCGGCCCATTGGATGAGGCGGTCAATTCGTAGGAGATGTCGTCGCGACGTTCACCAATGATCTGGACGTTGCGCGAGAGGCGGAGCACCCTGAGCTCGCGCAGGGTCGCGGGGGCGGGGAGCGTGGCGGTATGGATGACCTCGGCCCTGCCCGGGTTGCCCCGCATCTCCCGACGGGCTTCGTCGAAGATCCTGCTGAACGAAAAACCCGAGTCGCCGGTGGCCGGGGGCGCCGTGAACTGGAACACGATGGCGCCCACCACCAGAAAACCCGCGATGATCAGAAGCTCGCGTTTGCCCATACCGTGATTAGAATACCGGGACCTGTCCGCGCGGAGATCGCGCACCGTGGCCCGTCATGTCGAACACTTCGTCAGCCCGACGTTTCCCGTGGTCCAGCCTGGCCATTGCCGGTCTGACGATTCTGCTGCTCTGGTGGTTCATTCGGGATCTTGATCCGGTGGCCCTGCAGCATGCGGTCACCCACGCGAATCCGTGGCTGCTGTTGCTGGCCGTGGCCACCACGATCCAGACCTACGTGTTGAGGGCCGCACGATGGCAGATTCTGCTCGCCCCCCTCGGACGTGTGCCCTTTGGCCCGGCGTTCAGGACGACCGTGATTGGCTTCACCGCGACATTCCTCATCCCCGGCCGAGTGGGCGAGGTGCTGCGGCCATACCTGCTGGCCAAGGAACAACACCTGAGCGCCTCGGCCGCCTTCGCCACGATCATCGTCGAGCGGGTGCTCGACCTGCTGGCCGTCCTGATTCTGTTTGCCGTGGCTCTGCCGTTTCTGCCCATTGACGTCGGGCCGAACGTCGAGTTGACCGGGTTGCTGGCCGGGGTCGCGGCGTTGGTGGGCTTCGGCATCCTCACCGCCTGCGCCGGGCATCCCGAGCGACTTGGCGCGCTTGTTGACCGTCTTACGGGGTGGTTGCCCGGACGGCTGCCGCTCGCGATCGGCAACTTTGCGCGAAAGTTCGCCGAAGGTCTCGGCGTGCTTCGTGACGTGTCAGCTCTCCTGCGCACACTGGCCTGGTCGCTGGTCCTCTGGGTGTCCATTTGCCTCGGCATCTGGCTCGTCACCCGGGCGTTCGGCTTGGAGATGCCGTTCCTCGGGTCATTTCTGGTGGTCATGTATCTGGTGGTGGGCGTCTCGGTCCCCACGCCGGGTGGTGCGGGTGGCTTCCACGTGATGTACAAGTGGGCGGTGACCGAACACTTTCAGGCGTCACCCGAGGCCGCTGTGGCCGCGGGGACGATCCTGCACCTGGTGTCGTTTGTGCCCGTCGCGATCCTGGGTTTCTGGTTCCTGCACCGAGCGGGACTCACGCTGGGTGGGCTGAAGACGATGAATACGGAAGGGACGGGGAAACCGTGAAGTGTCCGTATTGCGCCCAGATGGGCGACAAGGTCGTGGACTCGCGCGAGAGCAAAGAAGGTGACGTCATCCGTCGTCGTCGTGAATGCCTCGGCTGCGGCCGTCGATTCACGAGCTACGAGCGCATCGACGAAATCCCGTACATGGTCGTGAAGAAGGACGGCCGTCGCGAACGCTTCGAGCGGCAGAAGTTGCTGGCCGGACTCCTCAAGGCCGTCGAAAAGCGCCCCGTCCGTGTGTCGGCACTCGACACCATTGCCGACGATGTCGAAGCCGCGCTGCAGGAAAAACCCGAACGCGAAATGACCACCGACGAGATCGGCGCGCACGTGATGAAGGCGCTCAAACAACTCGACAAGGTGGCCTACGTGCGTTTTGCCTCCGTGTATCGGAACTTCCGCGACCTGGACGAGTTCCGTCACGAACTCAACGAGCTCTTCAGGGGATGACACACCTCAACCACCGCGGGTGGACGTGGCTGCTTGCCGGCGTGCTGGTGGCGGCCACGGCCGCGGCGGCGGCCGCGCAGAGCACCGTACGGATCACGCCCGTGCTCGCGGACGAAATGGTATTTGCCACGTTCGCCGTGCCCACCGTCTTCTCCGACGATGTGCACGAAGCGGTGCAGAGCGGCATTCCTGTCACATTGACGTTTGCCGTGGAGTTGCGCCGCAGCGCCACGCTGTGGTTCGACAAGACCGTCGGGGAGGCCGAGGTGGCGTCCACGGTGCGGTTCGACCCGCTCACGGGCGCCTACCAGGTGTCGAAGCTCAGGGCCGGCACGGTGCATTGGTCGCAGCAGACGCAGAAAGCGGACGAGATGCGACAGTGGGCCACGGAGTTCGAGCGTGTGCCGCTGGAATCGACCACCGCGATCGCCGAACGCGGCGAGTACTACATCCGGGTGCGGGCTCGTGATGGCCTGCCGCGCGGCTTTTCGCTCTGGCCGTTCGGCCGGGATTCGATCACCGTTCGCGTCGAAGTGCCGGCAGGCCGCTGATGCTCCTTGATACGCCAGAACCGCCTCCCCGGGCGGCGCCGCCGCGGCGGCGGACGCTCGACAATCCGCGATCGTTGCTGGCGATCGGCGTCCTGCTGGTCGCCATCCTGTTCGCGATCTTCTGGGTGCCGGGCCGCCTGGCCCGGATGGAGCAGGAACTGGTCAGCGAGGTCGTGTTCTACGCGCTGGCCATTGTCTGCCTGTTCATGTTGCTCGCGCTCGTGTTTGTGCTCGGGCGCAACTTCATCAAGTTGTTCGTCGAGCGGAAGCAGGGCACACCCTTCACACACTTCCGCACGAAGCTGGTACTCGCGATGATCGGTCTGACGATCGTGCCGACGTCGCTGGTGCTGGTGACCGGCAACGAGTTCCTCCGCACCAGCGCGGAC
>BTVE01000153.1:0-5097 GCA_045862915.1 Acidimicrobiia bacterium
CTGACGACCAACGGGATGAGCACTTGCGCCTGAAGGCTCCTTTCAAACAGAAGCGGCGACAGGCCCGCCATCGTCGTGAGCGAGGTAATCGTGATCGCGCGGAACCGTTGTCGACTGGCCTGGGCCGCGGAGGCATACACATCCTTGCCCGCGCCGCGCTGCATCTTCTGAAACAGAACCAGGAGAATCGAATCGTTCACGACCACGCCGGCGAGTGAGACAAAGCCGAGCATGCTCGGCGTGCTGATGTCGATCCCCATGACAAGATGCCCGCCGATGACGCCGATCAGCGCGAATGGAATGGCCGCCATGACAATCAAGGGTTCGATGTAACTCCGAAACTGAAAGCTCAACAGAACGAAGACCCCGATGGCGCCGATGAGCAAGCCACGCAGCATTGAGGCCTTCGTGATCCCGGCCTCCTTGATCTCGCCTTCAAACGACACCTTGATATCGGGGTAGCGCATCCTCAACTCGGGCAGGAAGTCACGCTCCAGACGCGAAATCACCTGGACCGTGTTGGTCTGGCGCGAATCAATGTCGCCGCGGACCGTGACCGTGCGCCGGCCATCAACTCGGGCAATTCGTGACCATCCCGCTGCACGCTCGATCTCAACGACGGCCGCTAACGGAATCTGCCGTCCATCCGGCAGGGTGCAGCGGAAATAGTCCAGATCTTCCAGGCTGTCCTGGCTCGCCGGGTCCAACTGGACGTCAATCTCATACGACTCTGAGCCGACCTGGATTTCGTCCGCCGTCATTCCTTGAAACGCGGCCCTGAGTTGGCGCGACACGGTTGCCGCGTCCAGCCCGAGTCCGAGCGTGCCTTCTCGCAGACGAAGGCGTAACTCGGGCTTGCCTTGCCGCAGGTCCTCGGCCAGGTTGTGAACGCCCTTGAAGGCGTCCAGCCAGTTCTTCATCTCGAGCGACGCCGCCTTGAGCCGACCAAGGTCGTGTGCTTGCAGCCGAATCTCGATTCCCTGTCCAGCCGGGCCCAGCGCCGGCTCCGCATAGACGACACTCAGAGCATCCGGAACTGGTCCGACACGCTCCCGCCAAGCGTGCATGATATCATCGAGTCGCGCATCGCGCACTTCCGCTGCAAGCAGATCAACATACACCGTTGCCACGTGCGGACCGGCTTCGAAGGCATCCTTGTTGATATTGAACTGCACATACACGGTCTCGACCAGATCCTGCTGATCCGGTTGAAGGGGAGCGAACTGCGTATTCACCTCCCCCAGTGCGTCTGTAATCTGATCAACTACAGCTTCTGTCTTCTCCAGCGGCGTTCCGGGAGGCATAAGGACGCGCGCCACGACGACGTCCCCATCCATGTCGGGAAATGCCTGAAACTTGACCACGCCGCCGGCGAAGACTCCGACTGCCGCGAGGAACACAAGGACAACCGTTCCTAACCACAGGTAGCGCCAACGAATCAACACGTCGATCGTACGACCAAGAAGATTCTCGCGCACCCATTCCATGCCAGAGTCGAAATATCGGCGGAAGCGACCTTCCTGGCCGGGTTCCACGTTGTGCAGCGCGTGAGCCAGGTGATTGGGCAGAATCATGAAGGCTTCCACCAGGCTCACCGACATGACGAGAATCAACATGACCGGCACGACCAGTAGCACCTTGCCGATGTTCCCCGCCAGGAATGCCAGGGGACCAAGCACACAGATGGTAGTAAGGAACGACGAAAGCACGCCGCCGGCGACCTCGTTTACGCCGTCGATGGAGGCCTGGAGCGCCGGCTTGCCCTTGGCACGGTGCGTCGCAATGTTCTCGGCAATGACTATGCCGTCGTCCATCAGCAGGCCGAGGGCAAGGAGCAAGGCGACCATGGTCATCAGGTTGATGGTCAGATCCAGGTGCGGTGCGAAGAAGAAGGCGCCGAGGAACGATACCGGAAGGCTCATGACGACCCAGAATGACAATCGCAGGTTGAAGAACAGCCACATGGTCAAGAAGACAAGCAGCATTCCCTGCCAGCCGTTGGTGATCAGCATCTCCAGGCGATCGCTGACAAGCGTGGACTGATCCTGGGTTATCTGAATCTCCACGTTGGGATATCGCGCCCGCTCGACATCAAGGAGTTCCTTTACCTCGGTTGCGACACGGATGGTATCCTGGTTCTTCGTCTTCTCGATGTTCAATAATGCTGCACGCCGCCCATTGAGCACGACCTGATCCTCGCCGAGCTCAAATAGGTCGATGACCTGACCCAGGTCGCGTAGCCGCAACTCCGCGCCGCCCGGCACCCCGATCAGGACCAGATCCTCCAGTTCCTGAACCGACGTTCGCTGTTCGACAAACCGCACCAGGATGTCCCGCTCGCGCGTTTCGATGGTGCCGACGGGGAGATCCACGCTCTGCCGACTGATCACGCCGGCGACGTCCGAGACCGACAGGTTGTGGCGCATAAGCGCATCGGCCGACAACTCGACGCGGAACTGGTGGTCGGAGAAACCGACCAGGGTCACCATGGAGATGTCCGGCAACTCCTGGAGCCGGTCTTTGAGCTCTTCAGCGTAAGCCTTCAAGTCCGGCGCCGTCATCGGTCCCGACACCAGCAATGAGAGCACAAGGTCCGTCGTGTGTAACTCCTCGATGACCGGGTCTTCGACTTCTTCAGGAAAATCGTCAATCGCGGCGACAGCCGTATCGATCTCGTCCTTGAAAGTTGTGAAGTCAGCGCCGTCGTCCATCTCGACCGTCACAACCCCCAGCCCCTCGCGCGCCTCACTACGCAGCTCGTTCACAAAGCGTACGTTGTCCAGGGCGTCTTCGACGCGCTGACAGACAACAGCTTCGATCTCTTCTGCCGTAGCCCCGGGATATGGAACACAGATCTCCACCTCATCAGGCTGATAGTCGGGAAACGTTTCGCGACGCAGACTCCGAATGCTGAGGAGGCCAATGACCAGGAAGATCAGCATCAGCAAGTTGGCGGCGGTCGGGTGTCTCGCGAAGTATCGGATCATGGTGCATCCGTCCCAGCACGCACCTGCGAGAGAATTGCGGCGCCAAGCCGCTCATCCTCGACCGACTCGACGAGCATGCCCTCGATGGCCGGCGTCGGGTCAGAGACAATGACGCGATCGCCCGCGTCGAGTCCGCTCTCGATGCACAGAAAATCAGACTGTGCGAATAGAACCTTGACCGGACGCCGTTGGAGACGGTTGTGGGCATCGGCCAGATAGACATGCCTCTCATGCAGGGCGGCACGTGGGATGACAACGTACTCGGGCAGAGGCTGGCCGCGCAGTTCAACTTCACAGAAGGTGCCTTTGACAAGCGGGGGCCGTTGCCCAGGAATGGCTTGCTCGTAAGGCTTGTCGACAGCCACAACAAACGCTAGAGTGCGCGTGACCGGGTCGATCAGCTCCCGAAGGCGAACGAAACGGGCCGGCCACTCTACGGCGAAATCTCCGATACGCATTCGCACGGTCACATCGACATCGAAAAGCTCACGCAGTGTCTCCATGTCAGGGATGCCCCCGAGTTGCTCTCCTGCGTGGGGCGGTAACAAGTTGCGGGCGCGATCGATCGAGACCTGGGCGTCAACCTCAGTGGCGTCCGTGCCGTCCGCTCTGAATAGGACCTCGCCAGCCTTCAGGAACTGTCCCTTCTCGATTTCGACATCGGCCAGGCGGCAGTCAAAAGGAGTGTGTATGACGGTCTTGTCAAGATCGAGGCGTGCCTGTTCCAGGCGGACGTTTCCGACCGCCAGCGACGCCCGTAACGTGTTGCGTTGCTTGGGAATGAGGCGGAGTACGTTCCGCAGCGCCTGGACTTTCTGCTTTTGCACAAGGTACGTCCGTTCCTCGTCGCGCACCTCGGTTGCTGCGGCTGCACCACTTTCTATCAGGTTGCGAACCCGATCAAAGTCAGTCTTCGCGAGTTGGAGAGACGATTCCTCAATCTCGAGCGACGCCCGATCATTCTCCTCCTGCGCTGCCAACTCAGCCAGCTTCGCCTCAATTGCGGCGATTTCCGATTCGAGCTGCGAGACCGTGAGTTGGTACTCCCGCGGGTCGATCTTCAGCACCACCTCGCCAGTCTTGAGGAACGCACCGGATTTCAGCTCCTTGTGGACCTCCACGACGCGGCCTTCGACTTCCGCAACACCGCGCCATATCTGCGAGGGCCTCGCCGTCCCGTACCCCAGTACGCGAGGAACGACGTCCACTCGCCGCACCTCGATAACACGAAGGACACGGGCGGCCTCCCCCGGCAACTTTTTCTCCGGCTCACCGCCGTGAAACATGAGCCATGCGAACACGCCGATGCCCAGAAGAATCGGAATGAGAATAAGCCACTTGCGGATGCTTGGGGGGATCTTTAGCCTCATCGCTCGTTCCTCGGAACCGCGTTCTGTACGATACGAGCCGAATAGTTATTCGCACTCACCGCCCGAATACCGCTCGCATGGGTCTTTTGTGCTTCCAGCCGAGAGCGATTGCGCTACGATGGGCAGCCGGCAAGGCCCTCAGCCTTCGGCCGTCGGCACGCTCCACTTCTTGCATAGTTCATCGGCCAGTGCGTGCAGGCGTTCATGCGTTCCAGTGCCCATCTCCTCGCGTTCGATTGCTTCAAAAGCGTGCGTGAGCGATTCCTGGTCGTCTGCGGTCAGCAGGTTGTCAGCAGTCGGAAACAGACAATCGTCTTCCTTGCGGATATGCTCCGACAACAATGCAATATACTGGCGCGCGTTCTCACGAAAGCGAGCTTTCGCTGACGCGTCACCCTGCTCCGCCTCGGACAATGCCTCCGCCATCGCGCGAACGTGACTCCGGCCCTGCTCGTGCTCGTCCAACAGGATGTCGATATCACCGGGCGGGCACCCTACACCACGATGGCGGGCCACGGGAAAGAAACGCTTTTCCTCCTTGTCGTGGTGGCAGCGGTCCGCGAAGTCTCGAAAGAACTCGAGCAGCTTGCGGATCGAATCGCCATCCAGCACATCAGGTGCTTCAACCTGGGCACTCGCCTTTGCGAGGCATTCCAGGACCCGTTCGATGGTCCTGTGCTCAGCCTTCATGATATCAGTGGCCTTCATGGTGTTCTTCCTTTCGCTCTTGTGGACCGCCG
>BTVE01000154.1:0-5058 GCA_045862915.1 Acidimicrobiia bacterium
TTCTTGTCTTGGCCATCGTCGCAACACCTCCGTTGGTTTTTCTCCGTCCAGGGAGAACTCACGGAAAGATGCGCGATGGCCAACCCCGATGTCTACCGGGTCAGCCTGACTGAATTTCCACCACGTCCGGGGACTCTAACCGGAGGGCGTGGAGAAAACTACGTGGGGTGATTCTCTCCACGTCCCCATGGTGAGCTGAGCTCGAGCCAGCCTGGGCGTGACGCGATCCAGCGGCTCACCATGGAGCCACGGAGGGCGTGAAGAAAACCACGTGGGGTGGTTCTCTCCACGTCCCCATGGTGAGCTGAGCTCGAGCCAGCCGGGGCGTGACGCGATCCAGCGGTTCACCATGGAGCCACGGAGGGCGTGGAGATAAACCTCGTAGGGAGATTCACTCCACGTCCCCATGGTGAGCTGAGCTCGAGCCAGCCGGGGCGTGACGCGATCCAGCGGTTCACCATGGAGCCACGGAGGGCGTGAAGATAAACCACGTGGGGTGGTTCTCTCCACGTCCCCATGGTGAGCTTGAGATCAGGACAGCGCGGTCTTGATGCGATCGACCGCTTCCTTCAGGTATTCCTCGTCGAGTTCGACGCCCACGAAGTTGACACCCAGGCGCCCGGCAGCGATGGCCGTGTTGCCGAGGCCGAGGAACGGATCCAGGACGGTGCGCACCCGGTCGACGCCATGGAGCCGCACGCACTGTTCAGGGACCTTCGGTGGGAAGGACGCGGGATGCGGCCGATCGCGGTCGCGGCTCTGGATCGTCTCGTAGGGAATGAACCAGGTGTTGCCGCGGCACCGTTTGCCGTCGCCGCCGGCCGCCCAGCGCGCCGCGTTGGACTTGTCCTGGTAGGGAACACCGACAGCGCGCCGGTCGAGTTTGGTCCGGCCGGCCGGCGTGAAGTGAAAGATGAACTCGTGGCAGTCGTTGACGAACCGGTCGCTGTTGATCGGCTTGTAATGTCCGACAGCGAGGTCGCGATCCAGCCCGGCCGCCTCCGAGGTCGATTCCCGGTCGATGGCAATCGACTTGACCCAGTGAATCGTGTTCTGGAGCTTGAAGAATCGACGGGCGACCTGCGCCACTTCCAGCGGAATCCAGGGGTCCGTCGGTTTGGCGCCGACGTTGAGGAAAAGCGACGCCTCAGCCTGGCACACCCGCGAAGCCGCTCGCAGCCATTGGTCGGTCCAGGCCAGGTACTCGGCGCGAGGCATGTCGTCCTCGTACGAGCGGTACTTGATCCCGATGTTGTAGGGCGGCGACGTGACGATCGTGTCGATGGAACCGACGGGCAGCCGTGCCATGGTGGGCACGCAGTCGCCGTGATAGAGCTGGAACGTCGACCGGCCGATCGTGAACTGAAAGCGCGGGCGATCGAGGGATCGTGGCCCCGGCCGGGCGGAACGCCGGGCGGCCGGGCGGGTGAGTGATGTTCGAAGCGCGAGTGCCATGCTCCCCGCTTCTCGGTCGGAACGGGTCTGAAGTACAGACCCGAGCGTGTAAAGGTTACGCGCGAACCGCCACTGCCGGTGTAAACCCGTGTGCCACCCTGTCGGCGCTTACGGGCTGATTCCGGACGTGGCTCGAGGTGGCGCACAGGGTGCCTTTTTCCTCGATGTAGGTGATTTCACGGTCGGACCCCACCTCGCGGTACCGGCCGGTGACACACCCACAGGTCAACGTCGTGAACCCAAGCAAACGAACCAGGCTCATTCCAGTGACCTCCGTGCTTCCCTGGTATGCAAGCGACGTGCCCAACATCGGTCGACTCCTTCCGTAAAGGATGAACTCCGCTTCCCTTAAGGAATCGGCCGCTTTGGTCGATTCGTGCAGTACGGTTGCCCCGCGTCCTCCAGCGCTTTGTGTCGGATCTGCCACGGGTGTTGGATTCTTGACGACAAAAAAATGGAGCAGGGGCCGAAAGTGCGACGTGCGAAGTGCGACGTGCGACGTGCGGGGGTAGAGAAACGGAGGGGCCGCGCCGATAGTAATCGCGGCAGGGAAGCTCAACCTGTTGCTGGCGTTGTACTTGAGATGGTACTATCCGCCGGGTTTCAAATAATGAGGTCGGGGGAATACCGAGTGGCAAGACATAGCCGACTGAAAAATGTAATTGTGGCGCTGGCGGTGCCCGCGTTGTTGGGGGCGTGGCCGACGGCTGCTTCCGACGCCTTCGGGCAGACCACGGCGAAAAAACCGACCACCACGCGGACGGCGGCGGCCCGCGCGCGTGCGGCAGCCGCGGCTCGTGCGGCAGCGGCGGAGCGACTGCGCCGGGACGCCGAGACTCCAAAGTTCAAGACCGACGTCCTCGGCAACCTGATTCCGGATGTCCGGGCAGCGGCGGGCATCATCTTCAACCCGCAGACCAATGAGGTCCTGTGGGAGGCCAACTCGCACGACCAGCGGCCGATTGCCAGCCTCACCAAGCTGATGACGGCCCTGACGTTCATGGCCGACGATCCCGACCTGACGCGGAAGGTCACCATTGCCACGGCCGACACGCGGCGCGCCTCGACGACCTACATCCGGGCCGGGGAAGCGGTGTCGCTCAACGACCTGTTGCACCTCACCCTGATCGCCTCCGACAACGCCGCCGCGCGGGCGCTGGCGCGCACCTCGGAAGGCGGCACCAAAGCGTTCATCGCGCGGATGAACGAGATGGCGCAGCAGCTGGGGCTGACCAGTGCCACCTTTGCCGACCCCTCGGGTCTGGACGCGCGCAATGTGGCCTCCGCCTACGACATCTCCCACCTGATTGCGTTTGCCGCGGCGCACCCGCAGCTCGCCCCCGTGATGCAGAAGGCGACCTATCAGGCGCACACCTCGCGGCGCCTCATCAACATCAAGAGCACAAACCGGCTCCTGGCCGACGGTATGGATGTGGTCGGCGGCAAGACCGGATTCATCTCGAAGGCCGGCTACTGCCTCGCGACGTTGTTCCGCGTGCCGCAGGGGAGCCAGGTGGCCGTGGTGGTGCTCGGCGCGGCCAACAGCACCCTTCGGTTCGCGGAAGTGCGGCATCTGTTCAACTGGGTGGTCGGACGCACCAGCGGGCTGGACGGCGGCACCGACGAACCACAACGCTGATCCGTCCGGCGTGGCGGGCCCTCGCATGCGATCACCGCTGGCCGGGCGCACGCCGCGCCTGTCCGTTCTGCACGTCGCGTCCGAACTGACCCCATACGCAAAAACCGGCGGCCTGGCTGATGTCGTCGCCGCCCTGCCGCAGGCGCTCGCCGCCTTCGGCCACTCAGTCACCATCGTCCTGCCCAAATATCGCGGCGTGTCGATCGCGCCGACGGTGCGAACGCCGGTGGAACTCGAGTTTGGGGGGAAACGGTGGCCTGCCGCGTTTGGGGTCGCCGAACTGGCGCCGCGACTCCACCTGGTGCTGCTCGACGCCCCCCAGTGGTTCGACCGTGACGGATTGTACGGCGTTGGCGGTCAGGATCATCCGGACAACGCGATCCGATTTGCCGGGCTGGCCCACGGCGCCCTGGCCTGGGCGCAACACAGCGACCACGCCCGCCCCGACATCCTGCACGTACACGACTGGCAGGCCGGACTGGTGCCGGCGCTCGTCAGAACCCAGCCGGAACGCTGGCCGCGCGCCGCGCGCGCGGGTCTGGTGACCACCATCCATAACCTCGCGTACCAGGGCAATTTTCCCCGCGAGGTGGTGCCGCAGGTCGGCCTCGAGTGGAAGGCGTTCACGATGGAGACGGGGGAGTTCTGGGGCCAGCTCAGCTTCCTGAAGACGGGCATCAGTTACAGCGACGTCATCACCACCGTGAGTCCCGCCTACGCGCGCGAGACCCTCACGCCCGAACACGGAGCCGGCATGGACGGCGTATTGCGCGCCCGGGCCGACGACTACGTCGGCATCCTCAACGGCATCGACACCTCCGTGTGGGACCCGGCATCTGACCCATACCTGCCGGCGCACTTTTCGGCCGAGGACCTCACGGGCAAACGCGCGAACAAACGCGCGCTGCTCGAGCGTTGCGGCTTGCCGGTGGGAGACGATGCATTGGCGCGACCGTTGATTGGGTTGGTGTCGCGGCTGGTGGATCAGAAGGGCATCGACCTCGTCATGGCGGCGATGGACGACCTGCTGGCGCTTGACGCGACGTGGGTGTTTGTCGGCTCCGGTGACGCGGGATACGAGTCGCGGTTGAAGGCCTTGGCGGCGCAGCATCCGGCGCGGGTCGCCGCGTTCATCGGGTTCGACGAGGGCCTGGCCCATCTGGTCGAGGCCGGCGCCGACATGTTCCTGATGCCGTCGCGTTTTGAGCCGTGCGGGCTGAACCAGATGTACAGCCTGCGCTACGGGACGGTGCCGGTGGTGCGGGCGGTGGGTGGGCTCGACGACACGATTCAGGCGTTTTCGCCGCGGGCGAAAAAGGCCAACGGGTTCAAGTTCGAGGCGGCCACCCCTGAGGCGCTCGTGCGGACAGTGCGGCAAGCGGTGCGTGTGTTTCGCCGCTCCGACTGGTGGACGGGTTTGCAGGCGCGCGGCATGCGCGAGGATCATTCCTGGGAGACGTCGGCCCGGGAGTATGTCAAAGTGTACCGACGGGCGCGATACAGCGCCGGTGTCCGGTGGGGAGATGTGCCGGACGCCTGACGCAGAGGAGAGAAACGGACCATCATGGCTTCCCCCAACGTGACGACTTTTACCGACAGCAACTTTGACGCCAGCGTGCTCAAGTCATCCCAGCCCGTGCTGGTGGACTTCTGGGCTGAGTGGTGCGGCCCCTGCCGCGCCCTGGGCCCCACGATCGACGCGCTGGCCGGCGAATACGCAGGCCGCGTCACCGTCGGCAAGCTGAACGTGGACGAAAACCCCAACGTGACCATGCAGTACATGGTCCGGGGCATTCCCACCGTGATGGTGTTCAAGGGCGGTCAGGTGGTCGAGACGATCGTGGGCCTCGCCGACAAGGCCGAGTTCTCCAAGGCCATCAACAAGCACCTCTGAGTCATGCGCGACGTCACGATCATCGGTTCCGGCCCGGCCGGACTCACGGCAGCGCTGTACTCGGCTCGAG
>BTVE01000155.1:0-4891 GCA_045862915.1 Acidimicrobiia bacterium
GCGCATGGAAGCTGACATCCTTCAGCACCGGCACTCCGGGCTGATACTCGAACCAGACACCGCGGAACTCGACGTCGCCGGTCAGCATCTCCACCGCGCCCCGCGACGCATCCCCGGCATCCTCGCGCGGCGTGTCGAGAATCTCTCGGATACGATCCAGGCCGGCAAACGCCTCGGTGACCTGCGTCCCGATGGAGGCCAGCTGCACGACCGGCGCAGCCAGCAGCGCCGTGAAGAAGAGGTAGCTGACGAGATCACCCAAGGTCATCGTGCCGTCGGCAATCGAGTGTCCGCCAACCATGATGATGACGACGCCGATGGCGCCAATGACGATGCTCGAGAAGGCAGTGGTCGCCGAGACCCCGGTCATCGACTGCGCCACGTTGCGGAACAGGCGGTGCACCCCCTTGGTAAACACCAGGTCCTCGCGGCGCTCGGCCGTGTAGGTCTTGACAACCCGCACGCCGCCGAGAACCTCGGTCAGGCGGCCATTCACCTCAGCGAGGATCTTGCCGCGCTCGCGGAACAGGGGCCGCAGCTTCATGAACGCCCACGCCAGCACGCCGCCGAACACCCCGAGCACAAGGAGGATCAGCAACGTCATCTGCCAGCTCAGATAGAAGAGGAAGCCGAGTGCCAGCCCCGCCGTCACGAGGCTGCCGGCCAACTGCGCCAGGCCCGTGCCGACCAGGTTCCGGATGCCTTCCGCGTCGTTCATGACCCGCGAGAGCACCTGGCCCGTCTTGTTTTTGTCGAAGTAGCTGACCGGCAGGCGCATGACATGTTCTTCCACGCGCCGCCGCATGTCGGTGATCGCCCGCTGCGCAGCCACGCCAAGTACCTGCGAGAGCCCAAACGACGTGAGCGCCTGCACGACCGTCGCGCCCGCCGCTATCCACGACAGGGTAGCCAGCATGTCGACGCGGCCCTCCGTCAACACGTCGTCCACGAGGGTTTTGGACAAGTACGGCAGCACCATGCCGGCCAGCCGGCTGATGAGCATCAGCACAAGGCCGAGCGCGAGGCGCCCGCGCCGGGCCCAGATCAGGTTACGGGCTTCAGACCAGGCGGCGGACCAGCGGATGGGTTTTTTCTTCGGATCCATGAAGTAGAAACAGAAACGGCGGAGTGACGAGGTCGTCCCTCGTCACTCCGCCATCTTATCCCGCCGTGAGGCGAGCCGGGCTAGCGCGGCAGGCTGACGCGCAGTTCGCCGACGATCTGGCGGCGCATGATGTCGCCGAACACGTGGCTCTGGTACTGCTTGTCGGTCAGATTGACGGCTTTCATCGTGAACGAGTAACGGCCGCCGCCGAAGCGGAAACCGGCGCTCGCATTGGCCGTCAGATGCGCCTCGGTCGTGCCATGGAATCGCGCATCCAGGATGTCCTGCCAGAACGCGTCGCTGGTGTAGTTGACCGACGCGCTGCCGAAGTACTTCGCTCCCGAGTAGTTGAACCCGGTCGAGAACCGGTGCGTCGGAGGCAGGTTGACTTCCGACAGGTCGAAGTTCGGATCAGGTTCCGCCTGGTACGAGTAGTTGGCGAACATGCCCGTGGACGCCGACAGCGACGCGTCGATGCCGAGTTCCAGGCCCTGCTGATTCACTTCACCGAGGTTCAGGTAGGTGAAGCTCTTCGGGAAGCGGACGCCGGCCTGGTACACGCCGGCCCAGATGAGGGAGGCCGGAACCGGGCCCAACCCCGGGAAGCCCGCGGGCACTTCCGTCGGACCATACGCCGCGTTCTGCGTGAAGAAGATCTGCTCCGTGAACTTGTTGTAGTAGTACGCCGCTGACAGCGTCACGCGATCGTTGAACGTGCCCGTGTAGCTGATTTCAAACGCGTCGAGGCGCTCTTCCGTCAGGTCGGGATTGCCCATCACTTCCGTCGGCAGCCGATACAGCGCCGAACCATACGCCGCGTTGATCTGGCCCAGGGGCACGATGGTGCCGATGATGAGGTCCAGGTTGTTGTTGATCATCGACGGCGCGCGGAACGCGCGGTTGAACGAGAAGCGGAACGTCTGGTCGGCCGACGGCTTGAGCATCAGCGCCACGCGCGGCGAGAACACCGGGTCCGCAATCGACGTGAACTTGTCGACGCGGGCGCCGACCACGAAGCGCACGTGGTCGTTGAGGAACATTTCGTCCTGCGCGTACACGCCCCCCTCGGTGCGCGAGGTCTCGCCGGGCGCAATCGTAAGGTTGAACTTGTTGAAGCGCAGGTTGCCGCCGTAGGTCACCACGTGACGGCCGCCGAAGGTACGGGTATCGCCCACTTCGAGGTCGAACGTCTTCGTGTTGAACAGGAACGTGATCGGGTTGCCGGCCGGGTCAGCCGACAGCAGGTTGTTCGCGTCACCATCGAGGTAGTTCAGGAACGCCTGCGCGCGGAACGCGTTCTTCGTGTAGTTGATCTTGCCGTAGCCGTACTTCGTGCCCGACTGGATGTCGAACGGACCGATGCCGCTGTGCATGATGCCGTCGGTGCCGGCAAAGCCACCCGAGATCTGCACGTTCTGGCCGTCAGTGCCGTCCCAGTCGAAGCGCACGTCCACCTTGGGCTGGAAGGTGCCCGTGTTCTCGAACGCCGGATACGTCGTCGTGCCGCCCGGGATGTTGCCGCTCGGACGACCGAAGGGATCGGACTGGTACGACCCGACCGAGAGTTTGTAGGCCCACGCGTCGTTGATCGCCGCCGCGTGTGTGATGTTGCCGTAGACCAGGCTGCCGTCGCGCTTGCCGTTGCCGAAGAATTCGCGACCGAACGTGCCCGCGCCCATGGTCAGCGTGGTGCCCTGCATCTCGCGCGGCGACTTCGTGATGATGTTCACCACGCCCGACAGCGCGTTGGCACCCCACACGGCCGAGGCCGGTCCGCGGATGACCTCGATCTGCTTGATCTCGTTCGGGTTGCTCGGCATGAAGTCCCACATAACGAACCCGAAGAAGTCCTGATACAGGCTGCGGCCGTCAAGCACCGCGAGCTGCGACGTCGCCAGCGAGCTGGTGGCGCCGCGGCTCGTGACGTTGATGTCACGCGCCGAAATCTGGGTGATGTTCACACCGGGCACTGCGCGGAGCAGGTCGGCGTAGTTGTTGGACGGCGCCACTTCGAGCGCGCGCGGTCCGATGACCGTCATCGTCGCCGGCGCGTTGACCAGCTGCTGCTCCGTCTTCGAAGCTGAGACGACGACCGTCTCCTTGTAGGTGGGGTCCTCAGTCTTGGGCGGCGGCGGAGGCTGCTGCTGGCCCTGCGCCTGGCCCTGCTGGGCCTGTCCCTGTCCCTGCGCCTGCTGGCCGGAAGCGGTGGATGTCCCGTCCTGCGCCAGCGCGGGCGTCACCACCAACCCCACGATTGCCACACCAAGCACAAACGTACGAAACGCCTGCATAGGATTCTGTCTCCCTGACTCTCCCTCGCGGGATGTCGACTATGATCGAGCGGCGTCTATCACACGTCGGTTACGCCACCGTGACCCTGCCACCACCCGACCCGCCGGTCCCCCCTGACCGCCCGGCCCCGCCCCCCCGTCCCGACTGGTGGGACCTGCCGGACGAGCAGCTGCTGGACGTACGTTTCTGCGAGTTGGGCCTGACCATCGATGGAACGGCCCTGGAGCCCCGGCTCACCCAGCTGGCCGACGAGCTGCAGGCACGGGGCCTGACCTTCCGCCCGCACTACTGGCTGTCGACCGAGTGGTTCTGCCCGGACGGCGTCCCGGGTGTGGCCATCCCGTTCTACCTGGCACACCCGCGGCTGATGCGTCTCGAAAACGCGCAGATGCTGGAGGTGGAGGGCGGCACACCCGAGTGGTGTATGAAGATCCTGCGTCACGAGGCCGGCCACGCGTTTGACAACGCGTATGCCCTGCGGAGGAAGCGGCGCCGCGTCCGGCTGTTCGGCCCCCCGTCGCGCGAATACCCGGACGTCTACCTGCCCAAACCGTACTCCAAGAGTTTTGTGCTGCACCTGGACGCCTGGTACGCGCAGAGCCATCCCGACGAAGACTTCGCCGAAACGTTTGCCGTGTGGCTCACACCCGACAGCGACTGGCGCACCCGGTACCACGACTGGCCCGCGCTCAAGAAACTCGAATACATGGACGCGCTGATGCGCGAAGTCGCGCAGACGCCGCAGGTCGTCAAGACCCGGCGCAAGGTGGAGCCCATCAGCGGACTGCGCACGACGCTGCGTGCGCACTACAAGAAAAAACGCGCCCACTACGGTCTCGACGTGCCGGACTTCTACGATCGCGACCTACGCCGCCTCTTCTCCAACGCGCCGGAGTTTCACGGCAACGTCAAGGCCTCGAAGTTCATCCAGCGCATCCGCCGCGAAGTGCGCCGCCTGATTGCCGCCTGGGCCGGGTCGTATCAGTACACGATCGACCAGGTGCTCGAGAACATGATCAAACGCGCCGACGAACTCGGTCTCCGGCTGAAATACCCGGAAGACCGCACCAAACTCGACTTCACGATCATGCTCACAGTGCAGACGATGAACTATCTGCATTCGGGACGACACAGGGTCGCCTTGTGAATCTTGAAATGGGGAAATGAGGAAATGAGGAAATGAAGAGCATTGTGAAGACCGTCGTCGCCGTGGGGATCCTGTTGACTTCCCCATTTCCTCATTCGCCCATTTCCTCATTCCCCCACCTCCCCATTTCCTCATTGAGCGCGTCAGTGCAGCCGGCGTGGCTCGACGCCTACCGCGCGGATGCCGCGAAGCTGATCGCGGCGTCGCAGTCATCTGACTTCGCGTGGCAACGCCTGGCGGAACTGACCGACACGTTCGGACCACGGCTGTCTGGCTCCCTGGGGCTGGAGCGCGCGATCACGTGGGCGGTCGAGACGATGAAGAAGGACGGCCTCGACAACGTGCGC
>BTVE01000156.1:0-4844 GCA_045862915.1 Acidimicrobiia bacterium
GCTGGTGGTCGGATGTCGCGCGCGTCTGTGGCCCCGCCACAGGCGCGCGCGACGTGTTCGACCTGGTGGCGATGCCGCTGTGCGCGCGGCTGGGATACCGCGCCAGGGCGCTCGCCAGGCAGGGCGACACGCTGACCGCGCGGCTGCTCACGCCGGGCGGTCAGCCGGTGGCCCTGCTGGTCCATGGCTGGCGCGGGTGGACGCTGCGCCCGCCGGCTGTCTGGCGCGACATCGCCGGCGTCGCGCGGGAACAACACGCCGCGTGGGCGCTGGTGGTCGCGCCGCCCCATGTGTCACTGCTGGCCGCGCGCGGCGACGCCGGCCACCGGGCCCTCGAGCTCACGTTTCCCGATGCGCTCGAGGGCCCGGGCGTCGCGCTGCTGACGACGCTGCTGCACGCCGGCGCCATGGACGCCGGCGTGCCGCAGCGCTGGACCAGCGACGCGGCGGCGTTTCACGCGCGTGTCCACGCCGGGCTGCAGGCCGGCGTGGACACCGCACTGGCGTCGCTGACGCGCGTGCTGCGCCGACAGGCGCGGCACGCGCCGGCGGCGTTTGATGAGGCGCTCACGCTTGTCTATCGCCTGCTGTTCCTGCTGTTTGCCGAATCACGCGCGCTGGTGCCGATCCACCATCCGCTGTTTCGCGCGTCGTACACGCTGGGCAGCCTGCTCGACGCTGTCCGGCGCAACGACACACGAGGGCTCTGGGAGGCGTTTGCGGCAATCACATCGCTGGCCCGCACCGGCGGCGCTGTCGAGTCACTGCGGATCTTTCCGTTCAACGGCCGGCTGTTTGCCAGAGACTCCGCACCAATGCTCGAGCCGTCGCGGCGGCCAGGCCGCCCGACGCCGTTGAGCCAACGGCGAGACGCGGCGCTTGCCGAAGCCATCCTCGCTGTTGCCACACGACCCGATCCCGCTGGACAACTCCTCGTCCACTACGCAGACCTTGGCGTCGAGCAGCTTGGAGCGGTGTATGAACGCGTCCTTGATTTGAATCCGGCCATCGTCGCAGAAGCTCCGGTACGGCGCACCCCGACCCGACAGCATTCCGCCGCCCGCAAGGACACGGGCACGTTCTACACGCCGCAGGCACTGGCCGACATGACCGTGAGGTTGACGCTCGCTCCTCTGGTTGAAGGTGCTTCGGCCGATCGCCTCCTTGAGCTTCGGATCGTGGATCCAGCCATGGGCAGCGGGGCGTTTCTGGTGGCCGCGCTGCATTACATGGCGGATGCCTACGAACACGCCCTGGTGCGTGAGGGCCGCCACGCGCCGCTCGAGATAGACGACCGGCTGCGCGCCGACTTCCGACGACTCATTGCGCAGCGATGCCTGTACGGCGTGGACGCCAATCCGACCGCAGTTGGTGTCGCGCGTCTGTCGTTGTGGCTCGCGACACTGGCGCGAGACAAACCCCTCAGCTTTCTCGACCATCGTCTTCGTGTCGGCAACAGTCTGGTCGGAGCGACGCCGGATGTTGTGCGGCGGTCGCAGGCGGCGGTGTCGCACGAGACGCCGCTGCTGGATGTGCTTGACGCCGACCTGCAACACGCGATGCACCATCGTGCCTCCTCGATGTATGGCCTGAGCATCGAGCCGGACGACTCCATCGATGTCGTGCGGCAAAAGGAACGGCGCTGGGCGGCGCTTGCCGGCCAGGCAGACCGTCACGACCGCTGGCGGGATGCGGCAGATCTCTGGTGCGCGCGATGGTTCTGGCCGGGCACCCGCACGCCGTCTGCGGCGGAGTTCCGCGCCGCAATTCACCAGCGCCTGGACGACGTGTCTCTGTTGCCTGAGGCACGTTACGAGGAGTGGCTCAGTCACGCGCGAACGGCTGCCCACCACCAGCAGTTCTTTCACTGGCCGCTTGAATTCGCCGATGCCTTCTACCATCCCGATGGCCGGGCGAGGTTGGACGCCGGCTTTGACGCGGTCATCGGCAACCCGCCATGGGAAATGTTGCGACAGGACGCACAGTCGGCCCGGCGCAGTGGGACGCGCGACCCACTCGCGGCGTTCATCAGGGAGGCCGGTCTGTATCCGCAGTGCCGGTATGGCCACATCAACCTGCACCTGCCGTTTGTCGAACGCGCCCTGCAACTCGTGAACAGCCGCGGCCGCATCGGACTCGTCCTCCCATGGGGCATGGCGGTGGACGATGGTGCCGCGGAGTTGCGGCGGACGCTGGTGACCAGCGGCGCGCTGCACACGGTTGTGGGGTTCGACAACGCGCGAGGGCTGTTCCCGATCCATCGCGGTATCCGCTTTGGCGTCGTGATCGCCGACAGCCGCGCGCGCCACCGAACGCAGCGGACGGTTCGTCTGCGCACCGGCCTGACGCAGGTGCCTGAGGACATGGAAGCCGAGGCACCAGCATTGGTTCTGGGCCACCGGGAACTCCTGGAGACCGGAGGCGCGGGCGTCCGATGGCCGGACCTGCGCCGCGCTGATGACCTGGGCCTCCTTCGGCATCTCGCGACGTTCCGGTCAGCAGGCGCACCTGACGGCTGGGCGCTGCGCGTGGGCCGCGAGCTCAATGCCAGCGACGATCGTGATTTCTGGCAGCCCGCGGCGAATGCCGCGTGGGCGAATGACGGGTATCCGGTTGTTGAAGGCAAACACATCCGCCCGTTCCGAACCGACATTGATCGGACCGGTCACATCGCCGACCCTGAGCGCGTGCGAAGCCGCTTCTCCGACAGGCGCTGCGATCGCGCCAGGCTGGCCTACCGGGACGTATCCGCCGTTGGCAACACCCACGCGCTGATCGCCGCCGTGCTGCCGGCCGGCGTCGTGACCACTCACACGTTGTTCTGTGTACAGAACCCGCTGACGCACGAACAGCACCATTACCTGTGCGGCCTGTTTAATTCGCGAATTCTGAACCGCTACGTACGGATGTTCATGAGCGGCCATGTCACAACCGGGCTCATCGCGATGTTGCCGCTGCCGGATTGGCGGGCCGATCCACGACAGCGGTGTATCGCCCGGCTGGCGGAGCGGCTGTCCACCGGACCGTCTGCAGCACTCGAGGCCGAACTCAACACGCTCATCGAAGCGGACTACGGCCTGACGACTGGGCCCCGATGACCTCAGGCTCGTCCCGTCGATCAGTCAGACTTTCAATGCGAGGATCTGTCAGATTTCCGACCGGCGTTGACACTTGACGTCGCTTTGCTGCCGCCCCATTGCAGTAGCCCCTGGCGAATCGCACACCTAAGAATACATCTACAACGTAATATGGCGACAGGCTCCCTGTGACCGGAATCGGCACCCGTGGCTGGTGCCGGACACAATCGTGATTGCACCAGAAAGAAACAACACTCCTTCTCTACTTGACACCAGAGGCCAGACGCCCTTAGCATTCGCGTCACAACCACAAGCGAATCAGTTCACTGTTAGCGGGCCCTATTGGCTTAGCCGCGGGCTACGACACATTGAGGAAACGGAATGAGGAAACTAAGGCACCGCGACAAGCCATTTCTCATGCTGGTAATTGGTTTCAGCGGGATCATCGGCCTCTCTGCCGCCGCTGACCAGAACGCCACGGTTTCGACCGCCAGGAGCAAGGCGATCAATATGCTCTTTAGCGGCAGTCGAGGTGCAATAGACCGCGCCCTCGCTTCATCGCAAGGCGATCTTGTTCTGGAGCCGCATCCCACAACAGCCCCAGAACCACGTTTCGTCGATGCGAAGGATTATCTTTTAACAAATTCTTGCCTGGTCGAATCCGTAGTAATAGCGGACGTGATCGGTGGCGTGCCTGAAGAGACGCTGATGGGTACCACGGTGTACACAACGTGGAGTCTGCGTGTGATCGACGTCTTGAAGAGCTCAAGCTCAAGCCCGACTTTTTACGGGGCCAAGATGGATGCGATCGCTGAAGGCGGGACGATTCAGCGAACAGGAGGTCGACGGGTCACGGTGATCAGTCAGCTGATGCCGAATGGCCTAGAGAAGAGCGGTCGATACCTCTTCTTCCTCCTTGCGATACCTGATATCAACGCTCATCAAATCGCCGCGCTGCTCAGGGTTGACGGTGAGTTTGTCCAAAGTCTTCCCTCTGGCAGATTTGCCCCGCTTGAACGGATTCGGAGTGAGGACCTTCGTCCCATCGCGAGTGATGCGGCGATTGCCTCGATTGCAAATCCGCTCTGCCGACGGAGTTCCTAGCCGATGCACACTTCCCTGAAAACAAGGTTGGCGTTTGCGTTGATCGCGACTTGTGCTTTTGTTCCGCATTCGCGAGTCACGGGTCAAACGTGCCCTCCCGCTCAGTACGTCATCTATGCGCTCAAGCCAGGGCTTGATTTGCGGATCAAGTTCTCGCCTGGTGTCGCTTTCAAGGACTCAAACGGCGTCTTGACTGGAGACATAACCGCCGCATCGACTAAGAGTGCCTACCTTCAGGGCATGCAAATGTGGGCTGATGTACCTGGCGTGGCTGGGTCCGTGTCAGAAAACAGCTCGAACTCAAACTGGTTGGTCCAGACGGCATATCCTGGTTCAGGGGCTGTGCTGGAGTACAACCACAATGGCCAGTCCCGCACCCTTATTTGCGCTCTACCCCCCGGTTCGGTGGCCTACGCGGTGACATGCCCGGACTGGGAGGACAGGGGAGCCCATGATCCTCGGGTGGTGGTCGCAGGAATAACGCTAATCAATGCTCAGGGGATTTATTCAGATCAAGGCCAGCTAATCCCGGTTCCCACTTGAGTGACCGGAGCAACTGTACTTCAATGGCGGCATGCCAAAGGCGTATGACGTGGGGCTGCGACGACGGGCGGTGCTGGCGTACGAACGCGGGGAAGGGTCGTATGCCGTGGTGGCGGCCCT
>BTVE01000157.1:0-4770 GCA_045862915.1 Acidimicrobiia bacterium
CCCGCGCCATCCACAAACGACGCCTGCCATGCCTCGAAGCGTTGCGGTGAACCCGCGGCCAGGGAGGCCGCCAGCGGCGCGGCGGTTTCCGGTTCGGCCGCGTACAGCGCCGTGGACGGCCGTGCTTCACGCAGGACAGCGCCGATGCCGGCCAGCAGCCCTCCGCCGCCAATGGAGGCCACGACGGCATCCACGTCCGGCAGTTCGTCCAGGATTTCAAGCGCCACCGTGCCGTTCCCGCTGATGAAGTCATCGTCATCAAACGGATGGACGAAGCGGCCCGTCATGCGATCGGAGCGATGTTCTTCAACCGCACGCCAGCACTCGTCGTACGGCGCGCGATGAATCGTCGCACCGAGGCGTTCGATGTTGGCAATCTTGGTGGCCGGTGCGGTATCCATCACCAGGACTGACGCGCGGGTGCCCGCCTCGCGCGCGGCAAGCGCGACACCCTGCGCGGCGTTGCCCGCGCTGACGGTCCAGACGCCGTCGGCGAGCGCTTCGGGCGGCAGTTTGCCAATCGCGTTGGCCGCCCCGCGCAGCTTGAACGAGCCGATGGGTTGAAAAATCTCCAGTTTCAGGAAGATCTCGGGGCCGCCCCGCTGAATCGGATCCAGCCGGATGAGGGGCGTGCGGACAGCGGTGGCGTAGACCCTGGAGGCGGCGTCCTGGACGGTGGCGAGCGAAATGGTACGGGCAGGGGCGACCATCGGAAACGGCGATCGTATCACCCGGGCTGTGCGCTGTGCCGTACGGGTCGGATACACTGGCGCGCGACGGAGGACACCATGACACAGGGCATTGATCGGCGAGCGTTCATGACGACGACCGCGGCCGCAGGGCTCGCAGCCGCCACCGGCACGCTGGCATCGGCAGGCGAACCGTCCCCCGGCAAGGCTCCGGAGGTCCGAGTGCAAAGCAATGTGCGACCCGTGATTGTGTCGTCAGCCAATGGGCATCGGTTCCGCAACGGCGGATCCAAAACGTGCGTCGAGACGGCGTGGGAAAAGATGATGGCTGGTGAGGATGTGCTTGACGCGCTCATCGCCGGCGTGAACATCGTCGAACTGGATCCCGCCGACACCAGCGTCGGTTATGGCGGCCTGCCGAACGCCGATGGCGTCGTGCAACTCGATGCGTCGGTCATGCACGGCCCGAAGAAACGCGCCGGGGCCGTTGGCGCCCTTGAAGGCGTGCGGACGCCCAGCAACGTGGCCAAGGCCGTGATGGACTCAACCGACCATCACTTGATCGTGGGCAAGGATGCCCAGACGTTCGCACGGAACATGGGATTTCCGATCGAGGACGATCTGAACAGCGAGCGCTCGCGCGCCGCCTGGCTCGAGTGGAAACGCCGCAGCGACCCGCTGCACTATCTCGATCCGAACCGGCGCGAGGCCGCCATGCGCGACGTCATCATGTCGATGGTGGTGGACGGGTTCATCGAAGAGAACCACATCTACGGCACCATCAACTGCAACGGTGTGAACGCCAAGGGTGAGGTGTGTGGCGTCACAACCACCAGCGGGCTGGCGTGGAAGATTCCCGGCCGGCTCGGTGATTCGCCCATCCTCGGTGCCGGGTTGTACGTCGACGGCGAGGTTGGCGCGGCCGGTTCGACCGGGCGCGGTGAGGCCAATCTGTTCAGCCTCGCCTCCATGCTCATCGTCGAAGAAATGCGGCGCGGCAAACATCCCAAGGACGCCGGGCTGGAGGCCTGCCGGCGCATTCAGAAGAACACGATTGAGAAGCGCCTGCTCACCGAACGTGGCACGCCGAACTTCAACGTGAACTTCTACATCATCAACGCGCGCGGCGACTACGCAGGAGTCGCCATCTATGCCCCGAACGCCGGATCGCAGTTTGCGGTCTGTGACGCGAAGGGTGCTCGTCTGGAACGGATCGAACCCCTGCTCGAAGGATCAACGACATGAAGAAGCACACGATCGTGACCCTGGGACTCGTGGCGGCCGGCGCCGTTGCGTGGTCCACGACGGCGGCGATGCAGCAGCAGCTGCCCGGCGGCGACAACCCGAACATGTACCGCGTGGGCGGCGGCCACCGAGACGGCCCGTCCGTGTTCGCGCGCACCAACTACACGCAGGTGAAGCCGCTGCGTGAAGGCCAGGTGGACTTCCAGCACTTCCATACCTACGAGGAAGCGTCGGCCATCCTGCAGATGTGGGCGAAGCAGTTTCCGGACCTGGTTGAGCTGTACTCCGTTGGCAAGTCGCTTGAAGGGCGCGACATCTGGCAGATCACGCTGACCAACAAGAAGACCGGCCGCCACACCGACAAGCCGGCCATGTTCATCGAAGGTGGGCGGCACGCCGGCGAAATCTCCGGCATCGAGGCCACGCTGTACTTCGCCAACCACCTGTTGACCAACTACGGCAAGGATCCGGCGATGACGAAGCTGGTCGATACCAAGACCTTCTACGTCAAGCCGCACAACAACCCCGATGGCGCCTCGGTCTATCACTACACCGCGCAGACACTGCGGTCGACGGTGCGGCCCTACGACAGCGACAACGATGGCCTGGTTGATGAAGATCCGTCTGAGGATCTCGACGGCGACGGGTTCTCGCGTCAGATGCGTCAGTACGTCGGACCCGGCAAAGGCAACGCGAACATCGACAAGCGCGACCCGCAGGGCCGGCTGATGACCACGGTGCCGATGGGGCAGGGCGAATACCTGATGTTCTCGGAAGGCTACGACAACGACAACGACGGCCGCGTGAACGAAGACGGTGTCGGCGGCCTCGACCTCCACCGCAACTATCCGGAGAACTGGCGTCCGATGACCGAAGAAACCGGTCGCGGCTGGACTCAGGGCGGCGCCGGTGAGTATCCGCTCTCGGAACCTGAAACACGCGCGGTGTTCGACTTCCTGATCCGGCATCCGCACGTCGGCGTCGTGCAGTCACTCGATACCTCGGTGCCGATGATTCTGCGCGGGCCGTCGACCTCGAAGTCCGAGGAGTCGGTGTTTCCCGAAGACCTCGTGTATCTGAAGAAGTTCGATGCCGAGGGCATCAAGATCACGGGTTACCCGTGGGCGGGTGACACGTATTGGCAATACGCGAATCGTGGTCGCGGAGGCGCAACGCCGAACCCCGACGCGCCTGGTTCGCCGCTCTTTGGTCACGGTCCGGACTTCGGCTACCTGTATTACGGTGCCATCTGGTACGGCAACGAGATCTGGGACGGCGGCCGTCTGCCTGAAGCCGATCTTGATGGCAACGGTCAGGCGGACGACTGGGAGAAGCTCCAGTGGCTCGACAAGAACCGTCCCGGCAAGAACGACTTCCAGCCGTGGACCAAGACGACCCATCCCACGCTCGGCGCTGTTGAAGTCGGCGGCTGGAATCCGAAGTTCTGGTCGCAGAATCCGCCGCCCGAAATGCTTGAGAAGTGGGCGGGCAACGAAGCGCGGTTCAACCTGTATCTCGCGTCACAGATGGCGCAGGTCAAGATCGTGTCGGCGACCACGAAGCCGGCGGGTGATGGCGCCACTGAGATCACAGTGACGGTCACCAACGAAGGCGGACTGCCGACGGCGCTCGAGATCGCCAAGCGCGTGAAGATCGTGCGCGAAGACACGGTTTCCATCGACTACGCCGCGTCGCAGACCGTTACGGCGGCCGGCCAGGCGGCAGGCGCGGGTGGCGGGCGCGGTGGTCGCGGCAACCCGTTCGGTCGTGGCGGCGGCGCACCCGATCCCAACGCCCGTCGTCGCACGGCGGAAGGCATCGGCTACCTGAAGCCGGGCGAAACAAAGACGGTGTCGTGGACCGTGCGTGGCGCCGGCCCGGTGAACATCACGCTGTCCTCAACCCGCGGTGGCGTCGCGACGACGACCGTGGACGTTAAGTAGCCGATTCACCATGAAGGCATGGAGAACATGTCCCCATGGTGAGCTGCTGAGCGAGTGGACCCGACGCCGTAGGGCGGGGCTTCAGCCCCGCCGATTCACCATGAACGCGCGGAGGACATGCCAACTATCTGCCCTGCCGCACGGCGTCGAGCGGCAGGGCGCGGACGGTGCGGCCGTTGCCGGTCATGTCGACGGCTTTGAAGAGTGAGTTGTAAATCGCTTCTTCCGTAGCGTCCATCGTCGCTTCAAACAGCGCCGAGACGCCGTCAGTGGGAATGAACGACCGGGCCTGCGGGGCATTGCCTCCGGTGACGCGGTTCTCAGTGGCCGTGGAGAACGCAATCGCGAAGTCGCCGCTGCCGTTTGAGAACGTCGACCCCGTGCGCGCCATCGCGAAGATGGCGCGCGCGGCGAGTCGTTCCAGGTCGCGCGCATCCAGCGGCGCGTCGGTGGCGACGATGATCATGCAGGAGCCGTCGGCGTCCTGCGCCCACGCCGGCGGCACGCCGCCGGCGCGGCCGGGTGTCAACGTGCGCCAGACCTGACGGCCGTCGATCGTCAGCCGTCCCCCGAAGTTGGTCTGCACCAGCACGCCCACCGTCCAAGCGCCGTCGGCGCCCTGGCCGGTGCGGCGCACCACGCGCGACGACGTACCGATGCCGCCCTTCCAGCCGAACGCGATGGTGCCCGTGCCGGCACCAACCGCGCCCTCCTCGACGGGCCCGGTCGCCGCCGTGCTGATGGCGCGTGTGACGTGGTCGCCGGTGACCGGCAGCGCGCGGATGTCGTTGAGTCCGCCGTCGTTGGTTTCACCAACGACGGCGTTGACCGAGCGCACGGCGCCGTTGCCGTCCTGCGACAGGGTCCAGCGCACGACGGCCTCGACGGCCGTG
>BTVE01000158.1:0-4768 GCA_045862915.1 Acidimicrobiia bacterium
TCAACATCGAGCCATACCCAATCGGGCGGATGTCAGACTCGCGCCAGATCATCTTTGGCGTCGTGCCCGACGAGATGAGGCTGTGAAATCCGGAGATGGCCCCGCACGCAATCGTGATGAAGGCGAACGGGAAGAGCGGACCCGGCACGATCGGCCCTCCCCCGCCCGTATAGGTGCTGAAGGCGGGCATCTGGAGTTCGGGGTTCACAATGATGACGCCCACGACGAGGAAGGCGATCGTGCCGATCTTCATGAACGAACTGAGGTAGTCGCGCGGCGCGAGCAACATCCAGACCGGCAGCACCGAGGCGGCAAATCCGTACACGGCCAGCGCCAGGACCAGTTGGTCCTGCGTCAGCGTGAGCAGTTCCCCGACCCAGGTCGCCGTGATCGCCTTGCCGAAGACAACGGCCGCCAGCAGGCCGACCACCCCGATCGCCGTGGCCTCGCCGACGTGGCCCGGCCGCAGCCGATACATGTAGAAACTCATGAAGAGCGCGAGCGGAATGGTGACGCCGATGGCGAACACGCCCCAGGCGGATTCACGCAGCGCATTCACCACGGCGAGTCCAAGGCCGGCCAGCGCAATCACCACGATGAACAGGATCGCCAGTGCGGCGGTGAAGCCGGCCACGGGGCCAATCTCCTGCCGTGCGATCTCGGCCAGCGATGCCCCGCCGCGACGCGTGGAGGCCCAGAGAATGATCATGTCGTGCACCGCGCCGGCCAGGCAGACGCCGGCGACGATCCACATCAACCCCGGGGCATAGCCGAACTGTGCGGCCAGGACCGGCCCGATGAGCGGCCCCGCGCCCGTGATGGCGGCGAAATGGTGTCCGAACAACACCCAGCGCGGCGTGGGATGGTAGTTGTGCCCGTCGTTCTTCAGATGGGCGGGCGTCGTGCGGGAATCGTCGAGCGCCATGACTCTGGCGGCGATGAACGCACTGTAGTAACGGTAGGCGATGACCAGCACCGCGAGGATGGGAACGACCAGGTACAAGGCACGCATCGCACTACTCCGGCAGGTCTTCTGATGGGGGTTCCGGCAGCACAATACTGAGGGCCAGTCCTGCGGCATACACGAAGGCCGCGACGATCGTCGCAGCTTTGGCGAGTTGGAGCGGCTGCGGGCCGTCCATCATGGGCGCCAGGATTGAGGCCGTCACAAACGCGAACGAGGTGCCAAGCACGCGGCCACCGATGTTGGCGGCAAATCCCTCCCCCGTGCCGCGCAGATGCATCGGATAGACCCGAGGGAGATAGTTCCCCCAGAAACTGAACTGCGCCACCGTGAAGAATCCGGCGATGAACATCCCCCACTTGAACAGCTCGAGATCGCTGCGCGCGGGAATCAGGAAGACCAGCGGCACCAGCACCAACCCGGGGATCTGGAACACACGCACCAGCGTTCGCCGGCTCACGATGGCGACGGCGAGCACTGCCAGGACGGACCGGCCGACGAGGCCGCCGACCTCCTGATGCGCCTGGACGGAGGCAATGGCCGCCGTCCGCGCCTGGGGCGTCAGGCCCTGGACCTCTGGCAGGCCAGGCACGATGCTGGGCGCCTGCTGAATGGCCCCGAAGGCCGCCCCGTAGGCGCAGGCGAACATGAGGGTGGTCACAATGGTGGTCCGTCGCAGCGCAGGACTGAAGAGGTCGGCCAGGTGCGGACGCCGCAATGTCCCCGCCGCCCGGCGCTGCGCCCATACCGGCGATTCGGGCAGGAACGGCCGGATGAGGATCAGCGGCAGCGCAGGAATGACGCCGGAGATCAGCGTGTAGCGCCAGACATCGTGGTCACCGTAGATCGCCGGGAGCCGCGTGGCGAACTGGTTCGCGAGCGCAAACACCCCGGTCACCATCAGCCCCCCGATCGAGGAAAACGCCTGCGTGTAGCCGAGCACCTTCTCCCGGCGTTTGGGATCGGGGAACAGTTCGGCGAGCCAGGCGATGGCTGCCACGAACTCCACACAGACACCGGCAAACGTCGTGCAGCGGAAGAACAGAAACTGCCAGATGCTCGTGCTGAATCCGGCCGCGACCGCTGACCCGGCGTACAGCAGGATGCTGTAGGTCAACACACGGCGGCGGCCGTAGCGGTCGGTCAGGTACCCGCCGAGCAGGCCGCACAGCCCGCCGACCACCGCGGGAATCCAGAACACCAATCCGAACCAGTAGGCGTACTCGGGTGTCCCAGGCGCCGCCTGCACCAGCTCCAGCAGCGCCGGACGAATGACCAGCGGCAGTACGAGAATCTCGTAGATATCAAAGGCAAACCCGAGCGCGGCGATTCCACAGATCAGCCACTGCACGGGGGTGAGCCGGCCTGAGCCGGTCAGATCGTTCCCCATCGGACACACTCCTCTTGACACGAACGCACGGCTGCCGAAGCACACCTTCGGCGGTCACGGATGCGTGCAGCGTCAGAGTCGGAGCGGCGTGGTGTGGGAAGACGTGTTCGGAACTGACCAGCCGCCTGAATGGCCACTGGGGGAGGTGTCGTCGAGCACCACGGCGATCGTCGCCACCACCGGTGCCGGCACGGTGGCCAGAGGATCCTCGACGGGCTTCTTGGCCTGTACGTGGAGCCCCCCATCGCCGAACAGGTCCATGGGAACGTCGACAGAAAACGGCGCCGTCAGCGGGCTGGCAGCCAGCACGAGCAGTACAGCGGCAACGAGCCGTTTCATCGCCAGCAGTCTACCCCAATCCCGGTTGGCCTTACGAAACCTCTATGGCTGTCTTCCGGTATTTGAATTGGTGTCCGCACCGATCGTTCCACTACGCTCAGGCGCATGAGGCACTCACGGCATCATGCTGTTTCCGTTCGCTGACTATTGGACCTGGTACGCCGCCTTCACCGCCGGCGTGCTGCTGCTGCTGGCCCTCGACCTTGGCGTCTTTCATCGCACCGCCCGGCGTGATGGATCGGTTCCACCTCCTGCACTACGGCCTTGCGCTGATCCTGGTGTTTGTCGGCCTCAAGATGGTCTGGCTCAACGACGCATTCGGCGGCAAGTTTCCGATTGAGTGGTCCCTGGGCATCATCGGCGCCCTGCTGGCCGGCTCAGTCGTGGCGTCGCTGGCCACAGCGCCGAGCCTCACACGCCGCAGTAGTTCCCGGTGAAGTCGCGGCACCGCTCCAGTTTGAACGTCGGGTCCACCGCCGGCGCCGTGTCGCGTTCCGCCACTGATCGGCCAGTCGCGTACATCCACTTCGTCATCTTCGTGAGTTTGGTCACATCGATGCGGTCGGGATTATCGAAGGGCGTGTGATAGTCCGGATGCAGCAGCGTCGAAAAGAAGATTGCGGGAATGCCGGCGCGCGCGTACGGCAGATGATCGCTCCGGTAGTACCACCCCTCGCGATGATTCGGATCGTCCCACGAGGAATCCACCTCGAACTGCGAGACGGCCTGATTCGCCTGATGCGCCATCTCCACCAGCTCCGGTGAGTTGCGATGCGGCGGCACCGCTCCCAGCAGCGCGGCCACCTTCGGATCATTCCGCCCCATCATGTCGCCGTTGAGCACCGCCACGATGGACCTGAGCGGCACGGTGGGATGTTTCACGTACCACCGCGACCCCATCAGACCCCGCTCCTCAGCACCGTGCCAGACGAACAGCGCCGACCGGCGCCCCGGTGACGCGGCAAACGCACGGCCGATGGCGAGCAGCGCCACGGATGTGGTCGCGTTGTCGTCCGCCCCATTCCAGATCGCATCGCCGTCGACCGGATACCGCTCGCCGTCGTGATCCTGGTGGGCACTGAACAACACGTGTTCAGCCGCCAACGCCGGGTCGCGCCCCGGCACCTTCGCGACGATGTTCACGGATGGATAGGTGAAGGTGTCGGTGAAGATGGCGGCTTCCATCTTCAGGCCATCGGTCACCAGTCCAGCGGCCTCCTCACGCACGTACAACAGCGGGACACCTTTGGTGGGTGTGCGAGGTGCCGTCGTGCCATCCGGGTCAAGCGCATACGTGCCGCGGCTGAACGGCATGGCGACGCGATTCCACTGGTCGGCGTGTGCCGCGCCGACCAGCACAACAATGGCGGCGGGATCTCGCGGCAGCAGATTCGTGCGCAGCGCGCGGGCCCAGTTGCGCAGGACGTTGGCCGCGGCTGCGGGCGCGGCAGGCGCGCCGGCAGGCGCCGGAGGAGGCGGAACAAAACGCACGACGGCAACCCGGCCTTTGACATCGGCAGTGGCGGCCGCCTCGGGCGTGGTCAGCAGCACCGGCGCATCGATCATGGCCAGCACCGGTGCGTCCGTGACGACATCACGTCCCATCCGCAGCGTTGTCTCACCGATGGTTACCGTGCTGCCCGGCGAGGTGCGGAATCGTTCGAGTGGAAAAAACTGAAAGTAGGTGCCGTTGTCCCCGGCCGGCAGCAGGCCTGCCTCGCGTGCACGTTCGGCCAGCCACATCGATGCCGTCATCTCGTCGAGCGTGCCACCTTCGCGGCCGCGCATCTCGTCGCCGGCCAACGTGAACAGGTCCGCGCGGATGTCGGATTCGCGAATCAGCGCGATGGGGTCAGTGGTCTGTTGCGCCTGCAGCGTCGCCGCGCCGGCAAGCGCCACGGCCGCCAGCCATCCGTATCGTGTGTGCATGGCTGCGCATTCTACCGAAAACGCACCAGCGGGCGGGTCAGGCATGTCGGACCGCCGCCGCCCTTCAGGCTGATCTCGGAGCCGTCGTAGGTCGCAACGTCGGCACCCGCAGCGTCCAGGCGCGCGCGGGTGACGGGATTGCCGTC
>BTVE01000159.1:0-4605 GCA_045862915.1 Acidimicrobiia bacterium
GCCCAATGGTCATCGTCGCGGCCGTGATGCGCAAACTGCTGCACGTCGCCTACGGCGTCCTTAAGCATCAGCGGCCGTTTGATGCGACCACGGCGACCGCTTGACACTCAACACGGTATCTCCATGGTGAACCTGTCCTCACAGCTGCGCGCACTGATCCTGCCGGTTGCCGTCATCGTCATTGCCCTGACGGTGTTCAACCTGCGCATCAGCCGTGAGATGGTGGACTTCGAGGTGTATCGCACGGCTGGGCGCCGCGCGGCGGCGGCGCAGCCCCTGTATCAGGCCACCGATGGCCACTACACGTTCAAATACTTGCCGGCGTTTGCCGTGGCCATGGTGCCCTGGGCCATCCTCGGGCACGACGCCGCTCGGGTGGCGTGGTTTGCCCTGTCCTGCGCGTGTCTGGTGGTCCTGCTGCGCTGGTCGGTCGTGGCGCTTCCCGCGCGCCGGTGGTCGAGACGCACACTGATTGCCCTGACACTGATACTGCTCGCCAAGTTCTACGCGCACGAACTCACCCTGGGCCAGTCCAACCTGCTCCTCGGCGTGCTGCTCATGGCAGGCCTGGGCGCCGTGCAGTTGGAGGCCCCGAAGCTTGCGGCCGTCAGTGCCGGCCTGGCAGTGTTCGTCAAGCCGTACGCCCTGATCCTGATGCCGTGGCTGATCGCCACCTATGGCGCTGTCGTCGGCCTTGTCGGCGTCGCCACTATTGCCGCCGGGCTTCTCCTGCCGGTGCTGTTGTATGGCTGGACCGGCAATCTCACCCAGCTGCAGGCCTGGTGGGAGATCGTGTCGACATCCACCGCGCCAAACCTGCTGGGCGCCGACAACGTGTCTCTCGCATCGATGTGGGCCAAGTGGCTCGGTGTCGGGCAGCCCGCCGCCCTCGCGGCGGCCATCACGGCCATGCTCCTGCTGGCGGTGGCCGCGACGGTCTGGCGGCAACGCAAGGGCCTCGACGAGCCTGAGTATCTGGAGTTCTCGCTCCTCCTGCTGCTGATTCCGTTGATCTCTCCACAAGGATGGGACTACGTACTGCTGCTGGGCACACCCGCCGTCATGCTCATCATCGACCGCTGGCGTGAACTCGCGGCTGGCTGGCGATGGATCTCGGCCGCCGCCCTGGCGCTCATGGGGCTGTCGCTGTTCGACCTGATGGGACGCGAGGCCTACTCCCAGTTCATGGCGTGGGCCATCATCTCCGTCTGCGCCGTCGCTCTCGTCGCTACACTGGCCCAGATCCGCCTCCGGCGCCTGGCCTGAGTCCCGCACGGGTCATCCGCGACCCAGCCCCAGCGCCAGACGGGTAACTCCTTACCCACTCCCTCGGAACCCCGGGGACTTCGGCACTCCGGAACCTCGGAACCTCGGGGCTTCGGCACTCCGGCACACCGCTTGCAAGACTGTCCGATGGAGGACAGTATCGCGTGTATCAGCATCGGCAAATCCATGTGTGGATCACTGAAACCGACTATCGACTGCTTCGGGAACTGGCGGATCTGAGCCGCGATTCTGTCTCCTCAGTCATACGTCGTCTCATCAAGAACGAGCGAGTACGCTTGAATCCCAGATCCGCGGCCACAGTAAGTTCACAGTCAGACATGTCATTCGTGGCGTAAGATACAGAAGCCAGCCCTGATGTCAGAAAGTCGAACACCATGGTCACGACGATCGTGAGTTTTGTGACGGTGTGTGCGATGGCGTTTGTGTTTGCGCGACAGACAAGTCGCGACCGACACTCTCAGACGAGCGACCAGTCGGAGTGAGGACGCTTGTTCTGAACGAGCCATCCGTAGAGCAGACCGCGGTACGTCTGCCAGCGCATACCCTTGCGTTCATAGAAGGGTCCCAGCGCGCGCTGAAGCGCCGGCAGGTTGTAAAACGGCACACCGGGAAAGTAGTGGTGCTCAAGATGGAGGTTTGAGGTCAGGAACGCGAAGTTCCAGAACCAGTGACTCCGCATCAGAGTGCCCCACTTTGCGGGATCCGTGGGATCGATGTCGTAGTGCTGCCCGAGCCGGTTGAGGGTGAACGCCACGGGGAAGACAAAAAACACGGGAAAGATGTGGGCCCGGAACGCAGCGGCGAATCCCCAACCCCACCAGATCAGCGCCAGCACACTGAGATGGAAACCGATCGACGCAAGCCGCTCCCGGCGGATTGTGCGCTGCAACGCCGCCGGATAGGTCGCCGTCTCCTGCGCAGCCGCGCGAAAGTAGATCGGAAACAGCGCCGGCGTCGCGTACAGCAGCTTGTACCAGCGCGCATTTCGCTTCGGCGACAGATGGTGACGTTTGGGATCGTCGATATCCGAACCCAGCTCCGCATGGTGGTCCAGGTGCCAGCGCGTGAACTGTGAGGCAGATATGCCGCTCGGAATGGCGTACATCAATGCCAGCACCCGCTCGGCACGACGATGGGCCTTCTGGAACACCAGGTGATGCAGCACCTCGTGCAGCAGCACCGTGAAGTTGAAGATGGTGAAGCCCTGCACCACGGCCAGCGGCAGCCAGAGATACCAACTGTCGTAACGAATGAGGCCCCAGGTTGCAAGGCCAAGGATCAGAAACTGCCGGCCTGCCACGAGCAGATGCCGCCAGGCCTGCTTGGTGTGAAGCACACGCATCTGTTCGCGCGAGATCGCGTGCCCCAGTTCGGCGCGGAGCGCCGTCGCGTGTTGGCTGTAGTAGCCCGACATGGCCCTACCGCGATTGTAACAACAGGCGTCGCCCGAGCCGGGTCAGGGCCACACCACCCAGCACGGCCGCGGCCCCGATGATTTTCGTCCACGTCAAAGATTCGCCCAGCCAGATGGCGGCGACGAACATCGCGACGATGGGCACGCCGTTGGAGTAGATCGATGTGCGCGCCGGCCCAAGCCGCTGCACGCCGGTGTACCAGATCACGTAGGCCAGATTGAGCGCGAGGAGCGCAGACAGCACCAGGGCCGCCAGGGACCCGATGCTGACGCCGGCCCAGTCGACGCGCAGAATCTGCGGCAGGGCCAGCACGACATACGGGATCCCGCCGTACACCATCGTCATGCCCGTCACGTAGAGCGGCGAATGGCGGGTGATGAGTGATGCCGAGCCCAGCGTAAATGTCGTCCAGCACGCCACCGAACACATGACCATGAGGTCGCCGCGCCACGTGGCACCGCCAAACGACACACTCGGGCCCACGACAAATGCAATGCCGGTGACCGCCATCAGTGCGCCGGCCCAGTGGAAGCCGCTGATGCGTTCCCGACCCAGAAGGGCGGAGACGACCGCCAGTACCGTCGGCGTTGTGCCGACGATCAGGGCGGCGTTGGAGGCAGTGGACAGGGCGACGCCGCCGACAAAAAAGAACTGGTAGCCAAGATGGCCGACGAGGCCGAGCCAGATCAGGTCGATCCGGTCGCGCCGGGTCAGCGCGTTGGGCGTGTGCAGAATGGACGAGACCTGCGCGCCAAGCCTCGCCTGGCGCCGAGCCCAGTGAATGGCGGCAAGGAAGGCCAGTGAAGAGATCACCAGCCGCAGGGCGTTAAATGGTTGCGGAGGGATCTCCTCGAACGCCCACTTGATGACGCTGAAGTTGGTGCCCCAGATGAGCACCATCAGCATCAGCAACGCGTCGATTCGGGATATCACGAAGTGCCGAGGTGCCGAAGTACCGAGGTGCCGAGGTGCCGAAGTTCCGAAGTGCCGAAGTGCCGAGGTGCCGAAGTTCCGAGGACCTCGGGACCTCGGAACTCCGGAACCCCGTTACTGAACCCGCTTGAACTGGGACATCGCGTCCTGAATCAGCGCGTCGTTGTCGGAGGCGGAGATGTTCTTCCGCAGCAGCTTCGACGCGATGGCCACCGACAGGTCGACGGCCTCCGTGCGAATCTGCGCGACCGCACGTGCTGTTTCGAGCGCGATTTCCTTCTCGGCGTTCTTGATCATCGCCGCCGCGTCTTCCGACGCCTTCTTCCGCATTTCATCGCGGAAGCGGTCGGCATCGGCACGGCTGCGCGTCACAATCGCCGCAGCTTCAGACCGCGCCTCGGCCAGCAGGCGTGCGGACTCTTCCTGCACGCGCTGGAGTTCAGCGGTGGCCTTCTTCGCGTCATCGATCGACTTCTCGATCGTGGCGCGACGATCTTCGAGCGCCTTCAGCAGGGGGCCCCACGCAAACTTGCGCAGGGCCACGAGCAGCAGAAGGAACGTCGCGATCGTCCAGAAATACAGCCCTGGATCGGGCGCAACCAGAATATCCACGGTCGCTCCTGTTCCCGGCGATTACGCCAGGAAGATGACGAGCAGACCGAAGACCAGCGCGAGAATCGTCGCGCCTTCGAGCAGGAACAGGGGCAGGTTCGCCGCCGCGGTGATCTGCGACGCCGCGCTGGGCTGACGCGCCACGCCTTCCGCCGCCGCCGCCGCGAGCTTGCCGATGCCCATGCCGGCACCAATGACGGTGAGGCCGAAGCTGATCGCCGCACCGAAGTAGTGCCACACCGGCTTGATGATTTCCGCAACTTCGGGGGTGAGGTTTGCCTGATCCATGACTACTGTCCTTCTCCTGATGGTCTGACGTTTAGTGATGAGCGTGAATCGCCATGCCAATGAACACGGC
>BTVE01000160.1:0-4545 GCA_045862915.1 Acidimicrobiia bacterium
ATGCCATTGCCCAGATCATCGGAACCGCTGATGATGAAGCGCGACGAACCGTCGTCCAAGCTCGTGCCGCTGTCGTTGTTGGCCGCGAACGCACCGGTTCCGTTGTCGTACTTCGTGTATGCGATACCGGTCTTGACGAACCCGGACAGCGTCACGTTCGACTGCGCGAACGCAGCCGCCGGCAGAGCTGCTGCGACGGCCACTGCGAGAAGCGATTTCTTCATTGAAGATTCTCCTAGGTTTCTGAAATCAATCGACGGCCTCCACGCCGCCGCAACTCCCCGAAGCGGCTGGTGAGCCTTCCCCGGTCAGAAGTCCTGCGTATTCTCGCCAAATTCGGGGAGGGGGCAAAGCCGGGGGACTGTCGGCCGTTGTTTTTTTGGGTATGCTGTCGCTCGTCAACAACAGTCGGATGGTGGCGCGAGGCGCCGCCGATCAGTCCGGCCGGACCGGGCGTGACGAATGCCCGGCGGCCGGGGGGTGTCCGAATTTTTGTGTGTGAGGCATACCATGACGACAAGGAGTCAGTATGCCAAGCAAGCGAAAAGCGGCCAGCCCGGCCGGAGCAGCCCCTGAGCTGAACGTCCCGAAGGAACTGCTGGATCAGTTGGTCACCGGACCGATGACCCAGGGCGACCTGGAATCGATGTTCCGGTCGCTCAAGAAGGCCGTCATCGAGCGCGCGATGACCGCGGAGATGACCCAGCACCTGGGCTACGGCCCGGGCGAATCGCGCCCCGAGGGCCAGCGCAATCACCGCAACGGCGCCAGCGCCAAGACGGTGATCACCGACGACGGGCCGGTGCGCATCGACGTGCCGCGCGACCGCGAAGGCAGCTTCGAGCCGCAGATCATAGGCAAGCACGAGCGCCGCTTCACCGGCTTCGACCAGAAGATCGTGGCGATGTACGCCCGCGGCATGACGGTGCGCGAGATCCAGGGCTACCTGCTGGAGATGTACGGCACGGAGGTCTCGCCGGAGTTCATCAGCAAGGTCACCGACGAGGTGATGGCCGAGGTCGTGGCCTGGCAGAGCCGCCCGCTCGAGGCTATGTATCCGGTAGTGTTCTTTGACGCGCTGCGAGTGAAGATCCGCGACGACGCGGTGGTGCGCAACAAGGCGGTCTACCTGGCGCTCGGTGTGCTGCCCGACGGCAGCCGGGACGTGCTCGGGATCTGGATCGAGCAGACCGAGGGCGCGAAGTTCTGGCTCAAGGTGTTCAACGACCTGAAGACGCGCGGGGTGGCCGACATCCTGATCGCCGTGGTCGACGGCCTGAAGGGCCTGGCCGAGGCGATCGAGGTGGCGTTCCCAGCCACGACGGTGCAGACCTGCATCGTGCACCTGATCCGCAACAGCCTGGACTACGCGACCTGGAAGGACCGCAAGGCCGTGGCGGCGGCGCTGCGCCCGGTCTACACGGCGGCCACCGTAGCGGCCGCGCAGGCGGCGCTGGACGAATTCGCCGGCGGCCCCTGGGGCGCGAAGTACCCGACGATCGTGCAGTCGTGGAAGCGCGCCTGGGAGCATGTGATCCCGTTCTTCGCGTTCCCGCCGGAGGTGCGCCGCGTGGTCTACACGACCAACGTGATCGAGAGCCTGCACATGCAGCTCAGGAAGATCATCAAGACCCGAGGGCACTTCCCCAGCGACGAGGCGGCGACCAAGCTGCTGTGGCTGGCGCTGCGCAACGTGATGAGCAAGTCGGTAAGATCGACCCGCGAGTGGAAGAGCGCGATGAATCAATTCGCGATCCTGTACGGCGATCGATTCACCAACTCACGCCCGTGAAACCCGCCTCGCACACAGAATTTCTGACAGGCCCCACCAAGACCATTCTCAATCAGTGCAACACGATCTTTGCGATGCGCACCTTCGATGAGACAGGGAAGGATTTTCTGTCGAACTACATCGGCAAGGACTACACCGAGTCTCTGTCGTCGCTGCCAGAGCGCCACGCCGTCTTATTTGGCAAGGCGTCGAGCTGCGAGAACCCTGTGCTCATACGTTTGAATGACACGGATGTCTTTCAGCCAGGGTTCCGTGCCCTTCACCCTCCTCCATCGCCCCAAGTCCAGGAACCGTAAGCTCCCCCGTCAAGTAGACAGTTCTAAAGTGGAATTTCCGCTGCGGTTGACGTTGGTGACGTTGGCCCCATTAGTAGACAGTCCGGAACTAGAGCGGCGCCCCTTCGACGTCCCTTTTCCGACCTGATCTGGCGTACTCACTCGGGGTCAGATGGCCGAGTGCACCGTGTGGCCGATGATCGTTGTAGTCGATTCGCCAAGCTTCGATCTTCTGCCTGGCCTGATCAACCGACCCGAACTCGTGGACGTTCAGGCATTCATCGCGCAGCGGCCCGTTGAACGATTCGCACAGCCCATTATCCGTGGGCTTTCCCGGCCTTGTGAAGTCCAGCAGCACGCCGTTCTCCCACGCCCACTGATCGAGCGCCCGCGACGTGAACTCGGTGCCGTGATCGACGGTGATCGAACGCGGCAGCGGTCGGTGCTGTGCGACCTGCGACAGGGCTGCCGCGACGCTCTCGCCGGTGAGCCGAAAACCCGCCTCCAGCAACACACCCTCGCGACTCCAGTTGTCGACGACCGTGAGCACCCGGAACGCACGCCCGTCGACGGCGATCGCCTTTGTCATACCGACTCTGGCGCGGGAGTGGGGCCAGGCCCCGTCCGCCTTCACGCCGACCCTGGTGGCAACCAGTGCCGGCGCCGTGGTCGGCTATATGCTGAGCGGGCGCCTGTCTGCGTGGTTGGGCCGGCGTAGGGCGGTCGTGACCGGCGTGTTGGTCTTCGCCCTGGGTTCGGTCGCTACGGCTGCCGCGGCGTCGATCCCTTCATTGACCGCTCTTCGACTATCCTGATTAGCGAGCAACCTCAGCAGCCCGGAGCAGGCGCTCGGACGAGGGCGGGGTGCTGACGAGGGCAGCGAGCAAGCGTGGCAGGAGTGTCTTCATGTCGAATCGGCGATTGAAGCGGTATTGGAACTCGGCGAGGTAGCGGTGGGCATACTTGGCGAACGCGAAGGCGTGGTAGGTACCGCTGATGGCGGTCTTCAGGTTGCCCAGCAACGTGTTGACCGCCCGGAACTGCGGCAGCCGCACGCTCGCCTTGCCCCCGCCGGTGACGATACGCTCATGCCCGGCACCAATGAGGGTCGTGGCGCGGAAGCACCACAGCCCGTCCGAGACGACCGTGGCCGAGGTGGCGAGGTGGGTCGCGGCGAACACGGCGACCTCCTCCTCGGTATGGGGTTGTTGGCGCAGGCAGGCCACCACCGGAAGGCCGCTCGGCGTGGTCTGCACCGCGGCCACGATCGGCACCTTGTTCTCCGACCCCCGGCCGCTCTTGCCACCCGAGCGCTCGCCGCCCAGGTAGGCGTCGTCCATCTCCACGCGCCCGTCGAGCTCGCGGCGATCCTCGCGCAGCCGCATCGCCTCCATGATCTTGTGCTTGACCAGCCAGGCGCTGCGGTAGCTCACCCCGAGCTGGCGCATCAGCTCGAGTGCCGAGACGTTGTTCTTGGCCTGGGTGAGCAGCTGCATGGCCAGGAACCACCGCGTCAGCGGCAGCTTGCTGGCTTCGAAGATCGTGCCGCTGATCAGGCTGCACTGGTGGGCGCAGGCGCCGCACTGCCAGTAGCGGAGCCCGCCCCGCTCGAAACGGGTACGCGCCGTACCGCCGCAGGCCGGGCAGACGAAACCCTCCGGCCAGCGCGCCGCTTCCACCGCCGCCCGGCACTTCGCTTCGGTCCCGTATCGCTCGTAGAACTCCGGCATCGACAGCCCTGCCTGGAACTGCACTCGGTTCATCTTCATGGCGCACCTCCACAATCGGTGCGTCCATCTTCGGCTCTCACAGGCTCATCACATGAGCCTGCTGAGGTTGCTCGCTAATCAGGAAAATCCAAGTCGGTCAACGTGACGGACCAGATAAGTCCACCCAGAGCCGGAGACGGCTGCCAACAGCCAATGTACCTGGACCGATGCAGATCAAGGAGCGTGCGCATCACCTTGCGGTTGGAACAACTCCCGGGCTCGCTGCACGAACCGCTTCGTCGGTTCCGAGGGCTCGCTCTGCCGGCGCAGCAGGTAGGTCGTCAGCGTGGGCGTGATGCCCGCCAGCGGGCGTATCGCAATGTCGGGCCGCTGCCAAGTCTGCACCTGTGCGCCGATGGCAAAGCCGATACCATAACCGGCTCCCACCAGCGTGAGCATCACGCCAAGGCTCGTCACGTGGTCGGCCACCTTGGGCGTTATGGCTGCGCCGTCGAGCAGTGCCTGAATCTGGTCATGGCAGCCTGACGCCGCATCCGGGTGACACAGCACCAGCGGAAACTTCAAGGCGTCTTCCAACTTGACCTGTGCATACGCGAGCAGCGGATGGCGTGTCGGCACGATCACCGATAGCGGATCGCTCCAGGCAGGCTCGGCGCTCAGCCCGCCGTTGACCGCATCCGACAGGGCGAAGCCGACATCCAGCAGGTCGTCGTGCAGGCCCTTGAGCTGCCGCGAGAACGGCAGCTCA
>BTVE01000161.1:0-4473 GCA_045862915.1 Acidimicrobiia bacterium
AGCCAACCTTCGGACTCGAGTGTGCTGATCCCGTCGCGGAAGCGTGTGGTCACATCCACGCCGTACGCATCCTGAAAGTACTGCGTGTTGATCCAGCCACGTTTGAGTTGCAGGATGAACTCCCTGATCAACCGCTCATCGTCACTTGGACGATACGCGCGGCCAAGCGGGAGCTCGCCACGCTCGATCGCGGCCGCCCAGGCGTCCCACGAATCGAGATTCTGCATGTGGACGCGATTGACGTGCCCGAATGATGCAACGCCGAGGCCCACAAGATCGGCGCCCTGCCAGAGACGGTCGCGATAGACGAATTTCGTGCGGCTGGGATCCTTCACAGCCGTGTAGGCGCTGCCGATGTGGTATCCGGCCTTCTCGAGGGCCGCGAAGGCCTCGCCCACCCAGCGGCGCTTGGTTTCCCAGTGCGCAACCTGATCGTCAAACTGCCCGAGTCCCTTCAGCTTGTCGGCGCTGATCGTCGTGTTGAAGGGCAGCTCCATCTGGTAGATGGTGATGCTGTCAGGCTCGAGCGCCAGTGTCTGGTCTATGCACCGACGCCAATTGTCCTCAGTCTCGCCAAGCATCCCGGCAATGAGATCGATGTTGATCTGCGGGAAGCCGAGGGAGCGCGCGAAGCCGTAGGCGCGCCCGATCTCCGGTGAACGGTGCGCGCGGCCGTTTTTCTCGAGGATGTCGTCGCTGAAGTTTTCTACACCGAGGCTCAAACGCGTCACACCAAACCGGCGAATCGCGGCCAGCTTGGGCTCGGTCAGCGTCCCGGGCTCACACTCGAATGTGATCTCCTCTGCCTGCGTCCACGGCGTAGTCGCGGTCAGCCGCGTGACCAGTCGCTCCAGCTGCTGTGTCGACAAGAACGACGGAGTCCCACCGCCGAAATAGACAAAGTCGAGCGGCCGGCCCGCCAGCGTGGGTGAGGAGGAGTACAGCTCCCACTCACGCGCGAGCAGCTCTAGGTACGACTCCACTTCCTGCGCGTTTTTGTTGGTGTAGACGCGGAAATAGCAGAAGTGGCAGCGCTTCCGGCAAAAGGGGACGTGCAGGTACAAACCGAGGGGAACGCGCCGCGAGGACTCCCATGCCTGGGACGAAGTCCGCAGCGCGGGGAGTGCATCGGTGACAACAGCCTCGGGGGTCCAGACCGAAAACGGGGGGTAGTTCGCGACGAAGTAACTGCCAACTTCCGTCTCGGCAACGGCGCCTTCTGCTCTCGCCTGTGCCATGAGTCTCCTTCACTATACTTGCTGCATGCGGGTTCTGTTTCGTCTTGTGGTCAGCTTCTTCGTGCTCTCTGTCGCTGTGCCTGCGTCCGCGCAGACCAGCGCGTCGCTCTCTGGTCTGGTGCGTGACGCCGACGGCGTGTTGCCGGGCGCCACGGTGGTCGTGCGCAATGTGGACACCGGTGTCGTACGACAGACGGTCGTAGGTGAGAACGGCCGCTATACGGTGGATGGACTCCACTCTGGACGCTACGATGTGCGCGCCGAACTCACCGGCTTCAAACCCGGCGTGCGCGAAGGCGTGGTCCTCACGGTCGGCGAGAACCGCAGCCTGGATTTCACGCTTCAGCTTGGCCTCAACACCCAGGTCATCGTCGATGTGATCGAATCTCCGGTCAATGTCCGAACGCCGGAGCTCAGTTATCTCGTAGACCAGCAGACGATGGCGTCGATTCCGGTGAATGGGCGCAACTTCACGGACCTGATGTCGCTGCTGCCGGCAGTGAATCCGTTCCCCCATCGCGACAACGGCTCGGTCGTCGCCCACGGGCTCGCGATGAGTGTGAATGGTCAGGATCCCCGCGCGAACGTGTACCTGCTCGACGGCACGTTGCTCAACGACTTCACCAACAGCCCGGCGGGGTCAGCCGCCGGCACGGCGCTGGGCATGGACACCGTGCGCGAGTTCCGCGTGGAGTCCAACACCTACAGCGCGCAGTTTGGCCGCAACATCGGTGGACAGATCAACGCGATCACCAAGTCCGGCACCAATCGTTTCACCGGCAGCCTCTTCGAGTTCCACCGGAACGACGCGCTCGACGCGAAGAACTACTTCGACACCGGTGACAAGCCGGACTTCGTGCGCAACCAGTTCGGCGGCACGGCCGGCGGTGCGCTGCGACAGGACCGCGCGTTTTATTTCATCGGCTACGAGGCGCTGCTTGAAAATCTCGGTCGCACGGTGGTGACCACGGTCCCGGACAACAATGCGCGTCTTGGTCTGCTGCCCGGCCAGGCGCCGATAGCCATCAGTCCACTCACGCTGCCGTACTTGAACGAATTCCCCGTCGCCAACGGCGAGTCGCTTGGCGGCGGCCTGGCGCGGTACACCTTCCCCTTTGATCAGAAGTTGACGCAGCACTTCATCCAGGGACGTGTCGACGCTGTGTTGCGCAATGGCGCGCAGGTCTTCGCTCGTTACACGTTTGATGACGCGGAGCAGCGGTTGCCGACCGACTTCCCGCAGTTCCCGCGCTCGTTTGTCTCGCAGAATCACTTCGCGACGGCGGAGTACAAACAGGCCCTGTCAAACACCGTGTTCCACACCGCGAGGTTTGGTTACAGCCGCACACGCATCGGGCAGCAGGTGGAGGCCAACACCGCGCAGTCGCTGCCGGAGTTCGTGCCCGGCCGCGGGCTCATGGGTGCGATCGACATCGGCGGTATTCCGCGTTTTGGTCCGCAGCTGTCGGCCAACGTCCGCATCAGTCAGGACGTGTTCAGCGCGCAGTACGACATCAGCAAGGTGGCGGGTCGACACTTCCTTCGCGCGGGCGCGCTTGCCGAGCACTACGTCTCGCAGGAATTTAATCCCACGTTCAGCCTTGGTGTGTTCCGCTTTGCGAGCCTTGCGACGTTCCTGCGCGGCACACCCGCGCAGTTCATCGGGCTGACGCCGCAGGGTGACGTCAATCGCAAGTGGCCGTTCACGGTGTTTGGCGCCTACCTGCAGGACGACCTGCAGCTCACGTCGCGACTGACGGTCAATCTTGGCCTGCGGCTCGAAGGGTCGACCATGCCGATTGATGAGGGCGGTCGTGACGTCAACATGCCTGACCTGCTCGCGTCGGCGCCGACACCGGGACCGCTGTACGACAACCCGGCACCGTCCCTGTCTCCGCGGGTGGGCTTCGCGTGGAACGTGCGCGGTGATGGCCGCACGTCCATTCGTGGCGGCTACGGGCTCTACTACAACACGAACAATCACCAGAACCTGATTGTCACGGTCACCAATCCGCCGACGACACCCCGCGTCATCATTCCGAACCCGACGTTCCCTGTGCCGCCGTTTGAACGAGGCATTGGCATTTCTGTGCGGCCGATTCAGTACGACATCGAACTGCCCCGCGTCCACATGTGGAACGCCAACATCCAGCAGGAATTTTTCAGCGACTGGCTGGTGACGTTGGGGTACGCCGGATCGCGCGGTAAGCACCTCTGGCGCAACTCGGATGTGAACGTGCCCACGCCGACCGCGCAGGCTGACGGCACGTTGTTTTATCCGGCCGGGCTGACGCGTCCGAACACGAACTTCTCGGCCATTGAGCTCAAGTCCAGTGATGGCGACTCCTGGTACAGCGCGCTCATTGTTGAAGTGAAGAAGCGCTGGAGCGACGGCCTGCAACTGCAGTCGTCGTACACGTGGTCGAAGTCGGAGGACACCACGCAGAACTCCACGTTTTTCTCGGACTCGACGACCGCGACCACCTCGGCAATGCCCGAGTTCATCCCCGGCTACAACAAGGGGTTGTCGGATTTCCACGCGGAGCACAACTGGGTGACCAACTTTGTGTGGGAACCGTTTGGCGGCTGGCGGCTTTCGGGTCTGCTGCGTATGCGCAGCGGCAATCCGCTGACGGTGTTTGTGCAGACCAACCGGTCGAGATCGTTGTGGTCGCCATCACTCGGCCCCGGCACCGGTCCGGACCGGCCCAGCTACGCGCCCGGTTACAACAAGGACAACGCCGTCACCGGCAATCCGTCGCAGTGGTTTGATCCCAACGCGTTCGTGCTTCAACCTGCCGGCACATTCGGCAACGTCGGCCGCAACGAACTCATCGGACCCGACCTGCGGACCCTCGACCTTGCGCTGAGCAAGTTCATGAAGCTCGACCGCCTATCGTTTGGCCGCGGCACGCTTGAGTTGCGCCTCGAGGTGTTCAACGTGTTCAACCGCGCGAACTTCGGCCCGCCGTCGCTGGTCGCCTTCGCCGGCACGGCTCCCACCGAAGCGCCGCTCGCGACGTTCGGGCAGATCCGTTCGACCGTCACGTCGGCTCGCCAGGGGCAGCTGGGGATCCGGATCTCGTTCTGATTTCACAGGAGGCGCGGAGACGCGGAGGCGATCGTGGGGCGGGGCTTCAGCCCCGCCCACCGTTTCAGATACGCCGCACCAAACCGCGGCGGACAAGCGACACGAACAGCTGACGCAGCTGGGCGTTGAACGACCGGCTGCGGA
>BTVE01000162.1:0-4469 GCA_045862915.1 Acidimicrobiia bacterium
CATCGCCGTGGGCATCTCGGGGGCCATCCAGCACCTCGCGGGCATGAAGGACAGCAAGGTGATCGTGGCGATCAACAAGGACGAGGAGGCGCCGATCTTCGGCGTGGCCGACTACGGCCTGGTCGCCGACCTGTTCACCGCGGTGCCGGAACTGGTCCGAACGTTGGCCGCAGAATCCCACTACTGAGCTTTCGCTAAATGCCTGACAACGGATTCGCTACCATGTGCGTTATCCGAGCGGGGGATCGCTCGGAGAGCACTCATGGCAACGAAACAGTACAAGCGCGACTTCAAGGAACTGGAGGCCAGGCGCCGGCGGGGCATGCGCATGCTGGCGCGTGGGGTCTCGCAGGCCGAGGTCGCTCGTGCGTGCGAAGTGACTCGGCAGACGGCGATGACCTGGGCACGCATGCTGGTCGAGGATGCGCAGGCGTGGCGACGTCGACCGCTGGGCCGGCCCGGCGTGTTCGACGACAAGGATTGCGCCCGACTCGCGAAGTTGGTGCTGCAAGGCGCGATGGCCAACGGCTTCCCCACCGAGGTGTGGACGCTGGCGCGGGTGGCCACGCTGATCGAGCGCGAGTTCGGCCACGCCTTCAGCATCTCGTACGTCTGGACGCTGCTGCGCGAGATGGGGTTCTCCTCGCAGCGTCCAGTGGGCCGTGCCAGCCAGCGCGACGAGCGGGCCATCCTGGAGTGGAAGACCAAGCGCTGGCCGACGCTAAAAAAAACGCCAGGCGAGACGGACGCACCATTGTCGGACGTCGGTGGCCAGGCTGGAGGAGTTCGAGTCACCGGGCCGGTGGCCACTCCGGGGGAGTTTGCCTGCTCGGCTCTCAGGCGCTTGTGAAACTGGCGGATGACGTCATCCGCGCGATCTCGCGCTGACCGACGTTCTGCGCCAGCAGCGTGCGCAGCGTCGTCTGCAGGTGTGGCTTCAAGACGTTCACTCCCGTCTCCCTCGTGTGAGGGGCGCAAGGTAACGCCTCGCCCAGTGCCCGCCGGGCTCGCCGCAGGTCGATGCGTCAGCCCGTCGTCGATCCCCCCGGTCAGGTGGGGGAGTTTGGGTGGCCATGCCTGCAGTATCTTGACGTCGGCGCCCGCTTCACGCTTTGCCGCGGCGCTCGCGCAGGTCACCGAACCCGGCGCATCGAACCGGCCAGTTCGTGGCAGCCGCGCGCATCGAGCGTGGTGGCGACCGCCAGACGATCGCGCGGCTCCTTGTTCTGGCTGAGCTTGGCCTTGCCAACCAGTGAGCTGACTGCGATCTCGATACCCACGACGTTGCCAAGCAGGCTCTCGACGTAGGCGGATTCGGAATCGTCCATCTTCCAGGGAACCGGTTCGGCGGCTTCGTACCGGTCGACCTGTCGCGCAAGCAGGCGCCGGACGAACCTGTCGTCGTCGTGCACGACGATCGTGCCACTGGCGTGCACCACCTCATAGTTCCAGGTGGGCACCTGGCGGTGCGCCTCGTGCTGGCTGAGGTACCAGTTGGGCGACACGTAGGCGTGTGCACCGCGGAAGACGACCATGACCGGTGTGCCCGTGGGGCATCGCTGCCACAACGTGTTCGCGCGCGCGATGTGCGCCAGCAGCGTGCCGTGCGCGCCAGTGCCGGCATCGAACTCGAAGGGAATGTGATCCGCCTCGGGCCCCGCTGGCCCCTGCGTGATCAACACACCGAGTGGATGCTCGCGGATGACGCGATGCAGTTCTTCCGGGCGGGTTTCGGCGAAGTGCGACGGGATGTACATGACCGGGTGAGTAATGCCGGGACGGTGCAGGAACCGCTCAGCGGCGCGCCAGCAAGAGCACTTTGAGACGATCGTTCAGCCCCAGCGAACACACGCCGGCAAAAACCACGATGGTTGCGGTCATCCACAATGGTACCGGCCGCAGATCTGCCAGACCGTGGATGCCGATCAGGATACCGAAGCAGGCATCTGCGAGCATGGCGATCGTCAGCGGCCGGCTCGGCGCCGATGCCCGGAAAGGGCGTCGTTCGCGGATCGACGTCAGCGAGAACAGTGCAAAGAAAAGCAGCGTCTGGAATGCGAACGTCTGTCGCATGCCGTCATCGCTTTCGAGCCCGAAGCGGTGCCAGCCGAACGCGAGCAGCGCCAGCGCCTCGGCGAGCATCACCAGCCCGAGGACTGCGCCGAGTCTTGCCAGCGGCGCAATGTTCCAGCTCTCCGGCCTGGGCGACGGGCGCACCCGGTCCGTGGACAGGGTGATCTTGACGAAATCGGTCATGAACACCAGCAGCACCATGCCGAGGGCCGAGATCACGAGTTTTCCCGTTACGAGAAACGGAATCACGACGAAACCCGACTTCATGATCGTGCGGCTCACCTTGTTGATGATCCACGTCAGCACGCGCTGATAGATCGCACGACCACCCTTGACCAGTTCGACGATGCCGGCCAGGCCTTCCGTGGCGAGCACGACGCTGGCGGCCGATTTCGCGACGTCGGTTGCGCCGCTGACCGCGATTCCGACCTCGGCCTGCTTCAGCGCCGGCGCATCGTTCACGCCGTCGCCCGTCATGCCGACGACGTGGCCGGCGTCCTGCAGCTGCTTGACGATGTCGAACTTCTGTGCCGGAAAGATCTCCGCCGAAACATCGGTCACGCCGAGTTGGCGAGCCGCTTCGTGGGCAACCGCGGTCGCGTCGCCGGTGAGCATCCGTACGCCGATGCCGAGCGCGTGCAGTTCGGCGACGAGTTGACGGGAATCGGCACGCAGCGGGTCGCTGAGAAAGGCAAGACCGACGAATCGCAAGGGTCCTGCATCGCTCGCACGCGCGACCGCGAGCACGCGGTGGCCGCTTGCGGCGGCAGCCTCGGCGCGCTGCTGGATCGAATGCCGGTCATCCGCGTGCAATCCGCACGCGTCGGCGACGACGCGCCAGGCCCCTTTCATCACGCGCACGGGCGTTGCGTCGATCTCGATGCGTGCTTCGGTTCGGCGCGTGTCTGGCGAGAAAGGAACGAAGTCCAGCGTTCGCGCCGGTGTCGCCGGCAATCCGCGTTCGCGTGCCGCCTCGATGAATGCGAGGTCGATCGGATCCCGGTTCGCCTCCCTGGAGGCCAGCGCGCCATCGCGGACGACGTCGTCGCGAGCGAAGCCGGGATGCGCCGACACGTCGACCAGCGACAGAACGTTGCGCGTCAGGGTGCCCGTCTTGTCGGCGCACAGCACGTCCATGTTGGCTGCGTCCTCGGCTGCGGACAGGCGCGTGACGACGACACCCTGCCGGGAGAGTTCGATCGCACCGAGCGCCATGCTGACGGTGAACATGACCGGGAGTGCGACCGGAATGGCGCTCATCAGCAGCACCAGCGCCAGCGGCAGGATCTCTCCGGCCGGGATGCGTGCCGGAATCGACAACGCCAGTACCACAGCGACCTGGACACCGACGATCAGGAAGAGCCACCGCACGACCCGGGTGATGACCTCTTCCACGTGCAGGCGCGGCCGGGCCACGTCGACGAGCTGGGTTGTTTTCCCGAAGTACGTACCGGCCCCGGTGGCGACCACGACACCATTGCCCTCGCCACGGCGCACGAACGAGCCGGCATACAGCGTCTCGCCGGCCGCACGGGCCACTTCGCGGGACTCGCCGGTCAGCGCCGACTGATCGATGCGCAGTTCGCCATCCGAAACACGGACGTCCGCCGGCACCAGGTCGCCAGCGCGCACGCGAACGAGATCGTCGCGCACCAGTTCGCGCGCCGCGATGGTTCGCCACGCGCCATCGCGCAACACCCGCGCGCTCACCTGCATGCGCGAGCGCAGTGCGTCGATCGCTGCCGAGGCACGCTGCTCCTGCACGAAGCCGAGCACTGCGTTGACGACGAGAAGTGCTGCCGCAACCCAGAAGTCCGCCCATTTGCCGAGCGCGAGCGAGAGCAGGCAAATCAGTTCGAGCATCCACGCCGAAAGACCCCAGAACCTGGATGCAAAACGCCTGAGCGGATGCACGGGCGGCGCCGCCACCTCGTTCGGCCCGTCACGCGCCCGCCTCGCGCCCGCCTCGGCGGTCGTGAGGCCTCCGGTCTCATCGGCATTGGCGTGCACCGAGGGAGCGGGTGCAACGGGCGTCATGGGTATTTCCGGGCCCCGGATGACAGGCTTGCGCAATCGATGATACCGCCGCGTTCGATGCGCGACACATCGTGGTCATCGGCGAGCACGTGGCGCTCGTCGATGCACGGCGCACGCCGTCCGGGCGCCGCTCGCGGCGATCACTTTCCCGGTTGGCGCCGGCTCCGCGCTCGGAAAACGTGCGATTTCGCTCGTGAAACGCATTCCACGGTCGAAAACGCTCGAAATCCGAGCGTGCCGCTGCGTTGCCGACGCCGGGCCGCGTTGCCGACGCCGGGCCGCGTTGCCGACGCCGGGCCGCGTTGCCCGCGCCGGGCCGCGTTGCCGGCGCCGGCGTCACCTGTTGAAGAAGTCCTCCC
>BTVE01000163.1:0-4391 GCA_045862915.1 Acidimicrobiia bacterium
CCACCCGACGTCTTTTCGGGGATGGGTAGCTATTTACCCATCGAAGACAGGAACTCGGTGTTGTCCTTCGACTTGGTCATGCGCGAGAGCATGAGCTCCATCGCCTCGGTCGACGACAGTGGCGTGAGCACCTTGCGCAGCACCCAGATACGGTTCAGGTCGTCCTTGGGCAGCAGGAGCTCTTCCTTGCGGGTACCGCTCTTCTGCATGTCGATCGCCGGGAATACGCGCCGGTCGGCCAGCTTGCGGTCCAGGTGAATCTCCATGTTGCCGGTGCCCTTGAACTCCTCAAAAATCACATCATCCATGCGTGAGCCGGTCTCGACCAGTGCGGTGGCGACGATGGTGAGTGAGCCGCCGCCTTCAATGTTGCGCGCCGCGCCGAAGAAGCGCTTCGGACGCTGCAGCGCGTTGCTGTCGACACCGCCGGTGAGCACACGGCCGGACGTCGGCACGATGGTGTTGTAGGCGCGCGCGAGGCGCGTGATCGAGTCGAGCAGGATCACGACGTCCTTGCCGTACTCAACCAGCCGCTTGGACTTCTCGATGACCATCTCGGCCACCTGGACGTGCCGCTGCGCGGCTTCGTCAAACGTCGACGAGACGACCTCACCACGCACCGACCGCTGCATGTCGGTGACCTCTTCGGGCCGCTCGTCGATGAGCAACACGATGAGATACACCTCAGGGTGGTTCGCCGTGATGCTGTTCGCCAGGTTCTGGAGCAGCATCGTCTTGCCGGTGCGCGGTGGCGCCACGATGAGGCCGCGCTGGCCCTTGCCCAGCGGCGTCATCAGGTCCATCACGCGGGCGGAGTAGTTGTCACCCGCGGTCTCGAGCCGGATGCGCTGGTCGGGATACAGCGGCGTCAGGTTCTCGAAGAACACCCGGCGACGCGTCCGATCCGGCGGCTCGAAGTTGATCGCGTCCACCTTGACCAACGCGAAGTACCGCTCGCCCTCGCGCGGCGGGCGAATCTGGCCGGACACGGTGTCACCGGTCTGCAGGTCAAACCGGCGAATCTGCGACGGCGACACGTAGATGTCGTCCGGCCCCGGCAGGTAGTTGTAGTCCGGCGCGCGCAGGAAGCCGTAGCCGTCCGGCAACATCTCGAGCACACCTTCCGAAAACAGCAGGCCGCTCTTCTCGGCGCGTCCCCGCAGAATCTGGAAGATCAGGTCCTGCTTGCGCAAGCCCGTCGCGTGCACGATCTCGAGCTCCTGCGCAATCTTGGTCAGCTCCGCGATGCTCATGTCCTTGAGCGTCGCGAGCTTCAAATCCGCGCCGGCGATGGAAGACGACGACCCGTCCGCTTCGCGAGCGGGCTGATCGGGGGCAGAGTTGTCCGGGGGATTCTTGTCAGTCAATGGCAGTGCGGGGAGAGCGGGGCGAGCCGAGCCCCGGCGTCAGTGCCGGGTGCTCAGCTCGGTTCCCTCGATATCCGACTCGGACGATGGCGGCAGTGTGGGCAGCGGGCCTTCAAGCGCCACCCGCAGCACCTCGTCCATCGTGTCGACCAGGTGGACGTTCATCGTATCGAGGACGTTCTTCGGAATGTCCGAAAGGTCCTTCTCGTTGTCCTTCGGCAGGAGGATGGTCGTGACACCGGCGCGGTGCGCGGCGAGCAGTTTTTCCTTCACGCCGCCAATCGGCAACACCTTGCCGCGGAGCGTGATTTCACCCGTCATTGCCACATCACGACGCACGGGCACCCGCGCCAGCGCGGACACCAGCGTCGTGGCGAGCGTGATACCCGCAGACGGACCGTCCTTCGGAATCGCGCCCTCGGGGATGTGCACGTGCACGTCAGTGCGACGGTTGAAGTCGCGCGGGATGCCGAGATCCTCAGCCTTCGAGCGCACCCAGCTCATCGCGGCCTGGGCGGACTCCTGCATTACGTCACCCAGCTTGCCGGTGAGTGTGAGACGACCACGGCCTGGCATCAGTGTCGCTTCGGTCACCAGAATCTCGCCGCCGACTTCCGTCCAGGCGAGGCCCGTGGCGATGCCGATTTCGTTCTTCTCTTCGGCGACCGACGGGCGGAACCGCGGCACACCGAGGTACTCGGTCACCTTCGCGCTGTCGATCTCCTGCGAGAACTCCGCGCCTTCCACCACAACCTTGCGCGCGACCTTGCGGCAGATGGACGCGACTTCACGTTCGAAGTTGCGCACGCCGGCTTCGCGCGTGTAGCGCTGCACGATCGTCTGGAACGCTTCGTCCTTGAACCGGATGTTCTTGTCGGTGAGGCCTGCACCCTCGATCGCCTTCGGCGCCAGGAAGCGCTTGCCGATCTCGACCTTTTCCTGCTCCGTGTATCCCGCCAGCTGCAGCACCTCCATGCGGTCACGCAGCGCCTGCGGAATCGTGTGCAGCACGTTGGCCGTGCAGATGAACATGACGTTCGACAGGTCGTACTCGACGTCGAGGTAGTGGTCGAGGAACGTGTTGTTCTGCTCGGGGTCGAGCACTTCGAGCAGCGCCGCCGACGGGTCGCCGCGGAAGTCCATCGACATCTTGTCGACTTCATCGAGCAGGAAGACCGGATTCATCGTGCCGGCCTTTTTCATCATCTGGATGATCTGGCCGGGGAACGCGCCGATGTAGGTGCGGCGATGACCGCGGATCTCGGCTTCGTCACGCACGCCGCCCAGCGAGAGGCGCACGAACTTGCGGTTCATCGCGCGCGCAATCGACCGCGCGAGCGACGTCTTGCCGACGCCGGGAGGGCCCGCCAGCGTGAGGATGGTCGCCTTCGGCTTCTTCACCAGCACGCGCACGGCAAGGAACTCGATGATGCGTTCCTTGATCTTTTCGAGGCCGAAGTGATCTTCGTTGAGGATTGTCTCGGCGTTGCGCAGGTCCTTGCTGTCCTTGGACTTCTTGTGCCACGGAACCGCAATCAGCCAGTCGAGATAGTTGCGCGAGACGGTCGCCTCGGCCGACATCGGCGGCATCGCGTCGAGCCGCTTGAGCTCGTCGATGGCCTTCTTCTCGACCTCCTTGGGCATCTTGGCCTGGACGATCTTCTTCTTCAGATCGTCACTTTCGTTGCCCTTTTCGTCCTTGCGCCCCAGCTCGCGCTGGATCGCCTTCATCTTCTCGTTGAGGTAGTACTCCTTCTGCGCCTTCTCCATCTGCTTCTTCACGCGAGACTGGATGCGGCGGTCTACCTGCAACTTGTCGACTTCCGCTTCGAGCACGGCCACGATGCGGCCGAGGCGCTCGAGCGGCGCGACGATTTCGAGAAGGTTCTGCTTTTCTTCGACACCCACCTGCAGGTGCGCGGCAATGGTGTCGGCCAGGCGCGACGGATCGTCAACGCGGACGGCGGCAATCATCGCGTCGTACTGCAGCGTGTTCGACAACTTCACGTACTGCTCGAACAACGTCACCACGCGGCTCATCACGCCTTCGGCGTCGGCCGGCGCCTCGGTCTTGCGCGGCAACATCTTCACCGTGACGCGGTAGAAGCCCTTGTCTTCCTTCCACTCGACCGCGCGAGCGCGTTCGACACCCTCAACCAGCACCTTGATGTTGCCGTCGGGCAGCTTGAGCGACTGCACGATGTTGGCGACACAGCCCATCGTGTAGATGTCGGCCGGCTGCGGGTCATCCACCGCGGCGTCATGCTGCGCGGCGAGGAAGATCTTCTTGTCGGTCGCCAGCGCATGTTCAAGCGCGCGCGTGGACGACGGCCGCCCAATCACGAACGGCATCATCATGTGCGGGAACACGACGACGTCCCGAAGCGGGACGATAGGCAGGGTCTCGTACTGGTCCATGCGTCAGCCAGCTTTCTCCATCACGGTAATCGGCTTCTCTTTGGACTCTACCACCTCGCGGGTGATGACGCACTCGCGGATCTTTTTCTGACCCGGCAGTGTGTACATGAGGTCCAGCATGAGGTCTTCGATGATCATGCGCAGGCCGCGCGCGCCGATCTTGCGCTGCAGCGCCGCCTCCGCAATCGCCTCCAACGCATCGTCAGTGAAGCGCAGCTTGACGTTTTCATAGTCGAACAGGCGCTGGTACTGCTTGGTGATCGCGTTGCGCGGCTCGGTGAGGATCTGGATGAGCGCGGGCTTGTCAAGTTCGTGCAGTGTGCCGACGACCGGAAGACGTCCGACGAACTCGGGAATCAGGCCGTACTTGATCAGATCCTGCGGCTCGACCTGTTCGAGCAACATCGACGATTCCTTCACGTTGGCTTTGACGTCGGCCTTGAAGCCGAGCGTCTTGCGGCCAAGCCGGCGCGCAATCTGCTTCTCGAGCCCGACAAACGCGCCGCCGACGATGAAGAGAATGTTGCTCGTGTCGATCTGGAAGAACTCCTGGTGCGGGTGCTTCCGTCCGCCCTGCGGCGGCACGTTGGCCACCGTGCCTTCGAG
>BTVE01000164.1:0-4267 GCA_045862915.1 Acidimicrobiia bacterium
TGTGCGCATCCGCGTCAGCGCTTCTTCCGGCGCGTGGCCTTGCGGAACGCGCGTTCACGCCGGCCGGGCCGGCCCGCCTTGCGCACCGGCCTGGCGTTCTCCGCCCGCTTGGGCGTCTTGCGCGGTGTTGCCTTGCTGCGGCGAGGCCCGCGATTGCGCTCACTCTCCGCCACGAGGTCGAGGATCTCGGACAACCCGAGATCGATGAGACGCCGTTCGAGATCGACGCGAATCACCTGCACCCGCACCTTGTCGCCGAGGCGGTAGACACGGCCGCGGTTTTCGCCCTTCAGGACGTGCGCCCGCTCGATGAACCGGTAATAGTCATCGGCCATCGTGGACACGTGCACCATGCCCTCCACGAAGTGCTCCACCAGTTCCACGTGGAGACCGAAGGCGGACACGCCGGTGATGAAGCCGGTGAACTCGTCACCGACCTTGTCGGCCATGAAGCGCACCTTCTTCCACTGCACCAGTTCGCGCTCGGCATCCGCCGCGCGTCGTTCACGCTCGGACGTATGCAGGCCCATCTCCGGCAAGTCGTCGGTCAATTCTGCGCGACGTTCCGCGCTCATGCCGTGACGCGACTCGCGCAACGACCGGTGCACGACCAGGTCGGGATAACGACGGATGGGGGACGTGAAGTGCGCGTAGTGTGACGTCGCCAGACCGAAGTGGCCCAGCGGCGATTCGTCATACCGGGCCTTCTGCATGGTCCGGAGCATCAACATCGCGATGGGTTTCTCTTCCGGTGTGCCCTGAATCTTCTCCACGAGTTTCTGGAAGTGCATGGGCTCGATGTGTTGCGCCGTCCCCGCGAGTGAATACCCCAGCGCGTCGATGAACTCCTCGAACTCCTCGACCTTGAGCGGGTCCGGCGCCTCGTGCACGCGATACAACGTGGGCACGCTGTGACGTTCGAGATGTTCGGCCACGGTCTCGTTGGCCAGCAGCATGAACTCCTCGATCAGGCGATGCGCCACGTTGCGCTCGGCCGCCACGATGTCCTCGATGGCGCCGTCCTCGCCCAGCTTGATCTCCGACTCCTTGAGGTCGAAGTCGATCGAACCACGACGCCGGCGTCGCCGGTTGAGGATGTGAAACAACGCCTCCATGCGCTCGAACAGCGGCACCAGTGTCGCGTATTCCTCCAGCAGCGCAGGATCACGGTCCGTCAGGATGGCGTTGACCTTCGCATACGTCATCCGCGCATCGGAGTGAATCACACCATCGTGCATCTCGTACCGGACAACTGCCCCGTTCTTGCGGTCCACTTCCATCAGACAGGACTGCACGAGCCGGTCGACGTGAGGATTGAGGCTGCACAGGCCGGTGGACAGCTCCGACGGGAACATGTGCACCGCACGCTCCGGAAAGTACACGGACGTCGCGCGCTCATACGCGTCATCGTCCAGGGCGGAGCCCGGCCGGACGTAATGCGAGACGTCGGCGATGTGCACGGCAAGCCAGAAGTTGCCGTTGGGCAACACGTCGAGCGAAATCGCATCGTCAAAGTCGCGCGCCGTTTCGCCGTCGATAGTGACCGTCGCCCAGTGACGGAAGTCCGTACGGCCGGCAATGTCCTTGGCTTTGACGGTCTTGCCGAGACGTGTGGCCTCTGCCACGGCCGCCTCGGGGTGTTCGTCGGTGATGTTGTACTTGCGGATGATCACCGCGGTGTCCACACCGGGCGCGTTGATATCACCCAGCACCTCGATGATGCGGCCGCGGGCGGGCCGCGTCTGTGTCGGCCACGTCGTAATCGTGAGGGTGACCATGTCGCCGGCTTCGGCGCCCATGGTCTCGCCGCGCGGGATCTCCACGTCCATCATGACGCGCCGATCAAACGGGACGACAAAACCTCGCCCCTGCCCGTCCTCGTCGTAGCGGCCGACGATCGACGAGGTGCCGCGTTCGAGGATGCGCAAAATACGGCCCTCGGCGCGGTCGCCGTCGCGGGTCCGTTCCACGCGCACGACGACACGGTCCCCGTGCACGGCCTGATTCAGGTTCACGCCGGGGATGAAGATGCTCGTGGGGCCGGCGTCGGCAGAGCGTTCCACTTCAACGAAGCCGAACCCGCGTGGATTGGTGGCGACCCGCCCCACGACGAGGTTCATGCGGTCCGGCAGGCCAAACCGCTGTCCGCGAATCTGGATGAGTTCGCCGGCTTCAACCAGCCGGTTCAACACACGTTTGAAGGAGGCGCGTTGTTCGCGCGGAATACGAAGGATCTGCAGGAGTTCCTTGACGGTGGCCGGATGATCGACCTGGTCGCGGATCTGCGAAAGGATGTGTGATTCGTTCATTACTGGTTACCAAAAAGTTTACGCCCGACCCAACCGGGCCGCGACGTGTGAGGTCTAGAGGACTGGTGCCGCTGCGTGCGTTCCCCGTCCCGGACATGACTGACGCCCCAGACGCCGATCACGAGATGATCCTGCCGGGAGACGCAGCAGACGTACGTGGCTGGATTCGCGCGGCGCAGGCCGGCGATCGCGCGGCCTTTGACGCCCTGGTGGAACGCCATCAGCGCACGGTCCTCCGCACGGCCATGGCGGCCCTCCAGCGCCGAGAGGACGCGGAGGATGTCGCGCAGGAGGCCTTCGTGCTCGCGTGGCGCAAGATTGGCGCATTCCGTGGGGAGTCCACGTTCAAGACGTGGCTGCTCACCATCACCTGGCGGCAGGCGCTCGACCGGCGCAAGTCGCGTGATCGCTGGTGGAAGCGGCAGGTCGCAAGCCGAGATGACGACGCCGGTGATGTTGTCGAACGCCTGATGTCGCCCGACGTATCGCCCGAACACGCCGCCGCGACACGTGCGGAACTGAGGGCGATTCGCGGAGCCATCGCGCGACTGACACCAAAGTTGCGCGATACGTTGCTGCTGGCCAGCTCCGGGGAATACGCGTACGAGGAGATTGCCGCGATGCTTGGTGCGCCGGTGGGCACGATCAAGTGGCGAGTGGCGGAGGCGCGCAGACAGCTTGTGGAAATGGGAAATGAGGGAATGGGGCAATGAGGAAATGGGGAAATGAAGAGCTGGTGACGCGGGTGGCGCGGGCGATGACGGATGTCGAGCCGGCGGCCGATTTCGACGTCCGCCTGCGCGCACGGCTGGACGACACGCGGCGCGGTCACGGTCGCGTGTGGCCCATTGGCGCCATGGTCGCGACGGCGGCTGCGGTCGTGCTCGCGGTTGCGGTGTGGCCGCGACCGACCTCGCTCACACCGGAGACCGGTCCGGTGGCTGGTGTGTCCAGCCCTGCGGTCGTCGAACCGGTGCCCGCGCAGACGTTCGAACCCGTCGTCACTGCCCCTTCTGCCATGCCGGCGCGTCCCCGGGTCCGTCTGTCCCGCGATGAGCCGGCGGCAACCGAGTTGATGACAAACGCCGAGCGCGAGTGGATGGCGCGACGAATTCCCGCCTTGCCGGCGGTTGAAGCGCTGCCCGTTGAGTACATTGCGCTGCCGTCGATCCAACCGGAAGCACTGTCAATCACTCCACTCACCATGACGCCGCTCACGGTTTCTCCCGTCAGCGGCGACCCGAACCGACTGTGACCACATCGAACGTAGGGCGGGGCTTGAGCCCCGCCATGACAGAACCAAACGTAGGGCGGGGCTTCAGCCCCGCCGTGACAAGGAGACCCATGCGTAGATTGCTTTTCACTCTCATCGTTTCTGGCGCCATCGCCGCGCCACTCGCCGCGCAGCAGACACCGGCGCCATCGCGCAACGAATCAGCACAAGCGGCCGCTCCCAGCGCGCAGACGCCCCAGGCCTCGGCGCCGGCGGCGCCCCAGGCGCAGACACCTCGCGCGCCCCTGATTGGCCTGACGGGCGGGGCGGCGTTGCCGGGCGCGACCAATCTGAAGCTCGAAGTCACGCTGACCGACACGCTGTCTGGAGCACCGGTCAAGAAGACCATCTCGATGGTGATGTTGAACGGACACGCCGGAATGATCCGCACCGCAAATCCGGAAAAGGGTGCAGTCCTGAATGTGGATGCCGTCGCGAACGGCTACCAGACTGGGCAAGTGTCACTGCGACTGACCTTTGAATACCGGCCGCAGTACTCGACCGACAGCAACGGCCGTCCCACCGTGCCCCCGACACTCAACGAATCGATCAACGTCGTGTTAATGGACGGCGTCTCGATGCTGCTGTCGGAATCGGCCGACCCGGTCACCGATCGCAAGGTCACGCTCGAAGCCTAGGCGACGATCCTGAAGTAGCACTTCGCACTTCGCACTTCGCACTTCGC
>BTVE01000165.1:0-4212 GCA_045862915.1 Acidimicrobiia bacterium
ATCCTCGTAGGACCCAACGGGCAGTCGGCCAGCGTGATCAGCGTGTGGTTTGTTCGGCGCGATCGCGCTGAACCGCACTTCGTAACCGCGTATCCCGGAGACGCCAAATGACCTTGCAGCCCCTCGACGTCGTCGTTCTGACCCACGACCTGCCGGCTCACGGTCTGCGGGCCGGCGACTTGGGCGCCGTGGTCGACGTGTACTCTCCCGACACGGTTGAGGTCGAATTCGTCGCGGCTTCCGGACGGACCCAAGCGCTCGTCACGCTTCAATCCGCAGATCTCCGTGCGGTGGCCGACAACGACTTGGTTGCGGTGCGGTCAGTCAACGGCGGCACATCGGGGCGCGATGCCTAACTGGCCATGCAGCCGACAGCGGCCGGCGCATCGGTGGGCCGCTGCGGCTGATGGCTATCGTTAGACCGACAACCCGTCTCAGTGCTCCAGAGCTCTCTGCATGAACTCCCAAACAGGCCGATCCACCTCGCTTGGCCCCCACTGACCACCGGGCTTGGCGGCTCCGGCGTCGCGAATCATGTGTCGATCGACGGGGCGGCCCATCAATCGGCCGAGCAAATCAAGCCAGCGGTTGGCCAGTTCTTGCGCGCGCGGGCTTGCCGGGTCGTCACCTAGAACCGCGCGCACATCCTCGACGAGGGCGGACCACTCTTGGCGCAGTGCGCCCCGGTCGTCCGCCGTGAGCGCCTTCAGCCGCTCAATCTTCGTGTCCACCAGTCCTTGATACTTCTTGTCCCAGTCGCTGCTGTCCTGCATCTCTATGACCTCAATGATCCTCCGGTATAGGCCCGGGGCAGCCTGCCCGTCGACCCGCAATGCCCGCTCCGCCTCGCGGACCGCCGCGATGGCCTGGTCGAGGAGCTGTCTTCTTTCTTCCAGTACTTGCCGCTGTGCGTGAAGTGCCGCGGCGAGTCTGTCCGAGCCTGTCGTCAGGAGTCGACTGATCTTCTTCAGGGGGATCCCGACGAACTTGAGCGCGACGATTTGGACCAATCGCTCAAGGTCGGCATCGGCGTACACGCGATACCCGGCACTGCTTCTGTGCGGTTTTAGCAGCCCCAGCCGGTCATAGTGGTGAAGAGCGCGGGGTGTGACTCCCGCCAACCGGGCGAATTCTCCGACGCGATAGGTCCGTGATGGCTCAGAGGGCATCGGGAACATGGTCAGGCCTCACCCTACGTCAAGGTCAAGTTCCTCTATTTGTGAGCAAGGCGGTCTAACTCGGCATGCAGCCGACAGCGGCGCGTGTGTATCATGAGCGCGCCGCTGCGGCTGATGCCCAGCGTTAGGCGAACGAGTCACCATGTCAAATACCCCGATCTATCGTGACGACGCAGGTCGGCTTCGCCTTCCGTTTTGCGACCTTCCTGAGCTGCTACGTCTCCATAACGTTCGGTTGACTCCAGAGCTCAGGCCTGCTTTGGAAAACATGAACCAGTTCGTGATGACCATGGTGGTACTCGCAGCGCGGCTCCGGGGACATCTGACCAAGTACGATGACGATTCATGGGCAGATGTGCCCTTCTATGTGTTGTTTGTCGATACGCAAACGGTTGTGCTGTTCGTCCGCCAATTCATGGAAGATGCGTCGTTTGTGGTGCGCGCCGCGTTGCCGAACAGCCTGCGTGGCCAGATGCCCGCGGGATTCACCGATCTGGCCGAGAGAATCCGTCTGTCGAGCCAGTCTAAGGACGCTGAACTGGCCGTGGCGATTCCGGCCACGGACCCTTTTCGCGTATTCCTGAACGCCGAGGCTGCGTGGTTCCGAGAGCTCAAGGACTTGCGTGACGATATCTGCCATCGGTCAGCATATGGCCGCGTCCGTACCGCGCGATTTCCGGACTTGGTGGACCTGATGCGAGCAGGTGGCGGCAAGGCGCCTTTTGCATCAGCTGTCGACCTGCGCACGTACTTGCGCGGGCTGTTCCGACGCTGGCTGTCGCTTGCCAACGTAGTTAGCGACTTCGTATCTCGTTCAATTGCTTCCCAGCACAAGAATGCGGCCCGGGCATTTCCAGGAGGCTTCATCATCGAAGAGGGTGCCATCGATTTGTCCCAGAACACGAAAGAGCCCCTCTACCCAGTGGGCACTACCTTCATGACGCTCTCGTCCGAGAGTCTCGGAGCACTGGCATACTTTCTCGAAGACGACGCCTAACTTGCCATGCAGCCGACGGCGGCGCGTGTCATCATGAGCGCCGCCGCGGCTGATGGCAGTCGTTAGGCGATCCTCGTGGCCTGCCAGCGCGTGGGTAGCCCACGACCTCCCGCCCTACTCGACACCGCAGCGACCTTCGGCACACCCGTTCGTCTCCGGGACCACCGTCACCGCCTGGCCGGTCGCGCTGTGGCCCGCTTCGCCCAGCAGCGTGCTGATCTCCGCACCGAGGAGCAGGTCGTCATGCCTGCCGAAGACCTGTTGGCGTAGTCGGCCCTCTGCGTCAATCAGCAGTGTCGTTGGGGTGCCCTGCATCCCATACGTGCGCATCGTGCGGGGCATGGGGTCCCCACCTGGTCCAGGAGCATCGACGCCGACTGGGAACCACACGCGGTACTCGTGCAGGAACGCTCGCAGCGATTCGAGCCCCATCGCCTCATGGTGCTCGAATACGGTGTGGAGCCCGACAACGGTCAGCGGCGCACTCTTGAAGGCCTCCGCGACGCGCTGTACCTGTGGAATGCCGTGCGCCACGCAGCCGGGGCAGAGCATCTGAAAGGCGTGAAGCACCACAACCCGCCCTCGAAGGCGTTCCAAGTTGAGGGCCTCCGGCGTGTTGAACCAGGTCGTCGTCAGCCACTCGGGGGCGTGCCGTGGCTCCATCAGAAGTCCCCCTCTTTCACGTACGGATGGCTCCACAAGGTCAGCTGCAGCAGGCACGACTTCACCCACGCTGCGTGCATTCTCTCGACGTCCTCAGCGGAGTGGCTTGCCTTGGCGAGGAAGGGCTTCAGGGTGAAGGTCACCGGATAGATCAGCAGGAACAGGTCACGAAAGGGCACAATCGCAGTCGAGGCGGCCCCGTCGGTCCGGTTCTTCTTTGCTCGATGGTGACGGAGGCCGATCTCGTGCTGGTAGTCGAGCCACGACTGGTCGTACTCGGCACGTGCGGTGTCCAGGATCCACTGGCCGAAGCGCCGGCGCACCGCGCCCAAGTAGTCACCCAGCGGCGCGCCGTCGGCCTTGCCGGTGAACGACGCCAGCAGGTGTGAGTGCGAGCCTACGAATCCGTACCAGACGTCCAGGATCGCCTCGACATGGTCCTTGAGCACATCATGCGAGAGTCGCAGGTACGTGATGTCCTCGTCGCCAAACAGGACGCTCTTCTGCATCAGCGCGAAATCGGCGGGCGTCAATGGGGATCGCGCTGCTGCGGACGTACCATGGGTGTAGCCGGGAATGTTCGTTGCTTCAGTCATGAGTCTGCTCCTTTTCATCTCGTCTGGTTGCGGAGCGCTTGCGAATGCTCCATCGGCATGTATCCTAGGTGCCGAGCGAACCAGTGTCAGGAACGCACTTTTCGGTAAGGTGGTTACGTTATGGTGCGAAGCGATGCCGCAGTGAGTCCACGCGAGCCTAAGGATGGGCACTCGATTCGTGTCGCGTCGATGGTCGAGAGCATCGTCGGCTGCAAGTGGTCGATCCGGCTGCTGCTGCTGTGCGCTGACGGTCAGACCCGGCCCGGCGCCTTGCTGCGGGCGTGTCCGGGCCTGTCTGCGAAGGTCATGAACGAGCGGTTGCGCAAGCTGACCCGATTTGGCATCGTCGACCGCACCGTGTTCGGTGAGAAGCCGCCGATCGAAGTGGAGTACCTGCTTACCCCCTTTGGCCGCCGCTTTCTGAAGATTCTCGACGAGGTCCGGGAGCTGCAGCAGGCCATCGACGCTGGCACAATTTCGGCTGCTCGCGAGGCGCCGAAGGCGGCGAGCCGGAAAGGTCGCCTAACGACGCGATGAACCTGACGTCGGCTCCACCGCACGTCGCCGCCGCAGGTTATCGCTGGCGTTGATATGACTTCGGTTGTCAAGTTCATCTCGATCTGCGAATAGACATCTCCCCCTTCGCCCGATCGCTTCGGGCGCTGCTCTGCCACAACTCGGAGTCGGCGCCGCAGGTGGGGCCCGTCCTGTCGACGGTTGATCCTGCTGATATCCGTGGGTTGGCTACCACCTGACTGGTATCCGTCACGCGCCTGCC
>BTVE01000166.1:0-4188 GCA_045862915.1 Acidimicrobiia bacterium
CCGCCGACGCCGGCCTGGACGTCGCCGGCGCGACCACTCCCGGCGACCACCATCGGTACACCCGCGCGGACATCGCGCGCCTCGCGCGTGAGGTCCGCGCGCACAGCGTCGTCGGCGTCCTGACGACGGCGAAGGACGCCGAACGGCTGCGGCCGTTCCGGCCGCTGCCGTTCGACGTGCATGTGCTCGAGCACGCCGTGACGATCGAGCCGATTGACGCCGGCCCCACATTTGCCGACTGGCTGCTGGAGCGGCGTGACACCGCACGGGGCACGGCCGGCGCTCCCAGGGTTGCCGGATGAGTACCACGCGCCGCTTTCGTCATCGCGCGGAGTACGGCCTCGTCATGGCACTGCGAGGTCTGTTCCGGCTGATGCCCATGCCGATCGTCCGCGGCGTCGGCACCGCGCTCGGCCTGACATTCTGGGCGCTGGACGCCGGACATCGGCGCCTGGCGTTCCGCCAGCTGCGAGCCGCGTTTCCTGCCCGGTCGGCAGCCGAGTGCCGCACGATCGCGCGCCGCACGTTCGAGCACTTCGGCCGCTCGCTGACCATCCTGCTCAAGTTCTCGACCATGCGTCCGGAACGCATGCGGGAACTGGTCACCTTCGAAGGTGAAGCGCGCGCGCGTGAAGCGCTCGAGCAGGGGCGCGGCGTACTTTTCATCACCGGCCACTTTGGCGCGTGGGAGCTGCACGGCATCTGCCACGCGTTGATCCTGCCGCCGACATCCGTGCTCGCGCGCCGCCTCGACAATCCGTGGCTGCACGATCTGCTGGAGTCTGTGCGTACAGCGACCGGCAACCGCGTGATCTATCGCCACGGCGCAGTCCGGCGTGTGCTTCGCGCGCTGCAACAGAATGAGGGCGTGGCGATCCTCATCGACCAGCACATCCAACCTGCCGATGCCGTCACGGTGCAGTTCTTCGGCCGGCCGGCCGCGACCACGTCCGCAGTGGCCGCCCTCGCGCTGCGCACCGGGGCGCCAGTCATTCCCGTCTTCGGCGTGCCGCTGCCTGACGGCCGCTTCCGCATGGTGTACGAACATCCCGTCGAGCCGCCGGTGCCAGGAACGCCGCAGCCGATCACCGAGTTCACGCAGCGATGCACTGACGTGCTCGAGATGTATGTGCGACGCCATCCCGAGTTGTGGCTCTGGATGCATCGGCGATGGCGAGACGATGAGCCTGGTGAGCCGGTGGGCGGCATGTACCCGCCGAGTGCTGATGCCAACGAATCACTCGGCGGCGACGAGGAAGGGGCGCCATCGTCGTGATCCCGCCAGACACGACAACCGTCGGACGCCTCGTGGTGCGCGCACCGAACTGGCTCGGAGACGCGGTGCTCGCCTTGCCCGCCATTGCGGCACTGCGGCGGCACTTCGCGGACGCACACCTGACGATTGCGGCGCCCGCCGGTGTGGCGCCGATGTTCGCGATGGCGCGCGAGGTCGCGCCCGCCGATGTGCTGGTGCTGCGGGGAGGGTCACGGGACCACGTCCGGCAACTGCGTGACGGGCGCTTCGAGTTGAGCGTGTTGTTTCCGAACTCATTCAGAGCGGCGTGGGACGTCCGGCGAGCGGGGATTCCGCAGCGATGGGGATATCCCACGTCCCAGCGGGGATGGCTGCTGACCAAACGCGCCGAACGTGCGGCTGTGCCCCGCGGCGCGAAGCAGCACCATGTCGACTATTACCGCGCGCTCGTGCGGGGCCTCGGGATTCCGGTGAGTGATGACGCTCCGGCGCTCACCGTGAGCGGGGAAACACAGGCAGCCGCACGCGCCAGGGTTGCAGTAGATGGCCGGACGGCCGAGCGGCTGATCTTGTGTGCACCCGGCGCAGCCTACGGGCAGGCCAAACAGTGGCCGCCGTTTCGGGTGGCGGAACTCATCGCGCGCCTGACGCGTGATCGCGATGTGGACGTTGTGCTCGTCGGCGCCGCACACGACCGTGAGGCTGGTATCACCATCGAGCGATGGCTGACCGCCCATGCGCCCGAGGCCCGCCGGCGTGTGGCGAACCTGATTGGACACACCGACCTGCCGATGCTGACAGCGCTGGCGTCGATCAGTCGTGTGTGTGTCACCAACGATTCCGGCGCGATGCACATCGCCGCCGCTACCGGCCGGCCCGTCGTCGCGCTGTTTGGGCCGACCGACGAACGTGTCACCAGACCCGTTGGCCGTGGTGACGTGTTGAAGGCGGACGTGTTCTGCCGGCCGTGCCATCTGCGCGATTGCCCGATCGATCATCGGTGCATGAAACGCATCACCGTGGACATGGTGGCCGCCGCCGTCTCCCGCCACCTGGCGTTTTCAGGAGCGCGCCCGTGACCCCGGAACTTCGGCACCCCGGCACTCCCGCCATCTTCCTCGACCGCGACGGCACGATGATTCACGAGGTCGGCTACCTGAGCCGTCTGGAGGACGTGCGGTGGTTCCCGTCCACGCTCGACGTCATCCGGCTGTTCAATCGCGCCGGCTACCTCGTGTGTGTGATTACCAACCAGGGTGGTATCGGGCTCGAACTGTTTGATGATGCGTTTGTCCGTGGCGTGCACGCGACGATGAACTCGACCATCGAGCAGAGTGGCGGTCGGATCGACGGGTGGTATTACTGTCCGCATCATCCCCGTGCGGTGCGTGAGGCCCTGCGCACACCATGTGCGTGCAGGAAGCCCGGTCGTGCGATGATCGACGCCGCGTGCCGCGATTACGGCATCGACCTCACGCGGTCGTGGGTGGTCGGTGATCGCGACGTGGACATCCTGATGGCGCAGGCCGTGGGTGCCCGCGGCATCTGCGTGCGCACCGGTCACGGGGCGCGCGATGTCGACGAACTGGGGGTGGTCCCCGCGGGCACCTTGGTGGTGGCGGACCTGGCTGAAGCGGCCGCGGAGATACTGGCGCACCGATGACGCAATTTGCTGAGATTGTTGGACGCTTTTCCCGAGCGCGCCTCGTCGTTGCCGGCGACCTGATCGCGGACGAGTTCCTGTATGGGGAAGTCGAGCGCGTGTCTCGCGAAGCGCCCGTGTTAATCCTCAAGTACGACACCACCGAAGTTGTTCCTGGCGGCGCCGGCAATGCGGCGTGCAACGTCGCCTCGCTGGGCGCGCGTGTGCAGGTGGTCGGCCTCGTGGGCAGAGACGAACCAGGCCGACGACTGCTCGGTGCCATGCCGTCCCGAGCCAACCTCCGCGGTGTTGTACGTGCGGCTGGTGTGGTCACGCCGGTCAAGACACGGGTCCTCGCCGGCGGTGTGCATTCCGCCAAACAGCAGGTGGTGCGGATCGACCGTGTCGGCACGCCGATCGCGCCGCGTCTGCGCCAGTCCGTGAGTCGGCGGCTCGAGGCCGCGCTCGCGAACGCCCTTCGAGACGCCGATGCGCTGATCGTCTCCGATTACGGGAGCGGCTTCTACGGCCCCGACATGGTGGCCCGCGCCGAGGCCAAGGCGGCCGGCAAAACGGCGCGCACCCGGTCGACGGCGCTGGTGCAGCCGTCGTACGTCGGACGGGTCCCGATGATCCTTGTGGACTCGCGGTACAACCTGGCCGGCTTCAAAGGTGTGACGGCGTGCACTCCGAACGAATCGGAAGTTGAGGCGCTGCTCGGTGTAAGAATCGGCGAGGACGCCGATGCACTGGAGAAGGCAGGGCGAGCGCTCCTGCGCAAACTGCAGTCGCGGGCCGTCCTGATCACGCGGGGCAGCCGCGGCATGGCGTTGTTCGAGCCGGGCCGCCCAACCGAACACATCCCGATCGTCGGGTCCGATCAGATTGCCGACGTGACCGGTGCGGGTGATACCGTCATCGCCACGTTTACGCTCGCGCTGGCCTGTGGAGCGACGTTCAGCCAGGCCGCACACGTGGCGAATCACGCAGGAGGACTGGTCGTGATGAAGCGAGGCACGGCGACGATTACTCCACGCGAGTTGCTGGCCTCGCTGGCCGCCGTCGAGGAACGGCGGGCCTGAAGGCCCGCCCTACATGTGGATGCGAACGTAGGGCGGGGCTTCAGCCCCGCCGGGAAACTGATGGCTGACATCCTCTCCGAATCCGATCTCGCCGCCCGCATTGCCGACGACCGCGCCGCCGGTCGCACGGTGGCGTTTGCGAACGGTGCGTTTGATCTGCTGCACGTCGGCCACGTCCGCTATCTGCAGGCCGCCGCCGCCGAAGCAGA
>BTVE01000167.1:0-4180 GCA_045862915.1 Acidimicrobiia bacterium
GATGATTCTCGGCACGCCGGTGGTGGCGATCACCATCCTGCTGGTGGCGGCCGAGCGCGCGTTCGGCTTCGGCATCTTCGACCCGCGCGTGGGCGGCGACCCGGTGCTCTTTCAGCACCTGTTCTGGTTCTACTCCCACCCGGCCGTCTACATCATGATCCTGCCGGGCATGGGCGTGATCTCGGAGCTCGTGGCCGCGGTGTCGCGCAAGCAGATCTTCGGCTACACGTTCGTGGCGTTTTCGAGCCTGGCCATCGCGATCATCGGCTTCCTCGTGTGGGGCCACCACATGTTCGTGAGCAGCCAGTCGATCTACGCGGGCCTGGTGTTCTCGATCATCACGATGATCGTCGCCGTGCCGTCCGCCGTGAAGACGTTCAACTGGACGGCGACGATGTACAAGGGCTCGATTACGTGGGAGTCCCCCACGTTCTGGGTGCTCGGCTTCATCGGCCTGTTCCTGATCGGCGGTCTGACGGGCCTCTTCCTCGGCACCATCGGCCTGGACGTGCACCTGCACGACACGTACTTCGTCGTCGCGCACTTCCACTACATCATGGTCGGTGGCGCCATCATGGCGTACCTGGGCGGCATCCACTTCTACTGGCCGAAGATGACCGGCCGGACGTATCCGGAAACGCTGGGCAAGATCTCCGCGCTGCTGGTGTTCATCGGCTTCAACCTGACGTTCCTCCCGCAGTTCGTGCTCGGGTACCTGGGCATGCCGCGTCGGTACTACGCGTATCCCGAGGAGTTCCAGATCCTCAACGTGTTGTCCACGGCCGGCGCCGGGGTGCTGGGCGCGGGGTACGCGCTGATCGTGTTCTACCTCGTGGCGTCGCTGTTCAAGCCGCGCAACGCGACGGCCAACCCGTGGGGCGCAACCGGCCTGGAATGGCAGATTCAGTCGCCGCCCATCACGGCGAACTTTGAAACGGATCCCGTCGTGACCGAGGACGCGTACAACTACGCGGGCCGGCAGCACGCGCACAAGACGGGGGAGGTCTAACGTGTCCAGTCCGAACGCGCACGCCGAACACCACGAGGAACACCACCCGGCGCTCCAGCATCACTTTCACAGCATGGAGCAGCAGCTCGAGGCGTCGATCCTCGGGATGTGGGTGTTCCTGGTGACCGAAGTGATGTTCTTCGGCGGGATGTTCATGGCGTACATCCTCTACCGAAACATCTACCCGGACGCGTGGTTGGCCGGCAGTCAGGAGCTGAACGAAGTGCTCGGCGGCACCAACACGCTGGTGCTGATCTGCAGCTCGCTGTCGATGGCCATGGCCGTGCGTATGGCGCAGGTCGGCAACCGCAAGTGGCTGGTGAACAACCTGATTCTCACGATCGTGTTCGGCACCGCCTTCCTCGTGGTGAAGTACTTCGAGTACGCGGCGAAGTTCGAGCATCACCTGGTGCCCGGCCCGCACTTTGATCCCACGCGCGAGCCGGCGCAGCAGCTGTTCTTCTCGATCTACTTCATGATGACCGGCATCCACGCCCTCCACATGGTGGTCGGTATCGGCATCATGCTTGTCATCCTGCGTCAGGCCTGGAAAGGCAAGTTCGGTCCCGGCTACTTCGGTCCCGTTGAAGTGTCCGGTCTCTACTGGCACTTCGTCGACATCGTCTGGATCTTCCTGTTCCCGCTGCTGTACCTCATCGGCAAGCACCACTAAACGTCATGTCGCACATCACACCGACTCGCCATTACATCGCCGTCTTCCTGGCGCTGGTGGTGCTCACCATCGTCACCGTTGCCATTGCGCGCGTGGACCTGGGCGCCCTCAACACCCCGGTGGCGCTGCTGGTCGCCACGGTCAAGGCAACACTGGTCATCCTCATCTTCATGGGGGTTCGCTGGAACACGCCGCTGACGAAGGTCACCGCAATCTCCGGATTCCTGTGGCTGATCATCCTGTTTGGCATCACGTTGGGCGACTACCTGACGCGCGGCTGGCTGGGTGTGCCGGGGCGATAAACCGACGACGAGCTCGGAGGCGAGTTCCCAGCAACGATTCCCGGAAACTCGCCTCCGAGCTCAACTCACCGACTGACAACCGGCGTTGGCCGGGAAGACACATCCGAGCATGACGGACTCCCGTCATGCTCGTTGTGTTTAATGGGAGTCATCCTGGTGGGCGGATTGCCATTCGCCCTTTCTTCGCGTAGACTGGCCGACTCCTGAGGGAAATCTGTGTCTGAACTGAAAGATGATCTCGCCGCACTGAGGATCGAACGCCCTGCCCTGGACGTGCCGCCCAACCGTGGGTGGGTCAGGTGGGTCGTGTTGCTGGTGGTGCTCGCCGGCGGTGGGTATGCCGGCTGGACTTGGTGGAATCGCCCCCGGCCCATCGAGGTCGAAGTGGCGTCGGTGACGCAGCGTGCGGCTGGTGCCCAGGCCTCCGTGCTGAACGCCTCCGGTTACGTCACGGCGCGTCGCCGCGCGACGGTGTCGTCGAAGATCACCGGCAAGGTCATCGAGGTCAATGTTGACGAGGGCATGGCGGTACGCGAGGGGCAGATTCTGGCCCGGCTTGACGACACGACGGCCCGCGCGGCCCTGGAACTGGCAAAAGCCCAGGCGGAGGCGGCCCGCGGCACGATGCGCGAGAGTGAAGTGCGCCTTGCTGAGGCGCGGCTGACCCTCCAGCGGTTCGCGCAGCTCGTGAAGGAAGGGATTGCGACCCAGGCCGATTTGGATCGGGCACAGGCTGAAGTGGACTCCCTGTCGGCCCGTATCGCCTCTGCCCGCGAGCAGGTCGTCGTGGCCGACCGGCAGGTGGCCCTGCAGCAGACCGATCTCGACAACACAATCATCCGCGCCCCGTTCAGCGGCGTTGCGATCTCGAAGGATGCCCAGCCAGGCGAGATGGTCTCGCCGGTGTCAGCCGGCGGCGGTTTCACCCGCACGGGCATCTGCACGATCGTCGACATGCGTTCACTCGAGGTCGAGGTGGACGTGAACGAGAGTTACATCAACCGGGTGCGCGCCGGACAGGACGTCACGGCCGTGCTTGACGCCTATCCGGACTGGCAGATTCCCGCGCACGTGATCACCATGGTCCCGACTGCGGACCGCCAGAAGGCGACCGTCCTGGTGCGCATCGGATTCAAGTCACTGGACCCGCGCATCCTGCCCGACATGGGTGTCAAGGTGACGTTCCTGCGTGAGGCGGAGGAGGCCGTGGCACCGACGGCCCAGCCGGTCGCACTGGTGCCGAAGAGCGCCGTCAAGACCGACGGCGACCAGCAGATTGTGTTTGTCGTCGCCGATGGCCTCGCGTCGCGCCGCGCTGTGCGCCTGGGCGGCGCCGATGGTGATCGGCTCGAGGTCACCGGCGGCCTGCGCGCCGGAGAACGTGTGATTGTGTCGCCCCCGCCGACCGTGGTGGATGGTGCGATGGTGGTCGTCAAGTAGAGGAGCCCGTATGAACCCGCTCGTCCGAGTCAGCAATGTGCACAAGTACTACACCCGGGGCAGCGAACGGATTGATGTCCTCCAGGGCGTCAATCTTGATGTTCCGGAAGGTGACTTCCTCGCGTTGATGGGTCCCTCAGGCTCCGGCAAGACGACGCTGCTCAACCTGATGGGTGGCATCGATCAGGCGTCGTCAGGCAGCATTGAGGTGAAGGGCGTGAACATCGCCGGCCTCTCCGCCGCACAGCTGTCACGCTGGCGCGCTCAGCACATCGGGTTTGTCTTCCAGTTGTACAACCTGCTGCCGGTGCTCACGGCCGAAAAAAACGTCGAGCTCCCGCTCCTGCTCACGAAACTGTCGGGCGCGGAGCGGAAGAAGCGCGTCGGAATTGCGCTCAAGGTGGTGGGACTCGCCGAACGTGCGCGTCACTACCCGCGCCAGCTGTCGGGCGGCCAGGAACAGCGCGTCGGTATCGCCCGCGCCATTGTCACCGACCCGACACTGCTGCTGGCCGACGAACCTACTGGTGACCTCGACCGGAAGTCGGGCGACGAAATTCTCGACCTGCTGCAGTCGCTCAATCGTGACCACAACAAGACGATCATCATGGTGACGCACGACCCTCGTGCCGCCGAGCGCGCGAAGCGTGTGATTCACCTTGAGAAGGGCCTGCTGATGTCGACGCAGGAGGTCCATGCATGAAGTACCTGCCTCTGCTCTGGAAGAGCCTCTGGCGCAAGAAAGTCAGAACGCTC
>BTVE01000168.1:0-4174 GCA_045862915.1 Acidimicrobiia bacterium
CCCGGAGTTCCGAGGTTCCGGGCCTCGGGCTACTTGCGGCGGTAGCGGGCCGTGGTCGTGCTGCCGCGGCCGCTGCCGGCCAGGGTGTTCACGATGGTAAGCGTGTCCCCCTGTGCGGTGAGCGTCGTGGTGGCGCCGCCCGTGCGCAGAGTGAGCGTGCCGTCCTTCCAAGAGCCCGACCGAGTCAGCGTCGTTTGCCCGTAGGGTCCATTGATGGTCTCTGAGGCCCGGGAGCCATCAGTTGGGTAGACGACGGCCTGCTGGTCCCGTCGGATGGTGATGCCCGCCGACTCGACCTCGAATTGGCACGTCATTCCGCAGAGCGGCCAGACTACGGTATTGGCTCCGGACGTATCGAGTACCCACGTCCCGGACAACGCCGGTGGCGCTGATTGTGACGGATTGCCCGTGCTGCCGAGGATGACGCCGGCGAGGATGAACACGATTCGCATTACAGACTCCTGAGCGCACGAACAGGATCGATGGCGTTGACGCCACGAGACCGATGCCGCGCGGCTCCCACGAACACCAGGGCGACTACCGCCGAGGTAGCCAGCGTCCATGCCCAACGGCCGGCTTCGACTTGGAACAGCAATGCCTCCAGGTACCCGGCGGCCCAATGTCCGAGTCCGGCTCCTGCCACGCTTCCGACGAGGGTGGTCGTCAGCGCGTCGCGTGTGACAAGCCAGCGCACGTGCGCGGCCGTGGCACCGAGCGTGAATCGCACCGCAAACTCGTGCCTGCGGGAACTGACGAGGAACGCGACCATTCCCCACAGGCTGGCAACGCTGAGCAGGAGGGCTGACAGGCAGACGCCGGTCAACAGCCATGTCGTAAACGTGCGATGGCGGACGGTGACAGACAACGCGTCGGCGAGCGACTGTGGCGCGGCAATGTCGGCCCCCGGATTGACGCGGCTGATGACCTGGCGCACTGCGGTGCTGTCCACGTCCCCACGGATTACAAATTGCACGGCTGGGATCGGTGCGGCCGTTGACAGGGGAACGAAGATGGCCGGCGACGGAGGGCGGGCGAGGCCGTTGGTGAAGACGTCAGTGGTGGTCCCGACAACCGTCCCAACCTTGGGCGGGTGTCCGCCCTGTGAATACGCGTGTCCTATCGGGGACTCCAGGTTCGTCATGTGTCGCGCCACGCTCGTGCTGACCACGATGCCGGTCTCGAGGCGGAGGTCGGGTGGGGTGGTGTGTGCTCCAGTGGCGGCAAAGTAGCCTCGCGTCACCTGGCGAACGAGCATCGGAATCGGCACCGTCGCGTCATGTCGCATCCGGTATCCGGATGTCGCCGCTGCAACGGCCGTGGCTCCTGGCACGAGGGCCAGCGCCTGCAGCGTCTCTTCGATGAGGATCGCAGGGCCCTGCGTCGAGATGCCGATCGCATCACGCGCCACCCCGATGTCCTGCGCGAGCAGGTTCCGGTGAGACTGCACGAGCAGGCCCGCACCAATCGCCAATGACAACGTCAGCGCCACTTGCGCTGTGGCCACGGTGGGCCGCCACCATCCCTGCGATGTGCGCGGGGTGGTCAGGAATGCCGGGATCACGCCGACAACGACGACGAGCACCGTCAGGAATGATGTGGCGAAGAGGACGCGGGAGGTGATGGCGGGAGCGCCCAGCGTGGTGTATTCAGACGGGAGAACTGCCTGAAGTTGATGCAGGATGGCGGCCGAGAGGAGAACGCTGACGGCAAGGCTGACGATCGCGAGGAACCCGAGTTCCAGACACGGCAGTCGCCACAGTTGCCACGAGGCGGCGCCGAGAGCGCGCCTGGTGTTGAACTCCTGACGGCGGTCGATCGTGCGGGCGGCCGTGAAGAGCGCGACGTATCCCGCACAGATGGTCCAGAGGATGAGGCCGGTGGCCAGTGCGCCGCTGGCGATTGGGCCGAGGTCACCCTGGATGAAGTCCGCGAAGCGGACGACGTGGATGGCGGGCCCGTCTGGGCCTTCAAGGGCGGATTCAACCGCGGTGGGCGGTACACCCCGACGGAGGCGTGCAATGACATTGGCCACGCCACTGGTGGTCCACCCAGATTGATCAGGCGTCGTCCAACGCACCGTCAGCAACTCATGGACGTCGACTGCGGCGAGAGCGTGTGTGGCAGGTGCCATGAACGCGAGGGGGACAGACAGAGTGCCGCTGCGCATGATGGGGATCGTTTCGAGCGTGGGCAGCGTTGGATGAGTCGAATCGGTGATGCCAAAGGACGTGAGGAGTGTCTCGCCGTCGGATGTGATGACGACTGGGGGAAGGGCCGATGACGGAGACCATGTCCCTGCAAACCGCAATGGAAGGCCAAGCACGTCGAGGAAGTTCGGCGAGACAGGAGCGACGTGAAATGTCGGGCTGCCGAGATCTGTGTGCAGCCGGAAGGGCACGGCTCGTCGGTACGCCGCGACGGCATCGAAGAGATCGGTGCGCGCCTGCCACTCCTGCAGGGTGGGGATACGGCTGGCCGGAGACGCGCCACGTTCGAATTCGATAAGCACGAGACGGTCTGCGTCGCGGTAAGGGAGCGGCCGCAGCGTGAACGGGTCGGCCAGGGCGAAAAGCACCGCGAATGTGGTGAGGGCCACGACCATGGCCAGAATGACCGCCGCCGAGGCCTGTGGGTCTCTGTGAACGGTGCGCAGGGTGTGGCGCATGTCGGCGCGCAGGCGTTCCGCACGCAGCAGCACCAAGACGAAGGCCAACAGTGAGAGCAGCACCTGGCGGCGGTACCAGGCGGAGGCGGCACGCAGGCCGCGCTCCATGCACTGGAGGCGGAATTCCTCGTCGAGATCGGCGGCGGCATCGCGGCCCAACTCGGTTCGTGCACACGCGTGTAACACGGCACGTGAAAGGCGAGGTGGCACTGGCGTCATGGTTGCCGAGTGGCGAGGTGCGCGAGGTGATTGATGGCGGCGCGGTTGACAGCGACGGCAGTCTGGCCGGCTGGCGTGAGTTGGTAGTACCGGCGGGGACGCCCCCCTCGGACTTCGGAAGGATCGCCATGAGTGGACGTCAATAGGCCACGCCGCTCGAGCCGGTCGAGTGTCGTGTAGATCGCCCCGCTGGAGACCTCGGTGCCGCGACTGGCCGCAACGTCGCGGCGGATGACGACGCCGTAGGCGTGGTTGCCGTGGGCCGCGGTGGCCATGAGGACGAGAAGTTCGAACAGCCCGAGGTCGGTTGCCATATGCTCACGTTGTGAGTATCACATCGTGAGTATGCTGATCCAGCTCGAACTCCGGAACTCCGGCACCTCGGCACTTCGGCACTCCGGCACCTCGGAACTCCGGCACCTCGACTTTCGCCTCTTGATCGCCATTTACGCCTGTGCCATACTTTGCCCTAGAAAGCGAAAATAAGGCGAAACATGGCATCACCTGCGCTGGCGCGACTCACGCAACTGCTTGATACCAAAAAACTTGCGGGTACGATCAGCCGTCCGCTCGATCACTCTCGTGCCGTGACGCCGACAGGTCTGGGCGAAATGGATGACGTCCTGGCCGGCGGATGGCCGCAGGGGCATCTCTCGGAAGTGCATGGGCCGGTGTCCAGTGGCCGCACATCGGTGGTGCTCTCCACGCTCGCATCAGTCACCCGCAAGGGTGGGGTTGTGGCGCTCGTGGACGTCAGCGATCGCTTCGATGCCCTCTCGGCCGAAGCGGCGGGCGTGGTGCTCGATCGCGTGTTGTGGGTGCGCGGGCCGTCGATGTCGTCGATGGCCTCAGCCGCACCAGAGGCGCCGTGGGGCCGGCCGACGCGTGGGGTGGGTGAACGCGCGTTGCAGACGGGGATTCGTGCGTTTGATCTGATTGTCCGCGCGGGCGGGTTTGCCGTGGTGGTGTGCGACATCGCGGACGTGCCGGCCCGGGACATTCGCACACTGCCGGCGGCCACATGGTTCCGGCTGGCGCATGCCATCGAAGGCCGCGACACAGTGGGGCTGCTGACCGGCGCACACCCGATGGGACGTAGCGCCGGGGGCGTCTCGGTCGCGCTGCGCGCACGTGGCGTGTGGACGGGGCAAAGTGCGCAAAGCCGCCGGTTGCACGGCGTGCGCATGACGCCGCAGGTGGCGCAGCGTGTCACGCGCGTGTCTGGTGTGGGAGGGGCGTCATGTTCGTCTGCCTCGTACGCGACTCGTTGAGCCCTCCCCGACCTGGGGT
>BTVE01000169.1:0-3904 GCA_045862915.1 Acidimicrobiia bacterium
TCGGCGGGCCTCCAGGCCCGCCCCACTTTTTCAGGCCCCCACTTCTTGAGGCCCGCCGACGTGGAACGATCATGACCGACGCGATCAGCGCGCGCGACAAACACGCCTGTCCGGCGTGTGGCGCGCAAGCCGAGTGGAACCCATCGAAGCAGCTGCTGGTATGCGCCTTTTGCGGCACCGAGTCGCCGTACGACGGCCACAAGCAGGGCGGCGACGTGGCCGAACTCGATCTGCTCGAGGCCCTGCGCGCGCTGCCTGACGATGCGAAGGGCTGGAACGCCAACACCCGAAGTGTCCAGTGTCAGAGCTGCCGCGCCGTGATGGTGTTTGACGCCGCCAAGGTCGGTCGTAACTGCGAGTTCTGCGGCTCACCGGCACTGGTCGACTACGAAGACGTTGAAGCCCCCATCCGTCCGCAGAGCCTGCTGCCCTTCACCGTGTCGCACACCGACGTGCGCGATCGCATGAAACGCTGGTACGCGAGCAAATGGTTCGCGCCCAACGCCTTCAAGCACAAGGCGCTGGTCGATCAGATCCACGGGCTTTACATTCCCTACTGGACGTTTGACGCGCACGCTCACTGTACTTGGACGGCGGACGCCGGCCATTACTACTACACGACGGAAACCTATCGTGATTCGCAGGGACGCATGCGGACGCGACAGGTGCGCCACACACGCTGGGTCCCGGCGGCCGGCGAACTGGAACATACGTTCGACGATGAGCTGGTGCCGGGCACGACGGGCATCCGCAGCGACCTGTTGCGGCAGGTGGAGCCGTTTCCGACCCAGCAGGTCGTCCCGTATGACACGGCCTATCTCTCCGGGTTCGTCGTTGAGCGCTACCAGGTGGACCTGACGGAGGCGACAAAGGCAGCGGCCCATCAGATGCACGACACGCTGATGGGCCTGTGCGGTGCGCAGGTGCCTGGCGACACCTATCGCAACCTCGTCATCCACCCGACGTTTTCACGTCGAACCTTCAAACACACGCTGGTGCCGCTCTGGGTGCTGACGTACACCTACGGGCGCAAGACCTTCCAGGTACTGGCCAACGGCATCACCGGAACGATTGCCGGCGATTACCCGAAGTCGTTCTGGAAGATCGCGCTCGTGGTGCTCGCCGTCGCCATCGTTGTCGGCATCATCGCGGTATCACAGTGACCCCTTCTCCGATTCGACTCACCTTTCTCGGCTGCGGCTACATCACACGTGTGCACAGCCGGAATCTCCGATCGTTGTCGCGGGACATCGTCTGCAGTTATGCGAGCAGGGACCTCTCGAAGGCGGAGGGTTTTCGCAAGCAATACCAGGGGCAGGCGGCTTTCGGCAGCTATGAGGCCGCGATTCACAGTGACCAGACGGATGCGGTCGTCGTGGCCGTACCGCCGCGATACCACCTGGCGCTGACCAAAGAGGCACTCGCCGCCGGCAAACACGTTGTCGTCGAAAAGCCGGCCTTCATGAACATGGCCGAGTATCAGGAGGCGCTGGCCGCGCGCAACGCCGCTGGGCGCGTGGTGATCGTGGGAGAAAACGACCACTACAAGCCGCTCGCGGTTCGCCTGCGGCAGTTGCTCGCCGACGACACGATTGGCGACATGTTGTTCGGCCATTTCACGACGCTGGCCCGGCTGCCGAAAAAAGCCGATGACTGGCGCAATGACGAAACGATGGCCGGAGGCGATGCCTTCTTCGAAGAAGGCATCCACTGGCTGCATATTGCCGGCAGTCTCGGGCCGCGTATTGTACGCATTCAGGCGTATCGGCCGCCGCCGAAGCTGGAAGGGCCCGACCGGCGGATTCGCAGCATGCTCGTGGCGTTTCAATACGACAACGGCGCAGCCGGGTCGTTGTACTACTCGCGCGAAGTGCCCTCGTTGCTCAAGGGGCTGCGATGGTCCAAGCTGTTCGGGCGCGACGGCATCGTCACGTTTGAGTCCAATGGCGTGTTCATGTTGATACGAGGGCGCCACGGACTGCCGCGACTCGTGTTCCCGGGCTTTCGGGACATCCGCGGGTATCAGGCCATGTATCGGGATTTTGTGCGCGCGATCCGCACGGGCACCCAGCCCGAGATGTGCCTCGAGCGGGCGATCGAGGATCAACAGCTCATGGACATGGTGTACGCCAGTCTCTGACCGGCACCCATTCGCGCAGGCTGTTGATGAACCAGAGGCGGGAGGCGCGGGCGAGATCGCCTACGCGCACGACCCGCTCATGCACGACTCCGCTGTCAAGCAACTCCTGACGAAAGACACCGTTCAGCAGGCCGCACTCCCGTGGTGGCGTCACGAGCGCGCCATCCAGCTCCACCACCAGATTCCCCCGCGTACACTCGGTGACCTCACCACGTTCGTTCCACAGGATCGTGTCGAAGCTGTCGGTGCGTCCTGACGCCGCACGGTCGTAGACCGAACGATCGGTCGTCTTGTGGCAGAGACGTCTGTCGCGTGAATCCACCGGCGTGGTCGACAGGGCAAGATCGACCGGCCCGATCACCGGTGCGTACGGGGTGGACGTCACGGTGCTCTCGCCGTTGGCCTGCAGCACCACTCGCACCCGGTGCGACGGAGATGGAAGCAGGGAGCTCAGGTGCGCGTTGATCGCATCGAGGATTCGGGCTGCGTCACACGGGATCCCGAGGAACGCCGCCGATGCGGTCAGCCGGGCGAGGTGGTGTTCCAGGCGCACAGGCGTGCCGGCATCGGCGCGGAAGGTCTCGATGAGCCCCAGCGGAGGGGACGGGCTGAGACAGGCGGCTTTCTGCAGGGCTTCGGCATGTTCGTCAACGGCGAGCGAGTCCCAGGTGATACCGCCGCCAACACTGTAGGTCGCGCGCCCTGAGCTTCGCTCCACGGTCATCGTGCGAATCGCGACGTTGAAGACGGACGTCCCATCCGGCGAGGCAAATCCGATCGCGCCGCAATACACGCCTCTGGGCGTCGTCTCGAGCGCAGCAATGAGGCGCATGCTGCTGGTCTTGGGCGCGCCGGTGATGGACCCTGCGGGGAAGACCGCTCTGAAGATGTCGGTGAGGCCGGATCCGTCCCGCAACTCGCCGCGCACGGTCGAGACCATCTGCCACACGGTGGGGTATCGCTCGACCTCGCAGAGCCCCGTCGTCTCCACGGTCCCCCATCGGCACACGCGGCTCAGATCGTTGCGACAGAGATCCACGATCATCACGTTCTCTGCGCGGTTTTTTTCGGAGCGCCGCAGTGTGTGAGCGACGGCCAGGTCCTCCTCAGCCCAGCGCCCAGGCCGTGCCGTGCCCTTCATCGGCCGCGTGACCAGGGTGCGTCCGTCGCAGTGAAAGAGCAATTCAGGGGACAACGAGACGACGGCCCACTCGTCAGTCTCGAGACACGCCGAGTACGGAGCCCGCGCCGAAGCCGCAAGGTACCGGTACATCGCGGTGAAATCCGTTCCCGTGGGGACATCAGCCAGCAGCGGGAACGTGTAGTTGATCTGGTAGGTGTCGCCTCGGGCGATGGCGTCGCGGATTGCGGCGACACCGGCGGCATGTGCGGCAGCATCGACGGCTGAGTGCCACCGAGGCAGCGGACCTGTCGGCGCAACGGGGACGAGCGGTGTGGTGACGTCTCGCTCCCGGAACACGCCAAAACAGACCAACGGCACGTCGCCTGGCGTGCGGGTGACGAGGGCCGGGTCAAGGGCCGGTGCTGCCTCGTATGCGACCCAGCCGGCGACGTGACGGCCGGCGGCGAGCGCCGACTCGGCGTGCGCGAGCGCCGGCAGCACCTCCTCGACCGTGCGCGCGACGATCACGGATTCCGGGGAAGTGAAGGTGACCGGTTCCGGAATGACACCGGTGAAATCAAAACGTTAGAGTCCCCGGACGTGGTGGAAATTCAGTCAGGCTGACCCGGTAGACATCGGGG
>BTVE01000170.1:0-3873 GCA_045862915.1 Acidimicrobiia bacterium
CTTTCATGGCCATGCGTTCAAGGAAGACGAGTGGGTCCTGCTGCCCTACAACGCGGCCAACCGGGATCCGCAGGTGTTCGAGCAGCCGGATGACGTCCGGCTGGACCGCGACGTGAACCCGCACGCTGCGTTCGGCCTCGGGATCCACCGCTGCCTGGGCTCCAATCTCGCGCGACTGGAGATCCGGGTCGCGCTCGAGGAATTCCTCGCGCGCTTCCCGGCGTTCACCTTGGCGGATCCGGACGGCGTCCGATGGAGCGTCGGCCAGATCCGCGGGCCGCGGTCGTTGCCGCTGCGGGTGCTCGAGGTTCAGAAGCCGATGGCGCCCGAGAGCACCAGCGCCTTGACGGTGTAGAACCGTTCGCGATCCTGATACATGTAGCTGACCGTCAGCGATCGGTTCGGGTGAGGCGTGAACTGCAGCCCGCCCGTCAGGCTCCAGGCGTCAATCGCGCGCTGGGCTTCCCGAATCGTCTTGGCGATGGCGTGTTCCGACCCGACGTTGCCGCCGGCGACCAGCGACACTTTCGGGGTCAGGCGCAGCGAGCTCTTCACGCCGAGGCCCAGGCCTTCTTCGTTGATCGTGCCGACGGACGCCCGCGTGAACTGCACACCCGCCTGCGCATTCAGGGCCTTCCACGTGAGCACTCCGCCCAGGGTCAGCACCGCCACGTCGGTGTCGTGGCGATAGGTGGAATACGACACCTCAGCGATTGGATTGAGGTGCTCCGACACGCGGACCTGCGCCTTGACGTCGAATTCGCGCGTGGCAATCGTCTGCACATCGAGGCCGAACCCGGCAGACGCCGATACCATCACCTTACGGGCGCCAAAGACATGATTGATGCCGGCGTTGATCTGGGTGTCGGGGTCGTCGAAGCGGTTGTGCGAGTCCACGACCACAAACAGCTGGCTGCGCATCGAGACGCCGTGCGTCAGTGTGACCGTCGTCTGGGTCTGTGTCTTTTCGTTGCGGCTCAGATCTTCCAGGCTGAAGTCGACCTGCACGTGGTTCTTTGGCGGCGCAGCGGGACGAGTTTGCGCGGCCACGGCGCCGGGCAACAGGCTCAAGACACAACACAGGACGGAGACGCGCACAAGGACCTCACTTCACCACAGGATGTTCAGACAAAAGAATGGCGGCACCCGGAGTGTCCGGATGCCGCCGGTTGATGCAGCCCTGACGAGGGTGTCAGGCCTTCTTGGACGCCTTGAGGGCGTTGACCTCGGCGCGCAGCGCCTCGATCTCGGCCTCGAGGGTCGAGACGGTGCGGACGTTGGCCGCTTCGTCGCGGATCTTTGACGCCTCTGAGCGCGCGGTGGACCAGGCCGAAGAGGCGAAGTCCTTCACCTCGTAACCAGCACGGACGACACCCACGAGCACGGGACGCAGCACCGCCGGCCCGGCCACAGCCGCCACAGCACCCACCACGATGTTGCCCAACGCTGACTTCGGAAGCAGACTCACCATGCGATTAAATCTCCCGTCAGAGGGTAACCCGCCCCTTGCGGAACGGTCAACCCCGGAACGGACGAGTTGACGCGTGCTCGCCTGTCACGTCATCATTCCGCAGCGTCGCCACTCGCATGCTCACTGCCATCGTTTCATTTCTGCTCGGGGTCTTTCTGGCCCCTGTTGTCCGCCCGCTGTTCCGGCCGGTGTTCGTTGAGCTGGTCAAGGTCAGCATCCTGACGGCCGATGAAGCGCGTCGCGCGGCGGCACGTGTGCGGGAAGACATGGAGGACGCGGTGGCCGAGGCCGGCGCGGAGCGTACGACCCGTGCACGGAAGGCTACCGCCCAGGCGGCGTCTGCGGCGGAATCAGGTACGACGGCTCAGGCACCGGATTCCCCGAGCGATCCACCTCCGTCACCTCGATGAGGTTTGGATACAGCGTCGGGAAGTACCACCACCGGATGCCCACCACCCAGACCTTGTAGAAGCGGCCCGGCTGCAGGCGCGCCTTCATGCCCTGCGAATTGATCTTGCCCAGCCACCACGCGTCTTCGTTCAAGTACTCGCGCGTCTGCTGGGGATCAAACAGATCGACGGCGTGCACCAGATACCGCAAGCGTTGTTCGGGCGTTGATCCGGAACCGTAGTCGATGACGTTGTCGTCGAGCAGCTGGATGTAGTGTGGCCTCGGAATGACGTAGCTGAGCGGCAGGACAAACAGGAAAAATCCCGCCACGACCACGGTGAGTTTCCGGGGGATCGTGAAGTGCCAGAACCGCAAGCCGCCCAGGTGCAGGTCGGCCAGATAACGGCCCATCGGACGCGCGATGTCGCGATACCACTCGTCCCGGCGGTCCCACCAGAGTTGCAGACGGCCCCCGAAGGTCTCCTTCATCGTGAAGGCGCGTCCATCCACGTGGTGCGGCGGACCGTCCGTGATCCAGAGCAGCGGCGTGAGCACCAGACCGATGACGACGCGCACGACGGCGAGCACGAGCCCCAGCAGCCAGGCCCACACATACACCGCGCCAATCAGGACACAGAACAGGAAGGCGATGAACCGGATCGTCTGGAAGAACAGCGTGACACTGTTGCGGACGTCTTCGTACGCGCGTTCACCGGCTGCGCGCGCGTCGGCTTCGGCACGTTGCAGCCGGGTCGGCTGGCCGTCCGGCGTGGACGTGGATGCCTGGGACGCACTCATCGTGCCGTTCATCTTATGCCAACGGGTACACTGTGGCGTGCCCTCCCGTGTCCCACTGCGGGCGCAGCTGGAGACGTACTGCTGCTCGCGCCTCGCTCCTGCCGCCAATCCGCGCATCGTCGACTGGATCCCGCTCACGGGCGGCTGGGAACACGAGGTCTATGAACTCGGTCTCGAGACCGGTCCGCCTGCGGATCGTCGGATCCAGCGCCTGGTCCTGCGTCTCAATCCCCGTGAGGAGGCCGGCCCTGCCGTGGCTCACGAGGCGCGCACGCTGACGCTGCTGGCCGATGCCGGATTCCGGGCACCACGGCTCTGGGCGGCCGAAACCACCTGCGAGGCATTGGGCGCACCGTTCGTGCTTGTTGAACACATCAGTGGCCGGCCGCTTGTCGACGCCATGCCCCGGGCGACGCCGGAGGCACGGGAACGGTTGAGGACCAGCTACTGCGCCTTGCTCGCCCGCCTGCACCAGCTCGACTGGCATCCGTTTGCTGACGAGGAGACTCGACAGAGCCTCACCCTGGATGCGCTCCTGGCGGCCGCACGCCGTGTGTGCAGCGGCGTCCCGTCACTGGCGGGCACGGTGGCCTGGCTTGAGCGCCACCGGCAGCTGATCGACGAGCAGCGAGCCGTCCTGCACGGCGATCCCCATCTGGCCAATACGCTGGTGGATGACGACGAGGCGTTGGTGTTGATTGACTGGTCGGCGAGTGGTGTGGGCGATCCCCGCGTCGATCTGTCGCGGTCGATGATCATCGTCCGGGGATACGGCACTAACGCACGTCGCGACATGTTCGTGGCGGCCGCAGGCCGGATGCCGTACCTGGAGTGGTTTGAGGTGCTGGCTGCCGTGCGGCACCTGGGCATGGTGGCCGAGCGCGCGGCGGCCCGGCACACGGCGTCGTCGGACGGACCACACGCGGAGGCGGCGGCCCGCATCTCGGCGTTCGTCGAACGCGTTATTGCTGCTCCACCAGCGCCTTGAGGCGTCCGAGGTCAGCTTCGATGGCACTCCGCATGGCGGAGGTGACCATGTCGAGCGGCGCAAACTTCGCGATGCCGGTCAGCTCACCCTTGTCATGAATGGCCACGCGTGAGCCTTCGCCGGAACGCTGAATCGAGTACCGCACGCGCCCCACAAACGGCCCATCAACCACCTGCAGATCGAGCAGATGCGGGAAGCCCACCGTCACCACTTCGGTGGTCCAGCT
>BTVE01000171.1:0-3638 GCA_045862915.1 Acidimicrobiia bacterium
CCCGACCAGGCGTCGCTGCTCGCGTCGTACGGTGGTGCCGTGCCAGCGGACATGGAAGTGGTGCAGGGTGTGGCCGCCGCGGTCGCCGGGCAGCCTGCCTCGATGCAGTTCTACCTGGTGCGGCGGCTTGCCGCGGTGACCGGCAACGACCTGCGCACGGCACGCCCGGCCGTTGACGGCTTCAATCAGCCGGCGGTCAGCTTCACGCTGTCGGCTGAAGCGGCCAGCCGGTTCGGCCAGATCACCAGCGCCAACATCGGCCGACAGCTCGCCATCATCCTCGACAACCGCGTCGAATCGGCGCCGGTCATCGAAGGCCGCATCACCAACGAAGGCCAGATCTCCGGCACGTTCACGCAGCAGGAAGTCACCGACCTGTCGATGGTCCTGCGCTCGGGTGCGCTGCCGGCGTCGCTCACACCGCAATACGAGTCGTCGGTCGGCCCCAGCCTGGGTCAGGACTCCATCAACTCCGGTGTGCGCGCCTCGATTGCCGGTCTCATCCTGGTGGCGATCTTCATGGTCGTCTACTACAAGTTGTCAGGCATCAACGCGCTGCTGGTCATCACGCTGAACCTGATGGTGCTGCTTGGCTTCATGGCCTACCTTGGCGCCGTCATGACGTTGCCCGGCATTGCCGGCTTCATCCTGACCATCGGCATGGGCGTCGACTCGAACGTGCTGATCTTCGAGCGCATCAAGGAAGAGCTGCGCGCAGGCAAGGGCGCGCGACAGGCCGTTGCCGCCGGATTCGACCGCGTCTTCGTGACGATTCTCGACACACACATCGCCTCGCTCATCGCGGCGGCGTTCCTCTTCCAGTTCGGCACCGGACCGATCCGCGGGTTTGCCACGACGCTGTTCTTCGGTCTCATCTCCAACGTCTTCACGGCCGTTTTCGCCTCGCGCACGCTCTTTGAGCTGTCGCTGTCGCGCAAACCGGCGGCCGCGAAGCTGAGCATCTAGGTCGGGACCGCGGTCATGCAGATTCTGAGGCAGACAAACTTCAACTTCATCAAGTGGCGCTGGCACGCCATCGCCCTGTCCGCGGTGGTGATCATCGCGGGCATCGGCCAGATCATCGCGCAGGGCGGACCCCGCCTCGGCGTCGACTTCTCGGGCGGCACCGCGATGGTCCTGCGCTTCGAGCAGCCCATCACCGAGGACGCCGTGCGCACCGCGCTCTCGTCGCTGCCCGGTGACAAGACGGTCCAGCGCTACGGTCCGGCCGATCGCAACGAGATCCTCATTCGCCTGCCCCAGGTCATCCAGGTGGAGCAGGGGCAGACACTCGACGATGCCGCGGCGTCGGTGGACGAGGCGGTGCGTTCCGCGAATCTCGGGAACTTCACGCGGGAGCGCACCGAAATAGTCGGCCCTGTCGTTGGACGTGACTTGCAGCGGAAGGGCATCTACGCCACGTTGTCGGCGCTGGCCGGCATCATGATCTACATCGGCCTGCGCTTCCGGTTCACGTTTGCCGCCGGCGCCATCGTCGCCACGCTGCACGACGTCATCATCTGTCTGATCTTCCTGAACTGGTTCGGCTACGAGCTGTCGCTCAACATCATTGCGGCGTTGCTGACGATGACGGGCTACTCGGTCAACGATACGATCGTCATCTTCGACCGTGTGCGTGAAAACGCCCGGTCCGGACGCCGCGAAGCGCTGGAGACGCTGGTGAACACGAGCGTCAATCAGACGTTGTCGCGCACGATCATCACGGCCGGCACGACGTTCCTGGCCGTGGCCGGTCTCTACTTCTACGGCGGCGAAGCGCTTGAAGGGTTCGCCTTCACCATGCTCGTCGGCATCGTCAGCGGCACGTACTCCACGGTGTTCATCGCCGCGGCCATCGCCATCGTGCTGACCAAGCCCGCGCCGACGGCCGGCAGCGCGGTGCGCAAGACACGCGGCAAGTCGTAGTCCGTGTCCCTGTTTCAGGCCGCAGTCCTCGGGGTGGTGCAGGGACTCACGGAGTTCCTGCCCGTCTCGAGTTCCGGCCATCTCATCCTGGCCCGGTGGGCCTTTGGCTGGGATGAGGGCGCCCTGGGGCTGCCGTTTGACGTCGCGTGTCACCTCGGCACGCTCACCGCGGTCGTCTGGTTTTTTCGCGCCGATCTGATTGCGATGGTGCAGGCGGTGCCGCGGGCATTTTCGTCGGAGATGCCGGCTGACGCGCGCCGGATCTGGCTCGTCGCCGTGGCGACCATTCCCGTGGTGATCATCGGGTTGACCCTCAAGGACTGGTTCGAGTCGTTCCGTGATCCACGCGTCGTGTCGGTGACGTTGATGCTGGGCGCCGGCCTCCTCTTCCTGGTGGAGCGGCTGTCCGCGCGCACCGGAACAGAGGCGACGTTGACGCTGCCCGGCGCCTTCCTGATTGGTGTGGCGCAGGTGTTCGCTCTGTTTCCGGGCGTGTCCCGTTCCGGGGCCACGATCACGGCCGGCATGTTGCTCGGGATGAATCGGATCTCCGCCGCCCGGTTTGCATTCCTCATGAGTGTGCCGGCCATTGGCGGGGCGGGCGCCGCGTCATTGCTCGAACTGCGGGAGCAGGCCCTCACGACGGCCGACATGCAGTTTTTTGCCGTCGGGTTCCTCTCCTCGGCGCTTGTGGGCTACGTCACCGTGGCGTTCCTGCTGCGATACCTCGTCAGCCATCGACTTGATGTGTTTGCGTGGTACCGGATCGCGCTGGCGATCCTCCTGTTCTTCTCGTTATAGTCCCCTCACCGCCATGTCGCGTTTGCGCCGCTGGTTCCTGACCGGCTTCTTCGTGACCGTGCCGCTTGTGGTGAGCGTGACGGCCATCGTGTGGATGTTCCGGGTGGTCGACGGGCTGACGCAGGGATTGTACGAGCGCTGGCTTGGCACGCCTGTGCCCGGGTTGGGGTTGGCGACGACCCTGCTCATTGTCCTGTGCATCGGCATCGTCGCGACCAACGTCATCGGGCGCCGGATTCTCGGGCGGGGCGAGCAGTTGCTGATGCATGTGCCTGTGTTCCGGACGGTGTATGCGCCGGTCAAGCAGCTGATTCTGGCGTTTTCCCCCGACAACGAGTTCGGGTTCAAGCGTGTGGTGATGGTGGAGGACGCCGCCCGGGGGTATCTGCTGGGGTTTCTCACCCGGGAGTTCACGTTGACCGAGGGCGGCGAGGCGAAGCCGTTTGTGGCGGTGTACGTGCCGACCAACCATCTTTACCTGGGGGACGTGATTGTGTGCCCGGTGGACCGGGTGACGTATCCCGACCTGACCGTTGAACAGGGAATTCGGGTGTTCTTGACGGGGGGGATGGGGTTGCCCGGCGGGGTCAAAAGCCAGCGGAATATTTCGGGCCATTTTTCGGATCCCGGTGTCTAACGAAGTACAGGACAGAAACAGGTGTTCATTCGTTGACACTTTTTTCGCGCCCTGCTTATAATTCCGGCCTTCGTTACGTGTTCGAAGAAAGGCCTTGTAGGAGGTACAGACGTGCCACGTGAGATGTTCGGCGACGTGAGCGACCCCACCGTTCGAGTGGGCACCAAACAGTGGTATACGGTGCCGCTGTCGATTCTGGTGCACACGGTCGCGCTCGGCGCCATGATCGTGATTCCTTTGCTGGCGTCTGATGTATTGCCGACGCCGCAGTCGG
>BTVE01000172.1:0-3623 GCA_045862915.1 Acidimicrobiia bacterium
GTGACGATTGACGACCAGGACGGTGCGGCGCTCGGTGTGATGAGTCAGGGCGAACTCCACGCTCTCGCGCTCAGCCTCTTCCTGCCGCGGGCCACGCTTGACGAAAGCCCGTTCAGGTTTGTGGTCATTGACGACCCCGTGCAGTCCATGGACCCCGCGCGGGTCGATGGTCTGGCTCGGGTGCTGGAGGACACGGCACGCACTCGGCAGGTGATCGTGTTCACCCACGACGACCGGCTGCCTGATGCCGTGCGGCGTCTTCGCATTCCCGCTGTCATTCACGAGGTCATGCGACGAGGGCAGTCGGCCGTTGAGGTGCGCGAGGCGCTCACGCCCGTGCAGGCATATCTCGACGATGCGCGGGCGCTGGTGCGCACCACCGACCTGCCCGACGCCGTCAGGCGTCGTGTCATTCCCGGCTTCTGCCGCCTTGCCATCGAGGCCGCGCTCTCGTTGCGCATTACGCGTCGAGCGGCAGCGCAGGGCCGGTCACCGAGTGCTGTGGCAGAGGCCATGGCCGGGTGCACAACCACCATGATGTTGGCGGCGCTGGCATTGTTTGACGATCGAGCCAGGGGTGGGGACGTGTTGGCCCGGCTCAACCAGTGGGGCCGGTGGGCGGCGGATGCGTTTCAGGTCTGTCGAACTGGAGCACATGCAGCCGTGGCCGACGATGTGGACCTTGAGCAGCTCGTGCGCGACACCGAGAGACTGGCCAACAATCTGGAGCGCGCGTCGTGAGTGTCACGCAGTCGGACGTGCTCGATATGGCCGAGGTGCTTGTGCAGCGTCCCGACGCCGGCACGGCTGGCGTATGGCCCAGGGCGGCGGCACTACTTACCCGCCAGGCTCTGGAGGCCGCTCTTGACGACATCTGGGCCAGAACCGCGCCTGGCGTTGCGGACGCATCTGCCCGCGCGCAGTTGTTGTGTCTGCCTGAGTATCTGGGGGACCGGGCGCTTGCGGGTGAGGTGTCGGTGGCGTGGGCTGCACTCAGTCGTGCCTGCCATCACCAGGCGTACAGCCTGCCACCGACCGCGGTCGAACTCGGGCAGTGGATTGCTGTCGTACGGCGGTTTGTGGGCACTGCTGGAAAACAGTCGTCGCTATAATTCACTCCGTCATGCCACTGTTTCAGATTTCTGGCGCCGGCCTGAAAAAGGTCGGGCAGGGCAAGTTCTCATCGGAGAAAGAGCTGCACCGGTTGATCGAGCAGAATCTCGAGGTTGTGTTCAACTGCCGGGTGGTCGCCACCGAGTTCTCGACCGGGGCGCAGCACGCCGGCAGGATCGATACGCTCGCTCTGTCGGAGGATGGCAACCCCGTGATCATCGAATACAAGGTCGTCGAGTCGTCGGACCTGATCAACCAGAGCCTTTTTTATCTGTCGTGGATTGACGACCACCGGGGCGACTTTGAAATGGCGGTGCACAAACGTTTTGGTTCGCGGTTTCCAGTCGACTGGTCAGCCGTCCGAGTCATCTGCATTGCCCCCAACTACCGGAAGTACGATCTGCACGCCGTCAAGATGATGGGCGCGAACATCGAACTGTGGACCTACCGACGCTTCGAAAACAACACGATGTTCATCGAAGAGGTGCTGAAGCGCACGGTGGATACGCCCGAGGTCCCGCAAGGCAAGCCCAAGAATCCAGTGATGGTTGCGGCCGGGAAGAAGGCTGCGGCCACTAAGTCGTTGGGGCTTCAGTATTCGGCTGACGACATCTTCGACAAGGCTGGGACCAAGCTCCGCGATGTTGCCCTCACTGCCCACGACTACATCCGGGGCCTGGACCAGGCGATAGAGGTGGTGCCAAAGAAGGTGTACATCGCCTACAAGACGACCGAGAACATCGTGTGCATGGACGTCAACCGCTCCAGGGTTGCGCTCTTTCTAAAGCTGAATCCGAAAAAGGTGCCTGGACCGGCCGGAATGAGCCGGGATGTGTCGCAGATCGGTCATTACGGAACCGGCGATCTGGAGATCGTTGTCAAGTCACTTGACGATCTCGAAAAGGCCAAGCCCTACATCCAGCAGGCCTACCAGGCCGTCGGAGGGTAGCGCGTGTACCTGACCGACTATCACGCCAAGTACTACGCCTACGAGCTGACGCGACGAGTCGCAGCCGATTCGTCAGAACGTCTCGCTGGCGCCTTGGTGGACGCGAAAGTGGACCTGAACCCTCACCAGGTGGCCGCTGCGTTGTTTGCGTTCCGGTCGCCTCTGGCGAAAGGGGCCTTGCTGGCCGACGAAGTGGGCCTCGGCAAGACGATCGAGGCCGGTCTTGTCATCTCCCAGCGATGGGCCGAGCGGAAGCGCCGAATTCTGGTCATCACGCCGTCGAATCTGCGAAAGCAGTGGCATCAGGAACTGTCCGAGAAGTTCTTCCTGCCGTGCCGCATCATTGAGGCGAAGTCCTATAACGAGGCGATTCGGCAAGGACGCTTCAGGCCGTTTGAGGTTCCAGAAATCGTCATCTGCTCCTACCAGTTCGCCAAGTCGAAGGCAGCCGATGTGCACGCCATGCCGTGGGACCTGGTGGTGATCGATGAAGCCCATCGCCTGCGAAACGTCTACAAGCCGACAAACGTCATTGCGAACACGCTGAAGGGCGCCCTGCAACCAGCACCAAAGCTGCTGCTCACGGCTACGCCACTCCAGAACTCGCTGCTCGAGCTGTTCGGTCTGATGAGTTTCGTGGACGAGTACGCGTTCGGAGATCTGGCGAGCTTCAAGGCTCAGTTCTCGAACTTGACCTCCGATCAGGTTTACGAAACGTTGAGAGCGAGGCTGCGGCCGCATTGTCACCGAACCCTCCGCCGGCAGGTGACCGCCTACGTTCCCTATACGCGCCGCCACCCGCTCGTGCAGCCGTTCAGCCCGGAAGAGAGCGAGGACCGTCTCTACAACCTGGTTTCTGAGTACCTCAGACGAGACAATTTGCAGGCCTTGCCCAACAGCCAGCGGTCCCTGATGACGCTGGTGCTTCGCAAGTTGTTGGCCTCCTCTTCCTTCGCTATCGCGGGTGCGCTCGACACTCTGATTGCGCGGTTGAGGCTCCGACTGAAGAAGTCCGAAGTGCCCGATCCGGTCGAAGAGTTGTCCGACGACATCGACGGGCTGGAAGAGTTGGCTGAAGAGTGGGAGGAGGACGAAGACCTACCGCCTCTGACTGAGGCGGACAGGGAAGTCCTGCGAGCTGAAATCGTGGACCTGGAGTCCTTCCGCGACCTTGCCGTCTCCATTACGACGAACGCCAAAGGTCGAGCCTTGTTGGCCGCGCTCGATCAGGCCTTTACACAAGCCGATCGGCTCGGCGCTGCCCGCAAGGCCATCATCTTTACCGAGTCGCGCAAAACCCAGGACTATCTGTTGCGCGTGCTCGCCCAGAGCCCCTACGCCGAGGGCATCGTCCTCTTCAACGGCTCAAACAATGACGATCGGTCGAAGCAGATCTACGCAGCCTGGCTCGACCGTCATCAGGGCGGCGACCGTGTCACGGGTTCACGGAGCGCTGACATGCGGTCGGCGCTGGTGGACTACTTCCGCGACGAAGGCCGCATCATGATCGCCACCGAAGCCGGCGCGGAGGGCATCAACCTTCAGTTCTGCTCGCTTGTGG
>BTVE01000173.1:0-3049 GCA_045862915.1 Acidimicrobiia bacterium
CGGCGGGTGGTTGGGGAGGCGGGGCCTGCTGGAACAACACGATCACGGCGGCCACCAGGAGCGGAAACGTCTTCATGTGGATTAGGCTAGTCAGCGGGACACTGCCGTGCTGTCAGAATCGTGCTTCCGTCGCGTTGACGAATCTGTCAGCGACGTCGACCGGCTGCTTTGTGAAACGCCTCTGGCAGCGGTCGGCGAATTCCGCTGTCCACCGACACATCCGCGCTTTGGGAACACCGGACCGATCCGCAACTACTGCTTCGTCTTCCCGCGCACATCGTCCGTGATCGAACACGACGACGGGGAGCGGTTTGTCGGAGACCAGACGCGTGCCTCGTTGTACAACGCCGGCCAGCAGTATCAGCGCGCCTGTGTCAGCCCCGAAGGTGACTGGTCGGACTACTTCGTCGTGAATGAGCGTGTGCTGCGCGAGGCCGTGGCGTCCAGGCGCGGTCGTCACGCTGACGCTGAACGGCGGCTGTTCCAACGCACCTGGGCGCCGGTGCCGCCCGACCTCTACCTGCGCCAGCGCCGGGTCTTTCGCGCGAGCCGATCAGCCTGCATTGATGCCTTCGAGATGGAGTCGTCGGTCATGGGATTGCTCGACGATGTGCTGGAGTGCGAGGGGGCGACCATCCTGGCGGGTGCCGCCGCGCAGGCGAGCCTCGTTGAGCGGACCCAGAAGCTGCTGGCGCGGCGGTTTGCCGATCCCCTGACCCTGCACGACCTCGCGGCTGAATTGGCGGTGTCGCCGTTTCACCTGTGCCGGGTGTTTCGCCGATCCACGGGACAGTCGCTGCACCAGTACCGTGAGCAGCTGCGGTTGCGCGCCGCGCTGGGGCGTCTTGAGGGCGGGCACCCCCTGACCGACATCGCCCTGGATCTCGGGTACTCCAGTCACAGTCACTTCACCGCGGCGTTTCGGCGCGCCTTTGGGGTGGCCCCGTCCCGCGCGCGAGCCTGAGACCCGGCGCGGATACAATCGCTGTCTATGCGCCGAACACTGCTGCTGGCTCTTGTTCTTCTTGCCTCGTTGTCTCCCGTCAGGGCAGCCCAGGATCCGCTGTGGCCGGGCACGACCTACGACCCCGCGATTCCAACGCTGCGCTCGGTGCTGGGATGGGACCACGGCGAGCAAATTTCTTCACCTGAAGCGCTGACCACGTACCTCCGCGCGCTGGCGGCTGCCGCTCCGGATCGCACGCGTCTGATCGAATACGCGCGGTCGTGGGAGAACCGGCCGCTGCACGTGCTGGTGGTCGGCAGCCCCGCGCGTATCGCCCAACTCGATCAGGTCAAGGCCGGCATGCAGCGCCTGGCCGATCCACGAGGAGCCGCCGAGGCGGAGCTCGAGCAGCTCGTCAAGACGCTGCCGGTAGTGACGTGGTTGTTCCACTCGGTGCATGGCAACGAGATCTCCGGTGCGGATGCCGCGCTGGCCGAGGCGTATCACCTGCTCGCGGCACGCGGCAATGACGACGTCGACACCGTCCTGCGCGAGTCTCTGGTGTTGATTGACCCCTCGCAGAATCCCGACGGTCGCGCGCGGTTCTGGCACGCCAATCAACAGGGACGTGCCGCCGGCGTCCCCGATGCCGATCCCGCTTCCGTCGAACACGACGAACCCTGGCCCGGCGGACGCGCCAACCACTACCTGTTCGACATGAATCGTGACTGGTTCTCGCTGTCGCAGCCGGAGACCCGCGGGCGCGTGGACATCATGCTCGACTTCTACCCGCAGGTTGCCGTGGACCTGCATGAGCAGAGCGGAGATTCCGAGTATTACTTCGCGCCTCCGGCGCACCCGATCAACCCGCTGATTACCGCTAACCAGCGGAAGTGGCTCGAGGCTCTTGGTGCGGCCAATGGCGATGTCTTCGACGGGCGCGGCTATGGCTACTTCATCCGCGAAGTGTTTGACGCCTTTTACCCGGGATACGGCGACTCGTGGCCCACCTTCCATGGCGCGATCGGCATGACCTTCGAGATGGCGTCCGCCCGCGGTCTGCGTTACCAGCGCCAGGACGGCCGTGTGTTGACCTATCGCGACGGCGTGATGCGGCACTTCACGGCGGCCATCACCACTGCCGTCACGGCGGCGAAGAACCGCGAGGCGATGCTGCGCGACTTTCTGGCGTACCGCCAGTCCGCCATCCGCCTCGCAGACACCGGGCCCAAGCAGCTCTTGATTGACGCGGGCACCGATCCGGCGCGAGCCATGCAGCTCGCGGGTCGGCTGGCCGCGCAGGGCATTGAAGTCCATCGCGCCGACGAAGCCATCACCATCGGTGATCGCACCCTGCCGGTGGGTTCTCTCGTCGTGCCGCTCGCCCAGCCGGCGGGCCGTCTCGTGCGCAACCTGCTCGATCCGTCCATCGTCATGGACGAGGCATTCCTGAAAGAGCAGGACCGGCGCCGTCAGCGCGGACAGGGCGATCAGATCTATGACGTGACCGCCTGGAACCTGCCGATGTTGTACGACCTCGACGTGGTGCCGGCGACGACCCCGGTCACGACGAGGACGACACCGGTGACGCGCGATTCGGCATCCGGCCCCGAGTCGGTGTCGTTGCCGCGGGCGCGCGTCGGTTACATCATGCCGTGGGGACTTGCGGCCGCCGAAGCGGCCGGCGAGTTGTTGCGGTCCGGTGTCCGAATGGTGCACGTGCCGAAAACATTCACCATTGCGGGGCGCGCATTTCCGGCTGGGGCGGCGTTCATGCGGGTGCAGGACAATCCGGCCGACCTCTCGACACGCCTCGGAGAAGTGGCGAGCCGCTACGGGATCCAGATCGTGCCGATCAACTCGGCCTTCGTGGACAGCGGCCTCTCGCTGGGCAGCAATGAAGTGGCGGCGTTGAGCGCGCCAAAGGTGCTGCTGGCCTGGGACAGTCCGACGTCGAGCCTGTCGGCCGGGTGGGCGCGGTACGCACTCGAGCAGCGCTGGAAGCAGCCGGTCACCACGGTGCGGACCGGTTCGTTGAGCCGCATCGATCTTGCCGCCTATGACGTGCTGGTGTTGCCGTCGGGCAACTACAACTTCAATGAC
>BTVE01000174.1:0-3015 GCA_045862915.1 Acidimicrobiia bacterium
CAAGACGGGCGAGAAGGCCGCGCCAACCGAGAAGGTGGATTGATATGACGGCCGCGGACGTCAAAGAGCGACTGGCGCGGATCGAGGGCGCCGTGATCGATGAGGCGGTCAATCCGATTGGCGTGACCGTGCCGCCGGCAGCGTGGCGTGAGCTGGCCGGCGTGCTCAAGGACGAACTCGGCTTCGGATTTTTCTCCTTCCTGAGCGCCATTGACTGGAAGGCAGACGGACTGGAAGTCATGGCCTGGGTGGATGCACCAGCCGAGCGGCTGTCGGTGTCGTGCAAGACCCGGCTCGGTGCGGACGTCACCACCTGTCCCTCATGGACGCCGGTGTATCGCGGCGCGAACTGGATGGAACGTGAGTGTTTCGACATGTTCGGCATCACGTTCACGGATCATCCGGACCTGCGTCGCATCCTGCTGCCCGACGACTGGGGCGGGCACCCCCTCCTGAAGTCGTACGACGTGGATACGCCGTACCCGCCATACCGGTAGAGGCTGCCGATGACTGCTTCGACAGACACGCGGGTACGGACGGAGCTCGACTACACGGGCAGCGAACGCCTCACCATGAACATGGGGCCGCAGCACCCGTCGGCCCACGGTGTCTTCCGCGCGATCCTGACGCTGGAAGGGGAGACGGTGGCCGAGGTGGATGCGGTCATCGGCTACCTGCATCGCTGTCACGAAAAACTCGCCGAAACGCTGGCGTACGTGCAGTACCCGTCGATCGCGTCCAAGACCGACTACGTCGCCGCCATGACCAGCGAGGCGGCCTACGTGATGGCGGCGGAACACCTCGCGAAGATCGAGGTGCCGCGCCGGGCCGAGTACCTCCGCGTGCTGGTCGCCGAACTGCAACGTATTGCGTCGCACTGTTTGTGGCTCGGCACGTGGTGCATGGACATGGGCGGCGCGCTGGGCGGCGGCGCGACGATCTTCCTGTATTGCATTCGCGAGCGTGAGACGGTTCTGGATCTGTTTGAAGCGCTGACGGGCGCGCGACTGCTCTACGGATTCCATCAGGTGGGCGGCGTGCGGTACGACGTCCCGGCCGGTTTTGCGGACCAGTGCCGTCGCACGGTGGACGTCATCGAACAGCGCCTGAACGAATACGAGGCGATGCTCGAGGGCAATGCGTTCTTCCTGATGCGGACCAAGGGCGTCGGCGTGATCTCGAAGGCCCTGGCCGGCGAAGTCGGCATCAGCGGACCGTTGCTGCGCGGGTCGGGCGTCGACTTCGACTTGCGGCGTGACGCGCCGTATTCGGCCTATCCCGAGCTGCAATTCCGGGTGCCCGTGGAAGCCGACGGCGACTGCTTCGCGCGATACCGCGTGCGGATGGTCGAGTTCCGCGAGTCGATTCGCCTCGTGCGACAGATCCTGGATGGGCTGCCCGACGGGCCGATTTCGTCCCGTCCCGGCGTGAAGGCCGTGGCCCAGGTGCGCGTGCCAAAAGGGGAAGTCTATACACGCGTGGAAGGGCCGCGCGGGGAAGTGGGCTGTTACCTGGTCGGCGACGGGGGGCCGAAGCCCTACCGCATGAAGTGGCGCGGTGCGTCGTTCTCGAATCTCGCCGTGTTGCCGCACATCATTCCCGGCCACAGCGTCGCCGACGTGGTGGCCATCATGGGCTCCGTTGATCCGGTGTTCGGAGAGGTGGATCGATGACCCCACTGCCGGAAGTGCTCACCGCCGCGATTGCCGGGCTTCTTGTGTTGCTCGGCCTTGTGGGGCTGGTCACCTACGTCACGCTGCTCGAGCGCAAATTCGCGGCACGGATGCAGTCACGCGTGGGCCCATATCGCGTGGGCCCCTACGGATTGCTGCAGCCCATCGCCGACGCCGTGAAGCTGATGATGAAAGAAGACATCGTGCCGCGTGATGCGGACCGTCGTGTCTTCAGCCTCGCGCCGGTGGTCTTCCTGATTCCGTGCCTCCTGATCTTTGCGACGATTCCGTTTGCGCCGGGGTTGGGCATTGCGGATCTGAACATCGGCATCCTGTTTTTCCTGGCCGTATCGTCGATGGAGATTGTCGGCCTGTTCATGGCCGGCTGGAGCAGCAACAACAAATACGCATTGCTGTCGGCGATGCGTGCGGTCAACCAGATCATTTCGTACGACCTGCCGTTTCTGATGGCTGCCCTCGTGCCGGTAATCCTCGCTGGTTCCCTCAAGCTCGGGGACATCGCGGCGGCGCAATCGGGGCTGTGGTTCATCGCGTACCCGGTGCTCGGACAGCTGGGATTCCTCGCGTATCTCATCGCGAGTGTGGCGGCCGAGAACCGCGTGCCGTTTGACATTCTCGAAGCCGAGTCCGAGCTGGTCGCCGGTTTCCGCGTTGAGTACTCGGGGATGAAGTTTGCCCTGATTCAGCTCGGCGAGTATGCGCACGTGCTGGGCACGTCGTTCCTGGGCGCGTTGTTGTTCCTTGGCGCCTGGGCAGGCCCCGGTCCCGAATGGCTCGGCCCGGTGTGGTTCACGCTGAAAGCCGTGATGGTGTTCCTGCTGATCACGTGGATCCGCTGGAGCTTCATCCGCATTCGCGTCGACCAGATTCTGCAGATCTCCTGGAAGTTGTTGTGGCCGGTGTCGGTGCTGCTGGTGATCGCGACGGCGGTCACCGTTGTCATGCGAGGAGCGTCCGGTGGCTGACGCGCGCCCGAAGGGCTTTCTTGCCGAGACGGGGCAGCTGGCCTCCGCCGTGTTCCGTGCCTTGCGGATCACGCTGATCAACCTGTTCCGCAAACCGGTGACCGTGCACTACCCGGAGAAGCCGCGGCCGTATCCGGATCGGTATCGCGGTCTGCTGGCGCTCACCTACGACCCTGAGACGGGAGAGGAAAACTGCATCGGGTGCCGGCTGTGCGAGTTTGTGTGCCCGCCGGCGGTCATCAAGGTCGAGATGCTCAAGAGTGAAGGGCGCAACTACGCGAAGAACTTCACACTTGAGCTGTATGCCTGTGAATTCTGCGAACTCTGCGTGCAGGTGTGCCCGACCGACGCCATCG
>BTVE01000175.1:0-3004 GCA_045862915.1 Acidimicrobiia bacterium
TGACAACGGCGTGGCCATTGAGATATCCGCCCGCAAGGAAGGCACGACGCCGGCGGAGCTTTGCAGTCGGTACAACAAGCGGCAGGCGACCGACTTCGAGGGGCTGGGGATTCACTTCGACATCTACGGCGGCACGCACCAGCCGCAGTTCGTCGAGCTGCACAACCAGTTGAGCCAGGATTTCTTCAAGACCATCCACAAGAACGGTCACTTCGTGAAGCGGACGACGGAGCAGCTTTACGACGTCCAGGCGTCCAAGTTTCTGCCGGATCGCTATGTCAACGGGGCCTGCTATCACAAGATGCCCGATGGCAAGCCGTGCGGCAATCCCGCGGCGCTGGGCGACCAGTGCGAGCAGTGCGGCAACAGCATTGACCCGCTCAAGCTGATCAACCCCATCAGCACCATCACCCAGACGACGCCGGAAAAGCGCACCACGACGCACTGGTATCTCCAGTTGGAGAAGTTCCAGGGCATGCTGGCCGACTGGTTCAGCCTGGTGTCGCTCGACTGGCGGCCGATCGTCACCAACTTCGCCCTCGGTTCGATTCGCACCGGCCTGCCCGAGCGGGCCATGACGCGCGACCTGGAGTGGGGCGTGCCTGTTCCGCTGGAAGACCCGGACGCCAAGGGCAAGGTGCTGTACGTCTGGTTCGATGCGCCCATCGGATACGTGAGCTTCACGGCGGCCTTGTGCCAGGAGCGCGACGGCGATTGGCGCAAATACAAGGATTGGTGGCAGAGCCCGGACTGCGAGATCATCCATTTCATCGGCGAGGACAACATTGTCTTTCACGCGCTGATCTGGCCGTCGATGCTGCTGGGCACGCAGTTCACGGCCGCGGAGATCGCCGCGCGCGGCAGCAACTACACCAAGCCGAAGGACGAGGGCTTCTATCAGCTTCCGACGAACGTGGTGGCCAACGCCTTCCTGAACATCAAGTTCCCTGGTCGCGAGGAAGAGAAGATCAGCAAGAGCCGCGGCACCGCCGTCTGGATTGAGGACTATCTTAAATCATTCGATCCTGACCCCCTTCGTTACTACCTGACCATCAACGCGCCCGAGTCGCAGCGGACGGCGTGGAGCTTTGACGAGTTCGTCGAGCGGAACAACGCCGAGTTGATCGCGACACTGGGCAACTTCGTGAATCGCTGGCAGAAGATCGTGACCGAGGACTTCGGCCGCAAGGTGCCCCCGGCGGAAAAATCCGACGCGCTGGAGAAAGAACTGCTCGACATGATCCGCGAGCTGCCCAATGAGGTCGCCGACGAGATCGAATCCACGCGATACAAGGCGGGCCTCGGCCGGGTGATGGAGGCCTTTCGGGCGTGCAACCGGTACATCGACACGCGGGCTCCGTGGACCTCGCGAAAGACGGACATGGCCCTGTGCGCGGCGACGGTGCATACCTGCATCCAGGCGGTGCGCACGCTGGGCGTCCTGCTCGAGCCGTTCCTGCCGTTTGCCAGTGAGAAGATTCGCGTCTCGCTGAATGTGCCGAAGGAGCAATGGACCTGGGCCACGGCGGCTGAACCACTGGCAGTGGGCCACACGCTGGGCCCCGCGCCGGAGGTTTTGTTCCGGAAGCTGGACCCGAAGGAATTCGCGCCAACGGAGTAGGGGCGGAGGCGGGCACCGAAATGAGCCAAGACGGTTCGAAGCGGGCACAAGAAATCTTGGGCAACGTGCTTATGGCGGTTGGCGTCACGGCGTTTGTCATCGCCGGAGGTTCCCTGATTCATTCGCAAATCAACTCCAAGCCCATCAACGGGCTCTTGCTTGCGGCCATGTTTTTTTGCGCCATCTCGAGTTTCGGCATGGTATTCCTTTCCCGCCGCAGCCATTGATTCGTGCATTCTGATTGCCTTGTGTGAGAGACGATTGAAACCCTCGCCGGGCGGCGCAGGCGCGTGCAAATCCAAGGTGACATAAGGTGACACAAGGCCTTCGGAAACTGTGCCAACTCGCGTGGCGGGCACGTGTTGGGGCGCTTCGGGTTTTTGGCGGTTTTTCGTGAAAACGGGCAAGGTGAAACACGACCGGTGTATGCCCGAAAGGGCACGGAAAGTCTCGGGAAAGTTCGTTTGTAAGTCCTTGAAAAACGAGTCGGAAAAGTGACACAGTGAAACGGATGTCAGGCTGACGCTGCGGCGCGGAACGGAATCGATGTCTGACATGACAACTGGGCGCAAGGTGGCGGTGGGCGTGAACATTTCATAGGAGACTCTTGCTCCGCGCTCGCGCCGGCGAACGCATTTTTTACTCGACCAGAAGGCGAGCGGCCCTGGGTAGTCGCCCAGAGGGCGCGCATTCTTAAGCCCCAACGGGGCGCAGGGTTGTAGCCACGGGTGGAGCATCGCCGAGGCGTCAGCCGTTGGCGATGCGGAACCCGTGGAATGGTTCGGCGAGTATGATAAGCCCCGGAGGGGCGTTGGAAGCTTTCGTTTACCAATAGGTGTCGCATGCCCGGCACGTACTCGCAGGTTCTGTTACACGTCGTCTTCAGCACCAAGCATCGCGAGAAATGGATCAGTGCGCAAATCGCAGAGCGTCTCTACCCGTACATCGGCGGGATTGTTCGCACTGAGAAGGGGACACTGCTCGACGTCGGCGGCATGGAGGATCATGTGCACCTGTACTTGCGCTGGCGGCCGGACGAGTCGATTTCAAATCTGATGCGAGTCGTGAAAGCGCGGTCGTCGAAGTGGGTCCATGAGACTTTTCCGAGACTCGCCGCGTTTGCGTGGCAAGAGGGCTACTCTGCATTTTCGGTCAGCAAGTCGCAGGAGGACACGGTCAAGAAGTACATCTCGAATCAGGCTGAGCATCATCGGCGTGAGGATTTTCGATCGGAGTTACTGCGGTTGCTTACGGCACACGGGATCGAATTCGACGAGCGGTATGTGTGTGATTGATGCTTTGCTGCGGAGTCGAAGAACTCCTCCGCCCCTACCGGGGCGGGTCGCGCTGCGCGATTCTTTCCACGGGTTGCGCTCGGCGGCT
>BTVE01000176.1:0-2883 GCA_045862915.1 Acidimicrobiia bacterium
GCGTGATGCGCGCGTCCATCCACACATTCCCCAGCGCCGCCACCTTCGCCGCGGCATCCCACCCGTCCACGTCCAGCGACGGGTCCGCCTCGGCGATCCCCTCCGCCTGCATCCGCGCCAGGGCCGACTCAAACGGCTCCCCGGCCTCGAGCGCGGTCAGGATGTGGTTGGTCGTCGAGTTGATCACGCCCCGGAAGCCCTCGATGGTGACCCCCGGCATCGTCGATCGGACGAGGTTGAAGATGGGGATGCCGTCCATCACGGCGCCCTCACACAGGAAGGGGCGGCCGGCGGCCGCCGCTTCCTGCCCCAGCTCGTGGTACGCGTGGGCGACAGGGCCCTTGTTGGCCGACACCACGTGGGCGCCGGCCCGAAGGGCGGCGCGCACGTGCGAGACGGCCGGCTCTCCAGACTCAATCGCCAGGGTCGTCGTCTCAACCACTACGTGGGCCTCGATGTCCTGGGCACCTCCCACTGGGCGTGGGAGAGACACGAGTTGCGCAATCAGTTGCCTGGCCGTCTCCTGGGTGGACGTTGGCCCAACCGCGTCCCCACCGGCCACCTGTTGCGCGAGTCGAACGGCGTCGAGGCCCGCGCCCACTTCATCGGCCGTCACAAACCGATACCCGTGACGCCTGGTGCAGATTCCGACAATGACCGGCTCGACGTCATGGGCGCGCAGGAACGCCTCCTGCTCCCGCAACAACTGCACGAATCGCCGCGCGACATTCCCGAATCCGATGAGCAACAGCGCTACACGCATGCCGTAGAGTAGGAATTGTATGGTCACACGCACACTTCTCGCGCTCATCCTCGTGGCCGTCGCTTCATCAGCCGCGGCCCAGACCCCTCCCACACCACCAGCACAACCCACATCACCCACGTCTTCGTCGTTCGTCGTGGCCCGCGGCACCGCGACGATCACGCTGGCGCCCGATCAGGCCTGGCTCAATCTGTCGGTGCAGACTCGCGATCCCAAAGGTCCGGAAGCACGCCGACTCGCAGCAACCGCGATGACTTCGGTGATGGCGACTCTCAAGAGCACCGGCCTCGCGGCGGACGCCATCAAGACCATCGGCTACTCGCTCAATCCCGACTACGAGTATCCAAACGGACGTCAGCGCCTGCGCGGCTTCGTCGTGAATAACCAGCTGCAGATTCGCATCGATGACATCGACAAGGTGGCCGACGTGATTGATGCGGCCACATCGTTGACGCTGCCGGCCTCATCGTCAGTCTCGGTTGGGGGATTGCGGTTTGACGTGAAGAGCCGAAAGGCCGCCGAGCGCGACGCCCTTCGGATGGCGGTCGAAGATGCCCTGGCGAGTGCGCGCGCGATGGCCGAAGGCGCGCGGAGCACCATCGGCCGAGTGCTTGTCATTACCGAAGGTGTCAACGACTCGCCCGAGCTGTACAAGCCGATGCCGGCCATGATGGCGGGCCGCGCCGGTGACGTCGCCGTGTCGACGCCGATTGAAGCCGGCGATATTGAAATTCGCGCCTGGGTCTCGGTCAGCGTCGAAATCCGCTGAGCGACTCCGCGATCAGATTGGACGACGAGGCGCGCGAGGCGCGTCGTCATCGTCGGCAAACAGTGGAGTGAGTTCGTCACGCTGCACCTGTCGCACCGACAGGTGCAGCGGTTCGGTCACGTCGATGTCCTTGCTGGTCGACACACCGAGCTCCTTGAAGCGACGAGCGCCCGGCAGCACCTTCTGCTCCAGCGAGCCAACAAGGCGGTCGTAACTGTTGGCCGCCTGCTTGATGTTGGCGCCCACGCTGTTCAGGTGGTCGACCATCGTCGCGAGCCGATCGTAGAGGTCGCGCCCGAGCTGCTGCATCTGCTCCGCATTCACCGCCAGCTGCTGTTGCTTCCAGCCATACGCGACCGCCCGCAGGATCGCGATCAGTGTCATCGGTGTGGCCGGCACCACTCGCAGTGACGAGGCCTGTTCGAGCAATGTATCGTCGCGTTCGAACGCCGCGGCCAGCAGCGGTTCGAGCGGCAGGAACATCACGACAAATTCGGGTGACGGCTGGAACTGCGTCCAGTACGCCTTGCCCCCAAGCGCACGAATGTGGTCGCGCACCTGACGCGCGTGTGCCGTCAGATGCTGAGTGCGCTCCGCCTCGTCACGCGCATTAACAGCCTTCATGTACGCGTCAATCGGCACCTTGGAATCGATCACGATCGACGCGCCACCGGGCAGCCGCACCACCATGTCCGGCGTCTGCCGCCCGCCATCGTCGTTGACCGCCTGCACCTGCTCCTGGAAATCACAGTGCTCCAGCATGCCGGCCATTTCGACGATGCGCCGCAGCTGGACCTCGCCCCACTTGCCGCGTGCGTTGGGAGACCGGAGCGCCTGGGACAGGCCCTCCGTCGTCTTGCGCAGCAACTCCTGCGTCTGGGCGAGACCTGATAGCTGGGTGGTGACCGCCTTGTAGGTGCCCTCGCGATCGCGATCCGCGCTCGCGACCTGCGCCTGCACACGGTCGAGAGTGTCACGCATCGGCTTGAGCAATGCCTCGGCGCGTTCGACGAAGTCCGTGCGGTTGTGCTGGAGAGCTTCCTGCGACAACGCGGCGAACGATTCGCGCAGTCGGGTCTGCGACTCCTCGAACGCCGCACGTTGCTCCGCGGCAGTGCGCCTGGACGCGTCGAGCTCAGCGGTGGCGCGTGCCAGGTCGGCAATCAGGGATTGCCGCTTGGACAGCAGCCACGCCGATGCGCCCGCAGCGCCAAGCGCCACGCCGACCACAAGGAACAGCACCGATTCACTCATGCAGCAGTTCTACGGTACCACCGTGACAGCCGTGGTCAGCCTCAGCTGCATGGCGGGCCTGAAGGCCCGCCCTACATTCCCCAACGGATAAACGTAG
>BTVE01000177.1:0-2805 GCA_045862915.1 Acidimicrobiia bacterium
TCACGATACCGTCCGACCTGTCGAGGCAGCGTTGGTGGCCCGCTCAGGCTTCATCTCCATGACAGGCTCGAAGCCGTGACGCATGGACCAGTCTCTGAGCGGGCCGTCCTCATCCGTCGATGAGAATCACAACATACAAGACGTGGAGCCCGTGGAGCTTTCGGATATGGGGGGCCGCATCCTACCCTCTAGTCCTCCACGTCCCCATGGTGAGTCGACAGCACTGCGCAAACTATACCGCCATCGGGCCCCAGAGACACCACGGGCCCGACGGCGAGGATGTCGCAGCCGGGCCCGGAGTATCCATGTAGGGCGGGGCTTCAGCCCCGCCTGTCATTAGTTGTCGCCGACCTTGAAGCGCACGAAGCGGGGGACCGAGATGTTCTCGCCCAGCTTGGCGATGACGGCCTGGATCATCGCGCCGATGGTGACCTTCGGGTCGCGGATCGACGGCTGGTCCACCAGCACGACCTGCTCGTAGAAGCTGTTGATCTTGCCGTCGACGATCTTGTCGATCACGTTGGCCGGCTTGCCCGAGTTTTCCATCTGGGCGCGATAGATGGCCTTTTCCTTCTCGAGCACGTCGGCCGGCACGTCTTCGCGGCGGGCGTATTGCGGGCTGGCCGCGGCGATGTGCATGCCGATTTCCTTCACGAGATTCTGGAAGTCGTCGGTGCGGGCGACGAAGTCGGATTCGCAGTTGACCTCCACGAGGACGCCAATCTTGCCGCCCAGGTGGATGTACGACCCGATGATGCCTTCAGAGGTCGAGCGGCCGGTTTTTTTGGCCGCCTGCGCGAGGCCGCGGGTGCGGAGAATTGTGGTGGCCGCCTCGAGGTCGCCGTTGGACTCCTTGAGCGCCGCCTTGCATTCCATCATGCCCGCGCCCGTACGGTCGCGAAGCTGTTTGACGAGCTGTGCCGAAATTTCCATGTTCAAGAACCTGTCAGTGGGGAAATGAAAAAAAGGGGAAGTGAGGAAATGAGGGTGTCATTTCCCCATTCCCCCATTCCCTCATTCGACGATTCAGTTGGCCGGCGTCTCTTCCGGCTGTTCGTCCTTGACCGGCATCTGTTCTGCCGGCTCGGACTTGGCCATGCCGTGACCGGCCAGGATGGCGTCCGCGATGCCGCCTGCAAAGAGGCGAATCGAGCGGAGGGCGTCATCGTTGCCCGGAATCACGAAGTCGACCTGATCGGGATCGCAGTTGGTGTCCACGACGCCAATCACGGGGATCTTCAGCTTGCGCGCTTCGTCGACCGCGATCTGTTCGTGTTTGGTGTCGACCACGAACAACGCGTCGGGCAGACGGTTCATGCCGCGGATGCCGTCGAGGTTCTTCACCAGCTTGCGGCGTTCCTTGTCGAGGCGGGCCACTTCCTTCTTCGACAACGTGTCGAAGCGCCCGTCAGTCGCCATGGCTTCCAGTTCGCGCAGCCGACCCAGCGAACGCTGGATGGTGGAGAAGTTGGTGAGCAGACCGCCGAGCCAGCGCTGGTTGACGTAGAACTGACCGGCGCGGGTGGCTTCTTCCGCGATGGCGTCCTGCGCCTGGCGCTTGGTGCCGACGAAGAGGAACGTGCCGCCCTGCGACGCGGTGTCGGTGGCAAACTGCGCCGCCTGCGCGTAGAGCTTGGACGTGCGTCCCAGATCGATGATGTAGATGCCGTTCCGTTCGCCGAAGATGAACGGCTTCATCTTGGGGTTCCAGCGCTTCGTCTGGTGCCCGAAGTGAACGCCCGCTTCGAGCAGGTCCTTCATTGCAATCGCACTCACTACACAGTCTCCAGAGAAAAACTAGCGCTTGCTGAACTGGAAGCGCTTACGCGCGCCCTTCTGACCGTACTTCTTACGTTCCTTCGCGCGCGGATCGCGCGTGAGGAGACCATCCTGCCGCAGGGCCGAGCGGAGTTCGCCGTTGAACTCCAGCAGGGCGCGGGCAATGCCCAGACGCAGCGCACCGGCCTGACCGGCCACGCCGCCGCCCTTGGTGGTCGCCACGACATCAAACTGCTCGGTCGTCTGCGTCGCCACCAGCGGGCGCCGAATCACGAGACGGAGCGTTTCGGTGGGGAAGGCCACTTCGACGGGCTTTTCGTTGATGGTGATGGCCCCGGAGCCGGGGCGGAGAAACACACGGGCGGTCGAGGTCTTGCGGCGCCCCGTGCCGTAGAACTGGGATGCTGCTGCCACGTTACGCTACCTCTCGCTTGCGCGGCTGCTGCGCCGCATGCGGGTGTTCGCTGCCCGCGTACACCTTCAACTTGCCGTACATCGCCTCGCCGAGTTTGGTCTTCGGCAACATGCCGCGCACCGCTTCTTCGATGATGCGATGCGGCTTGCGCACACGCACATCCTTCACGCGGTCGGTCCGCAGACCGCCTTCGTAACCGGAGTGCTTGCGGTACACCTTCTGCTGTTCCTTGTTGCCGGTCAGCTTGACCTTCTCCGCGTTGATCACGATGACGTGATCGCCGCGATCGAGGAACGGCGTCCATTCCGCCTTGTGCTTGCCCTGGAGCAGACGCGCCGCGTCGGTCGCAATACGACCCAACACCTTGCCGTCCGCGTCAATCACATGCCACTGCCGGTCCACCTTGTTGGCAGAGGGGGTAAACGTGCCCATTCGACTGTCCCTTTCGCGACCGTGGTCACCCTTCAGCTCTTCTGAAGGCACGGCAAACCGAAAGGATAGGCCACAGACAGCGCAAAAGTCAATGGACGCAACAGGAAACGGGGACCTCGGACCGCCTCCGCGTGGGCCGGCACGACCCGCCCCCGGCCGCCACGGGTCAGCGGCAACCC
>BTVE01000178.1:0-2699 GCA_045862915.1 Acidimicrobiia bacterium
CTACCTGCAGCGTGACGTCACGGGTGACGTGACGATTCAGGTCTTCGACGGCGCACGTGTGATCGCCGACGTGCAGGGGCCCAAAACCGCCGGCGTGCACAAGGTGCTGTGGACGATGCAGGGACGCCGCGAGGCGGGGCCTGGCGAAGCCGCAGGTCGTGGGGGCCGCGGTGGCTTTGGCGGCGGGCGCGGTGGGCGCGGCGGCGGTGCTCCCGCAGTGACGTCGTTCCCCACGGCGGCGCCGGGCTCGGTGCTCTCCACCGTCTCTCCGGGCACCTATCGTGTGGTGCTCACGGTGAACGGCCAGTCGTACGAACAGACGGCCACGATCCTCGCCGACCACTGGACCGGCCGCTGATCATGAAGTTCCCGCGATTTGGTTCGACACCGGCAACTCCACCGGAGGCGGCAACGCCTCCGGTGGATCCCGGTCCTCCCGGCGCCACCGTGGTCCTGCTGGTCGACGATGAGCCGGTCGTGCGGAACCTGTTTGCGCTCGCCCTGCGTCGCGAGGGGTACCACATCGTGGAGGCCAACGACGGCGCCGAGGCGCTCACGGTTGCGGCACAACTCCCCAGGATCGACCTGGTGGTCACCGACATCGTGATGCCGAAGATGAAGGGGCCGGAGTTTGCCGCGCGTCTGCGCGAGGTCCGGCCCGATCAGCAGTTTGTGTTTGTGTCGGGTTATGTCGTCAGCGATGATCTCGGGCCGAACGCGCGGCTGCTCGCCAAGCCGTTCATGCGCCAGGATCTCGTGAAGACGGTGCGGGACGTCATCGGCCCCGCACAGACACCGCAGCCGGCCTGAGCCTCAGCGGAACCACTCGCCGGCGATGGTATCCCGGCGAATGATGGTGTGGTTCCGTTCCGAGCCGGTGGACACGATGGCCGCCGGTACTCCACTCACCTCTTCCAGCCGCGCGATGTAGGCCTTGGCCTCGGCCGGCAGGTCCTCGTAGTTGGTGACGCCCATCGTCGGCGTCGACCATCCAGGCATCGACTCGTAGATGGGTTCGCAGGCCGCCAACTGCGCGGTGTCGGACGGCATTTCGGTGATCGTCTCGCCGTGGCAGCGATAGGCCGTGCAGATGTCGATGGTCTCGAGGCCGTCGAGCACGTCGAGCTTGGTGAGGGCGAGCCCATCGAGGCCGTTGACACGCGCGGCGTACCGCACGGCGACCGCGTCGTACCACCCGCAGCGGCGCGGGCGTCCGGTCGATGCGCCGTATTCCATGCCGGTATCGCGCAGGCGCTGCCCCATCTCGCCGTGCAGTTCGGTTGGCAGCGGCCCTTCGCCGACACGTGTGGTGTAGGCCTTGGCCACACCAAGCACGGCCTGAATCGCCTTGGGTCCTACGCCGAGTCCGGTGCAGGCGCCGGCGGCGACCGCATTGGAGGACGTCACGTACGGATAGGTGCCGTGGTCGATGTCGAGCAGGGTGCCCTGCGCCCCTTCAAACATGATGCGGGTGCCCGCGCGCATCGCGCGTGTGAGTCGCAGCGACACATCGTCAACGAGCGGCTGCAGCCGCACCCAGACCGTGCGCAGTTCGTCGACCACGTCCTGCCACTTCATGTCGGTGTTGCCGACGAGCCGGTTCCGGGCGTCGACGTTTTCGCGCACCGCGCCCACCAGCGGGCTCTGCTCCGACATGTCGCGCAGGTCGCCGATGCGCACGCCGCGCCGGCCAATCTTGTCTTCGTAGGCGGGGCCAATGCCGCGGGACGTCGTGCCGATCTTGCGTTCGCCCCGGCGGGCTTCCGACAGGATATCGAGTTCGCGGTGGTACGGCAGGATGAGATGCGCCTTGTCGCTTACAAACAGGCGACCGGCAACGTCGATGCCCATGCCGGCCAGTTCATCCACCTCGGCAAACAGGGCGCGAGGGTCAACCACCACACCATTGCCGATGAGACAGCTGACGCCGTCGTGCAGGATGCCGGACGGAATCAGATGCAGCACGAACTTGCGTCCGTTCACATAGACCGTGTGGCCCGCGTTGTGTCCGCCCTGATAGCGGGCGACGACCCCGAAGTGGGGCGTCAGGAGATCGACAATCTTGCCTTTACCTTCATCGCCCCATTGGGCGCCGAGCACACACAGATTCATGCCGGTAAAATGATACCTTTTCCGGCTCCGATGATTCTCCTCGACGGTTCCTCACTCACGATCAACGATGTCGCGGCCGTGGCCTTCCTGGGTACGCAGGTCGGCCTGACGCCGGAGGCGGCGGCTCGGGTCAGCGCCTCGCGCGCCGTGGTGGACGCGCACGCGGCGCTGCCGACGGCCGTGTACGGCATCAACACCGGCTTTGGCGCTCTGGCCGAGGTGGCCATTCCTCCCGACCAGTTGGCGGCATTGCAGGTGAACCTGATTCGCAGTCATGCGGCGGGCGTGGCCGAGCCGTTGTCGGCGGCCGAGGTGCGCGCCGTGATGTTGCTGCGCGCCAACGTCCTGGCCAAGGGATTTTCGGGGATCCGTCTCGAGACACTCGAGGCGTTGCTGGCGATGCTCAACACGGGCGTGTTGCCGCATGTGCCGTCGCGGGGATCAGTCGGCGCGAGCGGCGACCTCGCGCCGCTCGCGCACGTGGCGCTGGTGCTGATTGGTGAAGGCGCGTTGCTGCCGGGATCGGCGCCGCGTCCGGCGCCGATCGCGCTCGGCCCCAAGGAGGGCCTCGCGCTGATCAACGGCAC
>BTVE01000179.1:0-2425 GCA_045862915.1 Acidimicrobiia bacterium
CCTGGGGCACGCGGGCCTCGGGCGACACGTAGCTGAACATCGACTGCGGCTGGCGATCGTCTCCACGCATGTCGCGGATGGTAGTACGAGATCGCACCCGTGTCGATCTACGATGGGGCCGAGTTTTTCAGCAAGCTCCTAACCCCGGAACTTCGGCACTTCGGCACTTCGGAACTTCGGAACTTCGGCACTTCGGAACCTCGGCACTTCGGAACCTCGGAACCTCGGAACTACTTCCAAATCGCCCCCAGCCCGAGGTCCCAGAGCCGCTTGTTGAGCGACGGAATGTCGCCGGTGAGCATGGCCTCACCGCGGGAACGCAGCGACTTCCAGGTCGCACCGAGATCTTCAAGCCGGTCGAGTGTGCCCTGGTTGACGCGCGGCAGGTCACTTTCCGTCGCGTTGATCATGAATAGGTAGTTCGCGGTGAACTTCTGCGCGTAGTTCTCCACATCGTCATACGCGCGTGATCGGCGCGAGACCATGTCGGCATCCCAGGCCTTCAGGCGTTCGACCAGTGCCTCAGCGTCACGCGCGACCGCAGCATATTTCTGGTCAGCCTTGAGCGTCTTGAGCAGTCCCTCGATCTGCTCGCGCATGCCGTGGAGCCGGTTGACCATCTCGTGCATGGCCGTGATGTCGCGTTCCATGCTCGACATCACCTCGTGGTACTCGCGGTATTGCGCCGGCGTCACTTGATACAGCGGGTTTGGCAGGATGTCCGCGCGCGTGGTCGCCGTGCGGGAGCCGGCAGCGAACGTAAATGTGTACCGTCCGGGTGAGGCCTTGTGCCCGGCGTAGCTGCCCTCGATGTAGACACCGGGCACACCCGGTACCGTCGGGTACCGCATGTTCCACACGAAGCGGTTGAGGCCGGCCTTCTTCGGCAAGGTCGGCTCGGCATTCGGGCCGCCGTCCCACTTCCTGAATCCCTCCACGCTCTTCGACGAGAAGGCCCGCACAAGCCTGCCATCGGCGTCGGTGACGCGGAGCGTCAGCTCTTCGTCCTTCTCCAACTCCGGAAGCTGGTAGTAGAGGACGATGCCGTTGGCCGGATTGACACCGGCAAAGGTATCCGCGCCGGTGAAGTCGGGATCCGAGCCATTCAGCGCGCTGCCGCCGTTGGCCAGGTACGCCGATGCCGGCTCGTAGACAGAAAACGCCGGCGCATCTGCGCGGTACTGCCGAATGAGCGGCAGGTCGTCGAGAATCCAGAACGACCGGCCGGACGTCGCCGCGATCAGGTTGTCACGATGCACACGGAGGTCGGTGATTGGCGTGACGGGCAGATTGAGCTGGAACGGCTGCCAGTCGCGCCCGCCGTTCCACGAGATGAAGACGCCAAGCTCGGTGCCGGCAAACAGCAGGTCGCGTCGCACCTGGTCTTCACGGACGACGCGTGTGAACGCCGTGCGCGGGATGCCGGCATCGATACGTGTCCACGTCGCGCCGTAGTCGGTCGTCTTGTACAGCCCCGGCGTGTGGTCGTTGAACTTGTACCGGGTGGTCGCGATGTACGCCGTGCCGCGGTCGAAGGGGGAGACCTCAATCGCGTTGATGAGGCATTCGGCGAGCCCCTGCGGTGTCACGTTCTTCCATGTGGTGCCGCCGTCACGTGTCACATGCACCAGACCATCGTCGCTGCCGGTCCAGATGACGCCTTTTTCGTGCGGCGACTCGGCGATGTAAGCGAGTGTGCCGTAGTTCTCGGCGCCAACCGCTTCGTTGGTGAACGGTCCGCCGCCTTGACCCTGTTTGTCCTTGTCGTTGCGGGTGAGGTCGGGTGAGACCTCCTTCCACGAACGGCCAAGATCCTGTGTCTTCAGCAGCACCTGGGCGCCGTGGTAGTAGGTGTTCGGCTCGTGGCGGCTCCAGATGATCGGCGCGTTCCAGTTGTAGCGGTACTTCATGTCGCGGGCGTCCATCCCCAAGTACTGAATGGGCGCCGCCATGATGTTCGTGCCGCCGCTCGCCTGCGTGTCGATGACCTCGATGGTGCCTTGATAACTACCGCCCAGCACGAGACGTGGATTGTCGGGATCAAACGCGAGGAAAGCGCTTTCACCGCCGGCTGAAGCTTCCCAGCTGCGCGGGGTGATGCTGCCGCTGCCGAGCTCGCGACTGGCGATCGAGACGGATGAGTTGTCCTGTTGACCGCCGTAGATCCGGTACGGGAACTGGTTGTCGACGTTGATGCGGTAGAACTGCGCGGTGGGCATGTTGTCCTGCGCGCTCCAGCTGGCGCCGCCATCAAACGTGATGCTGGCGCCGCCGTCATTGAGCACCACGAAGTTGTCGGGATTCTGCGGATTGATCCACATGTCGTGGTAGTCGCCGTGCGGGGCGCTCAGCACCTTCCACGACTTGCCTCCGTCATCTGATCGCAGGAACGGAGCGCTGAGCACGTAGATCTTCTGGTCGTTTG
>BTVE01000180.1:0-1739 GCA_045862915.1 Acidimicrobiia bacterium
CGGCCGTGTTCGGCGGCTCCGGCAATGCCAGCGTGGCGAGGACCTGAGCCACGTCGACGTCCGCCATAGGCTCGAACGATCGCAGCTCCAGTGTCCACGGCCCCGATTCCGTGCGCCCTCGGACCGGCAGGAGCGTGAGCCGTTGCGCGGTGCGCTCGGATGGTGCGGGTTCGCAGTGAGCGGTGAGCCAGTGCCGGATCAGGAACTGCTCGTAGCGCGCGGAGGCTATGACGTCGAGCGCACCCGTCGCCGGATCACCGTCGGTGGGCGAGACGCTCGTCTGCGAGGGAATCCATCCGACGACTGTCGGAGGCATCATTGCGAGCTCTGCCATCCGATGCCGGTATTCCTGCTCGTCTGTCGACGGTTCGGCGTCGTCCTGTTCGACCGTCGGCCCGTCCCAGACGAACAGTGACGGCGGGCACACCTCGTCGAGTACCGGGTCGGACAGTTCGAGGCGCTGATCGACGGCGTGGCCATGGATGTCGAGCCGATGCGGTTCCGCACGTTTGACCAGCTCGAGCCGTATTGCCACCGCGTGGCTTCGTCGGTCGGTTTGATGTGTGCGGAGATCTTTGGTTATACCGACGTTCGCACCGTGACCTACGCGACTGACCTTGGCGTTGCGCTTCAGCTGACGAACATCCTGCGCGATGTCGCGGTGGACTACCGTCGCGGGCGGATGTACCTCCCAGTGGCGGATCTGGCTGCGGCCGGGTGCAGTGAGGAAGATGTGCGCCGGGAAGTTGAGCAGTCGGGCGGAGGCGTGCAGTCGCCGCAGGTGCGTGCGGCGCTTGAACGGCACGCGCAGCGGGCGCGTGAGTACTTTGCGCGTGCATCTGCCTCATTGCCCGAGCGTGATGCGCGGCGGTTTCTCGCGGCCGAGATCATGCACGGGGTGTATTTCGAGTTGCTGCAGCGGATCGAACGGGCGGATTACGACGTGTTCTCGCGTCTCGTCCGTGTTGAACGACCCGCGCAGGCGCTCATCGCGGCCAGGACATGGTGGCGGCTGCGCCGGACGTAATCGTCATCGGCGCGGGCTTTGCCGGGCTGTCCGCGGCGGTGCGACTGGCCGACCACGGGCTGCGCGTCGAGGTCCTCGAGCGCGCACCGCGTCTGGGTGGACGCGCCACGGCGTTCACCGACAAGGTGACGGGCGAGCGCATCGACAACGGACAACACGCGTTGTTCGGCTGTTATCGCGAGACGTATGCGTTTCTCAGGACGATTGGCACCGCCCATCTCGCACCGCTCGATCCAAATCTGTCACTGGTCATGGCGGACCGCCTTGGACGCCAGTTCGCGTTGACGTGTCCTTCACTGCCGGCGCCGTGGCACCTGCTGGCGGGGATCTTCTCGTGGCAGGCGCTGCCGATGGGGGGCCGGTGGTCGGTGCTCCGGCTGGGCGAGTTCCTGCAGTCGGTGCGTGCGCGGGGCGCGGCGTCGGTGGCCGACGCCGTGCCCGCGCACCTGACCGCGTCGCAGTGGCTCGCCTCGCTGGGCCAGGGGGCCGCCATTCGCGAGTGGCTGTGGACGCCACTCGCGCTGGCGGCGCTGAACCAGTCGCCCGACACGGCCGCGGCGCGGCCGTTCGTGCGCGTGCTCGGCGAGCTGTTTGGTGGGGACGCCGAGGCCGCCGCCCTCGGCGTCCCCACCGTGCCGCTCGACGCGCTGTACGCGGCGCCTGCCGCGCGGTTCATCGAAGCGCGCGGCGGGTCTGTGAAAAAGACGTCGGG